>CBFGMV010000107.1:0-28247 GCA_965649915.1 uncultured Dyadobacter sp.
TTTACTTTCGATAATAATTACTTTAATGACCGTTATCAGGGCATTCCGATCGGAGGTTACAACAAGCTTACCGAAGGTCTTTTAAAAGATGTGGAAGTAAGACTGGGCGTCGATTTCTTCCAGGAAAGAGAAGCGCTGACCGCATTGGCTGAAACCACCGTTTATACCGGACCCATCGATGAATACTTTGCGTTCCGCTTTGGCCAGTTGGAGTATCGTAGCCTTCGTTTCGAAAACCAACTTCTGGATACAGAAAACTACCAGGGTAATGCAGTTGTCAACTACACTGATGGAGAGACAGCTTTTACCCGGATCATAGAGCACAAGCATTTCGAATTCGGTACGCAACCGAAAACGGTCATCACGCACGAGTATCCCCAGGAATGGGTAAAAGGTGCGGAACCTTACTATCCCGTTAACGACGACAAGAATACGGCCGTTTTTAACCAATACAAGGCGCTTGCTTCCGACGAAAAAAATGTAATCTTCGGAGGAAGGTTGGCCGAGTACCGCTATTACGACATGCATCAAGTCGTGGCATCGGCCCTCAAAAAAGTGAAAGTTCACTTCGACTCTTAGGAAACCCAAATACTCAAAAGCGCCCGTTTCTTCATTGAAACGGGCGCTTTTGCTTGCATCAAGAAAAAAAATCTCACAAACTCCGTTACTTTAATTACAATCCTGCGTCTAAACCGTACGAAGATTAGTCCCGTACGCCCATGCACACACAGAAGTTCGAAATACCCGAGAGCAGGAGAATACACGACTGGCTTAGCAACCCGTTCTGGAAAAGCGTTAAAATCTACAAATACTGGTTTGCATTTTCATCCCTTGCGTCGATACTCTCGGGGTTTCTGTACCTGCGGTATAAAACACCGCACTATCTTATCACAGCTTCGCTACTCGTTCGGGATGATTCAAGAGGAAGCGATTTTCAGGAAGCTGCACTGCTGGAAAGCCTTGGTTTTCCAGCCGCGGCGAGCAGTGTTGAAAATGAAATCGAGATTCTGAAAAGCCGTACACTGCTGAGCCAGGTAATCGATGACCTGCAACTGACAACCCGCTGCTTCGCCAGTGGTACGTTGAAAACAACAGAACTCTACGAAAAAGCACCCGTTACATTAAGATTTATCAGCAGAACCTCCGAAACTCCGGAGACCCACTGGCTGACCTTAGGAAGCAACGATACCTTCACGCTCGAAACAGCAAAAGGCGGTATCAATGGTCATTTCGGTGATACTTTACGCCTGGCAAACGGATTGGCAGTCATCAACCAAACCCATTTTAAACCAGCGACGGATTGCAACTATTTTTTCAGCACATCCAGGAAAGCGGACGTGCTCGACGAATATGAAAAGGCCCTGACCGTCACTGCACCCAATAAAGCGGCAAGTCTCGTCAATCTCTCTCTCCGGGACGTTTTACCTGCAAAAGGAAAAGCAATCCTTCAACAGCTGATCCTGGACTATCAAAAAGCAAGCATTGACGAGAAAAACAAAATAGCCGATAACACCATCACATTTATCAACAACAATCTGGAAAAGATTTCAGCACAGCTCGCAAAGGTCGAGACGGGGATTGAAAGCTTTCGAAGAAAAAACCGGGTCGTTGACATCGCGGAAGACAGCCGGCAAGCATTGCAAAATTTCGGCCGCTACGAAGCAGAAGAAAAGGAATTGACGGTGAGGCTTAAAATTATCGTCGCATTGGCCGACCATCTTTCTCAACACCCGGAAAGCGTCATCCCATCCTCATTATACCAACAGGCAAGTGGTTTTGTCGACCTGGCGATAAAGTACAATGAAATGCAGGTGCAAAAAGCTCGTAAACTGGTCTCCTTACCCAGCCAGCATCCGGACATAACAGCAATTGACAGTCAGCTCGAAACGATCCGGAACAACCTTATTACCGGCGTCGGGTATCAGCAGAAAGAACTCGCTATCAGCATCGCGTCGGTTCGGGATTACCGAAATGAATATAATGCCGAGATCAGTCGGATTCCTGGACAGGAAAAGCAATTGCTCAGCAGATCACGCGAGCAAAGCATCCAACAGGAATTATATCTGTTTCTTCTTAAAAAACGAATGGAAACCGCAATTTCCCGCTCCTCCAATATTCCTAATGCCCGAACCGTAGATCAGCCCGAAGCCGGCCGAATGCCTATAACACCTGACAAATCACTCACGATGCTGATCTCCTTCCTGATCGGAATTACTTGTCCTCTTATCGCGCTGTATTGCAAGCAGGTCTTCAACGATCGGGTGGCTTCCAAAGATGATATCCAGGAGGAATGTGACGCAGTCATTATCGGAGAGCTCAGCCAGCAACAGCGAACGTCAGGTAACCCGTACCGTTCCGAAGGCAAGAGTCTTATCGCAGAACAATTCAGGACGCTGCGGACCAATATCCAGTTTGTGGCCGAATCCAGCCGTCATAAAGTCATTCTGCTTACATCCGCAATGGCGGGAGAAGGTAAATCCTTTGTAGCTGCACACCTCAGCCGCTCGCTCGCCCTTGCGGGTAAAACGATACTGCTCATCGATTTTGACCTTCGAAAACCTTCGCTAGCCCGTAATCTCCAATTTGACAGCATAGGGCTGACGGATTTTCTAACCGGCGACAAAGAACTCATTGTACAGCGTAGCCGGCCCGCCTCCTCTTTTGATTTTCTGGCCTCGGGCCGTCAGCACCCCCACCCCGGTGAATTACTTCTCTCATCGAAAATCGGTGAGATGATCCGGACGTTTCGCGACCGCTATGATTACATCCTGCTCGACAGTCCTCCGATTGGTCTCGTGTCCGACGCCCGTATTCTGGGCCGGCAAGCCGACATGACGCTTTACATTATTCGTCAGGATTTCACGTTCCGGCACCAGTTGGCTGACATTCAAAAAATGGTGGTCGAATCGCAGCTTCCGGACATCTATCTGGTCGTCAATGGCATGAAACATCTGCATTCCTATCAATACAGTTACTATTCCAATAACTCATGACCGAAATGATACCGACACCTGTAAAGAAAGAATTCTACCTGATTGGTGAGGTGGGCCAGGCCCACGCCGGAAGCGTTGCGCTGGCACATTGCTACATCGATGCGTTGGCGAAGGCGGGCGTCGATGCAGTCAAATTTCAAATGCACATCGCTGATGCCGAGAGCAGTATCCATGAAAGTTTCAGAACCCCCATTCCCAATTACAGCGGCTCGCGAACCGACTACTGGAAAACAATGGAATTTTCAATCAATGATTGGCACGGACTAAAGGTCCATTGCGACAATGTGGGTTTGGATTTCATAGTCAGCCCGTTTTCAATAGCTGCTGTGGCTGTTTTACAGGAAATGGATGTATCTAAATTCAAAATCGGTTCAGGAGAAATCGATAATTACCTGATGCTGGACAAAATTGCATCCACGGGCAAGGAAGTGATACTGTCTTCCGGCATGAGCTCATGGCACGAGCTCGACGACACCGTGGCTTTTCTAAGGGCGCGGAATGTCTGTTTTTCAGTTCTTCAGTGCACATCATCCTATCCTGCACAGCCTCATCAATGGGGTTTGAATGTGATCAGCGAACTAAAAAAACGATATCAGGTACCTGCGGGCCTTTCCGACCATTCCGGGGATACGTTTGCCTGCCTCGCCGCTGCCGCGTTAAAAGCCGAAGTCCTGGAATTTCATGTCGTTTTCGATAAAATGATAGAAGGTCCCGATACATCGTCATCCATCACCATCGAGCAGGCAAAAACGATGATTACCGGCATACGGCAAATCGAAACTGCTTTGAACTCCCCGGTTGACAAAAACAACAACGCCGGATTTGGCCCATTAAAGACCCTTTTCGGGAAATCGCTCTCTGTAAACAAGCATCTGCAAAAAGGTGATCGGGTACGTCAGGAGGATCTGGAATCCAAAAAACCGGCCGGCTATGGGATTCCTCCAAAACATTATCAGGAGGTAGTGGAGAAAACCCTGACCCGGGACATACAACAATGGGAATTCATCACTCAAACACATCTTAGCAATGCGTAAAATTTGTATCGTCATTACTGCCAGGGCAAGTTACAGCCGTATAAAAACAGTGCTGGAAGCGATCAAGGCCCATCCTTCCCTCGATTACCAGATTGTGGTGACCAGTAGTGCGCTACTCGGCAGGTTCGGCAACATTATTCCACACCTCCGGGCAGCAGGTTTTGAAATTGCAGGCAGCATTGCCAATCTAATGGAGGTGGAAAGCCTGACCTCCTCGGCCAAGACGACCGGTCTGGCCGTGATAGAACTTGCGACTTTCTTCGCAAACCATCGACCGGATATGGTGATCACAATAGCAGACCGGTTTGAAACCATTGCCACTGCCATTGCTGCGATCAACATGAACGTCCCTCTGGTGCATATTCAGGGTGGCGAGGTGACAGGCAGCATCGATGACAAAATCAGGAATGGAGTCACCCAGCTTGCAGATCTCCATTTCGTAGCTACCGAGCAATCGAAAAAACATCTGATCGGCCGCGGAATTCCGCCTGCCCGAATTCATTGCACAGGATGTCCCTCCATTGATCTCGTTCATCATCATGAACCTATCCACTTCGATCCTTACGACACTTACGGGGGCGTAGGAGCAAAACCCGATTTGCATTTCCCATACCTCGTTGTTCTTCAGCACCCAGTCACCACCGAGGCCGAGCATTCAAGATGGCAGATCGAATGTACTTTGGAAGCGATCGAAGCATTGAAAATTTCCACAATTTGGTTCTGGCCAAACGCCGATCCCGGAAGCACGGGCATCTCGCAAGGTATCAGGGCATTCAGGGAGCGAAACGTGAAGGCCCCTGTCCACTTCTTCAAGCATATGGAATCCGCACATTTTCTAGCGTTGCTGAAAAAATGCGCCTGCCTGATTGGTAATTCGAGCGTGGGAATCCGCGAAGGCAGTTCAATGGGAATCCCGGTGGTGAATATCGGAAGCCGGCAGTGCGGACGCGAAAGGAGCACCAATGTGGTAGACTGCAAACCGGAAACCGGATCCATCATATCAGCCGTCCGATACCAGCTCGCTCACGGTCCCTACGAGCCGGTACATCTTTACGGAAACGGAGATGCAGGGACAAAAATCGCCCGCTTGTTGGCCACAACACCCCTCATTGTAGAAAAACATGTTCTCCCTGCCTTATGAAATCAAAAACGCTCGGACTAATCCCTGCCAGAATGGGTTCAAAAGGAATTCCCGGCAAGAATATGAAAGTGCTGGGAGGAAAGCCGCTCATTCAATACACCATAGAATCGGCGCAGCAATCCGATTTGCTGCACACCCTGGCAGTGTCCACCGATAGCTCGGAAACGAGCCGTTTTGCACGACAATTCCACTGCGTCGCCGCTCCCTTCCTTCGACCCGACGCACTCGCAACAGACCATACACCCATGATAGAGGTGGTCCGGCATGCTATTGATTACTATGGCAGTGCCGGGCATTACTTTGACTTCGTCGTGCTGCTCCAACCGACGTCCCCATTCCGGAAGCCAGGCCTTATCGATAAAGCTATTCGTCAAATCCTTGACCAGGGCGCGGATAGTCTGGTGACCGTCCGAAAAATACCGGAACAGTTTAACCCGCACTGGGCTTATCAGGAAAAGGAAAATTTCCTTGAAAAAAAGCTCCCGGGCACGGTCATCACCAGACGACAGGATTTGCCGACTGCCTACTCCCGGGACGGCCAGATCTACATCACAAGAACGACGCTCATTCAGGAAGGGATTATGACAGGAGGCAAGATATCAGCGCTGATCGACGATCATGCCGCAAACATCAATATCGACACTCATGTCGATTGGATTCGGGCAGAAAACATGATACAAGAATGGAACGAGAAACAAAAGGCAATATCCTGATCATCATCACCAACATTTTCGCTGCCATTAATGTCATTCATTCGGGTCTACTGAAAAAACTGGAAGAGGAATACACGGTATTGATCATGTCCGATGTGATTACGCACAGAGATGCCGGACATTTAAACGCGCATTTCCAGACAACAATGCAGCTGATCCCCACGCCCATTCCACATGTAGACAAACCTGTGAGATGGCTACGCATTTCGCAAAAATTGCTGTTCTACTCCTTTTTCAAAATTGAAACGCTGGATATCAAGATGATGCAGCGTTCCAGATTGCTAAGGCGGATAATTCTGACAATCTCGGAGAATCATACCATCCTGCACCTGATAAGACTGGTGCTTATACTGACCCGAAAAATATTGATCAGACTACTAACACGACCACAACGTTATTCCATCCTAAGTCGACACCGCTTTCTTGGTGTCATTTCCACATCCCCGCTGGACATCCGAGAAAATGAAGTCGTTAACTCTCTGAAAATTAAGAAGGCACCGATAGTAATCAGTTGGGATAATCTTACTTCCAAAGGTCTGATCAATGCAGACCATGACCTCATTATCGTTTGGAACAGCTCCATGGCAGATGAGTATCGTCGGTTCTATTCGATATTTGGCATAAACGGGCAGATCAGAATTACCGGCATTCCCCGATTTGACATATACTTCCGGGAAAAATCATGTGCCCCTCAGCGGCAACTAATCGTCAGGCCCGAAGAAAAAATAATTCTATTCGCGACCAGTGCCACCAGGCACATCGCCTGCCAGCGCTACATTCTTGAACACCTTATCGAATACGCATCGACTAAATCCAACCTGGTCATATGGGTACGTTGCCATCCGGGCGACGATCAGGCGGCTTATCAGCAGTTTGCCCATATTCCTAATCTACACCTCATTTCGCCTTTTCAGGACTCCTTATTCAACGGCCGGATCCCGCCTCCCGATTTTCTACAGTCCCTTGAGGCGCAGCTTCGGGCATGCCATGTATGTGTGCAGATAGCATCCACAATGCGCCTGGATGCAGCAGCATGTGACAAACCGGTTATCAGTGTTGTTTATGACGCACGCGATAACTCCCACCATCGATCTGCCGCCAGGCTTTATGACTACTCACATCAAGTAAGGCTCAATAATCTCCGGATAGATCACCGGGTTCACACCAGGCAGGAATTGTTCCGATGCCTCAATGATATCCTGAGTGCGCCTGACGGAACGCCGGATTATAAAAATTCGATTACCGCTTTCATTCATCATGCCAAACCAGTGTCGACAGAGCTCACTAAACAATTTATTTATAGATGGTTAAGTTGATTTGCGAAGCATCTTTCAAAGCATTGCTCGCTCTTGCCATCGCATGGCCGTCAACAACTTGGTTTGAAGCCCTTGCGGCTCTTGGCGGTGATTCCATTCAGGCGACTATTGTCCTGGCTTTCTACCTGTACTGCTTCCTTGCGTTATTTTTCAATTCCAATCATAAAGTCTTTCATGTTCTCAGCATTCCCGTTCTGACACAATTCTTGCATTTGTTTCAAAAATATGATTTCCCGGCGGGTGCTAACTCTTTATGGCGACTTATGCCATTCCTGTTCCTGGACATGTATCTGTTCAATTTTATTCTCAGGCACAAATCAAGGCTCGACAGCTCCGAGAAACTATTGACCGCTTCATGGCTCCTGCTCCATTTTATTTACCTCATTATTTCTCCCAATCTGTCCGCTATCATCGCGGGGGCATTCACCCTTTTCCTCGTTACAATTCCAATGTATTATATATACCTGAACGCACTATCCAAAATTCCCGGCTTCGACTCCGAACTCGAAAAATCGCTGTGTATGGTTTTTCTGATCCTTGCCGTCGGAACTTTCGGTCTGGTATTCGCCGGTGCCCGGTACAAAGGATCGGATAATCTGCTTGTAACCAGAAATATTTCAGATACTAATGTTACAATGGCCTACTTTGTGCTGTTATGGCCATTTGTACTGCTTTTTTTCAGGCGTCTTGTCAATAGTTCTTTTTGGATTCCGGTGATGACATTGATTTTCGCCGGTGTGGTATTGCTATCATTTTCACGCGGTGCCGTATTCATTGTCAGCCCTTACCTCGCCAGTTCCATTTTATTGGCCGGGGGGCTTTGGCGTTTTGCAGTGCTCATGTTGTCAGGAGTTCTGCTGGTGCCTTATGCCGCAAAACTCGTCGCCATGATCAATGAAGAGCTTGCGTATTCCTGGCAATTACGTTTCGCTGATTTTCAGTACTTTACTCCCGCCCTACAACAGTTACAGGAGGCCAGTGGCCGCTCCGAGATCCGTTCAATGGCTTACCGGCTCTTTCTGGACAGTCCGGTCTACGGCCACGGAATAGGTAGTTTCGAAGTGCTCGGGCCGGGATACCGTGAAGCGCATTCCATGTTTTTCACGCTCCTGGCTGAGCAAGGTCTGGTTGGTGCGATCTACGTGTACTCCGTTTTGACAGGCCTTGGTTACAATCTTTTCCAACTTGTGGTAACGGATAAAAAACTGTCCTTGCTTTTATTAGCCCTTATCGCCTATCTGGTATTTGTACATTCGGTCGGCAGCGTGTTTGTCATCATCCCGGCCAGAAGCGTAACCATTAACTGCATTGCTCCGATCCTGCTTTTGTCTCTTCATTTTTATGGAAAAAACATCCGGTTAACGCGCCATACCGATGCATAAAGTCCTGATTGTTGGCAAAATACCACCGCCCATTGGCGGAGTGACGATCCATGTAAAGAGGCTGACGGAAAGCTTGCGGAAAAGAGGTTTTAACTTCACTTTTTGCGATCCCGGGAAAGATCCGACCATAACCGTTTTGACGGAAATTTTCATCCATCGGATTATCCATATCCATTTTTCAAGGCCCTGGCTCCAACTGGTGTTTGCATTTTTTTGTTGCCTCACGCGCAAAAAGCTGATCATCACCTATCATGGGCAATGGGGAAGGTATAATGTCTTTGGGAATTACCTGGTGATGCTTTCTTCCGTACTGGCGTCAGTTCCCATTTTACAGGATCGTGCAAGCCTATACGCCGCAAGGTTACGAAACAGGCATTCCAGGCAGATCTCAACCTTCATTTCCTCTCCTGAAATGGATCCGCTATCCCCGCTCCTGGCCAATGAAATAGCGGATAGGCAGGCTAATTATAAGTACACTTTCTGCACGAATGCCTGGAATGTGACATTCGACAAAGCCGGTAATGAGATATATGGCATTTCGGAAATGGTACGCCGGTTTTCGGATTATCCGGAACACCTGCTGCTGGTATCCGACCCATCGGGAAGCTATCGGAAATTTATCGGAAGACATTTCAGTCAAATACCTGACAATGTGCTATTTGTTGATCAACCGCATGAATTCCGGCAAATCCTGAAATTATCTGATGCCTTCATCCGTAACACGACGACGGACGGGGTCTCCCTGTCTGTTCACGAAGCGCGGGAACTGAGCGTGCCTGTCATAGCCTCAAACGCGGTTGATCGACCGGCATTTTGCGCTGTTTTCGAAACGTTTTCTAAGATTGATTTGGAAGAGAGTCTTGCCCAGGCTCGCGAGCTTCGTACCACCCCCGCGAGGCACGAAGACCCGGTAGGTGCTTTGACGGATATTTATAGGTTGCTAAAGGTGATGTGTTGTAAATAACTGATGATCAGTACAAAAAACAAAGGCATAGAAAAATTTCCATGCCCTGTTTCACACTATACACACACTATATTTTTAATATCTATATATCGATTTGATAAATTTCCTGTTACATTTCAATACCGCAAAATAACAAACTAAAGTAATCAGAAAAAAACTTTAGGGAGCGAATTTCAAAATTCTAATGAGAAAATAATGGACATTTCCATAAAAATTTTCTCCTTCAGATTCCCTATACGTCAAAATTACGGAAAATTGGCGTAATTATTGTTCAAACATCTCTGCCTGATTACTTTCGCGAAACCAAGACTTACCAAACTCATTACATGGAATCACTTTTGACAACAGACGCACTTATCAGCCTACTCACCCTTACCCTGCTTGAAGTCGTTCTGGGAATAGATAACGTCATTTTCATCACAATTGTTTCAGGCAAGCTCCCGGTTGACCAAAGGAAGAAAGCACAAAACAACGGACTCCTTATTGCCCTGGTACTTAGAATTGCACTGCTCTTTGCGATTTCCTGGGTTATTGGCCTGAAACACGATCTGATCAATCTTTTCGGCCATGGGTTCAGTGGTCGCGACCTTATCCTGCTGGGAGGCGGCTTGTTCCTGCTTTACAGCACCACTAAAGAAATACATCACAAGCTGGAAGGTGAGCCTGAGGATTTACCGTCCGGTGATATTTCTCAAAAAAAGTCGATGACTTTCGGCAATGCGCTGATACAGATCGCATTGCTCAATATCATATTTTCCTTCGATTCCGTACTCACCGCGGTCGGATTAGTGAAAGAAGTCCCGATTATGATCATTGCTGTCATCGCCTCCACATTTATTATGATCGCTTTTGCGGCCAAAATCGGCGATTTTGTAAATAATCACCCCTCTATCAAAATTTTGGCGCTGTCATTTTTGTTGATGATTGGTACGCTCCTCGTAGCAGAAGCATTCCACTACGAAATTCCGAAAGGCTACGCCTATTTCGCAATGGCCTTTTCATTCCTTGTGGAACTGCTGAACATGAAGCTCGATAAAAAAACAAAAAATCCGGTGAAGTTGCGGGACCACGTCAACTGAACCAACTGGAATTATGCGCATCAATCCCGAAACCGTCGAAAGGATCAAGCACGCCGCAGATATTGTGGAGGTTGTCGGGGATTTTGTGTCCCTGAAAAAGAAAGGGGCCAATTATTCCGCTTGCTGCCCGTTTCACAACGAGAAAACACCATCCTTCAACGTCAATCCCTCCCGGCAGATTTACAAATGCTTCGGCTGTGGAGCCGCAGGCGATTCTATCAAATTTGTGATGGATGTGGACGGGATCGGCTATGGCGAGGCATTACGCTACCTGGCTGGCAAGTACAATATTGAAATTGAAGAGGAAGAACTTACAGACGAGGAAACCGTCCGGCAGAACGCGCGGGAGAGTTTATACATCATCCTAAACTACGCGAAAAACTACTATCAGCACCAGCTGCACAATAGCGACGAAGGCCAGGCTATCGGTTTAAGCTATTTCCGCGAGCGAGGATTTACAAACGAAATCCGTAAGAAATTCGAGCTCGGTTACAGTCTTGATAATTGGGATGCTTTCTCCAAAGAAGCATTAGAAAAGGGTTATTCTGCCGAAGTGCTGGAAAAGGCGGGCCTTCTTATCCACAAAGAGGGCAGCCAGACCGCCGGTTATGACCGTTTCAGGGGCAGGGTAATTTTCCCGATCCATAACATCGCCGGGAAAACGATCGCATTCGGGGCGAGGATATTGAAGTCGGACAAAAATCAACCTAAATATCTCAATTCCCCCGAAACCGAGGTCTATCACAAAAGCGAAGTACTTTACGGCATATATCAGGCCAAGAATGCAATCCGGCAGGTCGAGCATTGCTATCTGGTGGAGGGCTACACCGACGTAATTTCCCTGCATCAGGCTGGGATCGAAAACGTTGTGGCTTCCTCGGGCACTTCGCTGACGGTCGAGCAGATCCGGCTCATCGGTCGCTTTACGCCCAATATTACGATTCTATATGATGGCGATATGGCAGGGATCAAGGCCGCATTACGCGGGCTGGACCTTGTTTTAGAAGAGGGTTTGAATGTAAGCGTCGTTCTTTTTCCCGATGGCGAAGACCCCGACAGTTATGTCAGAAGAGTAGGTGCCGAAGCCTTCAAAGAGCATCTCAAAAAAGCCTCCAAGGACTTCATTACCTTTAAAACGGAAATCCTTTTGCAGGATGCCGGGAATGACCCTTTCCGGCTCGCAGCGGTAATTCAGGAGGTTGTCAACAGCATTGTCAAAATTCCGGACGCAATCAAGCGGCAGGTGTTCTTCCATCGCACCTCGGAAATGATGCGGGTAGACGAGCAAATGCTGATCACGGAAGGGAACAAGTTGCTGCGCAAACAGCACACCGCTAAACCGGCTGAAAGACAATCCCGGCCATTCAATGCGCCACCCGAAGGTCCCGATGACCTCGATGCATTGTTCAGCGACGGGTTCGGACCAGGCGCGGGAGAGCCATCCGTTAACCCATTCGCACCTGAGGAAGCTGCCCCCGAATCATTTCAGAGGACAAAACTGCATTACCAGGAAGAGGCATTCGTGAAGTTGCTCGTCGTCCACGGCGCCCGGGAGCTGGAACCCAGTATTACCGTGTGTCAGTATGTGCTGGAGCAAATCGAAGGCATCGATTTGAAAGACCCTATATTCCAACATTTGCTGACGCTCTTCCGGGAGAATTTCAATCGCAGGCAAGTATTGTCGACCAACTATTTCCTCCAACATCATGAGGCGGAAATCAGGAACCTTACCATAGAATGGCTCACCCAGAAGCATGAGTTGAGTGAATTGTGGAAGGACAAGTACGAGATCTACGTGCCTTTCGAAACCGACGTACTGGACAAAACCGCATTCAACAATATTCTAAGGCTTAAAAAGGCCTTTATCGAAGAGAAAATGAAAGTATGTCTCCAGCAAGCAACGCAGGCACGCACGGAAGACGAGCAGCTTGCTGTCATGACAGAATTCATGTTCTATAAAGGCATCAGCATGGCAGCGGCGAAAGAACTCGGAAGCGTTATCGGATAATTCAACTACATATTCGCCAGTTATGAAAAACGCGTTGTTTTTGGCCTTACTCAGCTTATCTATCTTGCTGACCGCTTGCGGATCGTCCTACAAAATCCTGAAAACCAAGAAGGCAGAGTCCTTCAAGCTTTCGGACTATTCCACCTATGGTTTTTTTGACATTGAAGCCACAGGGGACACGCTGTCTGGAAATTATGAACAGAACGTCGGCATTATCAAAGAAGCAATTGCTAAAAACCTCCAGGCACGTGGCCTGGACGAAGCACGTGATCCAAGCCTGAAAATTAATATTGCCCTGAATGTGAAAGACCAGGTACAAACCCGGCAAACCGACTTCCGTACCGACGGGCTACCACGCTACATGGGACAGCGGCGCTATTCCTGGAAAAGCGAGGAAGTGGTAACGGGCAAATACCGCGAAGGAACAATCGTTGTCGATCTTGTGGATGCAGCCAACAACCAGATGGTGTGGCAGGGAGGCGCCAGCGGGATCATTCCTGAAAAAACAAAGAATTTCAAGGAAGACATCAATCAGGCGATCAGTGAGGTACTGGCAAAAATCCCCTGATTGTAATTAAAAAGGGCCGGTTCCCGTAAGAAACAGCCCTTTCAATGTCGTGAATATCGGAGTAGTTATCAAGCATTGTTGTTGACCGCGCTGCGAACCCTCTCGTTCACATTGTCAGCCACCGTATTTGCCTTGTCTTTTGCAGTATTTACGTTCTTAACGAATCCTTCTTTGAGCTTGTCGGCCAGATGAGAAAGTTCTTCGAGGCTTCTTTCATACTTGTCTTTGGCTGTACCGCCCAGATCATTCGCCTTATTTTTGAGCAACTTGCGGGTATCCTTACCATTTTTAGGAGCCACCAGAAGGCCAATCGCAATGCCTGTCAACAATGCTCCGATTGAGCCGATCAAAAATTTTTGGTTCTTGTTCATATGAATTTCCTATTTTGTGTTAATAAATCATTAGAACTGAAAAATAACAAAATACTGTGCCACTTCGCAAATCAGCGTCCCAATTTCCATTGAACGGCTTTTGTTCAGTTATCCTGCCACTCTTTTTCTCCCTGACAACAAGCTTCACCCACGCGCAATGGAACGTCATCGATATCAAAACGAAGATCCATATGCGCGCAGTACATGCCGTGGCTCCTACTATTTGCTGGATCGGAGGTACAAAGGGTACTGTTCTGAAAACAACGAACGGCGGGCATACCTGGACCACCTATAAAGTGTCAGGTGCCGATTCCCTTGACTTTCGCGATATCCATGCTTTCGACAAACAGGTAGCCGTTGCCATGAGCGCCGGAGAATCTGAGAAGGATAAGGCCCGTATTTACAGGACCGAGGACGGTGGCGAAAGTTGGAAGCTTGTGTACCAAACTACACAAAATGGGGTTTTTCTGGATGGAATCGACTTTTGGGATAAAAATAAAGGCATTTGCCTGGGCGATCCCGTTCAAAACAAATTGTTTGTACTCACTACGGATGATGGCGGTAAAAGCTGGCAGGAACTCCCGCTCGACAAACGCCCGGCAGCCGAACCCGGCGAAGCGTGCTTTGCCGCCAGCGGTACTTCCATTGTCACGAACGGAAACGGCGTGGCGTTCATAGGCACAGGCGGCGGCAAAATGGCCCGCGTTTTCCGATCGGAAGATTACGGCCAGACCTGGCAGGTTTCGGCGACGCCATTACCCGCAGGACCAACCAGCGGCATTTTCGGTTTGCATTTCTGGTCTAAAAAGAATGGGATTGCAGTAGGAGGAGATTATAAAAAAACCACAGATTCCACGCAAAATGTGCTTCTGACCACCGATGGAGGCGTTACCTGGACCCTGGCCGGCATGACCAAACCCGCAGGATTAAAGGAATCCGTGACCATTTACCATAAAACCAATGCAACCTGGAATGGCGACACCCAGATCCGCTCCGACAACTATGTCCTGGTAGCATCCGGCCCGTCGGGCAGCAGCGTATCGCTCGATCGCGGCAAAACCTGGGGAGTATTGGGAAAAGAAGGTTTTCATTCGCTTAGCTTCGCCGGTAACGTCGGCTACGGCGTTGGAGCTAACGGATTAATTGGTAAAATCGAGAAGATTTCCACCAAAAAGAAAAAGCGTAAACTGGTATTTGTAAACGAGTAAATCTTTGTTTTAACGGTTTACGGCTGCATAGGCTTCTTAAATCCGGTCGATCAGCTCCTTCACCTTACGCACTTCACGTCCTGCCAGATGATCGGCGATGGCGGCTGCATGGTCACGCCCGTTTTCAATGAACACCTTTTCTGTAAATACCCCAGCCAGCACGGTACCGCAGAGGTACAATCCCGGCACGTTCGTCTCAAAAGTATCCCGGTCGTACTCCGGCACTTTGGTGGCCGGATCAAGCGTAACACCACATCGTGCAAGCAAATGTTCGTCGGGCAGGTAACCTACCAGTAAGAAGACGAAATCAGCGGGTAACCATTCTTCCTCACCGGTTTCGGTGTTTTCAATCAGCATTCTCCCGGGCTCAATGGCCTTCGTGATGGAATTAAACCGCGTGTGGATCTTTCCCTCCTTGACCCTGTTCTTCACGTCCGGGATCAGCCAGTATTTTACTTTAGTGCGAAAATCGGCCTCCTTATGCACGATCGTAACGCGCGCATCATGGCGGTACAATTCCAGTGCCGCCTCCACAGACGAATTGGAGCCTCCTACCAGCACCACATTGGTGTAGGAGTACCGGAATGGCTCATCATAATAATGCGAAACATGCGGGAGGGCTTCACCCGGCACATTCAGCATGCGAGGGACATCAAAATAGCCGGTTGCCAGAATTACCTTTTTCGATTGAAAAACCTGACCGTCATTGGAATACGTCAGAAATGTACCGTCGGCCTGCTTTTCGCTTCGATCCACATCGACAAACAACCTGAAATTCAGGTGAAAATAACCGGCTACCTTGCGATAATACTGCAATGCCTCGTTACGGTTGGCTTTTACGTCGGAGATCGCGAAGGGAATCCCTCCGATTTCGATATTCTCGGCGGTTGAGAAAAACTTCATCCGCCGCGGATAGCGCCGGATAGACTCCGTCAGGTTTCCTTTTTCAAGAATCAGGTAGTCGAGGCCGCTCTTGGCCAGCTCAACACCCATTGCGAGGCCGCAGGGACCGCCTCCGATGATAATTGCGTCGTAAATGTGCATTTTGGTTCAGCTATCCTTCGGCCGGTTTCGGCCTTTGCCTCTCTTTTAACCCCCTAATTTAGATATTGGTTTCTGAACTTTGTAAATTCGCTAGCTGTTCAGGATGTCTGATAATACCAATTTTAGCTTGAAAAACGCGGTCAGCGACTTTACCGAAAAATTAAATGAATGGGGCAGGGCAAAAACCCCTTTCGTTTTTTTGGTGGATTATCAGTTTCAAAAACCAGTTGCATGGAAGCTGAGCGAAGTCGATCCATCCGAAATGCTCTTCAACCTGAATGGCTTTACGAATTACGATGACGCGCAACGGGGCGAGCTACCCGAACACGTTTATTTCGACAAACAACCCATTGCATTCGATGCTTACCAGGCCAGGTTCAATTGTGTGCTGGACAATCTGAGGGCAGGCAACTCATTTCTGGTAAACCTTTCGGTTCCTACCCCTATTACAACGAACCTGACACTTCAACAGATCTTTCAACACAGCGAGGCGCCTTACCGGCTGTTCTATAAAAATGAATTTGCCTGTTTTTCACCGGAGATATTCGTTCGGATCAAGGGCAATCGCATTGCCTCATTTCCGATGAAAGGCACCATTGACGCTTCCGTGCCTGACGCGGAAAATGTAATTCTTTCCGATCATAAAGAAACGGCCGAGCACGCGACGATCGTGGACCTGATCCGCAATGACATCAGTATGGTCGCGGAAAAGGTATGGGTGGAAAGATACCGGTACATCGACCGCATTCATACGCATGACAAAACACTTTTGCAGGTGAGTTCTGAAATTGCAGGCTTACTCCCCGGCTCATTCGATGGCCAATACGGTGATCTGCTAATGAAACTTTTGCCGGCTGGTTCCATAACCGGTGCGCCGAAACCCAGCACATTGCAAATCATCCGGCAAGCCGAAGGCTATGAGAGAGGTTACTACACCGGCGTAATGGGCTATTTCGACGGGCAGCATTTCGAAAGTGCTGTGATGATCCGCTTCATCGAACAGGATGAAAAAGGTATGGTATTTAAAAGTGGTGGCGGCATTACCGCACTCAGCAATGCACTGAGCGAGTATCAGGAAGTCATCGATAAAGTTTATCTCCCGTTTAGCTACGTCCCGCATGCTGTGCTTTGAAACCATTTGTGTTGAAAATCGACATTTAAAAAACCTGCCCTACCACGAAGCACGCCTGAACAAAACCCGTCACGAGCTGTTTGGCCATACAGATGTCTGGACTTTGGCCGAACTCCTCGAAATTCCGGCAAACGTCGGCGAGGGAATGTATAAATGCAGACTTTCTTACAGCAGCCAGGTGGAAGTCATTAAATGGGAGCCCTATGCGCGGCGATCAATCCATAAAATACGCCGGGTTTATCATGATAAAATTGATTATTCCTACAAATACGACAACCGGGATACGCTGAACACGCTCTTTGCGATGCGCGGAGATGCCGATGAGATTCTGATCATAAAAAAAGGTCTCGTAACCGACTCCAACTATTGCAATGTGGCGTTCTTCGACGGAACAAGATGGTTTACGCCGAGCGCCCCGCTGTTACCCGGTACCCAACGCGCGCTCCTGCTGGATCGCGGGGAGATCGAAGCGGCTGAAATCAGGGAAGAAGACATCCCAGCGTTCAGCCATATCAGACTGTTCAACGCAATGGTCGACTGGGAGCACGCAGCTACCCTCGAAGTTTCATTGATTGCTTGAACACAAATTGCTTACTTGCCGCAGATTTAAAGATTTTATACAATGACCTCCCTTTTCGAGGAAGAAACTACTCTTTTTGCCGACCTGATCCTGCCGGTACCCATTCCCTCCCTGTTTACCTACCGGGTTCCGAGGGAAATGACGGCATTGATCAAAATCGGTGCAAGGGTTATCGTGCAGTTTGGGCAAAAAAGGGTCATTACGGCCGTCGTCGCGCAGTTGCATTCCAACCCGCCTGTGAAATACCAGGCCAAATACATCCTGGAATTGCTGGATGAGCAGCCGATCGTCACCTCCCATCAGCTGGAACTGTTCAACTGGATCGCAGACTATTACCTCTGCAATATTGGCGAGGTCATGAATGTAGCGCTGCCGGCCGGACTCAAAATAACCAGTCAATCAAGGATACAACTGAATCCGGAATTTGAATATGATGATTTGCTCACCGACCAGGAGCGCATAGTCCTCGAAGAGATCCGGAAGCACCAGACCCTCTCCTATGAAGAGGTGGAAAGACTGTTGCAAAAGTCCAATATCACCTCCATCATCAAATCGCTGGTCGGGAAAAGAGCAGTGATCCTGTATGAAGAGGTGAAAGAACGTTACAAGCCCAAAGTAGCGAAGAAAATAAGGTTAACGTCCCGGTACACAAGCGGTGAAGTGCTTTCCAAACTGGCCAACGATCTTGACAAAACACCCAAACAACAGGAGATTCTGCTGAAATACCTCAGCTTCATTCCTGTTTACAATAATCCAGAATTAAATCACAAAGGCCTCGACAAATCCATATTCACACAGGACGACAGCATTTCGGATGCTTCCCTGAACACGCTGATTAAGAAAGGCATATTCGAGCAATTCGAAATATTCGTATCCCGGTTTGATGACATTCCGGCGAGTACTTTGGGAAACATTACGCTCACGGACTCGCAGCAGGAAGCGACTCAGCAGATCCATGCGCTCTTTCAGGAAAAAGAGGTCGTACTCCTCCATGGCATTACCGGAAGTGGAAAAACAGAGGTCTATATCGAACTCATCAAACAAGTGCTGGAAAGTGGTTCGCAAGTACTGTTCCTGCTCCCTGAAATCGCTTTGACCACACAAATTGTGGTAAGGCTGCGAAAGGTATTTGGCGATGTAATGGGCATTTACCATTCCAAATTCTCCGACAACGAACGTGTGGAGGTATGGAAAGGCATTCTGGACGGCAAATTTCAATTCGTGGTGGGCGTACGATCTGCCATTTTCCTGCCCTTCGACAACCTGGGCTTGATCATTGTGGACGAAGAGCACGAAACATCCTATAAACAACACGACCCGGCTCCCCGTTACAATGCACGCGATGTTGCCGTCATTATGTCCTACATGCATCGGGGCAAAACGCTTCTTGGCTCTGCGACGCCATCCCTGGAAAGCTATTTCCATGCAAAAAGCGGCCGTTACGGGCTAGTGGAAATCAAACAACGTTTTGGCAATGCTGCATTGCCACGTTTCGAACTGATCGATACGAAGAAAGAAAAAAGGCAGAAACAGATGAAGAATGAATTTTCATCTGTCTTGCTGAATCATCTGGAATATAACCTTAAAAACAAAGAGCAGACCATACTCTTCCAGAACCGCAGAGGCTATTCGCCCTACCTGCAATGCGAAGAATGCAACTGGATCTCGCAATGCGGCAATTGCGACGTAAGCCTTACTTATCATATGAAGGCACGTGAATTACGCTGCCATTACTGCGGACATAAGGAAGAAGTCCCCCGTACCTGTCCGCATTGCGGATCGCCCAAGGTGAAGACCATGGGGTACGGAACTGAAAAGATCGAAGAGGAAATCAACGTCATGTATCCGGAGGCGCGTGTGCAGCGGATGGACCTCGACACTACGAGGGCGAAGAATGCCTATCAGCAGATTATCCAGGATTTTGAGGAAGGCGGGATCGATATCCTGGTGGGAACCCAAATGGTCAGCAAAGGACTCGATTTCGATAATGTAAGCGTGGTTGGTATTTTCGATGCCGACCGCATTATCCACTTCCCCGAATTCCGGGCATCCGAACGCGCATTCCAGATGCTTACGCAGGTAAGCGGGCGCGCGGGCCGGCGGGCCGACAAGCCCGGAAAGGTTTTGATCCAAACCGCTAATCCCGGCCAGCCATTGCTTGAGAAAATCATCAATAATGACTACGAGGGCATGTATGAAGCAGAAATCGCAGAACGTGAGAAGTTTAGCTACCCGCCTTTCACGCGGTTGATAAAGGTCACAGTCAAGCATGTCGACGAGGGAACAGCCAGCCGGGCCGCAAAAGCATTGGCCGAAAAGCTGACGGCCCATTTGGGCGCGAGCAGGGTTTTAGGACCACAACCTCCGCTCGTAGAAAGAGTAAGAAATCAGTTTTTGTTCGACATTCTCGTGAAACTTGAACGAGAAAAGATTAATTTTAAGGCGGCAAAGTCATTTATTCAGGAAAAAGTAATTGACATACTGACTGACAAGACGCTAAAAAGCATCCAGGTCGTGATTGACGTGGATTGTTTATAAAACATCATTTTTACTGCACATTAACTTTATGTCTTCCAAAAAAACCAGAATTGTTGCAACCGTAGGTCCTACCTCGGAATCGAAAGAAACATTATACGCATTGGCCAAAGCAGGAGTGAACGTGTTCCGTTTGAACTTCTCCCACGGCACCCACGCTGACCATCTGGAAAGACTTACCAACATCCGCGAAATCAACGAAGAGCACGGCCTTAACCTGGCTATTCTTCAGGATTTGCAGGGCCCCAAGATCCGTATCGGTCTTGTAGCTGAGAAAGACGGCGTTCTGATCGAATCAGGAAAGAAACTGATCCTTTCGAATACCGAAGTGCTGGGTACTGCCGAGAAAGTGAGCACGCCTTACGATGGAATGTACAATGATGTAAAAATCGGTGACCGCGTGTTGATGGATGATGGTAAACTGGAAGTGCTGGTAACCGGAATCGAAGGAACGGATGTAATCACGGAGGTTATTTATGGTGGTTACCTGAAATCTAAAAAGGGTGTAAATCTGCCTAATACGCGGGTTTCGATGCCTTCGGTAACACCGAAAGACTGGGAAGATCTGGATTTCGGTCTTGAAAACAATGTAGAATGGATCGCTTTGTCGTTCGTTCGCACTGCGGAAGAAATCACAAAAGTGAAGGAATATATTGCCAACAAAGGTAAGATCGCCCGCGTTGTAGCGAAAATCGAGAAGCCTGAAGCAATCCTGAATATCGATGAGATCATCGAAGCTACGGACGGTATCATGGTTGCCCGTGGTGACCTCGGTGTGGAACTTCCGGCAGAAGAAGTTCCGATGATCCAGAAAATGATCGTCGAGAAATGCAACCGCGCAGGCAAGCCTGTGATCGTGGCTACGCAAATGCTCGAAAGTATGATCGAAAGCCCGCGTGCAACCCGCGCCGAGCTGAACGACGTAGCGAACTCGGTACTCGACGGTGCCGATGCAGTAATGCTTTCAGCTGAAACTGCTTCCGGTAAATACCCGCTTCTGGCCGTGGAAAGCATGACCCGGACCATTGAGAAAGTGGAAGCTAACAGCAAAAGCATTTATTTCAAACACCACGCGGCTGTTAACGACACCCCTGGAACCTACAAACTGAATGACAATGTGGTGATGAGCGCATGCCGTCTGGCGCGCGATACACAAGCTGCGGCGATCATCGGTATTACACGGTCTGGCTATACGTCATTCCGTTTGTCGCACCACCGCCCAAAGGCCAATCTGCTGATTTTCACATCCAATAAAATGCTGATGAACCAGCTCGCATTATACTGGGGAACGAAGGTATTCTTTTACGATCGCGATCAGGGTGTTTCTACCGATGATCTGATCGAGGATATCAAATCATTCCTGGTCGAAAAAGGAGAATTGCAAAAAGGAGATGTATTCATCAACACCCTGAGCATGCCGGTTTCAAGACAACGCAAGACGAATACGGTGAAATTGAGCGTGGTGGAGTAGAATCGATCACGATACATTATACTAGGCAAAGGCGTCGGAAGTTTATTCCGGCGCTTTTTATTTTGCGGGCCCGTTTGATCATCTAACGGGTTACTTTGCACATCTGGCTGAATATCCATGTTTATTTTTTGTATATTCAATAGTAGCTAACCGATATCAACCTATGATAGCTTCACCTACACCTGGCTTCGATATTCCTGAAAGCGCTCTTGAAGAAAGCATTCCTACATCGCTGATCCGCGAGATTATTGATGGCAAACCTTACTACTACAAGGGCTATCAGGAAGTTCTTGCGGGCAATATTAATGAGGAAGGCGTCATGGGTTGCAGTGGTCTACAAACTTATATTATCAGTTATCTTCTTGGTATCCTTTTTGACCAGGTCAATCGCGGCAGATACATAATTGCTACGAATGAGCCCGGTTTGCATATTAACCGGAGAAACAATCTCGCCGCTGATATCATGATCTTTGACAAAGATGTGCTCACAATTGACAAAATCGATCTAAATTATGTACAAGTCCCTCCCACAATCTCGATCGAAGTCGACACCCGCATTGAGCTTGAAGACGCCACAGAGAGCAAGTATGTAGCATTAAAAACGATGAAGTTACTCGAATTCGGCGTGGAGAAAGTAATCTGGTTTTTTACAGAAACAAAACAAGTAATGATAGCCACACCAGGCAACTGGACAACCTTTGACTGGGACCACCAGGTAGCGATCATGCCCGGCGCTATGTGTAATGAAGGCCAATATCTTCGCAGCAAAGGTTCAGGATTTGCATAATAAGATATTCCAGATAGCGAAATCAGGTTTTAACCGTCACATTTCCTGAGGCGGTTTTTTATTTTTTTCAAATAACTAATAAAATAGTTTTGAAACTAATCAAATAGTCATACATTTGAATTACCTATTATTAGTAACCCATTTTAAAGAAAGAACACTATGGAAATCCGTAACCTGACGCGGGCAGAAGAAGAAGTCATGAGGATTCTCTGGCAACTCAGAAAGGCCTTTGTGAAAGACATTCTCGCCGAAATGCCGGAACCCAAGCCCGCATATAACACCGTATCGACCATTATCCGGATACTTGAAAAAAAGGAGGTGGTGGGATACAATGCCTACGGAAAAACGCATGAATACTTTCCCCTCATCACGGAAGAAGAATACAAACGTCATGAGATGAAGCAACTGATGGTTAACTACTTTGATAATTCGCTCCCCAATCTGGTTTCCTTTTTCGTGAAGGACAACGACCTCAACACCAAGGAGCTGGACGAGATTATGAAGCTGATCAATCAACACAAAAACGACCAGTAAACCACTGTTAGCCATGGAAACTTTATTATACATCGGCAAGGTCAGCCTTTACTGGACGCTACTCTATGCTTGTTACTGGCTGATGCTGCGCAAGCATACGTTCTTTCAGTGGAACCGCTGGTATCTGATCGGCTCTCTGCTGATCGCCTTTGCATTACCAGAGATCATTTATCCTGCGGCGGCGCCGGAACTGCCCGTAGTGTACGAAATGAATGCCTCGGCGTTTGCGGTGGTAAGCAACGCTCCTGAAAAGCAGCAGGCCTGGACATGGATACAGATCCTGAAGATGATCTATGCCGCCGGACTGGCCGTAGCTGCCTTCCAACTGGCCCGCAACATCGCCCAGCTCGTCAAATACCTGCGCTCAGGCGAGCTCATCGAGCTGGAAGATTGCACGGTGATCCTGATCAACTCCAACGACGTAGGTTCGTTTTCATTCCTGAAATGGATCGTGATCAACCATAATGATTACGAAAACCACTTCGACGCCATTTTGCGGCACGAAATGGTGCATACCGAACAGCGCCACAGTGTCGACATTCTCTTAATCGAAATCATACGAACCATTTTCTGGTTCAACCCCGTGCTGCTGTTGTACAAGCGGTCGCTGCAAGAAATTCACGAGTACCTGGCCGATGCGCAAGCCCCGAACCGTGAGTATTATGCCCAATTCCTCGTCGCATATGCGCTCAATGCGCCTGTTGCGTCGCTGACCAACCACTTTTTCAAACCATCTCAATTAAAAAACCGTATCCAGATGATCTATAAAAACCGCACATCCAAATGGATGCTGGGCACCTACGTGGCTGCCGCAACGATGATCGGAACCAGCGCATTGCTCGTCGCCGGCTGCGAAAGCCAGGTGTCAAAAGAAAACGATACCGTGCAGACGAAAGCGAAAAAGGGAGGCAAAGAACCCATTTTCGCGGTTGTGGAAGAAGCTCCGGAATATCCCGGAGGAAATGAAGAAATGTTCAAATTTCTGGGCCGGAATATCAAATATCCTACACCAGCCTCCAAAGCTAACGTAGAAGGAAAGGTTTTTGTCAACTTCATCGTGACGTCTACCGGAGATATTGAAGACGTAAAAATTCTGAAAGGCATTGGCTTTGGCTGCGACGAAGAAGCGATCCGTGTGATTTCCAAGTTTCCTAAATGGACACCCGGTAAGCAGGACGGGAAAGCCGTTAGCGTGAAGTTTACAGTACCTATCAACTTTATGCTGGCAGATGAGGGAGAGGATACAGCTTTGGATCCCAAAAAAGAGAAGGAGACAACGGTTGTAAGTTTCAAACCTGTTTCAAAGCCTACGGCGCAAAAAATCGGGAACGAAGTTATCCTGCCCGGTAAGACTTTGGAAGCACAACCTGAGATGCGTACAGGAGAAAGATTCAGTTCAAACATTCAAATCCGCTGGCCGGAAGGGCAGCCATTTACTGAAAGCCAACCATTATATATATTGGATGGCGAAGTGTTGGAAGATGCCAGCCTGATCAAAACAATGGATTCGAATACAATTGAGAGTATCAACGTATTCAAAGGCGCAGAAGCAACGAAAATCTACGGCTCGAAAGGCGCGAATGGTGTGGTTTCCATCACCACCAAAGATAAATAGGCCCTGTAACTGCTCTCTGCATGGAAACGCTCCTCTATCTGGCGAAAGTCAATGCATACTGGCTACTCTTTTATGCCTGCTATTGGCTTCTGCTTCGAAAGCATACCTTCTTTCACTGGAACCGGCTTTACTTGCTGGGGACGCTGCTGATCGCATTTGCTTTACCCGCGGTCCATTTGAACGAGCCGATCACAACCATCTATGTGCCGGAAACGGTCTACCAGAAAGCCACGATTTCGGTGGCCGTAGTCGCCGACAAAGCTCCCGAAGCGGGCATAAACATATGGCACTGGGTTGCCGGACTCTATGTCGCCTTCGCATTGGCCTTGGTCTGGAAATTCGCTTCGGGCGTTTTCAAGCTTTACAAAATGGCCGGGAGAAGCGAAAGGATCGATATGGATCATTACACATTACTAATATTACCCGAAAACACAGGCATTCAGGGCGGGAGCTCGTTTTCATTCTTTCACTGGCTGTTTTTAAGCCCTCATGATTACTACCATAATCCCGATGCCGTCATCCGGCACGAACACGAGCACATCCGCCAATGGCACACCGCCGACGTCCTTTTGATCGAGTTGCTGAAAATATGCTTCTGGGCAAATCCTATCGTGTGGCTGTACAAGCGCTCCATTGAAAGCGTCCACGAATACCTGGCCGATCAGCCTGTTCCGGACCGGAACGATTATGCCTCATTCCTCGTCGCGTATGCAATGCGCAGTCCGGACATCGCTATTGCCAATCATTTTTTTAATTCATCATTGCTAAAACGCCGGATCCAGATGATTTACAAGAAACGCAGTTCACGGTGGTTATTGACCAAGTATTTACTGATTTTACCCGTTGTGGTATCTTCGGTTGCCATTTCCGCTTCGCGTCCGCCCATGCAGGCTATCGGTCAGCTCAAAGCAGCAGTTGAACAAACCATACGGGTCAGAGGGCTCATTGCCGATGAAATCGACGGGCCGGTCGAGGATGCCACCATCATCATAGCGGGAACGACCCGCGGCACAACCACAGACCGGAATGGCCGGTTTGAGCTGCACAATGTGCCTGCGAATTCAAAGCTGGTCATCACGCACGTTGCATATGAAACGCAGGAATTTAAGCTTACAGATAACAATCAGGAGCTGGGAATGATCATTAAAAAGGCGGCAAACCAAATCACGGGCCCTGTGATTGTCGGTCGGACGATGGCTCCCGAAAATACGGTTACTCCTGCATCCACCTCGTCCCCGACCAATGATGACGATATGAAAGTGGCCGAGCAGCGGCCCGCGTTTCCCGGTGGCAACGAGGCATTGATGCAATATCTGCTTCAAAATCTGAAATATCCGGAAGTGGCACGTCGGGCTAATGTGGAGGCGATCGCATTGGTTTCCTTCACCGTTGACAAAGCCGGCGATATCCGCAATGCGAAAAGTCTTAAAAACATCGGCTACGGCATCGATAAGGAAGCACTGCGCGTGGTGAACGAAATGCCAAGATGGAATCCGGCGGTGCAAAACGGCAAGCCGGTTGAGATGGAATACACTTTGGAAGTCAACTTTAAAATTGAAAAAAATGAGCAGGACAAGCGCCAGGGCTTTATGAATTTTAATGCGACGGGATTGAAGGCGCTTAGTGCAATAGCTGAATTCGGGGCGATGTTCAACGGCTCGGTGGACTTGTCACCCTCCGGCAAAAAGCCGGAAGTCAATTATGTCACTAATCCCTCAATGCTTTCCCTCAATCCTGCTAGCGAGGCCGTAATGATGGAAAAAGAAAAGTACAGATATCTCAATTACGGATTTACCTCAAAGCGGTATAGTTGGCGCCGCGATCACAATGCCGAGGCCAGGGAGTAGTCATTCGCCGGCCACAACGATTGCCCCAAAAACCGCTTTCTGAACTTAATTCATGATATTTGGAAGAATAAAACCATAACCTATTCTTCCAGTTCATGTCTATTCTTAAAGCGGCAATCATCGGCGGCGGGCATATTGCCGATCAGAACCACCTTCCTGCATTGGCAAAGCTTTCCGACAGGGTGAAGGCGATAGCCATATGCAGCCGCGACATTCACAAGGCCGCTGCACTCTCAGACAAGCACGGCGTCCCGTTCGCTTTCGATAATCCTGATGAAATGTACCGGAGCGAAGGCAAGCCCGACATTGTGATCAATTGCACGGCGAATAACCTGCATTATCCATTCACAATGCAGGCGCTCGAAAACGGCTGTCATGTTTTCTGTGAGAAACCACCGGCTATGAATGCCCGTGAAGCACGTGAAATGGCCGATCTGGCCAAAAAGAATGGCTTAGTGCTGGCTTATAACTTTCAACGCCGCCATGCTCCCGAATACACGACGCTGAAAAACTACGATGCGCTCGGCCATCTGGGAGAGATTTACCATGTTAAAGCCCATTACCTGCGCCGCCGCGGCATTCCGGGCTGGGGGAATTTCACCAATAAAACCATCCAGGGCGGAGGGGCGATGATAGACCTTGGCGTACACATCCTTGACCTTGCATTGGGTCTGACAGGCTATCAGCAACCCGACCGTGTTGTGGCGAATACCTACGATTTTATCGGTAAGGCCGGCGGGAAAGGCCTCAAAGGCGCATGGGATCCGGCAAGCTTCGAAGTGGAAGACGCCTGCTTCGCCTACCTTTCGTTTCCTGGCAATGTAAGCGTATCCCTTTCCACTTCATTCGCGCTGAACATGCAGGATGAAGAAGTGATCAACCTTGAAATTTTTGGCAGCAAAGGCGGAGCGAGACTGTTCCCGTTGTCTGTTCACACCGAAGTAGCAGGCGAACTTGCCGATATCCGGTTTCCGCATTTGAGCGAGGTCGATTTCCAGCTCGAAAACACCAGAGCCTTTCTCGACCTCTGCGACAGCAAGCCTGCCCAGATATGCACCGCCGAAGAAGGCGCTGTCCTCCAATCGATCGTGGAACTGATATACCAAAGTGCAGCAAACCATTAAAAACATAAAAGGGCTTGAAGACCGAAATCTTCAAACCCTTTTTCTTTCATCCCCTCTTTCTGTCTCCTATTTTATTTGGCCGTAGCCATTACCATCTTAATATCGTTTTTGGCACCGATTTCGAGAACGTCCACCAGGTCCTGCACTGCGAGGTTCTTATCAACACGCAACACGACGGTGCGTTCCTCCACATTTGCGAAGATATTCTGCAATTCCGCTTCCAGCCTGTCAAACGGAATGGGCTCCTTATCGATGAAATATGCCTTTTTATCGTCAACCGACAATGTAATTTGCTTTTTGTACATCTGCTGAGTCGCTGATGCTTTCGGCAGCATCAGTTTGATCACGTTCGGATTGGACATCGTAGAGATGATCAAAAAGAACAACAGCAAAAAGAACATAATATCACTTAGGGAAGAAGTAGCTACTTCCGCGTGAAATCTTCTATTTCGTTTTAGAGCCATCGTTAGGTCTTTGGATTATACTTACAAATTCCAATATCTGCTTTTGGACGTTCAGGGAGAAATTATCAATCACCCCATTGAACAAGTGGTAGCCCGCATAGGCAATAATTCCTACAACAAGTCCGGCTCCACTACTGATCATCTTTTCATACAGACCTCCAGAAATATTACCGATACTGATATCTTCTGTCTGCGAAATGCTGTAGAAAATCTTGATAACTCCAGAAATCGTACCTACGAAACCTAAAGTCGGCGCAATACCGGCAATAAGCCCCAAGTGTCCCATTCTTTTTTCCATTTCGCCAATTTCGATATTGGCAGCTCTTTCCATGTTCGA
>CBFGMV010000108.1:0-28137 GCA_965649915.1 uncultured Dyadobacter sp.
TCAACGGGGATGGATTCGGCGATGTCGTCCTCGGCGCCCCGCTGTATACCAAGGGGCAATATGCCGAAGGCGTAGCTTTTATCCATTATGGCAGTGGCACCGGCCTGGCAATACAGCCTGCACTGACCCTGGAAGCAAACCAGGCGGAATCACGTATGGGGCATTCAGTAGCTTGTGCCGGGGATGTGAACGGCGACGGGTTTGCCGATGTAATCATAGGTGCATACCTGTACGACAATGGACAGAAGGATGAAGGGGCGATCTATGTTTACCAGGGACGAAGTAATGGCCTGGATCCCAATCCCATAGCAACCATGGAGGGCGAGCAGATAGACGCTTACGCCGGTTTCAATGTAGCCTCAGCGGGCGATATCAACGGGGATGGGTATAGTGACATCATCGCGGGTTCTTATGCATATGACAATGGACAGATTGATGAAGGAGCGGCGTTTGTGTGGATGGGTGGGGCGAGAAGTATTAAAGAGACTGTCGTCACGCATTTGGAAATGAATATATCCGGCATTCAATTTGGTTGGTCGGTGGCTGGTGTGGGAGACGTCAATGGGGATGGATTTGGGGATGTAATCGTGTCCGCCAATAACTATGATAACGGACAAGCTTATGAAGGAGCGGCCTTTATTTTTCATGGATCTAACCAAGGATTGGCTACCGTTCCGACAACAGTATTAGAAAGTAATCAAGGATTGGCCAGCCTTGGGTCCGTTGCGAGTGCCGGAGATGTGAATGGGGATGGGTTTGGCGACGTTGCAATAGGCGTACCGCTATACAATAACCCTACAAACAATGAGGGAGCTGTCTTGGTATTTTACGGTTCTCAGCAAGGATTAAGCACCCAGGTTAAGACTATGCTCTTAGGAACTCAAGAAGATGCCAAATTTGGAGCATCCGTTTCCTCCGCGGGGGACGTAAACAAGGACGGTTACTGTGATATTGTTGTGGGCGAGCCCGAATATGACGTGGCCGGACCATACTTTGATGAGGGTAGAGCATTGATTTATTATGGCTCAGCAAACGGAATAGGTCAGAATCCAACAATAATTAATGGGAATACAGACGGAGTTTATATGGGGCAAACTGTTGCTGGTACAATTGATGTAAACGGAGATGGGTATAGTGATATTCTAGTGGGAAATCCGCTTTATTCCAATGGGCAAGACTATGAGGGGGCAGTGTTCGTGTATTACGGTTCGCAAGGAGGTATAACCTTGCTAAATCCATTGGTTTTGCAAAGTAATTTCCCCTTCGCACAAATGGGGGCAGTGACAAGCGCCGGTGACATCAACGGCGATGGATTCGGCGATATCGCTGTTGGAGCACTGGCCTATAACAACGCCCAATACTCAGAAGGGGCTGTTTACGTGTACTATGGCTCCGCAAACGGATTCGGAGTGCCAACGATCATTGAATCTAACGTTGTTAATGGCTACTTTGGGGGTGTTTCCTCAGCTGGGGACTTAAATGGGGACGGGTATGGCGACTTAGTTGTTGGCAGTCATGGCTATACCAACGGCGAAGCAAATGAAGGTGCATTTTATTTGTTTGTTGGCTCACCCAATGGCATAGTGACTACCTATGCAAAACTGATTGAGGGTAATCAACCCAGTGCATTCTTAGGAAATTCTGTCGCAGGCGCCGGTGACATTAATGCGGATGGTTACAGCGACATTATCGCAAGCGCACATCAATACGACAACGGTCATACTAATGAGGGAAGAGCATCCGTCTATTACGGCAACAGCTCACTAGGCACCCGCAACAACCTCCGCCTCTACAATACCGACCTAACCACCATCATCGACCACACCCAATTCCCCCAAAACAACTTCGGGGCGGGCCTCTATGCCAAATCATTCCTCGGCCGAAACAAAGGCAAGTTGGTATGGGAGACCAAACCGCTTGCGCAAGGTTTTTCCAAAGGCACCAACAATGCCATTACCAACAGCACCCAGTTTACCGGTGCGCAGAATGCGTACACCAGCCTCGGCGCAAACGGCGTCGAACTGAAAAACCTCATCGACAAGCAAGGGCCTTCGACCAAGGTTAGGGTAAGGGTAAAATATGATCCTGTACTGGCACTGACGGGACAAGCGTATGGGCCTTGGCGTTACTTGCCGGCTTATCTCATGGGCAATAGCACTGCGCCCGTGCCGGAAGAAGTGGCGAACGGTATGTCGGAAACCATTAAAAGGAAGGCTACAACGGCGGACACCGAAAAGTGGAAAGCAAGTATTAGTGTGTTCCCGAACCCGGCCAGCGACCGGCTGAACATCGATGTCGCAAGTTCCGGCGAAATTCAAAGCACTAAAATCCTCACATCAAATGGTGCAATGGTTTACCAACAGCCGGGATTAGGGAAATCCATTGATATCAGCAAGCTTCCCACGGGTGTGTATTTCCTGGTAATCACGAACCAAAATGGATTACACACAACCCGTAAAATCCTGATTAACCAGTAAAAACAAAGTAAAGGAAGTCTCCTGAACTTGGGGGGCTTCCTTTATTTCTATTCGAAACTTACGGCACCGCTTTTAGCGCAAAGTCGTTCCGCAGTACCACAAACGGCAAATACACGTCCCAATCCGCCTTCACTTCCTCCTGGTTCAAAAAACCTCTGGAATAATTCCCTAAAATGATATCCGGGTCGCCGTCGCCGTCCCAATCATTGACATCCATGCAAATCCAGCGACCATATTGGGCGATGGGAGGCGAAAAAGGCTGAAATTTTAATGTAGTTTTTGAAGACTCATTCCGGAAATACAGGAATTTCTCGCCGGGGTTTTGGAGCAGATCTGCGAAGAATGCGATGGACGCGATATCGGGGTCTCCGTCACCATCAAAATCGGCTGCCATTGCCTTGGTGGCGCCATTGACGGGAAAAAACCAGCTTTGCCCGAACTGCATATTTCCCTGATTGAGAAATAGGTAAATGCCGTGATAAGGTTTCAGAATACGGGAATAGTCGCTATTGTCGCCCGCTGTGTAGAGGATATCCGGGAGGCCGTCGGCATTGAAGTCTGTCAGCTGGAAACTGGACGATCCGTAAACCGGCGGGAAACGCAGCAGCGGCTTTTCCGTGAAACTACCTTTCCGATCATTGGTAAAGAGCCAGATACCTTCCTGCGCGTGGGCAAAGAGTGCGACAATGTCCGGCCAGCCATCACCATTGAAATCGCCCGTAACCGACTGTGTGGCGCCCGCCGCCGCGCGGACCGGCATTTCTTGAAATTTCCCATCCTGCATTTGCCGGAACACATAGAGCCCACCCTGGTTATGACCGAATGCCGAAACTGCATAATCAGCCTTTCCATCCCGGTTGAAATCGGCTGTCGAGGTATGAAGCGGCCTGCGCAAGCCAGTCACAAAAGGTACGGATTCGCCCTGCCCGGAAGCATCGAACCGGTAGAGCTCACCCTTTGAGACATCGTAAGCACGCATTTCACCGACTGCGGTAACCACGGACTCTTGGCGCGCCCGGCCGCCAGCAAACAGCATGTGCATCGCCGGCGACGACAACGGCATTGTTTGTTTTTTTCCAAAAGACCCGTCCCAACCCATGAGCGCAGGCACTTCCGAACTACTCGTGTAGATCCTTTGAGCCGCGCTCTCGATCGCGACCAATGTAGTAGTGGCGAGGCGGGAGGTGTCGGCCGGAGGTGTTTGAAGGCTGAAACCTGCCCAATCCTTGCGTACGGGCGGGGGCGGGACGGGCGTAGCCACTAAGTGTACCGGCGCGAGCGAATCGTAATAGGCTACGATCTTCATCCAGTCCGTGATGGGCATGGCCGAGTTTTCGTTGGCGAAATACTGGTTCTTTTGCCACACTTCTATCCCGAAATATTGCGCCATCACCGGCAACACGCGGTTTTTCCAGGTATCCTTGTCAAGCAATCCCGGTTCGACGGGCAAATGGCAGCTACCGCAATGCTTTTGGGCAGCGTCCCTGCCTTCCGCCAGCTCGCCCGTCAGTTCTTTATCACCCGACTGCCCGGCCGGGCCGCATGCCTGCAACCACACTGCCGTCAGAAACACCACAAATGATAAGCCCGGAAGCCAGTTCGACAATTTCATAATCAAATCAATAATCCTGCTATTATAAACAAAAAGAGGCAGTCATGAACTGCCCCCTTGGCGAAGGTCGCCACCCATTGGCATTAGCTTGTTTATTGATAACCTGGATTCTGCTTCAATGGAGAGACGCCGTCTCTGGTACTGATATCGATCTGGGACTGCGGGATCGGGAAGTATTCATTCACATTTTTCAGGAACTTTCCACCTCTCACGTCAGGCGTAACCTTACCCTCGAATGCGATATAGGCATTGAGCGTCTGCTCGGCAATGCCCCAGCGCGACAGGTCGAAGAAGCGGTGGCCTTCCATGGCGAGTTCCAGCTTGCGCTCGAAGTAGATAGCCGCCAATGCCCCATCCTTGCCTTTCGCAGCGAATGCGCCTGCCGGGTATTGTGCGATTTTGTAATTCGCAGCCGGTGTTTTGGTAAAACCGCCCATGGGCTTCGCAGGATCGGCATAGGTATAAACCCAGCTCTCGGGCTTCGCGGCGCGTGCCCGCACGCGGTTCACGTATTCCTGTGCCTTCGCAAGGTTGTTCAGCTGTGCTTCGGTCTCGGCAGCCATCAGCAGCACGTCGGCAAAACGGATGATCTGGACGTTGATGGCCGTCCCGGGAGCCCAGGAATGCTGATCGGAATATTTGTCCTGCGTCGCTTGCCAGTACATGTTCTTCTTGGGCGAATAAGGCCCGGCGTAGCTCTGATCGCGGATCCATGACTGGCCCGGGTGATTGCCCCAGTCGAGGAACGGCACACCGCGGCGCCCTACCGTCCAGTCGATACGCGGATCGAGCGCGGTTGTCGCATCCGGTGCGAAAGCGGCTTCCGATTTGATACCCATATCATTTTTCAATGTGGTTGTATTGTAAGCATCCACTTTCGGCAAACCATTAGCGTCGGTTTGATAGGAATTGGCCAGGTCGATGCTGGGCTGATAGAAACCGCAGCAGCGGAAAGGCGAATTGTAGGGAAAGTTCAGCATCCCGCCGGTATTGGCGTTGTCGATGGTATTAGTACCGTCATTGGCTGCCATCTGTACTGCGAAAACCGACTCGGCAAGGTTTTTCTGCGCCGCGTCGAAGTTATCCTGAAACTTCGGCATCAGGTCGTATTTCAAACCATTGCTGGTCACGCCCGAAGCGATAACCTGGTCGAAGATCGTCTTGGCCTCGGTATATTTCTTCTCATAAAGAAAGGTTTTGCCCAGGTAGGTCGCCGCCGCCCATTTGTTCACGCGGCCCACATCCGACTGCGTCGCCGGAAGGTTATCCATCGCGAACCGGAAATCGGCCTCGATATTCGGCCAGACATCCGCATCGTTTTTCACAGCCGCCGGATTAGGCGTAGTCTCGTCGACCCAGGGCACCATATTGAACATTTTCTTCAGTTCGGAGTAGTAATGTCCGCGAAGGAAGCGTGCCTGGGCAGTGTAGTCGTTCTTTTCGGCGTCGGTTATTCCGCTGGTAACAAGCGGTATAAATTTCAAAACGGTATTTGCCCGGTTGATACCTTCGTAAACCGCCTTCCATTTGCTATTGAAAAAACCGTTACTTGGACCGGCGCTGTAAATCATAATGGAGTTGATCCCCGGCTGGTCGGCACCGTCACTTCCTTTTTTGGCGTCTCCACCGGCGATGCTGCCGTAAATCCAGTTATCCGCAGCGGCATCCCAGGCGCTCGCGGCACCGACGCCGTTACCATCCAACGCGGCATAAGCCCCAATCAGCAGGTTTTGAACCCCTGCTTTGGTATTCAGCTGGGCATCGCTCAATGCGCCGAGTGCGGGCTTGTCCAGGAAGCTGTCCTGACATGAATAGGATATCAGTCCGAAAATTGCGACCAGTGCTATCTTTGAAAATCTCAATGTCTTCATCTTTTTCTGTTTATATACAGTGAATTAGAATGTCAGATTTAAACCAACCAGAAACTGGCGGGTGTTCGGATAAACGCCTTCGTCCAATCCGAAGGCCGTTGAACCGGCCACCTGGCTCTGCCCCACTTCCGGATCGGGGCCCGAATATTTGGTGATCGTAAACAGGTTAGCGGTTTGCACATACACACGCAGGCGGTCGATCTTCAATGCCTGGGTCACGTGTTTAGGCAAAGTATAGCCGATTTGCGCATTCTTGGCGCGCAGGTAAGATCCATTTTCCACATAGTAGGAGTTCGGAACGTTGGTGGTACTGAATGAACCCGTGTTTTCCTGGATAGGCGCGGTTGCGTTCATGTGCGTGGGCGTCCATGAATCGTACAGAGCGGTGTTGCTTTTTGCACCCTGGAAGTTGGTGTAGAAGTCGTGCCACCATTTCAGGTTGTTCCAGATATCGTTGCCCTGCACACCGTAAAGGAAAATACCAAAATCGAAATTTTTGTAGGTAGCACCGATATTGAGACCGTAGCTGAATTTAGGGCTAGGATTTCCAAGGAATGTACGGTCATCAGCTGTCACCATACCATCACCATTGATATCCCTATACCGGAAACGCCCCACTTTCACTTCACTCTGATACACGGCCGACGGGTTGCCGGAACGCTCTGCCGCTTGTGCGTTGGCCTGGTCGATCTCCTGCTGGGTATTCCAGAAACCTGCGATATCATACCCGTAGAACTGACCGATCGAATGGTTTACCGCATTCCGCACGATCGAGCTACCGTTGAAGCGGCGGCCTTCCTGATCGAAATAGCTCGCCCCGTCGGTGATCTTGATGATTTTGTTGTTATAGGTCGTCAACGTAGCGGTTGCATTCAGTTTCAGGTCCTTGCCGAAGGTCTTTTCACCATAAATCGACATATCGATACCCTTGTTGTTCATCTTCCCGATGTTTACCGCGGGCGCAGTACCCTGGCCCACTGTACCGGCGAGTTCAGGAGCGAAAAGGAGGTCTTTTATATTTTTCTGATAATAGTCGATTGTGAATTCAACCGAACCATTGAACAGGGACGCGTCGATACCGATGTTGGAGTTGATATTACCCTCCCATTTCGCATTCGGGTTACCTACCGTAAGACGCTGGAAGCCTTGTGTGGTGCTGTTGCCGCTTCCCTTGATGTCATAGAATGAATGACTTCTGTTCTGGCCATAAGTTGTAAATGCATTGGTCGGATTCACGTTGAACTGGTTACCCATGATACCCCATCCTCCGCGGATTTTCAGGTCGTTGAGCCAGGTGAAGGTTTTCATAAATTCCTCTTCCTTGATGCGCCATCCCGCGCTCACCGCCGGGAACCAGCCATATTGGGAGGTAAAACGCGAAGAACCATCGCGACGCAGCGTTCCGCTCAGCAGGTATTTGTCTTTCAGGTTGTAGTCGATACGTCCGATGTAGGAGAACAACGCGTCGGACGAACGGTTCGAGAAGTTGGTAGGCGTTCCGGAGCCCGATGTGAGGCTCGTATAATTCGGGTCAAAAGAGAAGTAGCCCTGTGTAGAACCTCCTACTTCGCGGTACACGTTGTTGTAGGCTTCGGTACCCAGCAACACTTTGATATTATGGATATTATTAAATGAATGCTCGTAGGTAACGGTGTTAGTCCAGGTCCAGTTGTAGCCGGAATTTACCCTTTCCGAATAGGAGTTGGTCGTTACGTTTTCGGCATTCTCCCATTCAGGATAACCAAAAGTATTCTCGGTATAGGTGAACCAGTTTCCTCCGAAGCTGGTGCGGAAGGTGAAATCTTTGAGAAAATCTACCTCTGCGAACATGTTCCCGAATATGGTGTTGGTCAGGCCTTTGTTATGGCGTGCCCGGTCGCGGATCGCAACAGGGTTTTTGGCATTACCCAAACCACTGCCGAACGAACCTGCGTAGTTGCCCTGCACGTCGTACACGGGAATGATCGGTTGCATGCGGTAAGCCATACCGATCGCGCTGCCTTCTTCCAAAATACCGCTGCGTGGGTTGTTGACCAGTGTAAGAGCGATATTCTCACCCACACGGATGTTTTTGGTCACATTATACTGGCTATTGGCCCGGACCGTATACCGTTTCAGGTAGGTGTTCATCAGGTTACCCTGCTGGTTGAAGTGGTTGAACGAGAACAGGTAACTTCCCTGCTGCCCGCCTCCGCTTACCGAAAGGTTGTGGCTCTGGGTAGGTGCACTCTTGAATACCTCGTGGAACCAGTCGGTGCCCTGCTTGTTGGCCTTCACGATCCGATAGAAAGAATCCATATCGGCTTTATCGGTGTAGTTCGGATTGACATAGTATTTCGAGAAATCCACATCCCCTTCCTTTGCGCCGGTTGGCACAATGTAATCGGGCAGCAGCGGCGACTCTCCATTACCATACTGCGGATCGTTGATCGCAGATCCCGAGTTTTTCAGGGCAAGGAATTTCAGATCCGCCATGCCCTGGGGTGAAAGGATGTCGTACACGTTTCCTTTGGGGACGCTCTGCGTTCCGTAAAACATATCATAACTCACTTTCACCTTGCCGTTTCCACGCTTGGTGGTGATAATGACAACGCCATTGGAAGCACGGGAACCGTAAATGGAGGCAGAACCTGCGTCTTTCAACACCTGCATCGTAGCGACGTCGTTCGGGTTCAGATTATTGATGTCCTGGGTAGGGACACCGTCCACCACGAACAATGGCGTGTTATTGCCAAACGAGTTGATACCGCGTATACGGATCTGCGGCGCTTGCCCGGGCTGGCCCGAGGTAAGTACCGTCACACCCGAGGCGCGGCCCTGCAACTGGTTGCTGAGGTTGGAATTGGGCTGTTCGGTCAGTTCGGCCACTTTCACGATCGACACCGCGCCGGTCAGGTCCTTGCGGTTGGCTGTGCCATAACCGACCACCACAACTTCATTAAGAAGTTTTTCGTCCTGAGTAAGTGTTACATCGACGGTATTCTGGCCTGCCGCTACATCCACATCTTTGGGTGTGAAACCTACAAAACTGAATGTGAGCGTCACATTACCATCCGGCGCTTCAATCTTGTACACGCCTTCCGCATCCGTGCCGGTCCCGCGTGAAGTACCTTTTACCACCACCGAAACGCCCGGCAAAGACGAGCCGCTGGCGTCGGAAACTTTCCCCGAAATGCTACGGTCCACGACGGACGATTTGTAGCTCTGGGGATTGAGCTTCTCGGCCGGCATTTTCACCCTTTTGAGGATGATCTGCTTCCCTGAAACTTCGAAATCGAGGTTCAGCGGGGTCAGGATCGTCTTCAATGCGGAGCCAAGCTGCTCCTGCTGCAAATTGACGCTCACTTTCCGCTCCGACCTGATCAGGCTGGAACTGTACAGGAATTTTATTTTAACCTGGTCTTCAATCGTTGACAACACTTTACGGATGTCCTGGTTCTGCATCTGGATGGTGACGCGGTTATTCAGGACCTCCTGCGCTTCGGTAACACCTGCCACGGCCACTGTCGTCAGGAGTGCTGCAATGATGAGTTGCGTACAACTGAATCTCATAAGGATCTGCCAATAAGCATAGTTAGGATACAATTTTTTCATAACTTTACTGAGTTTTGTTACATGGGAAATGGGCAAAACGAGTCCTCCATCCGTTGGTAGCGGATGTAATCGTACTGGGGATGATTTTCAGGTTGGTGATGGTGCAAACATCATCAACCTTTCTTTTTGGGGGGATTTTATTGTTTCATAGAAGCGGTCAGGGTTTAGGGTTGCTAGTTAGGTTTGATTTATGCATTGGTAAATATTGATTCTCAGTTACATCCCCGGCCCGACACAACCATCCGCCCATCCAGCACTTCGAAAGTTGCTTCGATTCCCTTACAGATCAGGTCCATTTTTTCATACAGATTCTCATTGGTAAAAGAAGCCGTCAGCAGGCACTCGCCGAGCAAACGGTCGTCATATACGATGTCGATTCCATAGGTTTGTTCGATGTTGCTGAATAGCGCTGTCACCGGCACATCCTGGAATTTCAGCATCGGCACCGGCATCACCGCCGAAACAAGTACCTCGGGCGTTTCCACCAGCAACTTCCGGATCTGGCTCTGCTCGCGCGAGAAAAGTACCTTTTGGTTAGGCGTGATAATCGTCCCGGCCAGCTCGGGCTTTTTGATATCGTCGCAAACCTCCGTGTCGGTACGCGGAAAAACAGAAACCTTGCCCGTTTTCACCACCACTTCCACCTGCCTGGCGTCTTCAAACGCCCTGATCAGGAAACTGGTCCCCAACACTTTGGTCACGAGCTCATTGGAATACACCACAAATGGCCGCGTCGGATTCCTTGTGACTTCGAAAAACGCCTCCCCCGATAAATAAACCTCCCGCAGCATGTGTTGAGCGAAGTCTTTCCGGTAACTCACACTGCTGTTGGGTTGCAGCCGGATCGTGCTCTGGTCCGGCAATGTCAGCAGGATCGGCGCCGAAGTCGTATTCGTTTGCTCCTGCAATGGCGATTCCGCGGCCGAAACAAGCTCGTCATAGCTAACATGCTTGTCGTGCCGGTCGGGCTGACGAAGCCAGCCGATCATGATGATCACCGCAGCGGCTGCCGACAGCGACGCACCCAGCCTCAGCAAGAGCCTTTTCACTTGTCTTCCCTCCTGCCGGTCTTTCCGGGAATTGATTTCATCCAGCATGCCGGCGACTTTCATGTCGTCCGGGAAATCCTGCTCCATTTCGGTTTGCACGCGCAGCAATATCAATCTCGCATGGGTAACGGTCTCCGATTTTGACGGATAACGTATCAGGAAATCTTTCCAAAAATCTTCGGATTCCCGGGTTGGTGTGTAAACCCAGGTTTTGAAATAGTGATCTTCCAGAAAATCAGTTACTTCATAATGATAGTAACTCATCAGTATAATTATTTAATGAAAAAATTAAACACGGTGCTCATAGGGAAAGAGCAGCTTGGAACTGTGTTTAACTCACCTGGCAGGAATTATTTTAGAAAAAATAGCAAAAACCCTGTTACGAAAAGGGATATGGTCAATTGACGGAGCTTGGAGACAGCCCGTTGCACCAGATTCCGGACGGATTGCTCATTAATAGTCAGCATTTCGGAGATCTGGGAATAGCTGAAATCCTGGTAAAACCGAAGCATCATGACCTCGTACTGGCGTACGGGCAGGCTTTTGAGCCAAAGGTCCAGCTCGCTCTTCTGCTTCTGAAACTGCTCCGATTCGATGATTTCACTCTCTTTGCAAGAGGCAACAGGGTGCAGGCCCTCGTCGAGAAGATCCCAACTTTCTTTCAAATTGCCGGTGGCCGAGCGGTGAATACGGCGGCGCAAGGACCGGAACAGATAAAAACGGGGGGATTCGGCATCGGCCAGCCGGTCGCGGCGCTGCCAGAGATCGATAAACAGGTCTTGTACCAGGTCCCGTACTACCTCCTCATCGGCTACCAACTTTTTACCGTAGCTGTAAAGCACCCTCACGTACTGCTGATACAGCAAGGTGAACGCCTCTTCATCGCCATTCTTAAAGCGCTGCCACAGGACCTTATCGTCGGTATCGGTAAAGGAAGAACTCAAATAGTCAGGTTTTTTGGGATTGGTCAAAAATACTAAAAAATATTCAAATAGAACAATTTCGACGCTTTCACACTTCGAATATTATCATTTTGTTGTAGTATATTAACCTATTTAAAAAACGTAAAATACTGGCTACTTAGCATTTACGCCGGTAACCAGATGTGAAACACCGCTCCCTGGCCCGGTTGGGATTCGGCGGAAATATACCCGTCGTGCTGCTCGACGATCTTCTTGACGATGCTTAACCCGATGCCGGTGCCCGCATATTCGTGCCTGCCATGCAAGCGCTGGAAGAGCTTAAAGATCTTCTCACGGAACTCCGGTTCAAAGCCGATGCCATTGTCGGCAACGGTAATGTGATGGTACATTTTGCCGCTACTCCCATCCAGACCTGCCGGAACCGCAGCACCACCTGCGGGTTGACAGCGGATGGTGATCAAGGGCTGAACGGCCGAAAATTTGAGCGCATTACTGATAAGATTCGAAAACAACTGATTCATCTGCAACACATTGGCCCGGATAACCGGCAAACCTTCGGCATGCAGCACGGCCTGCTTTTCGTCTATGGCCAGCTCAAAATCGTTCCTGATATCGTCGATGACCTTGTTCAGATCGACCGGGTGCAGGGCTTCTCCATTCTTGGATAACCTGCTATACGAGAGCACGGACTGGATCAAATCACCCATTCGCTGAGCGGATGAAGTGATTTTTTCAAAATACACTTTCGAACGGTCGCTGTCGAAGCTGTTTTTCTCGATCAGATGTATAAATGTCTGGATCTTCCGGAGTGGCTCCTGCAAATCGTGACTCGCTACGTAATTGAACGATTCGAGTTCCTTATTGGCATTCATCAGGTCCTCGGTCCGCTGCTGGACCTTTCTTTCCAATTCTTCGGTAAACATCCGCTGGTCGTGAATGTCCGAAAACGTCCCGATCCAGTTGATGATCCTGCCGGCCTCGTTGCGGATCGGCTCTCCCTGGCCCGCGTGCCACCGGTATTCCCCTGCCGTGTTTTTGAGCCGGACCTCCATGCGGTGGGGCGACCCGGTTTCAAGGCTGTGCAGCCAGCTTTCCGTCACGGCACGATAGTCGGCAGGATGGACGATTTGTTGCCATGAGTCTGGTCCCTGCGGTACAACACCCGCATACTCGGCCCAGCGGCCCGAGGCAAAAAGCTGTCTGCCATCGTGGTCGGTCATCCATACCAATTGTGGCAGGGTTTCGGTAAGCGTCCTGAACTGCTCTTCACTCGCCATGATCCTGCTCCGCGCCTCCACCTGACGCGAGACGTCAATGATGTGCAGCATGAGTTCGGCGGCCTCACCCTCGTCGTTTCGCACAGGGTACACTGTCAGGTCGTAGAAACCGCTGCGGGCGTCATCTTCCTTTTTCCGGTATATTTCCAGTTCGGTTTCGTACACCGGCTGGCCCGTGCGTCGGGCGCTTGCCAGTAGCTCCGTCCATCCCTGCCCGGTTAAGCCGGGAAATGCTTCTGCAAATGGCTTTCCTTTGATATCCGCCCCGGCCATGCCTGAAAACTGCTGGAACATCGCATTGGCGAGTGTACAGCGAAAATCAGGGCCTTCGAGCACGGCCACCGCCGCAGGCATTTGCATCAGGAAACCGCCCAGCCGGTTTTCGACCCGTTTTCTGGCCTTTGACATGCGGATCTGCGCATGCGTGCGCGCAAGCAGCTCATGACTTGAAAATGGTTTCACCATATAGTCGTCTGCCCCGATCTCGAAGCCCTCGATCCGCGATTCCTCGCCAGCCCGGGCCGTAATGAGGATCACCGGTGTGTCCGCAATTTCCGGATCGGCCTTAATGGCTTTCAGCAGCGCGATCCCATCCATCTCGGGCATCATGATATCGCTCAGCACCAGCGCGGGCCGGTACTTGCGTATCATGTCCAGCGCCTCCCTGCCATTCCCGGCTGTCAGCGGGCGATAGTCATTTCCGATCAGCGACCGGATGTGCTCCCGCATATCTGCATTGTCATCGGCTATCAGAATGCAATCTTTGCCGGTGAAAGAAGTCGGATGCGGATAGCAGGCCGGCTCTGTGCCCGTGTCGGCCGGAAGTAGCGTTTCGGCCTCTCTTACATAAAAATCAGAGATGGATTCCTCTAAGTCACTGCCTGCCTCATGAACCTGATCCGGCTCTAAATGTGTTTTCCCGACCGGAATCGTTACCGTAAACCGGCTCCCTTCGCCCATTGTGCTCTCTACTCCGATCGTTCCGCCGTGTAATGCGACCAGTTCTTTGGCCAGCGACAAGCCGATACCCGTTCCCTCATAGGTTCTACCAGCAGAATTCCGGACACGATGAAACCGCTCAAACAAATGAGGCAGCTCATCTGCGGGTATCCCCACTCCGGTATCCGTGACCGACATCAAAACCTCTCCGTTCCGTACAGCCACATCGAGTGTGATCTTTCCTTCCAGCGTATATTTAAATGCGTTCGAAAGCAGGTTAAAAACGATTTTCTCCCACATTTGCCGGTCCAGGTAGGCGGGTATTTCGCTGTCGCCCGTCCGGACTTCGAGAACCATCCCCGCCTTCTCGATCACCGAGCGAAAGTTCGAGGCCAGATCTCGGGTATAGGCGGCCACATCGGTCCTCGTGAAGTCCGCATGGCCACGACCGCTTTCTATTCTACTGAAATCCAGCAAAGTATTGACCAATTTGAGCAGCCGCAGCGCATTGCGATGCGTTACCTCTACTTTGTCCCTTTCAGCATCCTGCCAGCCCGATGCACCTGCCAGCAATTCTTCGAGCGGGCCGAGCATGAGCATCAATGGTGTCCGGAACTCATGACTGATGTTTGTAAAAAATAGCGTTTTAGCCTTATCCAGCTCTTCCAGTGCCCTCAATCGTCGCTGCTCTTCTTCATAAGCCATCACATTACCGAGGCCCAGCGCAATGCGGTCGGCGATCTGCTGAAGAAAATTACGGTACGTGTCGTCGAACTTCCGGTAAGGACTCAGTCCTATGGCCAGCAAGGCAAGCGGAGATTTTCGGCTCGCGGATTGAACGGGAATGTATACCAGGTACCTCGGCGCCACATCCCACGAACCTTGGGCCAACCCATTCCAATGTCCCCGGTTAACCGCCTCGATGACCCGGTTTTGCTGCAACGACGACACCAGATGTTCGTACCTGCTGTTCTCAGCCGATAATGCGATCTGTTGGTCGAGCCTGGGGTCCGTCGGTTCGACTCCCGACGCCGCTACCAGGTGTGCGTGCGTCCCATCGTCCCCGACCCGGTACAAAAGTGCAAAGGGAAAATCGTGCGGATTGGCAGAAAGAGCCCGCCCTACTTGCGCAAAAACTTCCTGCTCGCTCTTTTTCTCTCCCAGTGAATCGAGCTGTTGCATTGTTTTGAGTGCACGCTCATTGATAATGCGCTCGGTATCAGCTGTGTTATAGCAAATAATGCCCGCAGGGCGGCCATTGTCTCCCAGCACAGGCGTGTATGAAAAAGTGTAATAGGTTTCTTCGGGAAAACCGCTTCGCTCCATAATGAGCAAGCGCGACTCCACATAGGTACCCTCGTCGCGAAGCATGGCACGGGACAGGAGGGGTTCGATATCCTTCCAGATGTCCTTCCATACTACCGATGCGGGTTCGCCTAATGCGGTGGGGTGCTTTCCGCGCACGATATCGATGTAAGCGTCATTATAAAGTTTGATGAGTTGGTCTCCCCATCCGATCCAGATAGGCTGCTGGGAGCTGAGCATGATACGCACACAGGTTTTGAGGCTCTCCGGCCAGAGCGTGGGACTACCCAACGCATTCGACTCCCAATCAAACTCGCGTATGCGTCTGCCCATTTCTCCGCCCCCCGCAAGAAATTCCAGGGTAGCGTTTCTTTCCAGGTCCATCATTCAGGATCTTGGTTACCGATGACTTTAATGAACTCTCTCCTCAACTCGTCAATGTCCGGATTTTTCCTCATAAAGCCCGAGGCACCCAATTCCATGCACCGGGTGACAATTTCCTTCTGATCGGAGGTGGAATACATGAAGATCGGGGTCTGAAGTAGTCTCGGATTTTGCTTCAACTCCGCGAGCAACTCGATACCGTTCATCTTGGGCATATTAATATCTATGAAGATCAGGTTCGGGCGAAAAGCAGGTTCAGCCAGCTTTTCCAGTGCATGAATCCCGTCGTTGGCGAATTCACAATCGACATCGGAACCGGTTTCCCGCATTGTCAGCAGAAAAATTTCCTGGTCGTCTACATCATCGTCCACCAACAGAATGGATATATTTCCGGGTTCCTTCATATGCCTATTCGAATACTATTTAACATGGCAGGATCGAACCTCCTCATCACACTATACGTCAGCTTCATTATTAACCGGTTCGTCCTTTTGGAGGCTCATGCAAAACCTGTTCCAAATTCCACAAGCAGGGTGATAATGCTAAAAACGCCGATCCGAAAGGCAAAGTAGTAGCAAAGCGCCGCATTGCGGGCCCGCTCTGCAATAAACCGGGAAAAAATTTGCACGATTGACATGAAATTTGTGGATTTTGCAAATTTATTCGATATATAATATTAAATATTTCTACAAACCTAGAATTTATTAACTTTTTCGTATACTTTCGGACACAATTAATTCTTACAACTTCCTTATTCCATGTCCATGAAGAGAAATTTCCTTCGTTTGTGGCTGCTCGTGTTCATGACAGCCGTGTCCTGGTCGTGCAGCGACGATGACCACCAGGTCCCCGATTCCTTTAAACTTGAAGATTCCTGGAAGGACGGATGGACTTCCCAGAAGGTGCTTGCCATCGCCAAAGGACAGCGCCCCGATCCTTCGGTATATCTGGACGAAAAGTATATTACTTATCATCTGGGCAAATTTGCCGCAGGCGCTACCTACCTGGTCACCAAAAAAGCGCTCGACGATTATGGCCGCGACACGCTGGGCTATCCCGACAATACGCAATTCGTCATGACGAAGGCAGAAATGGATGCCATGCTGGTCAAAACCAATAAGGATATCAGCAAAATTGAGCAAGAACTGGGCATTCCGGCCGATAGCTGGAAAGGAAAAGAGATGGTCAGGATTTCGATCCCTAACCCCAAGGAGCTGAATGTACGCGTGCCATCGGGAAACGAGATGGGAGCCAACAGCTTATGGCTCCCCGGCGGGCAGCTTCCGACGGGCTATTCGGAGGCCGTTGTCAATAAGATCCCGAAAGGAAAATACACAGAAACGCCACTATAAGCCATGAAAAAGCGGGTAGTGAACCAACCGGAGCACTGCCCGCGCTTTTTGACGTATATTTAGCCCCGAATACAGCGCACGAGCATGAAAGAAATCGCCAAAGAACCCTGGAATTATGTTTTCTCGGAAGAAACGCACGGCCAGTACCTGCTCACCGTGGTCTGCGGGGGCGTCGGCATTTATGAAGTGACCATCCGCCTGACCCCCGAACAAGCAGGCCGTTACCAGCACGACGGACTCGGCTACATCGCAAGCCTCGCCGAGCAGGTCCGCTCCTCCCCTCCTTCGTTCGACCCGCAAAAAGCCTGACAGGCTGTCGGCTACTCCTGATTTTTCACAGCTGATTAACAGACCGGTACCCTTTCGCACGTGACCTTTTTAAGTTTTTCGTGCAACGTTCCGGAAACTCGATCGTCATTGCATTAAATCGCCCACCCGGTGGACGAAGATCGGACAGTCGTTAATTAGCCATGTATGAAAACACCCCTACTTACCCTGGCCCTCTGGGCTCTCAGCATCCATTTCCTGTCGGCTCAGCACATTCGGATTTCCGGGCTGCTGATGGATTCGACAGCCGGTAAGCCGGTTGAGTTTGCTACCGTGGCATTACTGAAAGACGGAAAGATCACGGAAGGCGTAACCGCCGACGCCAAAGGCCGGTTTGTTTTTACCAGGATCCTTCCTGGCGTATATATGTTTCAGGCTTCGTTGATGGGTTTCACGACGAAAACCTTCGGCCCGGTGGATGCAAGCAAAGGAGAGGACGTCGAAATCGGTGTGATCAAGCTGGCTTCCGCCACGAAAACCCTGAACGAAGTTACCGTCAGCGAACAAAAGGCATTGTTCGAAGAACGTTCCGACCGGATGGTTTACAATGCGGAGAAAGACATCAGCATCAAAGGCGGCGACGCTACCGACGTTCTGAAAAAAATCCCTTCGGTGGCAGTCGATATCGAAGGGAACGTTCAGCTCCGGGGCAGCTCCAACATCAAGGTGCTGATCAACAACAAACCATCGAGCATTGTAGCCCGGAGTGTTTCGGAGGCGCTGAAACAGATTCCGGCCGACATCATCAAACAGGTAGAGGTAATCACGTCGCCCTCCGCCAAATACGATGCGGAAGGTACTGCCGGAATTATCAATATTATCACAAAAAAGAATTCGCTGAAAGGGACCAACGGCTCGATCAGCCCTAATTTCGGACAATGGAATAACTGGCCTAATGCGAGCATCAGCCACCGCATGAAGGCCCTTACGATCTCGGCCAATGGCGGTTTCAGTAACTGGAAAAATAAGCGCAATATGCTGCTGCTCCGCTCATTCACCAATGGCGACACCCTCACCAACCAGGACCAGACGCAGGGCATACGGGGCAGAGGCGAAAACTTCTATGGCACGGTCAACGTCGATTGGGATGTGGATTCCCTGAACCGGATCGGCGCGGGTGTCAATTTCTATGACGGGATCAATACCAACTGGTTCGATATCCGCTTCCAGGAAAGCAGCGCGGGCGTTCCCGGGCAATACTTCCGGCGCGACATGAGCAGGACCTACGACTGGTCGGGCGCGACCGTTAACCTGGATTATACCCGTTTATTCAAAAAACCAAAAAAGGAGATCAACTTCCTGATGATGTATTCTTTCGAAGGGGAAGACAGCGACTACCTGTCCGACCTGCTGAACAATGCCAATTCCATTTATTACCGTGAAAAAAGCTACAACATCAGTAACAACAAGGAAGGTACGGTCCAGCTCGATTTCACCAATCCCCTCGACAGCATCAGCACCCTGGAAATGGGGGCCAAAACGATTTTCCGCAAAATATTGAGTGACTACCGCATATCGAGCGCCGTCGACGGTTCAGATAACTTTCACGATATGCCCGAGCTGGCCAATGTTTTCGACTATGCGCAGCAAGTGACGTCGGCCTACCTGGTCTACAACCGTAGTCCCAAAAAGAAATGGGGCATTAATCTGGGGGCACGCTACGAGCACACCTTCATCCAGGCCAATTTCCTCAATGGCACCGCACCGTTTTCGAACAATTACGGAAACATCATTCCGAGCGTCAGCTTGTCGCGGAGCCTCAAAAAGGACCAGCAGATCCGGCTGAGCTATACCCAGCGCATCCAGCGTCCGCAGTTTTTCTACCTGAACCCTTATGTAAATCAGGCCGACTCCAAAAACCAGTATGGCGGCAACCCTTACCTCAAACCGGAACTGACGCATTCGGTAGAGGCCAATTACAGCGTTTCCATTAAGCAGACGAGCATTAATGCCTCCTTCTTCCTGCGTCAGACCAACAATGCGATTGAAGGTATCAATTCCGTCGACAGCAGCGGGGTCCTGAAACAGATATTCCAGAATGTGGCTGAGAATTCGGCTTATGGTGTGAACCTCAGCGCCAACACGAAACTGACCAAAAAATGGACCGTCAACGGCTCGCTGAACGTATTTTATAATGTACTCGAAAGCGCCGAGCTCAAAACCCGTAATGCCGACTGGATGTACCGCATTAACCTCAACTCGACGATCGACTTCGGCAAGGGAATCAAAGCTCAGCTTTTCGGCTTCTATAATTCGCCCCGCGTAAACATCCAGGGCACTTACGGCGGCTTTGGGTTCTATAACATCGTGGTGCAGAAAGAAGTCCTCAAAAAGAAAGGAACGATCGGCTTTGGCTATGATAACCCGTTCAACCGGACGATCAAATGGCAGAACGATTTCGTGGGATCCAACTTCGTGCAGACACAGCACGTGGCCATGTACCGCCGCGGATGGCGCCTCAATCTGAAATACGAATTCGGGCAGGTTGCGGGTAGTCAGCGTCAGAAAAAACGGATCAGCAACGACGACAAGAAGGCGGGCGAGGGCAACAACTGAGTTGTTTTATAAAAATTTTTCCAAAAAAATCCAGCTATTTTTTGGAAACCGTATGGTTTCATTTACATTTGGAAACCATACGGTTTCCATTTTTTTTTGCCGTTTCATCAAAATACCATGAACCAGACCCGACGCGACGTTTTCCAGGCTATATCCGACCCTACGAGGCGCGAGATCATCCATTTGCTTTCGCACCGTACGCTCAACCTGAACCATGTGGCCGACCATTTCACGATCAGCCGGCCCGCCGTTGCGAAACACATCCGCATCCTTACCGAATGCGGATTGGTGACGGTAAGAACCCAGGGGCGGGAGACGTTCTGCCAGGCCGATCTCAAAGGCCTCAAACAGGTTTCGGAATGGGCGAACACTTATCAGAAATTCTGGACCGACAAGCTGGACGCATTGGAACGGTTTCTGGACGACGACACAGACAATTCATGAACAAACTGGCTTCCGGCCGTAAAAAATTGTAAAAAATGACAAAAACGACTCAACCCGCAGACATGGGGAAAGATGCGGACGGCTACCGCATCACGTTCGACAGATTACTGCAACACCCGGCTTCGAAAGTCTGGGATGCATTGATCAACCCCGAAAAGCTGGCATTGTGGTTTATGAAAACCGAGCTTGACCTGGTCCCCGGAGGCAGAATGACCATGCATTTCGGCGATGCTGCTGATACCGTTTCGTACGGGCGCATTGTCCGGTTCGAGCCTGAAAAGTACCTCGAATACGTGTGGGAAAATGAGGACGGGCCCGATGAGCTCGCTGTATGGGAGCTGTTTCCCGAAGGTACTTCCCAATGCAGGCTTCGCTTTACATACAGCAGATTGGCGGAAGGATACGCTGTGAGTGTTTCGGCGGGATGGCATCAGATGCTCGACCTGCTGGTCGATACGCTGGATCAAAAAACGGAACCATCGGTGCAGGTTCACGACGGCGAGGCTACGGCGGAAGGGAAAGCGCTTCAAAAGCACTACGCGGCGATGTGGAATGCCCGTTTCCGCGATTTTGAACTTTCCGAACATTACGGGACGTTCCGCGCATCCGGCGATCACTTCGATATCCGGTTTGAACGAATACTAGCCCATCCTGCGTCCGCCGTCTGGCGGGCTATTACCGATCCCAAGGTCATGCAGCAATGGCTCGGCGGCCCGTGTGAGATGGATCTCCGGGAAGGCGGACGTGTAAAAATCGGTCTTTTGATGACCACAGTGGAAGGTCGGATTACGCAACTCATCCCCGAAAAGCTGATCGAGTACACTTTCGGAGAAAGCGGCAACCACCTTCGCTGGGAAATACTTCCCGGGGACGGGCAGCAATGCAGACTCATTTTTATCGAAACGGCCGTAGACAGATCCCACCTCGCAGGAGCTACGCCCGGCTGGCATGGCTACCTCGATTTTCTCGCCTTTGTACTGGATGGAAAGCCCGCCCCCTCTTTCCCCCTGGAAGCCTGGGACGAAGTATCCGCAGGAATCAGCACAGTCTATCAATCTGAAATCTCCAAACTCTAACCAACCCCAACTATGGCCTTTGAACCGTTTATTCTCGAAAAAGTGTTGAATGCGCCACCGGCGAAAGTATGGAAGGCGCTCACCGAAGCAGACCAAATGCGCAAATGGTATTTCGACATCGCCGACTTTAAGGCTGAAACCGGCTTTGAGTTCGAGTTTACAGCCGAAAACGCCGGCATTGTCTACCGGCACTTGTGCAAGGTCAACACCGTTGAGCTGAACCGGAAACTGAGTTACTCCTGGCGGTACCCCGATTACCCCGGCGACTCGGAGGTCACCTTCGAACTACTGCCGGAAGGTGATAAAACCCGTCTGCGCCTGACCCACAGGGGGCTGCATACCTTCCCTCAGGATCATCCCGATTTCAAGCCGGAAAGTTTCAGTGCGGGCTGGAATTACATTATCGGCGAAAGTCTGGCAGGTTACGTCGCCAGCGAAGCCTAGGGTATCACGCGCTCTGACCGGAGTTGGTCGAAAATACGGTAGAACATCTGCTCCGTGTCGGCATAGGCATGGAAGCCGAGCTGTCTGGCTTTGGAACCGTCGGCGAGGAAGTCGTAATCCCAGGAGAAAACGAAATCGCCGAACGGCCAGGCCGACAATGCATCGTAGCCATATTGCAGGCCGTGGCGCTCCATCAGCCTTTCCCACACGGGCGCTTTGTCGCGCATCACCTCCGCGAGCGGAAGCTGCACAGGCGGCGCGGTGTCGAGTCCGAAGTAACGGCCGAGCTTAGGCCACAGATCCTCCCAGCGGAACAGGTCGCCATTGTTGATATTGAAGGCCTGATTAGCCGCCTGCGGTGTGGTAGCGGCCCATACGGTCGCTTTGGCCAGCAAGTCGGCGTCGGTCATTTCGATCAGCGGATGATACGCACCCGGCTTTCCCGGAAACCGGAAAGGCACATTCAATTCTTTGGAAATCGATGCGTAAACGGCGATGAGCGACGCGAGGTTGAGCGGGTTACCGGGAGCGAAACCACCGACGACCGAGGGCCTGATCGCCGACCAGCTCCATGATTTCCCCTGCTGCAGCCCGGTTACGTACCGCTGCTGCTCCGTCATAAACTCGGGCAACATGATCGGCGGGTCGTCCTCGCGCGCCGGCGTCCGGAACGGGCCCAGGTGCGCGCCGTATACTTTGTACCCCTGCATGAAACTGATATGCTGCAAATCCGGAGACACCTTTTCCATCGTTTCAACCACGTGGCGAAACATCGTCATATTCGGCGCTACCAGTTCAGCCCAGGTAGGACGGTCCTGATAGGCGGTGTAAAAAACATGCGTCACTGTGCTCAGCGGGGCAAATTTGGCCGCCACGTCGTTTGCATTCAGCAAATCCACACCGATCATCTCTACGCCCGAGGGGCCGGACGAGGTCTTGCGCGACGTACCGATCACGCGCCAGTTGTCCAGCGTCCGCAGATGCGCCACCAGGTTCTTCCCGATGACCCCGTTTGCCCCGACTACCAGGGCGGTATGCAAGTTTTCCATTTCAATTCAGCGGTTGCTGATGGGTTGTATAAGGTATATTTCGGGCTTTTGCTGCAATTTGTCCAGCGACTCAGCGAATGCGCGGATGTAGGGACGCTCGTTGTGCAGCGCCAGGCCTTCCGGGCTGGCCCAGATCTCCTGGAACACAAATACCCCGGGATCGGAGCCGTCCTGATAAAGGTCGTACTGCAGACAGGCCTCCTCTTTGCGTGACTCGGTCACCATACCGAGCAGGGTTTCCCGAACTTCCTCGATGTGTTCCTGCCGGCTTTTGATAATCGCTGTTAAGTAAATGGGCATGGCGTGGAATTTTAAAGTTGGGATTCGACTGCTTCGTTGCTGAAAACCGCTTCCAGATGCGCGAGGTACCGTTGCTTGTAGGCATCGATCTTCTCAGGTGTCACATTCTTTTCCAGATCATGAAAGTGAATGCTTTCCAGCGGCTCCATACCGGTAAATGCATTCATCCGGTGAAAACCGAACATCACACCCTGATCCACCGAATGCTCCCTGAAAAACTCACCGGGCAGCGTAAAAGCGGTCTCTGGTGCATTCCAGGTGGTGGTGAGCATGTACTGCCGGCCGTGCAGCATGCCGCCGGTACCGTAATTGATCTCCGGACTTTCAATTTTGCGGCCGTCGCTCCGGTAAATGCCCTTGCGATGGCCCGCGGTGAAAACCGTGTCGATGTACTCTTTCAGTTTGTAAGGCATTGAAAACCACCAGACTGGTGTGTGGTAAACGATCACGTCGGCCCACACAAATTTTTGCACCTCCTCGTCCGCGTCGTAGGGTTCATTAATGTCTGTCTGCTGTAACAGGAAACCGTTTTCTTCACTGAAAAACAAGCCGTCCAGCCCTGTGAGGGTATGGTTGAATTTCCCGCCCGAATGCGCAAAATGCTGGCCGCCGTTGATTACAAATATCTTTTTCATTGTGTTGTTTTTGAATTTGATGTTACAAATTTCCGGCGACCATTTGTATTATCAAAATAACTTAAATTGTATATTTGTATTATAAAAATAATAGATAATCATGCAACTCAATCTCGAATGGCTGCGCACCTTCAAGGCTATCTATGAAACCGGGACGCTCTCGGCCGCAGCACAGGAGCTTTTCATATCGCAGCCGGGCGTCAGTCTTCACCTGAACTCCCTGGAAGCCTACACGGGCCACAAGCTCTTCGACCGTTCGCCCCGGAAAATGGTGCCTACCGAAAAGGGCAAGGTACTGTACAACTTCGTCCTCGATCCGATACGCAAACTGGAAGCCGTGGAGCAGCATTTTCACAAAAGCTCCAAAGCAGAACGGCCCACAATCAGCCTCGGCATGTGTTTCGAAACCTTCCAGTACACGCTGGAAGAGCACATTGCCTCGCTCCCATTCAACCTGATCATCAAGTTCGGGGAATACCCGCAGATGCAGCAGGACCTCGACAATGGCCTCCTCGACCTGATCGTGACACCGCAGCTGGGTTATCAGCAAAATCTCGTTTACAAACCATTCTCGCGCGAAAGGATCGTCCTGATCGCCGGCGGCAACACGGATACGGAACCGATTACCAGCCTGCTTGCGCAGCCGTCTAAAAGCGACGCGGCCAACTGGCTGAAACAGCAGATCTGGTACAGCACGGCGGCCGACATGGAGCATTTGAAGAATTTCTGGCTCAAAAACTTCGATCAGCACCCCGATTTCCGCCCCAATTACATTGTACCAAACATCTGTTCCATTGTACGCTGCCTGAGCGACGGCGAGGGATTCTCGATCGTCCCGCATTTCCTATGCTGCGAAGCCGTCGAATCGGGACAGATACAGCTGGTTTGGGAAGGCACCGCACCGCTGGAAAACACCCTGTACTTCGGCACGCGGAAAAAGACCATCTACCAAAAGGAGATCGAGCAGTTGCAGGAAATATTTACCAGCAAATGGAGGGAACCCGAGGCAATGGCCGTTTAGAATGCTGTATGCTAATTGATTTGATGTAGCGTTACTGAGAACCTGATCGAGTTATCTCCAATATCCAGGTTGATATTTCCATTAGAGCCGTTGGAGAAAACGTTTGTTTCAGCTTCGCATACTCCTGCGGAGAACATTCCTCGCATTCCTGAAAAAAATGATTTAAACCGGGCAACTCCTTAGTGGTTACGCGCTTATTGACATTCTTCAAAGAATTGCCGATTGCTGTCAAGTTTTCTTTGGGAGTGACTTGCATGTCTCTTTCTCCATTTAATGCGAGAACTGGGCATGTTACTTTCGCGAGTGACGAGGCGGGGTTATGCCGCAAAAAGAATATCCACCAGGGAGTGGTAACGGCCGCCACTTGCTGGCTGACAAACTGCTCTTTCGTAATATTCGGCGGCATAAGCTTTTTCGGGAAGCTTTGAAATGCATTTTCCGCCAACGTAGCCAGCTTCGCATTTCGTTCATTGTCATTCTCCGTATTTCGGACGATTTCATAAGCTTCGCGGCTTATCGTTTTCGCTAGTGCTATCTCCGACTCGGAAAGCCCCAAAGTCTTTGCAATCAACCCTATTTGAATGAGCATTATTGAATCGCCCCTGATTCCCGGAGCTGCAAGTAGTGTAATAAAATCAATGTCCTTCGAACGACTCGCTACTATCGGTGCAATTGTCCCACCTTCGCTGTGCCCTATGAGCCCTATTTTACTTCTTTGAATTTCTTTTCTTGTTTTCAAATATTCAACCGCACTTTCCACGTCATCGGCAAAATCCATGGACGATGCCGTTGCAAAATCACCAGTGGACTTTCCGACACCTCTGTCGTCAAACCTCAAAACCGCTATTCCTTGCTTCGTGAGATGATCGGCCAACACAAGAAAAGGCTTGTGTCCGCCACTTACTTCTTCATCTCTATTCTGCGGGCCGCTTCCCGTGATTAACACGACTGCGGGATACATACCTACTTTTCCGGGTAGCGTTAATGTTCCCGCGAGCAGGTCGCCAGTTTTTGAATTTGTAAATGCAATGTCCTCGCTGTAATATGGGTATGGTTTGGAGGGCTCTTGTGGATGCTGATTTTCAAGAATACGTCTTCGCGAATCACAACTACTATGAAACATTGCCGCCAGAAACATAATCGCCGGCAAGAAACTTGTCCTTATCATTTGCATATCAGGTAGGTAATAGCTTTTGCAAATCAAAAAATTCCGTAGCCCTTCGAAACTTAAAAGAAGATGGATCATGCCACTTACTTACAACTTGCACATCTTCGAAATAAGAGGGCATTCATGGAATCTGGCGCCATTTTTCTTCGTCAAAATAAAAATACACTGTGTTGGGCTTTACAGGCAGTAAACCATAAAAGCCCGCCCTGCAAGTGCAGAACGGGCTTTTCAATGGCTAGGCGGCGCTTAAATCGCCACGTGGGTCGTTACTCCGATATTGCCGCGTGTGGCTTTGGAATACGGACAGGTCTGATGCGCCGATTCGATCAGGGCGCGTGCAGTTTCCTCGTCCAGGCCAGGCAGGCTTACATTCAAACGGGCTTGCAGAAAATAGTCAGCCTTCGCCACGCCCAGATCGACCTCCGCGTCGACCGCGGTTCCCTCCGGAAGTGTGATCTTTTTCTTCGCTGCGGCAATGCCTATCGCCCCGATGAAACAGGCCGACCAGCCCGCTGCGAACAGTTGTTCCGGGTTTGTACCCGTACCCACTGAACCTGGTGACGAAAGCTTAATATCCAGATGGCCGTCCGAGCTCCTCGACTCGCCTTCCCGTCCCCCGGTTGTATGGGTTTTCCCTGTGTACAATACTTTATCTATTGAGGTTGTACCTGCGACTGTGGTGATGTGGATCGTTTCCATGATTTGCATTGATTTTGTAGTTTCTGTTAGTATTCAATGTTGTTTAGAAACCCCGTTTTGTCTGCGATTTCTGATACAAATTGAATACATCAGCGCCGGAACCGACAGCACAAAACCGGCGGAATAGGCAAATAAGAACCCGAACTGGACACACGCCGATCCGATGCGGAAAGCGGCTCACAAACCCCAAAAAACCTCCCGGTAACCTTAAAAAACCACATCGTACACGCCGCCCCGGGGTCTGTCCAGTTCGGGACGCAATGTGTCCAGTTCGGCCCGGTTCCGATTCTGCATGCTTGCAGGCAGCACTACTTTTGAGAAAAAACAAACCGCTATGAACTTCCTGAAAAGCAAAAGTTATCGCAACAGCCTGGTAATAGCAGCAGGCATCCTTTTCGCCGGTTTCGCAGGGATGCAGGTCAGCAGTCCGCAAGTCACCAACCCACCGGTAACCTCCGAATTCCAGGCACCGGAAGCGGTAGCTGCCATTCTGAAACGCTCCTGCTACGATTGCCATTCCAATGAAACCAACCTGCGGTGGTACGACAAAATCGCGCCATTCTCCTATCAGGTGGCCGCCGACGTCGAAGAAGCCCGTAAACGGTTCAACTTTTCGGAATGGGATAGCATTCCCAAGGCCGAACAGGAAGGGAAGCTTTGGTATATGGTGAACATGATCGACGCCGGCCGCATGCCACTGCCCGCGTATACAGCCGCCCACCCCTCGGCCAAGGTAACGCCCGCCGAACTCGATATTCTCAAAAACTACGTCACAACGCTTTCCCGCACGCATTATGCTACCGGCGATACCGCGCGCATTGCCGAAAAACCAAAAGTCGCGCAGTCCCCCACGTCGGTGAATGGCATCCGCTATTTCGATGATTACAAAAATTGGAAGGTCATCAGCTCTACCGGCCGTCAGGATAATGGCACGATGCGCATCATTTACGGCAACGACATCGCTGTGAAAGCCATTGAAAAAGATCAGATCCTGCCCTGGCCCGACGGCTCGATCATTGTAAAGGTGGTCTGGAACAGCCAGCATGCAGATGCGTCCGGCAATGTAAAACCGGGAAACTTCAACAACATTCAAATGATGATCCGCGACAGCAAAAAATTCAGCGACACCGAAGGTTGGGGCTTTGCCCGCTTCAACGGTCTCGACCTGCAACCGGCCGGCAAAACCCTATCATTCGCCACCTCCTGCATCAACTGCCACCAACTGGCCTCCGAGACGGGATTTGTGTTCGATCTGCCGACTAAGGGAATTTTGAATGAGTGAATGACTGAATTTTGAATGACTGAATTAGTGAATGAGCTGCCGTGGAACTGGCCGCAGTGGAACTGGCGCAAGGGAACCGGGCGTAGTGGAAGTGATAGGCGACAGGGTCGCCGGGCAATTGGCCCCTGTGAAACGGCGCTTTTAGATGCAATGATTAGCAGTAATGTACATCGGTCGTACAATCGGTCCTTATTCCACGGCCGCCTTTCACTCATTCACAATTCCACCGCGGCTCACTAACTCATTCACTCATTCTCTCATTCACTCATTAACTCATTCTCTCATTCACTCATAAACTCTTTAACTCATACAATCATCCAATAAGTCAAAGATACAATAATCCAATAATAAAA
>CBFGMV010000109.1:0-28102 GCA_965649915.1 uncultured Dyadobacter sp.
GCTCGAACTCAGGACCCACAGATTAAGAGTCTGTTGCTCTACCAACTGAGCTACGGAGTCAAATTGCTGATTATATGATAGTTAGCTTATAAATTTATCAAATATTTTGTCTCGATTTTTCAATGTTGCAGTACATGTTGCAGTACAACCAACGTTACCGTCCGGTCCATTCCACGAGCGATTTCTAAATATAACCATTAATGTATAAAATCTAAATTTACGCCGGTGCGGGCGTCATTTATTTACCATCCCCCGCAAACACTTCCTTGTGGGCATCACCCCAGGCCTCCATCGCGTACCACACCGGACTCAGCCTTTGCGCCCAATCCGTCAGTTCGTATTCCACACGCACCGGCACTTCCGCATGAACGGTCCGATTGATTAACCCCGCATTACCCAGCTCCTTCAATTGCATTGTCAGCATGCGTTCGCTGATATTGGGGAGCTCGTCACGCAGTTCGCTGAAACGCTTCCTTTTAAGATTGAGCTTGTAAAGAATGAGCATTTTCCAGCGGCCGCCCAGCACGTCGAGGGCATACACCATTCCGCAAAAATCATTCAGGACGTGGCGATTGATATTGTTCGTCGATGTTTCTTTTCTCCCTGACATACTTTTTTGTTCGTTACCCACAATGGGTTGTTCGTTTCATATTTCCCTCCGGACAAAACTAATTTTGTCCATTCTTAATTTCAAAACCCGTTTTTTCGCATGAAAGTATTGCTTGTTTATGCCCACCCGGAACCGAAAAGCTTCAATGGCGCGATGTACCTAACAGCACAGGATATTCTTTTGTCGTCCGGGCATGAGGTAGTGTGCTCGGATCTTTACCAGATGAATTTCAATGCCGTCTCCGGCCCCCGCAATTTCATTCAGCTTAATAACCCGCATTTTTACAAACAACAGCAGGAAGAGCTCCATGCCACCGAAAATGGATACTTTGCGGGCGACATTGCTTCCGAACAGGCCAAACTCCAATGGTGCGATGTGATGATCTGGCAATTCCCCCTTTGGTGGTTTAGCGTACCGGGCATCTTAAAGGGATGGGTAGACCGTGTTTTCGCGATGGGACGCACCTATGGACAGGGTAAGCTGTATGAAAACGGCGTTTTTCAGGGCAAGAAAGCATTACTTTCGCTCACGACCGGCGGATATGCCGGCGACTATCAGGCGGATGGCCTGCAGGGCGAGCTTTCGGGAATATTGAGGCCGCTAAACCGCGGTATCCTGCAATTCACCGGGTTTACCGTGCTCGAACCCCATACCGTGTACGGCCCGGCCCGGCTGTCCCCCGAGCAACGTGCAGCCGAGCTTTCCCGATGGCAGCAGCGTTTGCAGCGGATCGAAACGGAAGAAGGTATACAAGTTGGCCGATACTAGGAAATCACAAAGGAAACTGCGGGTCACTAACGCAGCCGCGCATTTCATCGGGCGGCATAAGGCCCGTGTATGGATCTGATTTTGAGCTCCTCGTTGGAGTCATCCAGGACAAATACCCGATAGCTATCTCCCCCGTTAGCGACACGCACTACCACATGTCCGCTGTTGCTTTTCAGCCGGTCGAGCATTTCGCCGATCACGAGCTTGTTGGCTTCCAGCATTCCGGTTGCAAATACGTCGCGCTCACCCTGGTAGATGCGCTGGGAGTAAATCCGGTCGAGTACGTCGTGGCCGGGGTGATCGGATGACCACACGGGTATCACCAGCACGCGGGGCCGCAATGCGCCGAGCAGGAAGTCATTCTGAGAGTCGCGGTTACCATGATGGTCCAGGATATGCACATCCACCGGTCCGACCGCCCTGGCAACCGGTGTTTCCACGTCGTGCCATGCCGGTACCCCGGGTTGCAGTACGCCCGGCGTGTCGCCTCCTGTAAAATAGTCAAACTTGCCGTAGCTGATCCTGGTGGCAATGCTGCACATGTTTTCGCTCGGATACTGTTCGGGGCGCAGGTCTTTCAGCTCGGGAAAATGTTTGCGGGTTCCATTCCCTACGCCCGTCCAGATCTCTCCATTGGCCGAAATATTTCGGATCTGGAACGAGTTGCGGTATTTGTCGGGATTCCGCAGCAATGCGATCTGGTCACCGCGACCCGGAACGCTTGCCTCTACACGTAACCCATTGTTTTTCACCTGCCAATCCAGAAAACGCCGGTAGTTGCGCATCATCGTGTCGGTTACAGGCCGCGGATAGGTGTAATCCGGCCAGCCACGGTCGATGATCTTTTTCACGGGTACAAACTCTGCTACCTCGGTAATGCCCGCCAGCGCATAGCCTGCCGCGGACTTTTTGGAGACAGACGCGGGAGTACCCATGTGATCGTCATGGAAATGGGTGATCAATGCATAGTCCACCACGGGTGTTTTCGCTACTTTACGGATGTACCGGGCGATCCATTCTCCGGGTTGCCGCTCGGGGCCCGGAACGGCGGGCGTATTGCGCGGGCTCATCGTGCGCGCCTCCGTAGGATCGAGCGCTCCGGCATCGACCAACAGGGTGGTGCCGTCCGGAAGGATCAGGAAAGTCGCATTGCCCCTGCCCGTGTTGATGTGATGGATATCCATTTCACCCTCCTGCCAGGCGGGTAAGGTTTGACCCGCATTTTGCGCAAAACAGACGGGCGCACTGCCGCCCAGGAGCAGGACTAGCAGGCCATTCTTTAAAATAGTGGTGTATCTCATGACAGTTTATTGAAGGGTTCAGCTTTGTACTTCCAATTCATTCATCTTGTCAAATTCGCGGATCGTTTTTCTGATCTGCTTTCGGGCTACCCCGCTGTATTGTATCTGTAATAATCCCGCCTTTTCAGGATCCAGGCTCTTCAACTTCCAGTATTTGGGGTGTGTAGGCCCGATCGGTGCCCGGAAATCCTCATCCTTAGGTTCTTTGATCAAAACATCAACCTGGATACTCACTTTGGAGAGGTCGCTTGCCAGCACCCCTTCTACCATTACTTTCACGGCTCTGCCGGTTTCTAAATTAAATACTTTTTCGTGTGTCATCTTCAATCCAAACATAATTCCGGCCCCAAAGGTAAGGAGCCGGAATAAGATTGAAGAAGCTTTAACAATATCTTAATCTCAATGGGTGTCCCACCAGTTCTTTATCGCCTGAGTATCACCTCCGATCCGCTTGGCAGCCTGCTCACTGTTCTGTGCATTGCCTGTGCGGGTGTTGCTGGGGTATTTCAACCGTTTGGGCACATCCGTCACGTCCGGGTCCAGACTTCCTGAGGCCGGTGGGATGAATAGCACGCTTCCGTCCGGCTTCCTCGGATCCAGCCGCAGGCGTTCCAGCCAGGATTGAATGCCCTGCATATAAAGCGCGATCCACTTCTGGGAACCGATCACGTTCTTCCAGTCACCTGCCTTGTAAGGAACCGTTTTCAGATAGGTTTCCACCGCTTTGGCATCGGTAATGCCCCATTGCGTCATCGAGGCCGCAACGGCGCCGTTATACAATGCCTCTGCTGTGGCGCTGCCGGCATTCATACCCCTCGCGGCTGCTTCGGCTTTGATAAAAGCGATTTCGGCATAGGTGATCACATATCCCTTTGCCGAGCCGCTGTAAGCGATCACGCCCGGTTTCGACAACCCGATCATTGTGGGGACATTGGCTTCGGTCCCGTATACCTTGCCCACATACTTGCCGTTGGTGTCGTCCGGACGTGCGAAAACCGGCAGCCGCGGATCTTTGACCGATTGAAGATAGTCCACCAGCGTGGAAGTGACCGCAAACTCCACCAATGGCCGCTCCACGTCATTGTAGGGGAATCGGTTGGTGGTCGTAGCTACATTATAAGGAAAAAACACATCCTGAGCATTACTGGTCAAGGTGTTTTTCACAGCATCCTCGATCACCGCTTTCGCCTCGGCCGGCTGCGCGTCCACCATGCGCATCGCGATACGCATACGCAGCGCGTTGGCGATCCGGATCCACTGCTGCACGTCGCCTTTGGCGATAATGTCTCCCCGGATCACACCCGAAGAAGTGCCCGACAGTACTTCGATCTGCGTTTTCAGAGAACTCAGCAATGCAGCATACACATCCTTACCCTGATCAAAGACCGGCTGGGGAATACTTTCGCCCTGCAATGCCTGTGTGTACGGAATGTCTACATACACATCCGTGAGCACATGAAAGATCCACGCTTTCAGAATTTCGGCCACGGCCAGGGTATGGGGGCTTTTTTCGGCGGGATGGCGGTCATAATAGTTGCTGATTTCCCTGAGGTCCATCAGCGGTCCCGCATACAATCCGGCCCAGAGACCGTCGTTGGTGAACAGGAAGCGACCATCGGAAGTCTTGTCGGTACCCATCCAGTACTGCGACAGCTCCATGCCGATGCGCCCGTTGAAATAGGTATCATACATCAGATCACTGGCGCGCTTTTCGGCGTTCGACAACAGGAATTCAGGTTGGGTTTCGCTCGACCTGGCCGGGTCGGTGTTCAGCGATTCGAAATTATCGCACCCTGTCAGCATAGTCAGGATGGTCAACAGAAGCCATATTTTGTTTTTCATAGGTATCGATTTTAAAACCGGATCAGAAAGTGACATTCAGGTTGACACCGTAGCTGCGAACCGCCGGCAATGCACCTCCTTCGAAGCCGATCTGGTTGCTGATGGAGTTGGTGATATTGGCGGGATCCACATTGGGTGCATTGCTTTTGATAAGCCAGAGATTCCGGCCGGTAAGGGTTACCCGCAATGCCTGCATGCGGATTTTCTGCGCCCAGCTCTCCGGCAGGTACCAGCCCAAACGCACTTCGCGAAGGTAAATGAAGCTGCCGTCGTACAGGTTAGCCTTGCTGATCCGGTTCCCGCCATCCGCATTGAAATGGGTCCGCGCGGGAACTGCAATATCATTAGGTGACCCATCGGCCTTCACACCGGTATTGATCACGCCGTTTTCGCGGATCCCGTTCTCTGCGGTCTCTTTCAGCATACCCGATTTGTTTCCATACAAATTGGTGTAAGAAAAGAAATCACCACCTTTCTGGAAATCCACCAGCGCCGACAGGTAGAAATTCTTGTAGCTCAGCATATTCGACAAGCCTCCGATGAAATCGGGGTTGGCGTCACCGATGATCACCGGCGTGGGGGTTACATTATAAGTACCGTTCTCGGCCACGGTTTTATTGCCTTTGGCATCATACACATAATCGGTGCCCAGCATCGTGCCCAGCGACATACCCTTCTGGGCGACCATTGATACCTTGTTGGTCCGACGCTCGGTACCGATGATAAACCGCTCGATACCGTTGATATTGTCGCCCGTCGTGTTCAGGTCGAGGACCTTATTTTTGTTTTTGGAAAAATTAAGACCGACTCTCCAGCTGAAATTGGTCGTCATGACCGGAGTCGCTGAAAGTGTGAGCTCGATACCCTTGTTCTGTACCGTTCCACCATTCACTACCTTGGTCGTAAAACCGCTTTCCGACGGGATCTGTACATTCCAGATCTGGTTTTTCGTCTTCCGGTTATAATAGGTAAAGTTTGCACCCAACCGGTCGTTGAAAAACTTGAAATCAACCCCGCCTTCGGTCTCCGAAGACAATTCTGGTTTCAAACGGCCATTAAAAAGCTTGTCGGCAGTGCTCTGCAATGGGTAGGTATCAAATGGCGCCACGTAGTCATAGTAACGCGACACCGAATAAGGGTCCGCATCGTTCCCCACCCGCGCATAGGAAAGGCGTGCCTTGCCAAGCGTCAGCCAGTTGGTTTTCGCAATCAGGTCCGAGAAAATGAAAGAACCGGCCACAGAAGGGTAGAAATACGAGTAGTTGCCGGTCTGTTTCAGGGTCGATGCCCAGTCGTTTCTACCTGTCGCCGTCAGGTAAAGTAGCTTATTGTATCCCAGCGTAACCGATCCGAAAAGGGAATTGATCTGCTTGTTTCCATAAGCATTCGAGACCGTTGCCGGCGTCACCGAATTTTGCAGCACATATACCATCGGGTTCTGTAAACCGCCATTGGTGGTACCCGCATCGATGCTCGACTTAATGCTCAGGATATTGCCTCCCGCCACGGCCTCGAGTGTCAGCTTCGAATCGCCGAATGCCTTGTTGATGTTCAGTGTTCCCTGGTAATTGTTCTCATTATTGATCACCGCCCGCTTCGCATAGGATCCTACAAAAAACCCTTTGGCGCTGCGCACTTCATCGAGGTGGTTCAGGTAATCCGAAAACACGCGTACATCTGCTGAGAGCCAGTCCGTGATCTTGTAAGTAAGTCCTGCATTACCGAAATAGCGGTTGTTGCGATCGGTATTGTAGTTTTCATATTGGTTCCAGTAGGGATTCTGGGTAAATGCCGGCTTCTGGATATTCCATGCGGTACGGTTCCACGACTGCTCTGTACCGTCGGCATACTTATATTCTTTCAAATAAGCGTCGTCGATCTGCCGCTGCCCGAACATCACATAAAATAGCATGGGGTTGTTCCCGAAGAAGCCCGTACCCGGCCTGCCTTTGGAATGGTCGTTGATGTAATTGATCCCGCCGCTGAATGTGAACTTGTCGTTGAATTTATAAACCGTGTTCAGACTGATGAAAAAGCGGTCGAGGTTGCTGCCCGGATAGATAAAATTCTGCTTGGTTTGGCCCACCGAAAACCGGATCGAGCCGTTGTCACCGCTGCTGGCAACGGAAAGGTTGTTCGAGAAAGTCACGCCGGTTTTGAAAAAATCCTTCGCATTATCGGGATGCGGGCTCCATGGCGCGGTCTTACCGAAATTCGGGTTGTTGCGGTCCTGATCCCATGACCAATAATGCCGCACCAGTTGCCCCTCCATCTTAGGCCCCCAGGACTCGTCGGTCCCGTAGTCCGGAATGAGATCGTACTTGCCCTTGCCGTCGTTATCGTCGTAGGTGCCCCCGCCCGGCAGAAATCCTGTGGGATTTTGATTGACGTACAGTTTGGTAAAATTGGAACTGCCCCCTCCCCCATACAGGTTCTGAAATTTGGGTAACAGCGACACCTGATCGGCCTGGATGTTCAGGTCGTAGTTCAACGAAAGCTTACCCGAACCTTTACCCGATTTGGTGGTAATGTAGATCACACCGTTCTGCCCTCTGCTGCCGTACAATGCAGTCGCTGCGGCACCTTTGAGCACCGATATGTTCTCCACGTCGTTGGGGTTCAGGAGCTGCGCCGGGTTGCCGTAGTCGTAACCGCCGCCGCCGGTACCTTGTCCACCCGTCACACCGTAGGAGTTCAGGTTCATATTGGCCATGGGCACGCCATCGACGATAAACAACGCATTGTTGTTGCCTGATATCGATTTCAGACCTCGGATCGTTACCCGCGACGAGCCGCCCATCGAGCCGCTGTTCCCGCCGATCTGCACACCGGCCAGTTTGCCCTGGAGTGAATTGATGTAGTTTACCTCGCGTGCTTCCTGAATACCGCCCCCATCGATCTGCTGAACGGCATAGCCAACATTACGCGTGCTCCGCTGTACCCCCAGGGCCGTCACAACCACCTCGCCCAGGCTTTTCACATCAGCTTTGAGTTTGATGTTCACTTCCGTCATCCCCGCCGACACGGGTACATCCTGCGTCACATGCCCGATCGACGAAGCCGTGAGCGTATGACTCCCGGCGGAAACAGACAAGGTAAAATTCCCCTCAGCGTCGGTGTTGGTACCGTTGTTGGTACCCTTCACCAGCACGCTCACGCCCGGGAGGCCTGCATTGGACTCGTCCACTACTTTTCCCTTCACACGGCGGTCCTGACCGACAGCCTCGTAAGCACAGAAAAGAACGGCCAACAGGACCGATAAGCAACTTCGTATCGATTGCGCCATTTTTGGAAAATTTAAAGATTAAATATTCATTAAAGGCGAAAAACCAATACGTATACTGCCGTTTACTTGTGATTAGGTCACATAATCGACGGTTTCGGTCACTGACTCGACGAATCGGTAAAAATTGACCGGGTATTCGAGACAAAAAAGCAAAAGGAAAGGCAGTTTCCCGGGTCCGGAAAGCAGCAAATGTGCCGACGGATTTTGAATGGAAGAATATCCCCTCTATTTTGGGGTTTAAAACTCATACCAAACCCATTACCGCCATGTCATTTCAGGGATACCTCAAAACCATCAAAACCAAAACAGGAAAAGACCCGGATGATTTCCGGAAAATTGCAGAGGAGAAAGGGTTTACGCAAAACGGCACCCTGACGGCCGCTACCAAAGCCGGCGACGTCGTTCAATGGCTGAAAACCGACTTTGACTTAGGCCAGGGCCATGCCATGGCCATTTATGCCCTGTTAAAAGGCATTAAGGACGAGAACAGCGACTAATCGCGCTCAGCGGATATCCTCGTACCTTCCCTGGTTCAGGTCGCCGGTCTCGAAACCCTTCTTGAACCAGTACATTCTTTGCTGGGAACTGCCGTGCGTAAATGCATCGGGTACTACGTAGCCCTGCGATTCTTTCTGCAATTTATCATCTCCGATCGCATTAGCGGCCGTCAATGCAGCTTCCAGGTCACCAGGTTCCAGGATCTTGCTCATCTGATTAGCGTGATTGGCCCACACGCCGGCCAGGAAGTCGGCCTGCAATTCCAGCTTCACCGACAGCTTGTTATATTCCGCTTCGCTCAGTCTGCCCCGCTGCTCCTGTACCTGCCGGGAAATACCCATCAGATTTTGGACATGATGTCCCACTTCATGCGCCACCACATACGCCACCGCAAACTCGCCGGGCGCATTGAAACGGTCACGAAGCTCGTCACAGAACGACAGATCGATGTACACTTTGTGGTCGGCCGGGCAGTAAAAAGGCCCCATTGCCGCCGATGCGCCACCACATGCACTTTGCGTGGTGTTTTCAAACATTTGAAGTACAGGCTTTTCGTACTGTGCGTCGTTTTGCGAATAGATCTGCGACCAGACATCCTCGGTACTTCCCAAAACTTTCGAAACGAAATCGGCGGTCTTATCATCGGGACGCGGTCCGGCCGGCCTGTTTTCAGCCTGTTCGGTCTGCGCGCCCTGAATATTGGACAGTATCTCTTGCGGGTCTTGTCCGGTGAGCAGTCCTATCGCGAGAACGATGATCACCCCGATGCCTCCCAGCGCCACTTTGCCACCGCCCGACATTCCGCGACGGTCTTCGACGTTGCTGCTTCTGCGTAAATCCTGCCAGCGCATGTTGTTGATGTATTTAGGTTAATAGAATAAATGTAGTGCGAACCGCTCTACCGGTGTCGCCAAACTCAAATATAGAAATAATGGCAAGTATCGGGCCAGTGCCGACCCGATAATTTTACAGCACACAGGCAAGCGGCCCCGCCGCCTTGGATGGTTACGCAAATTGCAGGGATTACAAAGCAATAACACCTTACAATAAGTTTTAAAACCGTTAAATAAGTAATTCCAAAACATCGCTCAATATATTCTTCGCCCGATGACCGATATACTAAATTTAGGCACCTCAAGTTAATTTACGTTGATATGTCTTTAAACAAACCTTACTTCGCCGGATTTGAGTATCAGTCCTCTGAGATCCATAAGTTTTTACAGACTTACAGCACATTTACGCTTATGCTCACGACTGGAGCTATTATCCACTTCCAGCCTGAGCATGCGCTCGATTTCCTTCGCTGGCTCAACCACCACCAGGTCGAGGACATCCGGATGTCCCTTCAGGCCAATGAAGCTTTTATCACGCAGCAGTAATTACATTGTCGCTGCCGCAGACCTCTCGTTTCTCTCAAAACTTCCTTCGACAGAGCCACTTCCGGGCTTTTTATAGTATTTTTAATACTTGGTAAATTATATTTTCACCAGGGTGAACTTTACAGGTTGTATGAAACATGTTAAAGTTTTCTTTCTGTGGGTGTTGATCGCCGGGTATTGTATCTCCTGTTCTCCCGAACTGCCCGATGATGTGGAGGTTGCGATGAAAGAGCTGCCCGACGAGCTGGATTACAACCAGCATGTCAAACCGGTGCTTTCCGACAAATGCTTTGCCTGTCATGGCCCTGATAAAGCCAAGCAAAAAGGCGGCCTCCGGCTGGATCTCGCTGAATCGGCGTTTCAGAAAGTTTCAAAAAATTCAGGCCGCAACGCCATCGATCCGGGTGACCTTGCGGACAGCGAGTTTTTTCACCGAATCGTTTCAGCCGACCCCGAGTATGTAATGCCCACCCCGGAATCGCACCTGTCGCTCACCGCCCGGGAAAAAGCCATTCTGATCAAATGGATCCATGACGGTGCAGAATATAAACCGCACTGGGCATTCGTGAAACCGGAAAAACCGGAAGTGCCGGACACCGGACACGATCAGATGGCCATTAACCCCATCGATCATTTTGTATTTAAAAAACTCGAAGAAGAAAATCTGCGCCCATCCGCACAGGCCGACAAGGAGATGCTGCTTCGCCGCGTGTCCCTCGATCTTACCGGGCTGCCTCCTACCCTCTCCGAAACCGATAACTTCCTGAAAGACAATGCCGCCAATGCATACGAAAAGCAGGTCGACCGGCTGCTGGCCTCGCCGCATTATGGCGAAAAAATGGCAGTCGATTGGCTGGACCTCGCGCGTTTCGCGGATTCGCACGGCTACACCGTAGACCGGCTCCGGGACATGTCGCCTTACCGCGACTGGGTGATCCAGGCATTCAATAAAAACATGCGGTACGACCAGTTTGTGCATTGGCAACTTGCCGGCGACCTGATGCCGCATCCCAGCAAGGAAATGCGCATTGCCACAGCTTTCAACCGCAACCACCAGCAGAATATGGAGGGGGGCGTGATCGAGGAAGAATTTCAGACCGAGTATGTCGTGGACCGCACCAACACATTTGGCGATGCATTCATGGGCCTTTCGGTCGGTTGCGCCAAGTGCCACGACCATAAGTACGATCCTGTTTCCCAGAAAAATTACTACGAACTGTTCAGTTTTTTCAATAATGTAAGAGAGGCCGGCCAGATTTCGTGGGACGACGCATTGCCCACACCGACCATGCTCCTGCCCACACCGGCACAGGAAAAAACACTGCTTTTTATTCAATCCAAAATCAAAACGGAAGAGCAGCAGCTGGCCGCCCGTCAACGGGAAGCGGAAACGGCCTTTCAAAAATGGCTGCAAACCAACAGTTACCGGCATCTTCCCCTCGAAGAACTGTCCAAAGCCGGGTTGCAGGCCAGGTATACGTTTGACAACGGCACCTTACGCAACGCCGCGAACGGGAAAGAAACAGGTGTAATGAAAAGAGAATCGGGCCAGCCGGGTGGAAATCCTGTTTTTGCTGCACAATCCAATGGCAAGGCGCTGCAACTGGACGGCGACGTTTTCCTCGACCTGGGTCAGAATGGTGTTTTCCGCAAATCCGAGCCATTCAGCGTCGGAATCAGGGTAAATATCCCGAAGGAACTGAAAGAAGGCGTGATCCTGCATAAAAGCCAGGCAGAGCGGCTCTACAACTTTCGCGGCTATCATTTGTACCTGAAAAACGACCGCCTGGAACTGAACATGGCCCACACCGCACCTTCCGACGCCATTACCCGTATCAGCAAACTACCTGTCCCCAAGAATCAATGGGTGCAGCTGACCATCACTTATGACGGCTCATCGAAGGCCGCAGGTTTGAAATTGTATATGAATGGAAAAGAGGCGGAAATGGAAACGACCATGGACCAGCTTACAAAAGACATACTTTTCAGATCAGCGGTGCAGCCGGGCCTTCAGATCGGCGCCTGGTGGCGTGGTTTTGGATTGAAAAATGCGTTGGTGGATGATATTGTGGTCTACAACCGGGAGCTCACGCCCTTTGAAACCGCGATCCTGGCACGAAATGCCCTGTGGTCGCAAATCGCCTCCAAAAATACGTCGCAGCTCACAACCGCAGAAAAAAGCATTCTGAAAAGCTACTATCTATCCGCGATCGACCCGGCTGTGACGAAAGCGCGCCATGGCTTGCAGATCGCCCGCACCCAGCTCGCCGATTCGACAGCGCATATCCGCGAGCTGATGGTGATGCAGGAAATGCCCAAACCCAAACAGGCCCACCTGCTGCTTCGCGGCAACTACGACGCGCCGGGAGAAAAGGTGTACCCCTCCACGCCAACGTCTATCCTCGCATTTCCCAAAAACCTCCCCAAAAACCGGTACGGCCTGGCACAATGGCTGACCCATCCCGACCACCCGCTTACCGCGCGCGTGGCGGTGAACCGGTACTGGCAGAATTTCTTTGGCACCGGGTTGGTCAAAACCACCGAGGATTTTGGCAATCAGGGTGAGCTGCCTAGTCATCCCGCGTTGCTCGACTGGCTGGCAGTCACATTCCAGGAATCGGGCTGGGACGTGAAGCAGCTGAACAAACTGATCGTGATGTCGGCTACTTACCGGCAGGACTCACGCACAACCCGCGAAATACGGGAGCGCGATCCCGAAAACCGACTCTATGCCCATGGCCCTGCCAACCGGATGTCGGCCGAAATGATCCGTGACAATGCATTGATGGCTAGCGGACTGCTCAACACCAGAATCGGCGGCGAGAGTGTGAAACCTTATCAACCGGACGGGTTATGGTCGATCAACAACACAACTTATACGCCCGATTCGGGTGACGCGGTATACCGGAGAAGCCTTTATGTGATCGTCAAGCGCTCAGTACCCAACCCGACGCTTTCGACGTTCGACGCGACGTCGCGTAGTTTCTGCGTGGTAAGGAGGCAAAAAACCAACACGCCATTGCAGGCATTGGTCACCCTCAACGATCCGACTTTTGTCGAAGCCATGAAAGTAATGGGTGAATCCATGTGCCGCAACGCCGACAACCGTGCCGCCATTACCACGGCCTACCGTAAGCTGACAGGCCGAAAACCGCCCATCAAGGAAGTCGAGCTCCTGCTCACCATGCAGCGGACGGAGGTTGAAAAATTTAGAAAAGACCCAAAAAAGACCGCTGGCTGGCTGCAAACCGGACAATACAAAGCCGATAAAACACTCGACCCCGCATTACTGGCCGCAAACAGCGTGATCGCCAGCACCATTCTCAATTCCGACGCAAGCTTAACCAAACGATAGATGCACCATCACGACGACGACGAGTTCAGACTCCACACGCCCGAGTTCAACGAGCTGCACCGCAAGCTCGACCGGCGGCGGTTTTTGACACAAACATCTCTGGGGATCGGCGCATTGGCCGTCGGTTCGCTCTTCGGGATCGACCGTCTCCACGGCGCCGCTTCCCGCCAGGCCGCGGTAACCTCAGGCGACCTCGAAGCCGATATCCTGAAAGCACTACCGCACATTGCCCCCAAAGCCAAGCGGGTGGTGTACCTGTTTATGGCGGGCGGACCGTCGCAGTTCGAAACATTCGATTACAAACCCAAGCTGGTGAATATGGCCGGCCAGAACCTGCCCGATTCGGTACGGCAGGGGCAACGCCTCACAGGGATGAGTGCGAGCCAGAGTGCATTGCCGATGGCACCATCCATCTACAATTTCAGTCAACACGGGAAGACCAAAACCTGGGTAAGCGAGCTGCTACCCTATACGACCAAAGTCGTCGACGACCTTTGCATTGTCAAATCGATCTACTCGGAGGCCATTAACCATGACCCGGCTATTACTTTTTTCCAAACTGGCAACCAATTACCCGGCAGGCCGTCGATCGGCTCGTGGGTGAGTTACGGACTGGGGACAGACAATAACAACCTGCCAACATTTATCGTACTGGTTTCCAAAAACGCGCCGAAAGACCAACCGCTCTACGCACGCTTGTGGGGCAATGGGTTCCTGGAATCACGCCATCAGGGCGTGCAGTTCCGGTCGGGTAAGGATCCGGTGCTCTTTCTGAACAACCCGGAAGGGTATGACGGCCACGACCGCAAGGAGATGCTCGACTATTTATCCAAACTGAATCAGTTGCAGAACGATGCGTACGGCGACCCGGAGATCAACAACCGCATTGCCCAGTACGAAATGGCATTCCGGATGCAGACCTCCGTGCCGGAAGTAATGGATACGTCCGGTGAGCCCGACGATGTGTTCGAACTCTATGGCCCCGACAGCCGCGACCCGGGTACTTACGCGGCGAATTGCCTGCTGGCCCGCAAACTACTTGAAAAGGATGTGAAGTTTGTGCAGCTCTATCATCAGGGTTGGGACCAGCACGGCGGCCTGCCGAAAGCCATCGCCCAGCAATGCAAAAGCACCGATCAGGCCACTGGCGCTTTGATTATGGACCTGAAACGAAGGGGATTGCTGGACGATACGCTGGTGATCTGGGGCGGAGAATTCGGGCGTACCGTTTATTCGCAGGGCAAACTCACCGCCACCGACTATGGCCGCGACCACCATCCGAGGTGTTTTACGATGTGGATGGCGGGAGCCGGCATCAAATCCGGTTTCAGCTACGGCGAAACGGATGATTTCAGCTACAATATCATCAAGGACCCGGTCCATGTGCATGACTTCCACGCCACGCTCATGCATTTGATGGGCGTAGACCACGAACGGCTGACCTACAAATTCCAGGGTCGCCGCTTCCGGCTGACAGACGTCCATGGCAAACTCGTAAAGGACATTATGGCCTGACCATGATGTCCCGCTATTCAACTTTGAGCCGGACACGGCCCCAGGTTACTTTGCGCTCGATGGGGTTGAACGTCTTGGTTTCGTAACTGGCGAGGCATTCAATTTCTTTCGCACCCGGTGCAATGTGAATGATGGATTGTTGGGTAAAACCGTCGGGCCAGCGTGCAGGTAACATTTCGTCGGTGAACTGCTCTTTGCTGTTATTGATCCCCGGATCTTCGGCGTAAATGCGCAGGCGATGGTCACCCTCATACAACAGAACATCCTCGCCTGCATTGACTTTCCCGTCGGCATTACCCTTCCCCAATGCGGCATTCCGGACCATTTTGCCATCGTCGATTTTGATATTGGTAAAATAAGGTACATCAAAATCCACCGGGATAGAGATGAGTGAGCTGGCCGCATGGCCACCATCGTACACCGTGATTTTCAGCTTGACATCCACAGGTTCCGCGTGCATGGGAGGCTTTTTAAGACAGATTATGTCAAATGCAGGGACATTGCTGATTCTCTCTTTGGCATTCGCTTCTGTCGTTCTCACCGAATCGATGAGCTCGATATCTTGATTCGGGGCAGTGATCACAACACGGAGGTTTCCGCCCCCGTCGCCTCCCCGGTTGAAGAGCCGGACGGACAGTTTGTTGCGCCCATTTTTAAAACTCCGCTTTCCAGTGACCTGATAGTCGAGATACGTCCAGGCCGGTTTATCGCCCGCCGCAACAATACCAGCCTCATTGCCACCGGCGTCGAATTGTAATGTAATGCGGCCTTTTTCGTCTGCTTTGACGTTCCCAACCGTGACTTTGCCGGTTTTCGCTGAATAAACCGCAGACTGATAAATCGTGTGAGCCTTATAAACCGGCGCGGTGGTCACGTGGATCGCACCCGTTTCCGCTATCGGCCCGTGCGGGAGCCATTTTTTAGTATAAATACCAAAACCCTTTTCAGTGACGTCTTTCAGGTAGATAAACCCCGGCTGTGTTTTGGCACTCTTCACCTCATACCCCCACAGTCCGAAATGGCCGTACAGGTCGTAATGCGACCATTGCTTCGGTACCGGGTGCTTTTTCCCAAATTCCTTCGAAACAAACTGCATGGCCGTCTCAAAACGCTCGGTTTTACCCGCCTCGTCGACCATATGGCCACCGGGGAACTCTTCAAACGCAACGTCCTGCCCTTCCCATGCCGCGCCGGCCTTCACTTCCTGGTTGAGGAAATAAAGAATGTCGGTCGGACTGGTGTGAATGCGCATTTTGACATCCTGTAAATTTTCAAAAGTATAGCGGACGGGATACAGGGTGTGACTTTGAGGATTACCTACAAAAAATTCAGGGCTGCCCATCATGCTCACGCCCGCGCAAACCATATCCGGATATTTGCCCGACAAAAACAGCGACATAAACCCGCCCATACTAAACCCGATAATGCCCCTGTTGTCGCGATCGGCCAGCGTCCGGTACGTCTGATCGATATAGCCCACCAGTTCCGGGAAGTAATCTTTCATCTGTATCTGAAACTTCACATCTTCGTGGTTTCCCACGTTATACGGGCGCGGCTCGTTTTCTGCGATGTTACCGTCCCACATGACCATGATCACCTGGTAGCGGTCGACGAGCTGTTGGAGCATGGCGTATTCGAGCTTTGCACTTTCGTCCTTGAAATGCCTCCCGCCCCAGCCGTGAAAAAAATAAATGGCCGGGTAGCGTTTACCTGAATTTTCATAACCCGCTGGCAGGTAGAGCCGGTAATATTTTTTGTGGTTGAATACCTTGCTTTCGTGGGTCAGGTCCTGGTAGGGAGTTGTGTTCTGGCCCTGAGCTGCCGGTGCGATACAGAGGATGAATGCGAGCCAGGCTATGCAGGATTTCAATGCCACGAATGCGCGAATGTGGCATGAGTTAAAAAGGGTAGTGTAAGGTTTAGTCAGGTTCATGGTGCAATGGAGTGATGCTACTGTTTGAATAGGTACTGGATGGTTCCCGATTTCTTGCGGCTTCGGGATGTCAGCAGAATGCGCCACACCGGTCTGTGGCCCCAGTTTTCGGCCAGTCGCTTCTCGTCGGGCGCGTCGGTGGGCATTTGCTCCTTACTGACCTGCCAGAACGCCGGATCGTACTGCATAACGACAGGCTTTTGCCCCGGCACTTCAAAAATCACCTTACCGGGCTCATCGGTACGGGTGTTGCAAACCGTCATGAAGGTTTGGGTCAATGGCCTGGTCATGTGTTCCAGTTCGTAGCGATCCTGGATAGTCATCTGGCTTTTGACTTTGTCCAGTAACACCGTGCGGTTCCATTTCAGCACGCCCGCTTCCGCAGGGTAGGCAGCCGCGATGTCCATGGTAAGACTGGCGCTGGTGGCGGGTTTGTGATAAGTCACATTCCGGGCTTCATATTGCGCACCGGCTTCCTGTGTGAAGCCATTAATAACCGGCAGATTGTGATAGGCCGAATTGTTATACCAAAGCGTGTAGCGTTCCCTCGAAAATGTCTTGGCTGTGTAAGTCCCAAACCCCACATCGATTACCACCGGTTCTCCCCCGGCGTAGAGCACAAAGTCGCCTACATCGTTGTGGTTGTGGCTTTCGGCATTATGACCGCCGTGCGATGCGGTGAAAAGTCCTTGCGGCGTGCGGGCGGCCATGAGCTGGATACCGGGCAGCCACACATCGCTGAGCATCGGCGGTGCGCCCTGCCGGGATGCACAGTCGCGGATCGCGAGCAGATTTGAGATTCGTCTTGTTTTGGAAAAATCTTTGGGTACCGGATTCTGCTCGCCCTTATTCAGCTGGTGGTAAGCCCAGCTGCCAAACTGCTCCATTGCAGAGTCTTGCACCGATCTGCCGATGCGATAGAGCAGCAAGCCGTCCTGATTGATCGTCGGCGACGCGTCGGCGGTGTTGATGAAATAGTTACCGGCGATGTGTACTTTGTAAATGTAGGATTCGGCCATTTGTACCAGTGGCTGATCGTAAATCACCAGCTTGCCCCCGGAGGCGCTTTCCAGCACATTCAGGGCATCGAAAAGTCGTCCGATCGCACCCGACCAGTAGCTTGGCCCTTCATCGATAGCACCGTCCTCGCCGAGCCAGTTGAGGTAATTGTCAAGCGTCTGCATGGCGTGCTCCAGTTCCCGCACCCGCCGCCCCTCGTCCTTTTCCACCAATAGCAGCGAGGCCATCCAGCAGCTCACCACCCAGGGATTCCAGTTGTTGACCGGTGTGGCTTTGGTCCCCTTTTGCATGTACCAGTATTCCGAACTGGCTTGCTCCATTGGTGTCAAAATGCGCCGGTCGATCTCGTAGTAGATGCGTTTGCGCAGCAACGGCGAGATACTATCCAGCCGGCTGCCCAAAAAGTAATCGGCCAGCCCCAGTACCGTCGAGGCTTCGACCGCAAAAATATCGACGGACGGATCCTGCACATCGGGTAGGCCTATTCCTGCTTTTTGCATATACAAATGCGCGGGAATGCCCCAGTAGGACTCTTCACAGGTCGACCAGATGCCATTGATAATGTCGGGCAGAAACCGTCCTTTCTGTTCCAGCGATTCGGCCAGGATCAATGCAAAAAGCTGTTCGCGTTTGGCAAACGAAATGTCTTCGTAGCCTATGCGGTTGCCGCTTCGCTGGTATTGCAGGACGAGTGAGGCCGACAGGGCCGCAAACGGTGCATTCAGATGCTTTTCTCCGTCGGCAATCAGCATTTGTATGGACTGAGCAGGCACAGCGGTGCGCCACTCTTCCACCGTTTTGGGGTAAGGTCTCCATTGCGACTGAGGAATCAGGACGCGGGCGATGTCTTCCCTGCTGAAACGGGCCATCAGGTTCCGGTCGAAGGGCTGCGCGGCCACCTGCCATGCGGCAAGCAGCATTAATGTCAGGTACAAGCGTGTGCTGATGCGGGGTATCATGGCAATGTCTTGACTAAAAAGCCTGCGGTATCTTTAAATGTATCTTCGCTGAGTTGAATAACGAGCTTGCCGTCGGTCCATTCCCAATCCGGGAAAGGCGTTTCCCCTGCGACATTGCGGCGTACGATCTGTTGCGGTTTGGCTTTCAACGGAATGGTAATGCGGCCTGCGGAGAATGGAATGATGGCCAATGCAGGTGTATTCAGAATGCCTTGTCCGTCCTGAGAGAGCAATGCCCAGCGGCCGGTCCAGCCGATATTCTCGGTTTGGGAAGAATCCCTTTCAGGCTCCCGCAGCACGAGGGCGGTGAGCTCCCCTTCCTCTACCCTGCCCCAGTTCCGGAGCTGTGGCGGCCCCTGCATGCTGCCGGTGCGGCTGTTGTACCACCGGGGCTCCCATTGTGCGCTCCGCCGATGCCAGAGGTTTACGGCGAGGCGCCGGTTCATCCATTCGGCAGGTACTTTTTGGCCATCACCTACCTCACTGGGCAGCACTGCGCCCGGCGAGCCCAAAATCACCGAATTGAGGAGAATACCATCATCCAAACTCCATTCGTAGCAGGAGGACCCGCTGATAGCCATTCCGTAGCCCGATAGCAAGGAAGCCCAAACGCTCCACTCCTGGTGCCCCCGGTGCAGATCATACCAGAGGTCACCCTGGTCGTCGAGCGAAACGAGATCGGTGATGGGCACCCAGAGCGGACTGATGCCGTAACCCATGATCACGACATCGGGATCGACACTTTTTGCGGCCTTGGCGATCTGCTGCATCAATGCGAAAGTGTGCTTTTCACCCCGCAATGCAGGGTCCCGCGGTGCGCCCATATTCGGGCTCGGCAAGCCATAGCCGAAATCCAGCTTAATGAGCTTTGGCTTGATCTCCTTCATAATGCGCACGGTGCGGTCCCAGAGGAACTGCCTCGTTTTTTCAGAACTGAAATCCATGCAGAAATAGGCATCGCCTTGGGGATCGAAGTTCCAATTGGCCATGCAGGGCTTGCCGTACACGTCCAGGATGAGGTCCCTTTTTGTAAGTCCGACAGCGGCGGTGTCTTTGATCCACCCGATGGTTTCCCATACGCCCACGTCCACCCCCTTACCCCTGATATAGGCCAGGTCTTTGTAGAAATCAGGGAATTTTTTTAGGTCGGGTACGCCGGATCCCTGCGATGATTCCCAGGGATCGTCGAGTACCATCACCTCGTTATGCATCTGTTCCATGAAATCGGCAATGGGACGGATCGGATACTTTTTGTTCCGCCACATGCCCCAGGTATTCCAGATAGAGGCAGTCTGCTTCCGAAGTGCTTCCGGACCTATCGATTTTTTGACCTCGGGAAAAGATGCGTAATATTTTGCAAAACTGCCACGTGCCGTCGAATCGATCGAAAACCTGACCAGGTCTTTCCAACTGCGGTATTTGCCCCGCGGAGAGCCCCAGAGGTCTTCCCGGTACAGCAACTGCATGCACCCCAGGGTCGACTGGATTTTGAGCGATAATGCCGCATCGGGCACAGCTCCGGCACCGATCGTCAGCCAGCCGTCGTCGGAGCCCATTCCGGCAAACAGGACCGGTCTGGGGAATGCCGCCCCGTAAGGCGTTCCCATCGACGGCCCGAAATTGCCCAGCGCAATGGTAGTATGCCCCAAATCCCAGCTCCGGAAATAGCTTTGCACCGTGCCCGCCTTCGCACCGGGCACGCAGTACCCAAACGCCTGCCAGTCCGGCATGAACGGCCGGTCCCAGGTAGGGCGCACACCACCGTTCGCTGCCGCGTTCGCAGGACCGGACGCGCCCAGGTACATCTCGATGATCTGGGGCGTAAAAGCATCCCAAAGTGCCGTCAGCTCACTGAAATGCCAGCCGGTGGGTTTCTTTTCGATCAGCAGCCGGCCGGTACCCAGCCCGGGCCAACGCAGCGAGATGGTAGAGCGGTCGCCTTCGGTAACTACCGCATCGGCGACCGCTTTTACAAGACGTGTTTCCTTTTTTTCGTTTTTATACCAGAAAGAGGGCAGCAGGCTTCCCTGCCACATCACCGACTTTTTCACCCGGTGCGAAAGGACCGCCCGGTCTTTGTCCAGGTCCCATTTCAGGAGGAGGTCACCACTGGCATATTCCCAGCTTTTGGGTTGATCAGCATGGACATTGCCCGTTCCAGCCAAGGCATAATGCGTTGAAAAAATTAGTAAAAGAAGCTGAAACGTCGATTTTTTGAAAGTGCTGATCATAGATAAAAAACAGTCGGAACTACAAATTCGGATTGATATTGGCGTCGCCGATCGGGGCCGGGTACCAGAAACTGATCTTCGAAAGATCACCGATCGGTTTGAGGTCGTCCGGCGCTTTGGCCGCATTGGCTTCGGCAACTTTTTCCAGCCTTAAAAGATCGAACCACCGCGTCCATTCACCGGCAAACTCCCAGGCCCGCTCGTCGACCACAGCATCGATGAAAGCCGTTTTTGACAAGCCGCTCAGATCGGCCAGACCTGCACGCTTACGCACCGCATTCAAAGATGCGTATGCCAGTGCATTGGGCGCAGCATCCGTACGCGCCTGCGCCTCCGCGTACACGAGCAGCACGTGCGCATACCGGATCATATGCACCGGCATCGACGAGGTGAACTTCGTGTTGTCGGCCAACCGGAATTTGGCGTAATAAGGGTGTTTCGACATACTTTTCTGCCAGGGAATCTTGGTACCGTCGGGCTTGGTAAAGGTGGTGTGGAAAGTAATATCTTTGCGTTTGCCTGCCGGAAACCTATTAAAGAAAGAAATCTCCGCCAGATAATCATCCCAACCGTTTTCATCGCCCGGCACGGCCGGTAATCCGTAGAATGAGTTGGTAGAGCCTCCAAAATTCTCGGAAGTCTGGAATGCGAATACCTCTTCTTTGGTACCCGCGGCAGTGGCAGTTCCCGACCATAATGTCGACAATTCCGGCACCAGATCGAATGCATACACATCCTTATTATCAATCACTTCCTTCGCCTTCGCCGCCGCCAGCGCATATTTCGACGCATCCTTGACGGGCCAGCCGCCTCCGGTCAGGTACACGTCGGCGAGCATGGCTTTGGCCGAGCCTTTGCCGGGACGGCCCGGTTCGCGTTTTTTATCTGGTAAAAGTTCTTCCGATTTTTTCAGGTCCGCTTCGATCAGCGCATAAACTTCCGCCGGGGCACTTTTGCCGACCGTCAGTAGCTCCTCGGAGAAATCGGCGGTGGTGATCAGCGGAATGTTGCCGTACCCGCGCACCAGCCAGTAGTACCCCAACGCACGCAGGAAGTAAGCCTCCCCCACAATGGAATTGATCCTCGCAGGGTCGCCAGGGACGTTCTTGTAATTATTGATGACATTGTTGGCTCCCTGGATCGTCTTGTAGCAACCGCTCCATATCTGTGACAGCCTTGGATTGGCCGAGGTCACATTGAACTGGTCTATCTCCCGGAAATCGGCTTTGTTACCGCCTGAAATGGTCGAAATATCGTCGGCACCCATTCCAAAGCCCTGAATAGCGGAGGTCAGGAAACCACGGCCCCAGGTCCGCAGCAGCCCTTTGTAGGAACCGGTCAATGCGGATTCCAGACCGGCGATGTCGGCTATGGCGTTGGTACCCACCACCTGACCTTTGGGATCTTCTTCCAGAAAATCCTTGCAGCCGGCGGCAATAATGAACAGACAGATAATGGCTATTTTTTTCATGATCTATATGAATATCAGATTTTTAGAATGTCAGATTAATGCCTGCGGTCCAGGTCTTCGCATTCGGGTATGAAGCGTGGTCGACATTCTGGACGATGTCCCCGACGCCGTTGGAAGTTGACTCGGGGTCAATGCCTTTGTATTTGGTGAAGGTCAGCAGGTTGGTCCCGCTCACAAATACCCGCACGGAAGCGATGTTTTTCAGGAATGATTTCGGAATATCATAGCCCAGGCTGATGTTTTTCATTCTCAGAAAATCCCCTTTTTCCAGGAACCGGGTCGATTGCACATAGAAGTTCTCCTTCGCGCCGCTGAATGCGGGAATATCCGAGGTTTCGTTCACGCCCGGAATGTAGCGGTCTTTGATGGCTGCGAAAGTAGGCTGGCGCACATCGGTGCTGCCCACCACACCATTGGCATAGCTATAATTTAGTTTATCAAACCCAAATACTCCCTGGAAGAAGACGTTCAACGTAAAACCCCTGTAAGCGAAGGTGTTGTTCCAGCCTATCGTCGTTTTAGGCATTCCGTTTCCGATGACCTGGTAATCTTTCGAATCCACGACTTTATCACCATTCAGGTCGCGGTAATGCGCGTCGCCGGGTTTTTGTTTGTACACCGCCGCCTCGTCGGCCTGGCCGGGCTTCCAGGTACCGAGGTAATCCAGTCCCCAGAATGCCGCCATTTGCTGACCGGGGATCAGGACAAATTCGGTCGCAGCGAAGATCGTATCGCTTGCGGACGCCAGTCTGACCACCTTGTTCTTGTTCAGCGACAGGTTGACATTCGTATTCCAGCGGAAACCTTTGCCTTCGACCACGTCTGCATCGACAGAAAATTCCCAGCCCTTATTCTGCACCTCGCCGATGTTTTTCAGGATGTTGTTACCACCGATGTAAGCCGGAAGCGGCTGGCTGAGCAGCAGATCACGGGTATTCTTAACGAAATAATCGACGGACAACGAAACCCTTCCGCGCAAGATCTCGGCATCGACGCCGCCGTTGACCTGTGCGGTCGTCTCCCATTTGAGGTTCGGGTTGCCGGGATTACCCAGCACGATCCCGTTGGTAATGCCATTGGTAAAGTAGCCGGAAGTGAACGCCACTGCCGCGTCATCGACGTTGGTAATGTAGCTGGAAAGCGTTCCGTACGGGTTAATGGCCTGGTTACCGGTCAATCCCCAGCTTCCGCGCAGTTTCAGACTGCTGAACACGTTCTGGCTTTTCATGAATGCTTCTTCCGAGAGCTTCCACCCCAGTGCCAGCGAGGGAAAAACACTCCATTTGTTGTCTCCCTGGAATTTGGAAGAGCCGTCGCGGCGGATGGTTGCGGAAAGCAGATAGCGATCGGCGAAACCATAATTGATCCGCCCGAGATACGACATCAGGCTCCATTTGGAATAACCCGAGCCGATGAGGTTGGAGGCAGCGAGTGCGAGATTGTTGTACGACTGAGCCGGATAGGTCAGGTTGGTTGCATTGGCATAAAACGACTCACCGATCTGCTTCTGGGTTTCGAAAACGCCGATCACGTCGATGCTGTGCTTGCCGAAGGTCCGTTTGTAGTTCAGCGAATTGGTACTTTGCAGCGTCACCTGTTCGCCAGAGCTCCGGCCGGCACGGGGCAGGTAACTCGTCAGCAAGGGCCCTGCGTAGGTTTTGTCCTGCTGGTTGATGTAATTGACGCCGTACTGCACATCGAGGGACAGGCCGGGGATGAATTCATACCTCAAACCGCCGATCAGGTTCACGATATTGCGGTTGGTCCGGTTGTCCTGATCGGTGGTCAATGCAAGCGGGTTTTCGAAAATAGAACCCGTCGGGTCGCGGTAAGTGTAATTGCCGTTGGCATCATACACGGGCGTAGTCGGTGCCCAGGCAAGTGCCTGGCCCAGCGCGCTGCCCCGTGAGCCGGTGCCGCTGGTATTGTGGTTTTCGCGGCGGGTTCCGGTGAAGTTCAGCCGCACCGAGAATTTGTCCGAAACCTGGGATGCGATGTTGGAACGCACCGTATAGCGGCGGTAATCCGAATTATTGATAATCCCGTTCTGTTTGAGGTAATTGGCCGAAATGAGGTAGGTTGTCTTCTCATTTCCACCCGAAATCCCCAGTTGGTACTCCTGGCCTCCTGCCCGGCGCAGGATCTGATCCTGCCAGTCAGTGCCGCCATTCTGACGGAACTGGTCGATCTGAGCCTGGGAGAAAACCGGGTTCGAATTGGTGGCGGCCGCACGTGCGTTCACCGTTTCAGCATAATCGGACGCATTGAGTATATCCATTTTCTTCAACACCTCCGCGGTAGAGAACCGGGCACCGACATTGACCTGCATGCCTCCCTTCTTCCCGGTTTTGGTGGTGATGATAATGACCCCATTAGAGCCCCTGCTGCCATAGATAGCCGTGGCCGACGCGTCTTTCAGCACTTCCAGGGAGGCGATATCCTCTGGATTGATGTTATTGAAATCCGCACCCACAAAGCCGTCGACGACATACAGCGGGCTGTTGTCGCTATTGATCGAATTCGCGCCTCTGATCCGGATCCGCACGTCCCCGCCCGGCGAGCCGGATGCACTCGTCACCTGCACGCCCGACGCCCGGCCCTGCAAGATCTGATCGAGGCGGTTTACGGGCTGTTCCCTGAACTGGTCGGTGGTAATGGAAGTGAGCGAACCTGTCACATCACTTTTGCGCTGGGTACCGTACCCGACCACGACGACTTCGTTCAGGATCTTGGTGTCGGCAGCGAGCTGTACATTGATTTCGCTCTGGTTGCCGATTTCGACTTCTTTCGAAACATACCCGATAAACGAAAAGATGAGCGTGCCGCCTCCGTCAGGCGCAGACAGCGAAAAGCGCCCTTCGGCGTCAGTGCTCGTGCCGGTGGAAGTGCCTTTGACGATCACGTTCACGCCGATCAGCGGTTCGTTCTTTTCGGAAGTAACACGCCCCCGGACCGGTGCAGCGAAGGCGGAGAGACAGAGCGAATGCCACAGCAGGCAGCTGAGCAACAGGCAAAGCCTGAGCCGGCCTGTGAGTTTGTAGTTTTTCATCATAGCTTGTTAAACAGATTGGGCTTTCTGCGGCTGCTTCGGCCCGGGTTAGGAAATGAAACGACAAGAAAAATGGGTTAGGGTTAGGAATAGTTGCATTTTACCATGATTCACAATTTTCTAATTGTGTCACAAAAACACTATCTGTGAGTAAGAAGAATATTTCTTTAAGTCGCTGCAAACAAAACGCTTAAAAAATTTCCGCAAACCTTTCCGCAAACCTTTGCAGTAAAATTCCGTGGCATTCGCGTCTGTAATGTTTTGGTTCAGAAGCATTTCTTCTGCTCTTTTAAGGAAGAAAGGCTTTTAGATTTTTTCAAGACTCAACATAACCATGGAAGACATCACCCTGAAAACCATCGCTACCAAACTGGGCATTTCCATTTCTACGGTTTCGAGGGCATTGAAAAACCACCCCGACATCCGTGAATCGACCCGGAAAGCTGTATACGAGCTCGCCGAGGAGCTCGACTACGAACCCAACCAGCTGGCATTCCAGCTGCTCAACCGCCGCAGCAAGACGATCGGCGTGGTGGTGCCTAAAATCAGCTACGCATTGTACCTCCAAGCCATTCCGGGCATGGCCGAGGTGGCCGAAAAGCATGGGTACCAGCTGCTGATCTGCCAGACCGACGACAGCTATGAAAAGGAGGTGCGGCAGATCCAGAGCCTGCTCAGCTCGCGAACCTCCGGCGTTGTACTGTCGATGTCGGCCAATACTACCAACTACGACCATCTCTTAAAAATTCAGCGCAAGAATGTGCCGCTGGTGCTCTTCAACCGCGATTGCGAGGAAATCGTCTGCTCCAAAGTGCTGATCGACAACCACCAGGCTGCCTATGATGCGACGGCATTGCTGATTGAGCAGGGCCGGCGACGCATTGCATTCTTTCGCGGGCCCGAACGGTTGCAGATCAGTCAGAAACGGCTGGAAGGTTATACGCAGGCGCTGTCGGATCACGGTATCCCCATTGACGAACGCATTATAAAGGTCGCCGAGCAGGAGAAAGACTCTATGATCGCGGCCATCAATGCATTGTTCGATTCCGGCACGCAGCACGACGCCATCCTGGCTTACAGTGATCAGATCGCGCAATGGGCGCTTGTGCTAGCCAAGCAGCGCGGCATCCGGATCCCGCAGGAGCTGGCCATTATCGGTTTTTATAATGAACCTACCAACGAGCTGCTGGACCCTCCGCTCAGCTCGGTGTCGCAACCTGCGTTTGAGATGGGCGTGAAGGCCATGGAGCTTGTTTTCAAGGAGCTCAACAGCACCCGGTTCGCATTCGAGCGGGTAGTCCTGGAAAGCACGATGGTGATAAGAGGATCGAGCCAAGTGGAATGACCTGCCGGGCCGACAAACGTTCCAGTGCGGCGCACCGGGCTAAAACCCGAATGTCAGGGCGAATCGCGCCGCAAGTTTTGTAGAGTATCCGGCCGGTTTCCTCGTCTTTGTGTTTGAAAAGAAAATGCAGATGAAATCATTACGAAAATATCTCCTCATACATGCTCTGGCGGCGGCCCCATTCGCTTCCCAGGCCCAGCAGGCTAACGTCAACCTGGACTGGGCTCCGCAAAAAAACACACAGCAGCTGGTACCCTATGGCGGAAATGTCATTTCCCCGGAAGTGAAAGACGATCATACGGTTACCTTCCGGGTGAAAGCGCCCGATGCGCAAAAGGTGGAGCTCACCGGCGGACCGATCCTGCTGGCATTGCAGAAGAAGGAGAATATTCCCTTTGTCAAAGGCAGCGACGGCATCTGGACACTGACCATCGGACCGGTAGAGCCCAATATTTACGTGTACCGCTTCCTGCTCGACGGCGTCGCCATCACCGATCCGAACAACACCCTGACCGGCACCTCCAATCAGCCCGGATACAGCAACCTGGTCGTTCACGGGAGCGGGCCGGCCTATTACGACGCGCGTCCGGTTCCGCATGGGGCCATTACGCGGCATATTTATCATTCTGATGTACTGGACGGCGAACGGGAGATGTTTGTGTATACACCGCCTGGTTATGATCCCAAAAAGAAATACCCTGTACTTTATCTGCTCGGAGGGAGCGGTGAACTCGCTTCCGGCTGGGTACTCGATGGCCGGGCCAATTTCATCGCCGATAACCTGCTGGCCGAAGGCAAAATCGTGCCGATGATCATCGCTATGCCCAACAACCAGGTCATTCACCGCAACGACCCCAATCATCTCGATAAAACGTACAAACTGTTTGAAGAAGAAGTCAGAAAGCAGATTGTGCCATTCGTGGATACGCATTACAGTACGATCAAAAACCGCAAAGGCCGTGCGATATCCGGGCTTTCCATGGGCGGGCGGCATACCGAGGCGGTCGGTTTCAACGCAATAGATTTGTTCAGTTCGTTCGGCATTCTGAGCGCGGGGGACCTGGAACCGGAAAAACTGAACCCGGCATTTTTCAATGATCCAAAAATCAAGGATAAAGTGGATTACCTGCTGGTCGGGCTGGGGAGCGGCGAACTGGATTTTGTAGGTAAAAGATCAGCCGCCACGCATGCAGCCCTGGAAAAAGCCGGCATCAAACATGACTACTTCATTGGTGGAAAAGGCGCACACGACTGGGGAACCTGGCGGTTGCTGCTGCACGATAAGTTGCTGCCGGGGCTTTTTAAATGAATTTTGAATGAGTGAATGAGTGAATAATTTTGAATGACTGAATTTTGAATAAGTGAATAATTTCGAATGAGGGATTTTTGAGTGATTCAATGAGTTAGTAGAGTATTCGAAATTGTTATCCTTAATCTCTCTCAACCAATCACCGCATTCTAAATTCCACCGCGGATCATTCAAAATTCATTCACTCATTCACAGTTCCACTGCCGCTCATTCACCCATTCACCCATTCAC
>CBFGMV010000110.1:0-27760 GCA_965649915.1 uncultured Dyadobacter sp.
CTGACTGCCTCGGAGCCGGCGGATTCGCCGGCGATGGTGATCTGGTCCGGATCGGGGATCCTGGCACTGAGGGCCGATGAGGAGCCTTCGCGCAACTTGTCGCGGAACATTCTTTCCAATGCCCATCCGGCTGCCTGCGTTTCCAGACAACCTTTTTTGCCACAACGGCAGATGTATTCGTTATTGAAAACCGGCATATGCCCGAATTCTCCCGCATAACCCGATTTCCCATAGTACAGCTTGCCGTCCATCAGGATGCCGACCGCAATACCATAGTCCAGGTTCAGGAAAAGCACATCCTTTTCATTTTCCACGGCACCCATGCAGAACTCGCCATAAGCCATTGCTCGGGAATCATTTTCCAGGAAGACCGGGAAGCCGATCTTTTCTTCCACGATTTCACTCAATGGCCGGTCGTCGAAGTGAAAATAGCTGTAACTGTGGCCCGTGCGGTAATTGACGCGGCCCGACAGATTGATCCCCACCCCGCGGATGCGATCCCTGGAAATGGACAGTCCGTTGATGAAGGCCAGAATGTGATCACAAAGCTGGTCGCGCGATCCGAGTGTGTTACTCAGCTCATAGTCGATCCTGCCGGATTTAGCTACCAATGCTTTGTCCAGATCCGAAAGTCCGATCGTGATATGGCTTTGCTTCACGTCCACGCCGATGAAATAGGCAGCATCGGCTGCTACCCCGTAAAGGTTCGGTCTCCGCCCGCCCGACGACTCGATTTTCCCGAAATCCCTGACCAGCCCTTCGTCTCTCAGCTCATTCACCAGTACCGTTACCTTGGGAACACTGATATTGAGCTGCTTGCCCAACTCCGGCAATGTCATGCTGCCATGATTGGCCAGATACCCCAGAATGATCCTGGCAGGGTCTTTGGTTTTGTAATTGGCGGCAACGCGAAGGGGTCTGCTCATAGAGTGTCTAAAACATTGGGGCGGCTAAATTAAGGACATATTTACTTTGTTCTATATCCGCTTAATCCAAAAAAAAGTATAAAAACATAGCACACGGCCGGCAACAGAAAGGCAATCTGCCAGTTGTAATGGTCGATAAGCCAGCCTTGCAGGAATGACACGACTGCCCCGCCCACAATGGCTGTGGACAGCCAGCCGGATGCCCGGGTCGCATATTTTTCAAGCCCGGTTACCGACAGAGAAAATATCGTTGCGAACATAATGGAGTTGCACAAACCCACGGCGATCATACTCCAAACCGCCACGGAACCTGCACTGTATACTGAAAAATTGACCAGTAAAACGGCCGCGGCAGCGCATACGCTGAGCACCTTCGGCGGGCTCACCACTTTCAGGATACCCGCGCCGATAAATCGCCCCACCAGCATGCTGCCCCAGTAAAATGCGACGAATGTGTTGGCTGCATGCTCGCTGATTCCAGCCGTGTCGGCAATGTAGTTGGTCAGGAAAGAGCCGATCGAAACTTCCGCACCAACATAGCAGAACAATGCGATAACCCCGAAACGCAGGTTCCGGAAGCTGAAAATGCTTACTTGCTCATCCTTTTTTTCAACCGCCTGCGCGACCGGTACCGGCAATTTCAGCTGGCTTACCACGACGGCGATCACGATCAGCAAGGCTGTAATGGCCAGATAAGGCAGCCGCACCGCATCGCTCGATTTCGAAACCTGGTCCGCACGCGAAAGAATATACCATGAGCCGAGCAGCGGCGCAACAGTAGTTCCGAGAGAACCTACCGCCTGGATCAGATTGAAACGTGAAGAAGCCGTCTTAGCAGGGCCCAGCATTGTAATGTATGGGTTGGCAGCCACCTGCAACAGTACGATGCCGATCGCGAGAATGAACAGCGCCGCCAGAAAAAGATAGTACTGATGCATCAGCGACGCCGGGAAAAAGAGGAATGTACCCACTGCCGCGATGGCAAACCCCGCGACCATACTTTGCTTGAAGCCTATCCGCCCCACGATCACCCCGGCCGGAATGGACATGACGCCGTAAGTGAAAAAGAAGTAGAACTGCACCAGCGCAGATTGCGTGTAGGTCAGCTGAAAACTGTTCTTAAAAAACGGCACCAGCGTGTCGTTCAGGCAGGTAATGAGGCCCATCATGAAATACAGCACAGCCAGCGTGGCGAGTGCCGGCCGGTAGTTCTGGTTTATTCCGGTGCCCGCAGACTGGCCGGATGCGACAGGTACATGTGCCATGATCAGATGGTTAAGGATACTTTTGCCTGGATCGCTTCGAGCGTTTTCCAGCATTGGAACAGCCCACGGGGCACGTGGAAACAGCCTTTCCATTTACCGCCTTTCAAAGAGAGCAGCGGGTCCCCCTGCCGGTTGAGATACCCAAACCATTCACCATGCGCAGGGTCCGGAAAATGCGCCCAGGTGTAATTGTGAATCCGTTCAAACCATAGCGAACAACGCTCGTCGCCCGTATGCAGGTAACCTTTAAGCAAAGTAATGAGCGTTTCCATATGCACCCACCAGAGCTTCTGGTCCCATTCGAGTTGCTGAGGCGGGTTACCTTTGACATCCATAAAATAGAAAATCCCGCCATGCTCGTGATCCCAGCCATATTCGATCAGTTGAATGGCAATGTCGACTGCCTTTTGGATCAGCTGCTCATCGGAAGATCTTTTGGCAAGATCCATGATGAACCACATCGATTCCAGGCCATGACCGGGGTTCACTAATCGCCCCTCGAACGAATCCGAAAACGAGCCGTCCGGGCTGATATTTTCCAGGATCACGCCCAATTCAGGACGATAAAACTTATTCATGACCGTATCAATCCCCCGGTCGATGACCTCGCTTACCAGCTCTGGGTCGAGGAGTGATTCGATTTCGAGCACGAGGTTACACAGGATCATCGGCAGCGCGAAACTTTCCAGCGGCCTTGCACCCGGCACTGCTTTACTGTAAATGCCTTTGGGATTATCCTGTCTTTTAAGAACATTCTCAAAGGTGTCTATTGCAATGGTCTTGAAACTTGCCTCGCCGGTTGCCTTGTAAAGCTGGCCAAATGCCATCGTCGCGAAGCAGTCCGAAAAGATGCTGTGCGGCTGCGTGAGCGGATTCCCGTAACGGTCCAACGAAAAATACCAGTTACCATTGGCATCCCGTCCGTGCTTCTCCAAAAATTTCGCCCCTGAAAGCGCCATATCCAGCCACTCCTGCCGCTGTTCTACCTGGTTGTAAAGCATGGCAAAACACCAGACCTGCCGGCATTGCAGCCACACGAACTTATCAGTGTCAAACACTTTTCCGTCCCGGTCGAGACAGGTGAAAAAACCACCCGATTCGTGGTCGGGTGAGTTTTTCATCCAAAAAGGGATTACATCGTTCAGCAGCGCATGCCGGTACTGGTCAAGATACTTATCGGGTTGCATGAAAGTTAGGTTAGGGTTCAGGAATAGTCCTGATAGTGGTTTGGATATAGGTAAGTTTAGGATAATGCGATACTCTTCCCGCCCTTTTTGCGGCTGATGTCGGCTGCATGGATGAAGCTGAAAATTTCCAGCGTTTCGGCAGCGGCAACGGGCGGCTTACCCGATCCGAAGAATGCGATAATCTCCTTCACAAGCGGTTCGTAGGTCGAAAACGGACCGAGCGGCGCAATGCCTTTCTCACCGAATGCGGTACCGGCAATGTTGGCAGCACCTTTGCGAATGCCACGTACCGTACCGATCCGCCCATCGTTCCACACGCCTACCACGACATCCGTGCCGTCCTGGTGGGTACGCGAAACGGATTTGCACCCCGGGCCCATGACGGTAAAGAGCATTTCGACGCCATGGATCGCATACCACGCAAGGTCGCTGTGATGTGGCTCCATTTCCGCCGGCGTATACACGTCGGCACCCATCACCGCACCTATGGACCCGCCGACGACTTTCTGTACATGAGCATCGAAACGCAATGCCGACGATGTGAAAACAGGCGCATTATGTTCGGCAGCCGCTTTAAAAATGGCCTTGGCGCCTTCCAGCGACGCTGCCACCGGTTTGTCTATAAACACACGCTTCCCAGCCTTAAAAACGGGCAATGCCTGTTCGAGGTGCGGACGTCCGTCGTTGGATTCCAGAAGTACCACGTCGACTTTACCCAGCAATGCTTCGATCGAACCCACGATCTCTACGCCCATTCCTTTTACTTTGGCGGTAACATCCGGCCGCATCTTCAATGCCGATTCAATGTCCTTGCTTCCCTGCGCATAAGCAGCCACCACCCGGTAGCCATTCATGTCGGGCGTGCCTGCATTGATCATCCGCGTAAACACCTCGCTATGGCTGGTATCCAACCCGATCACGCCTATTCTTTTGCCGTTAGCGGCATTAAAATCTCTTCCGAAGGACAATGCAGGTCCCGCAACAGCCAGCCCTGTCGCGGACAGGGCTGAGCTGTAAATAAATTTTCTGCGGTTCATTTATGGTTAAGGGTTAAAATCGTTCTCAAAATACATCCAGTCGACATAGAATAGGGAGCCTTTCGCCTGTCCGTTCCTGAAAACCAGGTACAGATCATGCAATCCACTGCCATTCACAGGAAGGAGTACCTCTTTCCAGTCAGTCTTGGGGTCGGTCACTTTTCCGCCGGGGATCTCCACCTTTCCAAGCATTTGTCCGTCTTTCCCACCCTGTCGCAGCTCTAATGTGCCACCGAAGCCATGCTCCTGCACGCGTAACCGGATGTTTTTGATGTGGGTTAAATCGATCTCGTTGAAACGGACATATTTGCCGTCGGTAATATTGGCTATGTAGGACACAAAGCCGGTATTCTGGGTAGCGATGACCACTCCCACATTACCTTCCTGGTAATCCTCCATCTGGATCAACGGATTACGCAGCACAATGTGGCTCGCACTTTTCAATGGGCCAATGCCGTTGGCGCCTTTATCGGTGTAGGCGGCTTGCAATACATAAGCGCCCTCGTTCCCTTTCCCGATGTGGCGGGTAAGCTTCATCTGGTCCGACAACGGTGTCCGTGCCGCTGTTTTACCCAAAGCAAGAATGTATCCCGCGATTTCCCGGGCGTCCTTTTCGGGCAGGTCCGCGTGGGGAGGCATCGGGTAAGATCCCCAGTTGCCACTGCCGCCGGTAATGATCTTGCGGGCAAGCATATCTGCCGCCCCGGCCTTGCCATCATACTTTTTCGAAATTTCTTTCAAAGCCGGCCCGATCGACTTGGTGTCAATGGTATGGCAAGCTTTGCAATCGAGTGATGCATACAATTTGGCAGTAGCCGCATATTGCGGATCTCCCTCTTCCGACCCCGACAGCGCCCCGGCGAGGTCCTTTCCAAAAGGCAGATAATTAAATCCGGCATGTATTTTCAAAGGATCTACCTTGCCGTCCTCTTTATCGGCTACCCTGATCTGATATTCAAAAAGGGCATTGTCCCAATAAAAACTACGGTTCGCTTTCGTGGCGATCGCCACTTCCGGCGGTGTGTTCCCAATCTTAAACTCGGTTGTCGCCGTGCCCTTTCCGCCATGCTGGTCCGAAACGGTGAGTACCACGTTGTAAATTCCCGGTTTGGTAAATGTGTGTTTCACCTGCTCACCGGTCAGTTTTTTCGAACCGATCTTCCATTCGTACGTCAGTTTGTCGCCCGGGTCGTAATCCTTGGAACCTTTGGCCGAAAGCGTCGCAGTAAATGGCATCGGACCGATGGTTTTGCCGGTCGAGACCATGGCGATCGGATTACGGTTTCCTTCCGCATATTCCACACGGATAATGCCGGAATCGGTATTACGTGCAAACCAGTTGGTACCATAGGCCAGCAGGTAAATCGCACCGTCGGGGGCGATCTGCATGTCGATAGGCGCTACTACTTTCAGTTGGGGCAGGAACGGCTCCATGCTCACGTAGTTTCCGTTAGCGTCCATCGTCACGGCCATGATCCACTTCCGGATCCATTCGAAGATAAACAGTTTGCCGTTGTAGTACTCGGGAAGCTTATAGGGTGCATTAGGGTAAAGATCGCTGTAATAAACCGGCCCCGCCATCGCGCTTGCGCCTCCTTTACCTACCAGCGGATATTTTTTAGAAGGCCCTTTACCATACCAGATGAATGCAGGCTGAGCAGCCGGCAATTCCCGGAGCCCCGTATTGTGCGGCGAATCGTTAAACGGCTTTTGCGGGTCTTTCCCCGGCCCTTCCTTTTTGGTGGCAAAATCATAATCAGGAAAAACCTCATTGTCTCCCAGGAAATAGGGATATCCGAAAAACCCGGGCTTCCGCGCCTGATTGATCTCGTCGTAACTCATCTTGCCCTCACTGCCCGGCACTTCAGTATCCGGACCGACATCGCCCCAGTAGAGGTATTTCGTTTTCGGGTCAACGGAGATACGGAATGGATTGCGCACGCCCATTGCATAGATTTCAGGTTTACCAATGGAGCCATCCCTGGGAAAGAGATTTCCATCGGGAATGCTGTAAGTGCCGTCCGCTTCGGGTTTAATCCGGAGAATTTTGCCCCGGTAGTCGTTGCTGTTGGCGGTTGCAGCCTGATCGTCCGAAAGTTCGCGGCCCGGGCGTTCGTCAATGGGGGTATGCCCTTCAATCTCCTCGGCATTGGTATTATCCCCGATCGACAGGTATAGCAGGCCTTCCGAGAACGTAAGATAGCCGGCCGAATGGCAGCAGTATTTACGTTGGGTGGGCACTTCAAGCAATACTTTTTTGGAAGACTGGTCTAAGGTCTGCCCTTTGAGCTCAAAGCGGGCCAGGTGGCTCACGCTCTTGTCTCCCCCTACCCCATAATAAAAGTAGATCCAGTGATTGTTTTTAAAATCAGGATCTGCGGCCACGCCGAGCAACCCGTCTTCAATGCCGCTGAAAACGTTGAACTGCGCAATGGTCGACAGTTCCCTGGTCGCATTGCTGAAATAGCGCACCGCTCCTTTCCGCTCCGCGATCACCATGTCGTAATTAGGCAGAATGGCCATTTCCATGGGTTCGTCCAGACCAGACACCAGCTTGGTATAAGTGAACCGGCTCGAATCCGGCCCCTCCGGCATCATTTTCACATCCGTCATACCGAGCTTCACCGGATGCAGACTGTCAACGGCCCGGAACAAAGGCCGGTCATGCCTCGGCACCGAAGCCAGGCACAAAGCCCCAGCCACCCAAAGTCCCGCGATAGATTTGATTTTTTTCACACGATAAACTTAATAAAATAGATTAGTTAATATAGCGTTATGTTGGATTTAATTTTGAATGAGTCAATGAGTGAACGTTATTGTCACCCTGAGCGAAGTCGAAGGGCTTTGCGAGACGCCCTTCGACTTCGCTCAGGGTGACAGTACCATTCACGCATTCAGTCATTCAAAATTAATAATTAGCATTCTGCTTAATCGCTTCGCCGGAGCGGTCGATTTCTACTTGCGGGATCGGGAATACTTCATTCTTTCCGGCTGTGAAATTCGCCCCTTTGCCGTTGGATAAAGGTTTGGTGGAATAGGATTTCATAGTTTGGACCAGTGTATTCCAACGCGTCAGATCAGACAGGCGGTGATACTCCATGGCCAGCTCGACACGGCGCTCGTGACGCACCGCTTTGCGCAGATCATCGGCCGCTTTCACATCAGGAAGCGGTTTTTCAGCCACTTTCAGCATCCGGGAAGTCGCCTCGGCGTCTTTGCGCGGCGAATTGGAAGCACGCTTACGAACCTGATTGATGTAGCTTGCAGCCTCCGCCTTGTCTCCACCGCTTTCGATCAATGCTTCTGCGTACATGAGCAGCACATCGGCGTAACGGATGGGGTGATACGTCCAGGCGTCATTACCCCAGCCCTGGCCCCGGCGCGATTCGGGGAGATACACTTTACGGTTGTGGTAGCCGGTATTGGGATAGGTTGAAAAATCCAGCACTTCTTTGGTTCCATTCAGCTTTGGAAAAACATCGCCGGACTGCAGCACGGTGGACAGCAACCTTGGATCTCCTTCTTCAAACTCATTGACAAGATCCTGCGTCGGCAAATCGAAACCCCATCCGCCGGTAGCACCACGCGGTGAGCAGTACACGTTGATCGTGCTGCCGTAAATCGGGATAGCCGGATCATCGCCCATAATGATCGAAAACACAGCCTCCTTTGTTTTATAGCCATTCTCAAGGAAAATTTCCTGAAACTGCGGATGCAACGCGAATGCACCGGAATCGATCACTTTTTTAGCGGCATCACGCGCTTTGGCAAACAAGGCAATATCGTCTTTTGCAAAAAACAGATAAGCCCTCGCCAGCAACGCCCAGGTCGCTTCTTTCGTAGCCCTTCCCAACTCGCCGGGCTGCAAGCTGGCGGCCGAAAGCATTGCCGGATCGTTGGCAATCGCCGTCAGTTCCGCTTCTACGAATTGAAATACCTCCTGGCTGCTCGCACGGCTCAGCTTGGTCCGGTCGTCAACGGTGAGGGTTTTGGTGACCAGTGGCACCCCGCCGAAAACCTGCGCCAGTTCAAAATAGAAGAAGGCCCTTAAAAACCGGATTTCAGCCAGATAACGGCTCTTCAGAGTAGCATCCAGGGGCGCTCCGCTCGCGTCGATCAGGGCAGCTTCGGGCAGTTTTTCCAGCGCAACATTGCAATTGCCGATCGCCGCATAACGGGCCGACCAGTACCCTGCCAGCGTTTCATTGGAAGAAATGGACCTTCCGAAACCCAGGTCGGTCACAAACGGACGGTCGCCGGCGTCGGATCCGCCTTTGTCGGCATCATCTGTCGCCATATTACCAAGCTCGGCCCGGGCCGCTTCGTAGCCCCAGAAATTGCCGGTAAATCCGCGATAACAGGTCACCAGCGATTTGAATGCTGCATCCGGTGATTTGTAGAATGTCTCATCGGTGAGGTTACCCGGCGGCGTACGGTCCAGGAACTCTTCGGAACACGAAGTTCCGCCCAGCACCAGACATGACGCAAGCAGGATGGCTGATAATTTTTTCATATACGGTTCCATTGAGGATCAGAGATAAAATGGATGATTTAGAATTTTGCATTGATACCAAACAACCAGGTCCGCGCCTGCGGGAAGTAACCCTGATCGATACCCGTCAACTTCGGATCGGTGGAGCCCATTTCCGGATCCAGCCCGCTGTATTTGGTAACGGTAAAGAGATTTTGCGCGCCGACATAAAACCGCACCTGTTTGATTTTCGCCTTTTCGAGCAACCCGCCCGGCAGGCTGTAACCGAGCTGAATGTTCTTCATGCGCAGGTACGAGCCATCTTCTACGAAATACTGCGACACATTGGTATTCAACCCCGCATTCTGCGAGATCTTGTAATGCGTATTGGTGCTTCCGGGGCCATTCCAGGCTTTTTCCAGAAACCCTTTGGGTGCATTGTACCAGCCCGTTCCCGCTTCGGTGTCGTAGCGCAGGATGTTCATCACGTCGTTACCCTGCGAACCTTGCAGGAATGCACTGATATCAAATCCCTTATAAGCTGCATTCAGGGTCAGGCCGTAGATAAAGTCCGGCCATGGGTTACCGATTTTGGTGCGGTCGTCCGCATTCAGGATCTGATCGCCGTTGATGTTCCGGAAGCGGATATCCCCGGGTGTCGACAAGCCTTTTTGCGCACTGGCAGCCACTTCGTCCTGCGTTTGGAAAATACCGTCCGTCTGCCAGCCGAAGTAGTAACCTACCGGCATACCCTCTTCGGTTTTGGTAATGGTTTCTCCTAAATGCGCCGTCGAGTAAATGGGCTCTCCACCGCCGAGTGTGGTGACTTTATTCGTGAAGGTCGAAAGTGTAGCCTTCACGCCATATTGGAAATCGCCCTTCTGATCATCATAGCCGATAGCAAATTCCCAGCCTTTGTTAACCATCTTGCCTGCATTGGACCAGGGGAAATTGGGATACCCGAGTGTGGTCGGAAGCGGTACGATGAGCAGCATATTATCTACCGCCTTTTTGAAATAATCCGCAGTGAAAGTCAATTTGTTGTTCAGGAATGCAAGGTCCAGCCCGATATCGGTCTGATTGGAAGTTTCCCATTGCAGAATGGGGTTACCGATACTGCTTCTTCCCGCGCCCAGGTACCAGGTTTTGTTATCTCCGAAAAGATAACGATCATTGTTGCCGTAAGTCGACAGGTAAGCGCCGTTCCCGATGTTCTGGTTCCCGATCTGCCCGTAGCTGGCGCGCAGTTTGCCTTCCGAAAGCCATTTCAGGCCCGCACTTTTGAAAAACTCCTCATTGGAAAAATTCCAGGCAGCCGAAACCGAAGGAAATGTACCCCAGCGATAGTCCTTGGCAAAACGAGAGGTTCCATCACGGCGCACGTTGGCCGTTAGCACATACTTACCTCCGAATGAATAACTTACGCGTCCAAAATAGGAATGTAAAGCATTGGCATAAGTATAACCCGAAGCTCCCGGATTGATTGTCGCCGCATTGATGATACGCATATCTTCGGCATTATTAACGATCCCCTGCTTGGAAGCACCATATTCCAATCCCTTGGTCGACTCGGCAGAAACACCGGCCAGTGCATTCAAACGGTGCTGGCCCCACACCTGATCGAATGCCAGGGTATTTTCCCAAACGAAGTAGTTGGACCAGTAAGAGTAATTGCTGACCGTGTTGTAAGTGGCATAGTCGTAGCCATTGAGATAATACTGAGGCGTAAAGCCTTTGGACAGGCCGCGATGGATATCCAGACCGAAATTGCTCCGGAATTTCAGGGGCTCGATGATCTTCACTTCGAGATTGGCACCGCCTTTCATACTGATACCCTCCCAGATACTCTGCCGCATGCGCTCGATTTGCCCTACCGGGTTGGGTTTGTTCGAATACAATACCCCCGCGTATCGCGAGAACGGATTGCTCGCATCGTAACCCTGCATGATCGTCTGATAAAAGGACGGTATATCGCGCAGGCTGTCGCGGTAAACCGGCGTGATCGGATCGGCCGTCATAGCACTGAAAATCGTCCCCGAATAAGGATTGTTCTCATCGATATTGCGGCGGCTCTCATACACCACAGCGATGTTGCTCCCTAAACGCACACGGTCGTTGATTTCGGCATTCACGTTGTTACGCCACGAGATCCGCTGATAATCAGAACCCCGAACGATCCCCTTCTGATTCATATAACCCAATGCAGATGCAAAGTCGACCTTTTTACTGCCACCGGACACCGTAATGTTATAGCTCTGAATGGGTGCATTTTCCTGGATGATCTGCTTCCACCAGTCGGTGCCTTCTGCACCCGTGTTGTTGCGCACGAAGTTGAGCGCCTGCGATTTCATATCGGGAGAAATCGGCGGTGTCACGCCCACTGCTTCCGCCGCCCGGTTTTTGTAGTTGATAAACTCCTCGGCATTCAGCATATGCGGCCGCTTCCAGGGCGACTGCAACCCGTAATAGCTGTCGAACGAAACGCTCATAGACTCCGACTTCGACCCTTTTTTGGTGGTAATGATCACCAGACCGTTCGATGCACGCGAACCATAAATGGCAGCCGCCGACGCGTCTTTATGAATGTCCATTGTTTCGATATCGTTGGGATTCAGCCAGCCGATGCTCGTTTGGGGCAATCCGTCGACGATATATAACGGCTCGTTGGAATTATTGATCGAGCCGATGCCGCGGATACGCACCACACCTGCCGAGCCCGGGCTTCCGCTGCTCTGGGTCACCATGACCCCGGCTGCTTTACCCTGCAATGCATCCGACGCCGTCCGGATCGGCATGTTGCGGATTTCGTCGCCTCCAATCGATGATACCGAACCCGTTACATCCTTTTTAGAAACCGTACCGTAGCCCACCACCACCACTTCCGAAAGTGATTTGGAATCGGTAGAAAGCTTCATATCGACCACCGAACGGTTTTCGACGGCCACTTCCGACGACAGGTAACCTATGAACGAAAACACGAGCGTCGCGTTTTCCGGAACATCCGCAAGTTCGTAACGACCCGCTCCGTTGGTGGTGGTACCCGTGCTTGAATTCTTCACGATCACGCTGGCACCGGGGAGCGGCTCTCCGGTTACGGCGTCGGTTACGACACCAGACACAGACAATGCAATGGCAGTAGTCTTGCGCTCGGCAGCTCCCTTGAAAAGCGAAGCCAGTGTGTTCATCGACTGCGGCAGCTGTACGCGGGCCGATGGTTGTTCCGGGGCAGTTTTAGTTTCGGTCTCAGGACGGTCCGACGGCTTTTCACCCGTATCATCCTTGCTGTAAATGACGTAAAAATTGTCCCTTAGTTTTTTAAATGCCAGGTTATTGGGTTCGAGGATCTTGCGTAAGGAATGCTCCAAAGAGCCTCCTTTACCGGCCTCCTTGATTGTTTTTCCGTTCACATACCCAGAGTTGTACAAGAAAGACACATTGAACTGCTTTTCGAGTTCACGGAGCTTCGTCTCCAGGGACACCGCCTGGCGCGGTCGCGTGCTGGTACCGGGACCGGGGTAGGCCTCGTCGGCCCTGGATAGCGCAAACTGCTGTGCATTCACCAGAGGTATGGTGCAGCAGCAAATGGCGATCAGGTTTAGCGTAAGGATCAGTCGTTTCATAGGCGAAGCGCTTTAAAAGGGTTTGTATAAATAGGCGAATAATCAGAGATGCATGATATTATTTCGCATTTCTGAACATAGAGTACCGGTTCCTTCTGCTTACCGCCATCAACCTGTGAAGTTTTTTTCTAATTATTCACAAAAAGGATAAAAATGCACCTTGTTCGATCATATCAAGGATAAGTTAGGAAATAAAAATATATAAATTCGAAAACTTAATATTTTTATTTATTAAGTAATGATACATAATGAGTCGTCGCCTGGGTGATGGTATATTATTTGGATTTGGATTGGGATCGGATGGTCAGGTGATTACCCTCCCTTTGAATGGACACGGCCGATGCCTCGGCGATACCCTCCAGCAGCAGCTCGACATTGTCAGTCGGAACGGAACCGGAGATCTGCCTACTGAGCAGATCAGGCTGATCGACCTCCGTTTCGAGGCCGTAGGTATCCTGCAAGAGCGCCGCGATTTCGCGCAGTGAAGTGTTATTGAATACAAGTTTGTGATCCTTCCAGGCGGAATATGCGGATGCTTCCACGTGTTCCTTCACATAATCCGTCGGCTTGTCGGCGAATCGCACCATTTCACCTGGCCTCAGCACCAACGTGTCGCCAGCCGAACTACCCAGATAGCATTGCACCTTACCTTCGTTGAGCACAATGCGGGTGCCGCTTTTTCGCCTGCTCACATTGAACTCGGTCCCGAGTACGTCGAGGCTGAAGTCCGATCCCGTCCGCACCCGGAACCTGCGGTGATCCCGGGTATGTACTACTTTAAAATAGGCCTCCCCTTCCAGGCGCACCTCCCGCAAATCCTGCCACGCTGCATCATAGGAAAGCTCCGAGTTTCCGTTCAGGACCACTTGCGAGCCATCCGGAAGGCTGATTACGCGCGTCTCGCCAAAGCCGGTCCTTTCCACAGTCATTCCATTCCGCCGACCAAAGAAGTACATTCCGATTCCGACCATGATCAGGACCGAAACCGTCGCAGCGATGCGGGTCCAGTAACCGGTGAAAGACGTACGGCTGACCTCCAACGGCAGACCTGATACATTGCTTGCAGCCTGTATTTTCGACAACATTTTCCCTTCCAACGCGGCCAGCGCATCCGCCGACAGGCCATCCGTGAACGCAGGGCGTCCTTCCGGGTACTGGTACCAGTCATCCAGTTCCTTTTCCTCGGCTGCCGAGTTCTCGCCGGCCTTTTCCCTCTCCAATAAATACAGCAAGCGGTCCTTGTCCATTCGTCGATATGCTCTTCCCTTTTTATAGTAACACTACGGTCCGGTTACCGCCACGGTACCGGCCTATTTTTTTATTCAAGGATATATATCACACACTTCCAGCAGGATCACTGCCCAGGCAAAGTCCTTGAGATTCTCGCGCAGCATCTTCAATGCCCTCCCCATTTGCTTCTCGACCGTATCGACGGGGATATTTTCCTGTACGGCAATCTCCTTATAGGTCAGGTTTTGCTTTCTGCTTAATATATAAACCTTGCGTAATTTCTCGGGCAGATTGGCCACGCTGGCTTCCAGCGCCTGTGCCAGTTCTTCGTAGTGAAGGTGATCCTCAATAGGATTGCCAGCGGCTTCCGGCAATTGCAAAAGGTATTCAAAGTATGCCTCTCTGACTTTACGCGAGCGTATGAGATTGTAAATACTGTACCGCAATGCCCCGAAAAGATATGCTTCCAGCGATACCGAAATCAGCAGTGTTTCACGCTTGGTCCAGAGATCGATGAAAATTTCCTGTACGATCTCCTCACATTCCTCCCGAAGCATGAGTCGCCGGTAAGCCGCATCGAAAAGCCGCCTCCAGTATTTGCGGTACAATGCTGCAAAAGCTTCGCTATCGCCCGTCTGTATCAGGGAAAGCAATGCCTCGTCGGTACTATGTGGATTTTCGGGAATGATGGTGGCGGAAAGGTTTAGAAGCCTGCAATTTCTGAAAATTGGGATAAAGTCGGCGCTGTACCGGTGCTAAATGTTTTCGCCCCGCATAATACGCACAACCTTACACCCATTTTTAACACTTTTTAAGACAACAGAATCAACATGTAACCGTTGTTGAAATATGTCGTACAAAAACCAAACAAACCTTTCGAAATGAGAACATTACTTGTACTTGCGCTGCTCGTTCTGGCGGGCACTGGCATCAGTTTCGGACAATCGGACGACCAGAAGGTCGGCTATGTCGATCAGCAGCACATTCTTCAGAATATGCCTGAGTTCAAAAAACTCAATGAGGAGATTGTCGTGAAAAGCGAACAATATGACAAGATCCTGAAAGGTAAGTACGACGAATTCAAAACCAAATCGGAAGCATTCGACAAACTGGTGGCCAGCAAGGCCGATCAGGCCATTTTACGTGACAAAGCGATGGAGCTGGAAAATCTCAAAAAATCGTATGAGGACTTTCAGGCCAACTCGATGGCGCAGCTCCGCGACTACTATTCCAAGAAATTCGAACCGATAAAACAAAAGGTGAACGAGGCGATTATTTTTGCAGGTCGGCAAAAAGGGTATGCATTCCTGCTTCGGATGGACCTTAATCCGGACGGCGGCGATCTCTGGCCGGTGGTGCTCTTCGCACGTGACTCCACATCCAACCTCACTTCGGACATCATGAAGAACCTGGGCATTAACGGTGCCGCAGCTTCAACGAGGAAGATAGGGATTCCGCAGGTTTTGAAGCGGTGACCCCATGCACCCGCATTCGATCCAGCCACACCCGTCCACGCCTACCCCGTCTGCCGGCGTCTGCCCCATCCGCCCGAGTCCGCCCGCGTCCGTCGGTTGAAACCGACGGTTGGGGGTGGATGCTGGATTGTTTGTAGTTCGGTTTGCGAGCCTTCCGATTCGGGAGGCTTTTTTATTGTTTAGAAATTATTTAAAGTTGAAATTTTATCAAAAAATACATATTTTTACAACTATAAAATTTACAACACTTACACCACACTGATGTCGACCAGATCCGAAGCTAAACGCTTTCTTGATGATTTTTTTGTTAAGTACCGCACTTTCGATATCGTATTTATGGAGCGGGTTCATCCTAAAAACGTTCAGACCTTGCTGGTCCTCGAAATTTCCCCAAGCCAGCGTCGGCAGGTTATCGAAGCGATCTCAGTCGACGATTACATAAGCGGGCCTCTTCCTGATACACTTTATCACATCAGCGACATGTGGGTGTTTGGGAAGACTGTAAAAAAGCGTGAGATATACATTAAAATATCATTGGGCAGGCCTGGGAGCCAGGTTATTTGCATTTCATTTCATATCGCAGAGCGGCTCCTGCACTATCCTTTTAAATCAATTATATGAAAAGCCCGGTTACAGGAAAAGAAATGCAGGTACGGCACGAGATTACGAGCCTGACATTCAGAAAGGAGGAATTTGAGGTTGTTACCCACTACTACGAATGCGCGGATTCGGGAGACCGTTTTACCGACGATAGTCTCGACGAGTTGAGCACAGTACAGGTTCACAACCAGTATCGGGAAAAGTATGGGATTCCATTCCCCGACGAAATCCGGCAGATCAGAGCTCGTTATGGCGTATCAGCGAGCAAGATGTCTGAAATTCTCGGGTTGGGAGCAAATTCTTACCGGCTGTACGAGACCGGCGAGGTTCCGTCGGTAGCCATTGGCAGGCTGATTATCTCGATCAGAAATCCAGAGGCATTCGGCCAGCAGATAGCCGCGAGTGCTCATCTTCTTTCACCAAAGGAAGTCCAAAAGTTTACGCAGGCAACACAAGACCCGGAATTGAAGCTCATACCCCAAAGAGCATTCCCTTCGGGCATGAATGGATACCGCCAACCGGACTTTGACAAAATTGCGGGGATCATCGCATTCTTTTACCTATATAAACAAGTACCGCTTTTCAAGACCAGGCTAAACAAGCTTCTGTTCTATACCGACTTCAATGCCTATCGTCTGACTGGCTTTTCCATCACCGGACTGGAATACAGGGCCATCCAGTTTGGGCCTGTGCCTGCGCAATTTCAGAAAATGTATGTAAATCTGTCAGAACAGGGGCAAGTTAATATCGAGGAGCAGTATTTTGGAAATGGTGCTTACGGGGACGAAATCATGCCCGCTCTGCCGTTCAACGAGGCTCTGTTTTCCAATCAGGATATGAAAGTGCTGGAATTTGTAGCTGGCCGCTACGGAAATCTTGGCACTGACGACATCGTATCATGCAGCCACCAGGAAATTGCATGGCTACAAAATATCGATGCAAAAGCACTTATCCACTACAGGTATGCCTTTGAGTTGAAAAACGCAATACCCTACACTTCCTGACGAAAGTCATGTTTTGGATAGCACCCGGGTCATCCCTCCCGCTGGCCTTTTGCTTCAATTTTGGCAAAAGGTTAAGCGACTATGACCATGCGCATTATTACGGCCCCGGAGGCCACTCCCGATACCCGACACGTTTGCTACCATTGCGGTGAAGATTGCCTCGATGAAATACACCAGGCCGACCAGCATGAATTCTGCTGTGAGGGCTGCGTGACAGTTTATGACCTCCTGAAAGAAAGCGACCTGTGCCAATACTACACCATCGAAGGTGCACAGGGCATTTCTCCCGATCCGTCGTTCTACAAGGGGAAGTATGATCACCTCGACCTGCCGGAAGTTCAGGAAAAGATGATCGAATTTACGGATGGCCAACTCACCGCGGTGTACTGGCACGTTCCGAAAATGCATTGCAGCTCCTGCATCTGGCTGCTCGAACACCTCTACCGGCTCAATCCGGCAGTAAGGAGTTCGGTGGTTAATTTTCCCGAAAAGAAGGTCAGGATTACTTTCGATACGCAAAAGCTGCGCCTGAGCGATCTGGCCGCATTGCTGACGCGTATCGGTTACGAGCCTTACCTGAGCATGGAAGACCTCTCGGGCAGCAAGGTTAAGAAATGGAACCGCACCCGGTTGTATAAGATAGGCATTGCAGGCTTTGCATTCGGAAACATCATGATGCTCAGCTTTCCCGAATACTTCCACCTCGGCCAAAACACTTCCGACCAAAACCTGCGCACCTTGTTCGGCATCCTGAACCTCGGGCTGAGCTTGCCGGTATTGTTCTATTGCGCTGCGGATTTCTACAAATCGGCCTGGGCGGCACTCAAAGGACGGTACCTGAACATCGACGCACCCATTGCCCTTGCATTATCCTGCGTTTTCCTGATCAGCATTTACCAACTGGCCACACAAAGCGGCCCGGGCTACCTCGACTCCTTTGCCGGGGCCGTGTTCTTCATGCTGGTGGGACGTTATTTTCAAGACAAAACCTACGCGGGTGTTTCGTTCGATCGTGATTATAAATCATATTTCCCGATCGCAATTTCAGTGCTCGAAGGCGGCCGGGAAATGCGAAAACCCATTACAAACCTGCGCTCCGGCGATCGCATGCTGGTACGTAACGAAGAACTGATCCCCGCCGACGCTGTTTTGCAAAGCCCCGCGGCCATGATCGATTACAGCTTCGTTTCCGGCGAATCACAGCCGGTCGAGCGAAAAAAGGGCGATACCATTTATGCAGGCGGCAAACAAAAGGGTACTGCCATCGAACTCGAAGTACTTCGCGAAGTTTCCCAGAGCTACCTGACCCAGCTTTGGAACAACCAGGCCTTTACCCGCAACAAGGAAGATGCCAACCGTACCCTAGCAGCCCGTATCAACAGGTACTTCTCCCTCGTTGTCCTCGGCATCGCTATCGTGACATTCCTGGTTTGGTTTATTGTGTTTAAAAATCCGGAAACCGCTTTCCTCGCATTCACCACCACCCTTTTGGTGGCCTGCCCGTGCGCATTGCTGCTTTCGTCGACATTCACGAACGGAAACCTGCTCAGCGTTTTCAGTCGCAACCGTTTCTATCCGAAAAATGCGGAGAGCATTGAAAGGCTGGCCCAAATCGACACGGTGGTTTTTGACAAGACAGGAACCATTACCCTGCCCGACGACGCGGACATTGACTTCACAGGCCAACCAGCCGCCGATCAAGAACTGGTGATCATTAAAACGATCGTCAGCCAGTCGTCACATCCGTTAAGCCGGCTTATTGCCGCGCATTTGGCACATATTCCCGCAAGCCGACGCGCCCTCACCGGGTTTTCCGAAACCAGCGGAAAAGGAATGCTTGCATACTGGGGGAGCCGGGAAATCAGGATAGGCTCGGCGGAATGGGTAGGTGGTGTGCCGGCCGATCAGCCGGTGCAGTCGAGTCAGGTGTTTGTGGCGATGGACGGCATCATCAAAGGTCATTTCACAGTTCGCAGCAAATACCGGCCAGAATTGCAGGAAACGCTGAAAGCACTTCGCGCGGCAGGTATCCAGACTTTCCTGCTCTCGGGCGATAAACCGACGGACAAGGAAATCCTGACACCTCTGTTCGGTCATGAGTCGCTGTTACTATTCAATCAAAAGCCTCAGCAAAAACTGGATTTTGTTCAAAAACTGCAACAACAGGGCCGTCGCGTGCTGATGGTTGGTGACGGCCTGAACGATGCGGGAGCTTTAAGGCAAAGTGAGGTAGGCCTGGCGGTGTCCGACGATATCAATAATTTCTCACCATCCTGTGACGCGATCGTCGAAGGCAGCCAGTTGGGCAAACTACCGGGCTACATGCATCTGGCACGCAGCGGTCAGCGCATTATCCGGCAAAGCTTTGCGATCTCGCTGATTTACAACATCGCGGGCCTGTCATTCGCCGTCGCAGGGAAGTTGTCACCCGTGATCGCCGCAATCCTGATGCCGCTCAGCTCCATTACCATTGTGGCATTCACAACGGCTGCAAGCAACCTGGCTGCCCGGAGGTGGCTCAAATCCTGACCAATGTCATAATCCGGCAACATGTTTTGTCATCTTTTGCCAATCGTCCCGCCGGTAGTTTTGAATCATCAAATCAACTAATTCTTTTCTCATCATGAGCGCATTGTATCTCCTGATCATCGCCAGCCTGCTGGTAGCACTGGGCTTTCTGGGCGCATTCATCTGGTCGGTCCGAAAGGGTCATTACGACGACGATTACACGCCTTCCGTGCGCATTCTGCTGGATGACTCCGAAAAGAAATAAACTCCTGAAACCCACCACCTGAACTGATTTTTACCATTTATCTCCATTAATTATGTCAAACGTTCCACATCCGGACCTTCCTGCCGTTGAGTTGGATGAATTTCAATATGACAACAGGATAGTCCGGGATTTTGCCATCGCCACCATCCTGTTCGGGCTGATCGGTATGCTCGTTGGGCTGCTGGCTGCCATGCAGCTGGTTTTCCCCGATCTGAACATGGACTTGCCTTTCCTGACCTTCAGCCGGATAAGACCACTGCACACCAACGCGGTGATCTTCGCATTTGTCGGAAACGGCTTTTTCACCGGACTTTATTATTCTGTTCCCCGTGTGTTGCGCACGCCGATATGGAGTCCCGCGCTAAGCCGCTTTCACTTCTGGGCGTGGCAAGCCATCATTCTGGGTGCAGCCATTTCACTACCCATGGGCTTTACTACTTCCAAGGAATATGCCGAACTCGAATGGCCTTTTGATATCGCCATTGCGGTCGTGTGGGTATCTGCATTGGTCAATATCATCATAACGACCATCAACCGGCGTGTCGAGCATATTTATGCGGCCGTGTGGTTCTACATTGCATCGTTTGTGACCGTGGCTATGTTGCACGTTGTCAACAGCATCGAGCTCCCGATCTCACTCATGAAGAGCTACCCGGTATATGCGGGTGTGCAGGATGCGCTGGTACAATGGTGGTATGGCCACAATGCGGTGGCTTTCTTCCTGACGACCCCTTACCTGGGTCTGATGTACTACTTTTTACCCAAAGCCGCCAACCGGCCGATTTATTCCTACCGCTTATCCATTGTACACTTCTGGGCGCTGATTTTTCTCTATATCTGGGCCGGACCACACCATTTGCTCTACACTGCATTGCCTGAATGGGCGCAGACGCTCGGAACGGTGTTCTCGATCATGCTCATTGCGCCCTCATGGGGCGGGATGATGAACGGCCTGATGACCCTCCGCGGCGCGTGGGACAAAGTGCGGGAAGATGTGGTACTGAAATTCATGGTCGTCGCGATCACTGCCTACGGTATGGCGACCTTCGAAGGGCCTATGCTTTCGTTGAAGAATGTAAACGCCATCGCCCACTATACCGACTGGATCGTAGCGCACGTGCACGTGGGTGCGCTGGGCTGGAATGGCTTCCTTACTTTTGGTATCCTGTACTGGCTGTTCCCACGACTTTATAACCGTCCCCTGTACTCCACCAAAGCCGCCAATTTCCACTTCTGGATCGGCACGCTGGGAATCATTTTCTATACCATCCCGATGTACTGGGCCGGCTGGGTACAGAGCTCGATGTGGAAAGAATTTACACAGGAAGGTCTTTTGAAATATCCCAACTTCCTGGAAACGGTCACTGCACTGAAACCACTTTACTTCCTGCGCGGCGTGGGTGGCACCCTGTACCTGATCGGTTTTGTGGTAATGATCTATAACCTGTGGATGACGGCGCTGAAAGGCAGGCTGGTCGCTACCGAAACTGCCAAGGCCATGCCGCTGAATGCGATCTGGCATGCTGAAAAAAGCGAATACTGGCACCGTCGCCTGATGGAACGCAAACCATTGGCACTCACCATCTTTTCACTCGTGGCAGTAGCCATCGGCGGCATGATCGAAATGATACCGACATTCCTGGTGGAATCCAATGTACCAACCATTGCCAGCGTGAAGCCTTACACCCCGCTGGAACTGCAGGGACGTGATATTTATGTGCGGGAAGGCTGCTATGTCTGCCACACCCAGATGATCCGTCCGTTCCGGTCCGAGATCGAGCGGTTCGGGGAGTATTCCAAATCAGGCGAGTTCGTGTATGACCATCCGCACCAATGGGGTTCTAAACGCACCGGCCCCGATTTGCACCGCATAGGCGGCAAATACCCGGATTCCTGGCACTACAACCACATGGAAGACCCTACCAGCATGTCGCCGGGATCCATTATGCCGCGCTATGGCTGGCTACTGGAAAACGATCTGGACACGACCACGACGAAAGCCAAAATCAAAGCCATGCAAACATTGGGCGTGCCTTATGAAAAAGGATTCGAAAACGAAGCTAATGCCGATCTGGTGAGACAGGAAAAAGAAATCCAGGAGCGACTGAAGCAAAGCGGCATCAAGACATCCGCCAACAAAGAAATCATCGCGCTGATCGCCTACATGCAACGAATGGGAACGGATATTAAAAAATGAGTGAATGAGTGAATGAGTGAATTTTGAATGACTGAATGATTGAATGACCGAATGATCCGCCGCGGAACGGGGAATGATTGAATAAGATATCTTTTATGAAATCGCTCCCCTACTACGGCAACCGAAATCAAAGTCAGCCAGATCATTCAAAATTCACTCATTCAAAATCCCATTCAGTCATTCAATCATTGGTCATTCAAAATTAATTCACTCACTCATTCACTCATTCCCAGTTCCACTGCGGCTCATTCACTCATTCAGTCATTCAAAATTGACTCTCATGAAATTCCGGAATTATCTTGAAACTATCGCGGGTGTGGGCATTTACCCGCTCATATCACTGCTGATCTTTTTTGTCTTCTTCGTCGGCCTGCTCATTTATGTATGGGGGCTGGATAAAAGGAAGCTCGACAAAATGCGCAGCATTCCTTTAAATGACGGCATCGTCGGCAAAGGATTGCTCACGCTGCTCCTGCTGGGCTGTATCGCGTTGCCGGCATCTGCCCAGGACAGCGAACCGGTGCGGGCCATTACCGAACTCGACCTGATCCTGTATGTGGTCCTCGGTGCACTGCTGTTTATCATCATTCAACTGGCGATTCTGCTGGCGTCGGCGATGAGGCTTCTCAACAAAACCGCCCAGGCTGCACATCAGGAACCCAGTCACGTTTTCAGCGCCCATTGGTGGAGAAAGTTCCGGGGGATCAGCGTCGCGGTACACGATGAGAAACAGATCCTTATCGACGGACATGATTATGATGGGATCCAGGAGCTTGACAACCGGATGCCGCCCTGGCTGCAATCGCTGTTCTACGCGACCATCGTTTTCGCCATCATCTACTCGGTCTACTATTTTGGCGGACTGGGCGATTTGCAGCTCGCCGAGCTGGACAAGGAGATCGCTTCTGCCGAAATTGAAAAGAAAGCCTATATGGAGAAAGTGGGTGCAAGCATGGATGAAAACTCCGTGACTTTGCTCACAGACAACGCGGGCATCGAGCAGGGCAAGAAGATCTTTCAGGAGAAATGCACGGCCTGTCACGGTACCGAAGGTGGCGGTTCGGTCGGTCCCAACCTCACGGACGAATACTGGCTCCACGGCGGCGGTATCCACAATGTATTCAAAGTCATTAAGTATGGTGTGCCTGAAAAAGGGATGATATCCTGGGAGAAACAGCTATCACCGACTGATATTCAAAAAGTTGCAAGCTTCGTATTATCATTGAAAGGTACCAAGCCCGCGAATGCAAAAGAACCACAGGGAGAGCTTGCTGAACAAACTTCGGCGGCCGGCGATCAGCTGTCGGCGGCGAAGTGATTTGACCTGGCATAGCCATAAATCCGGAGAACATGGAACCTACACTGACAGATGACAACGGAAATCCGAAACGAAAGCTGCATGCCGAATACCAGCCCGCAACGCAGCACGGCCGGCAGACGGCAGCCGAAGGCCGAAAGCCCCAGGAAACCCGTCCGCTTTACCCGCAACGCCCCGCAGGCAAGTGGCATAACCGGCGCATTGTGTTCAGCATCGTCATCATTACTTTACTCTTCGTTGCCCCATTTATCCGGCTCAATGGACAGCCGCTGGTGCTGCTGAATCTACTGGAAAGGAAATTCATCATCTTCGGTATTTTCATCGGACCGCAGGATTACTGGCTTTTCGGGTTAACGATGCTGTCGTTCTTTGTTTTCATCGTACTGTTCACCACCGTTTTCGGCAGGTTATGGTGTGGCTGGGCGTGCCCGCAGACAGTTTTCATGGAGATGGTTTTCCGCAAAATCGAATACGCGATCGAAGGCGATGCCGGCAAACAGAAGCTACTGGACAAAGCACCTTGGACAACCGACAAAATCCTGAAAAAGGGACTAAAATACAGTCTTTTCCTGGCTGTTTCGTTCGCGATCGCCAATCTGCTGCTCGCTTATGTGATGGGAACCGACGAACTGTACAAGATTGTTTCCGAGCCCATTGCCGACCATGCAGGGTTATTTTCAGGGATTGTCATTTTTACTGCCGTGTTCTATTGGAACTTTGCCTGGCTGCGCGAGCAAGCCTGTACGGTGGTTTGTCCCTACGGACGACTGCAAAGTGTACTGCTCGACCGCAACTCCATCAATGTCGCTTACGACCATGAACGCGGTGAACCGAGGGGCAAATTGCACAAAGGCACCGAACGTACCGAAGGCGATTGTGTCAATTGCTTCCAATGCGTAGTGGTATGCCCGACGGGTATCGATATCCGCAACGGCACGCAAATGGAATGTGTGAACTGCACCGCCTGCATCGATGCCTGTGATTCGATTATGGATAAGGTGGGTTTTGAGCAGGGATTGATCCGCTACACTTCAGAGAATGTCATCAATAAAAAAGCCGCCAGGGTGGTGACGCCACGCACATGGGGTTATGCAGCCGTTCTGCTGCTGCTGTGGTCGGCGCTCGGCTTTGTGATCGCTACGCGTAACGACACCCAGACGACGTTGTTCCGCGCACCGGGCAGCCGTTATATCGAGAATGCAGACGGCACGATCAGCAATCTGTACACCTTCAAGATATTCAATAAAACCAACCGGACCATTAAACCCTCCATACGCCTCGACACCCCGCACGGTAAGCTGCTCTTCGCCGGATCCCCGGACCTGACGCTGGCAGCCGCGGGGATGTCCGAGGGGACAGTTTTCATCATGATTCCAAAATCAGTATTGAAAAGCCGCAAGACAACGCTTAAACTTTCTGTTTATCAGGAAAATGTAAGGCTGGAAGGTTTTGAAACCACATTTATCGCACCGGAAGAATAAAACATTCATCCATTTTTTCAAGACAATAACATGAAAATGAATTGGGGAGCCGGCATTGCCGCACTGTACGCCGGTTTTGTAGTCATGATCCTGCTGCTGGTCGGTATGAGCGCAGGACAAAAAATCGACCTGGTGACGGATCATTATTATGAAGAAGAACTGAAATTTCAGGGCAAGATCGATAAGAAGCAACGTGCCGCGGCCCTGGCGGAACCCCTGTCCTGGGAAATCACCCCAACCGGTTTGCAGATCCATTACCCCGCAGCATTCGGAGATTCGGCCATTACCGGGCAGATCCGGTTGTACTGCCCTTCCGACGACCGCAATGACCGTGAGTTTGCGATCAGGGCAGTGAACGGTGAACAAACGCTCGCATCGGCTCAGATCCCGGCCGGCAGATATAAAATCCAGGTTGACTGGCGGAACGGTGGCCAAACTTACTGGAACGAAGGAGTAGTAGTGATCGAACACCCTAATCATTGAACAATGATCACCGTCCTGCCGTACCTCGCCGTCTCCATGGGGCTGATCAGCAGCTTCCATTGTGTGGGCATGTGCGGCCCCATCGCGCTTGCATTGCCCGTACACAAGGGCACACGCGCACAGCAGGTAGCAGGCGTGCTCGCATATAATGCGGGGCGCGCGCTTACGTACGCGGTGTTCGGAATGGTGATCGGAACACTGGGAGCTTCGCTGGAGTGGCTGGGGATGCTTCGTTACGCATCGATCGCCGTAGGACTGGCAATGCTGGGTTACGTGCTCTGGCCGTCCAGGTTAACTCAGCGGCTGCAAATGCCTGCTTTCTGGCAGCGTGGTGTGGGGAAGATTAGAAGAAAAATGGGTTTATACCTGAAAAAAACCGGCACATGGAGCATGCTCTTGCTCGGGGCGTTTAATGGAGCCATACCCTGCGGAATGGTGTACATGGCCCTGATGAGCTCCGTCGCAACCGGCAGCACCTGGGGCGGCGGGATTTTCATGGCGCTCTTCGGGCTCGGCACAATGCCCGCCATGCTCACACTCGGCATAGCCAGGCAAAGTCTGACACCCGCATTGCGGACCAGGATCCGGAAGCTTACGCCGGTACTGGTGGCAATAGCGGGTATATGGCTCGTGGCTCGCGGCGTAACAACCACCTACACCAGCCATTCCAAGGCCGGTCAGGACATTGTCATTTGCCGCTAATTGGGCGGAACACTTGACGACTTCCCTCGCGTGCCTTACCTTGCCGGCATGAAAAACTACAAAGCGATCATCCAGCTCACTTCACCCGAACCGAAGGTTCACAAAAGTATGATCCGTCAGATCGGTAATTTGATGGCCCATTTGCATGATCAGGTCGATGTGCGAATCGTTTGTCATGGTGCTTCCATATCATTTTGTGTCAGGGACAACAATGCACTGGCCGACGAAATCAGCACGCTGCTTTCGCGCGGGGTCACGATCGGCGCCTGCCGGAATATGCTGGAAGCCAACAACACCGCCCCCTCAGCCCTCATCGATGGCATCGAAGTGATACCTTCCGGCATTGCCGAGCTGGTGATCCTGCAACAGGAGGGATGGAGCTACCTCAAAGCTGGTTAGAAGTCTGTTTTCTGCATGACAAAGATCATGTTTTAACGCCCCCCTCCTGGCTAGTTTTGATTTATCATCTACATCAAAACTTTCATCATGGACAAGGACCTGCTGTTCAAGTACAATATCCCCGGACCGCGGTATACCAGCTACCCCACCGTACCCTACTGGCAGAAAACACCGCCCGCAGAGGCACAATGGAAGGAGCTCGTTCAGGATGCGATCGCCGTTTCCAACGACCGGGAAGGCATTAGTCTCTATATACACCTGCCCTTTTGCGAAAGCCTTTGCACCTACTGCGGCTGCAACACGCGGATCACCATCAACCACGCCGTGGAAAGCAAATACATCGATGCGGTCCTGAAAGAATGGAACATGTACTGCGCCCTGTTCGGAGACACGAAGCCGGTTATCCGGGAACTGCATCTGGGCGGCGGCACACCCACCTTTTTCAGTCCCGCCAATCTGTCTCGTCTCGTGAGCGGGCTGCTCGCCAAAGCGACGGTCCATTCCGGTGCGCAATTTGGTTTCGAGGCACATCCGGGTAATACGACCGACGAACATTTATGTGCACTCTATCAAGCCGGGTTCAGGCGGATCAGCATTGGTGTACAGGATTTCAACCCCATCGTGCTGGCCATGATCAACCGGCATCAGACCTACGAGCAGGTGGTTCATCTGACGAACAAGGCCCGCGAGATAGGTTACACGTCCGTCAATTACGATATCGTATACGGTTTGCCGCAACAGAAAGCCTGCTATATGATGCAGACAATGCTGCGGGTGATCCAGCTCAAACCCGACCGCATTGCGTTTTACAGCTATGCGCATGTGCCGTGGCTCAAACCCGGGCAACGGAACTATACTGAAAGCGACCTGCCGGATGCCGACAAAAAAATGGCCATTTACGAAACCGGCCGCAATGCGCTGGAACTGGCCGGCTACCATGACATTGGCATGGACCATTTCGCATTGGAAACCGACGAACTTTTCAAAGCCAGCCAGCAAGGTCGCCTGCACCGGAATTTTATGGGTTACACCGACACCCATACCCAGCTGCTGATCGGCCTCGGGGCCTCGGCGATCGGAGATGCGTGGCGGGGATATGCCCAGAACGAAAAAAAAGTAGAGGATTACTACCGGCGGCTTGCCCAGAACGAGCTTCCTATATTCAAAGGACATGAGCTTACCCGGGAAGACCTGATCCTACGCAGGCACATCCTCCGCCTCATGACCACCTTCGAAACGTCCTGGATATCCCCTTCGGAAGTTTGTGCCGAAGTATACCAGGCCATCGAGCGGCTATCGGAAATGGAGTTCGACGACCTGGTGGAAGTAGAACCTTTCCGGCTGAAAGTCACTGAAAAAGGCAAGGCGTTCGTCCGGAACATCTGCATGGCGTTCGATGCACGCCTCTGGGCTGAACTCCCGCAAACAAGCCTTTTCAGCCAGACAGTTTAAGTATGATTTCTTGCGGTGTTCACCTCTGTCCTGTACCTTGGTATGTTTGATACGGATATTTTAATTCATACCCAGGTGATGACACGGCATATCGAGATGCTGGACGCCGCGTTGCTGCTGCTTAAGAGCGACGGATTGAC
>CBFGMV010000111.1:0-27660 GCA_965649915.1 uncultured Dyadobacter sp.
TCGCCGAATGTCTTGTCGTATGTCAGCGTGTTGGTCCAGGTCCAGGTATAACCATTACTCCGGTTCTCACTGAGGCTGTTGACGTTGGTACCATGCGCCAGTTCCACTTCCACGGGCGTGTAGTACTTCCCGGCGGAAGCGGTCAGGTCAAGGCCGAAACTGGTTTTGGCCGTCAGGTTTTTGAGTATATCAAACTCCGCGTAGGTATTTCCAAACAGCCGCAGGTCTTTATACCCATTGTCCTTGTTGCGCATGAGCTGCCCCACAGGATTATTCGCATTACCCAGATTGCTACCCAGCGTGCCGGCGAAATTGCCCCCGATGTCGTATACCGGGATAATGGGTTGCGCCCGGTAAGTGTTGGAAACCTGGCTGGTTTCGCTGTTGTTCCCGTAGTTGCCCTGGCGCCGGCCATAAGCCACTTGCAGGTTCTCCCCGATGCGTAGTTTTTTCTTGATGGTAAACTCCGTGTTGGCACGCACCGAGTAGCGCCGGTAGCCATTGTACATCAATATGCCCTGCTGATTGAAATAATTACCTGAAAACGAGTAGCGGCTCACTTCGGAACCTCCTGAAACGCCCATCTGGTAATTCTGGATCGGTGCGGAGTTAAATACCTCTTCCATCCAGTCGGTACCCTCCTTGTTGGCACGGGTGATGGAGAATTTGGTTTTCCCAAACTGCGGATCGGTATAGCGGTCGTAGCTGTAATTGGCCGGGTTCACGCGCGGGTCGCCTTCCGAAGCGCCATCCGGAATGATGTAATCCGGAATCACTGGCTCTGCTCCCTTTCCGTATTGCGCGTGCTCCGGGTTGCCAGTCGTGGGGTTCACCACGTTGGCATTCTTCTTGCTGCGCCAAAGGTATTGGCCGTACTCGCTGGTGTTGAGCAGGTCCATTTTTTTCGCCAGTTTCTGAACCCCGAAATAAGCGTCAAATGTAAATTTCGGCACACCTGTCTTGCCTCTTTTGGTCGTGATGATCACCACCCCGTTGGCGGCCCGCGAACCGTAAATGGAGGCTGAGGATGCGTCTTTCAGAATCTGGATCGATTCGATGTCGTTCTGGTTGATCGTATTGAGATTCCCCTTCGTGGGAACGCCGTCGATGATGTAAAGCGGGTCGTTGTTACCCAGGGTGCCGTACCCTCGTACCCGCACGGCCACGCCCCCGCCGGGTGTGTTGTCCGTGCCCACGGTCACGCCTGCGGCGCGCCCCTGCAACTGCTGCGCAAGGTTCGTTGCAGGCACCGAAAGCAGTTTTTCGGCATCAATCACGCTGACCGAGCCGGTAATGTCCCGCCTCGACTGGGTGGTATATCCCGTCACGACCACCTCACTCAAAGCCTTGATGTCCGGTTCGAGCGCGATGTGGATCACCGAGCGATTGGAGACGGGGATCTCCTGGGAAATGTAGCCTACAAAACTAAAAACCAGCACCGCCCGGTCGTCGGGCACCACGATGTCGAAACTCCCGTCGCCGCCGGTAATGGCCCCCTGCTGAGTCCCTTTGATCACCACGCTCACCCCAGGAAGCCCTTCCTTATTATCCGCTCCCGTGACCTTGCCTTTGATCGCAATGTCGACGGGATGCAGATAAGGTAATGGAACAGGGTTTAGGAATTGGGGAGATTCTGAAAACGATTCATCGGCTTTACGGATCAGTATAATGTAATTGCCGGACACCGAATAGTTGATCTGCAAGGGCACGAACAATTCTTTGAGCACCTTACTTAACTTCTGGTTGGATGCATCCACCGTCACTTTCTGGTTGTTGATCAGGGACGGGATGTACGAAAATTTAACCTTCGCTGTCTTTTCCAGCGTGGTCAGCACACGTTTCAGATCCTGCTGCCTGGCTTGCAGGCTCACTTCCCTGTTCAATAGTTCCTGGGCCACGCCGTCGTTGGCGATGGCCAGGCTCTGGAAGAACAAAGACACAAGAAATGGTATGCACGTAACTTTCATCGCAGTTACCAAATATTTAAATGGTATACTATTTTTTTTCATACTTTTACGATGGTTTTTTGGTGTTCACAAACGACAAAGGCCTTCCTCGCTCCCGTTTCGGGGGCTTTAAGTTTTGCTTAATGGAGAGGAATTTTTCAAAGCCGGTAACGCTGGACCCGTTCCCGGCTTTTTGCATGCTATCAGGTTCTCTTCATAGGATGGGGTTAGATGGTTAGGGGTTCACTTCGATTAATGGCAACCTTCACTGGAAACCACGACCTGGCCGTCGCTGATCCGGTATGACGCCCCGAGCGTCTGCGTGATGATGTCGAGTTTGGTAAAGAATGGTTCGTTGCTGAGCTCGACGCGCAACGAGCAATTCTCCATCACGGTAGCGTCGTAGATGATCGGTATACCATATACTTTCTCCAATGCGGAGAACACTTTGCTCACCGGCTGGTTCTCGAACACAAAACCTGCTTCCGGATCAGGCTTGATCAATTCCAGTGGCATATTGGTAATGGACTTGGAAATCACATTGTCCTTGACCGAAAAAATCGCCTGCTGATTGGGCGTCAGCAGCAGTTCGGTACTTTGTTCCTTTGGGTTTTCGATGTCTTTCAACGGCAGCACCGACACCCTTCCGCTCCGCACCAGTACTTCCACATTGGTATCCGTGGCCTTCACGAAAAAGCTGGTACCCAACACCCTCGTCACCAACCCACTGGCGTACACAAAAAACGGGTTCTGAGGGTCACGGGTAACGTCGAAGAATGCTTCCCCCGACAGGTATACCTCCCGCTTTTTATCCTGAATGAATGCCTCTGAATAGCTAATGCGGCTCGAAGGGGCCAGTTTTACCCGGCTATTGTCCGGCAGCCTCACAGTCATCGGCTTGGCGGTCGTATTGGCTACTTCCTTCATGGCCGCGTCGGTTTTCAGCACATAATGCCGGGCGGGAGAAACCGCCACCCGTTTGTCGCCGGATTTCAGCCAGAATGCCCACCCAAGCCCGGTAACCAGCAATACGGCAGCTGCTACGGACAGCCACCGGCGGAGCGGCCGCACCGCTGCCGACTCTTCCATGCTGTGCTGGGTGGTATGCAGAATGCGCTGTACCTGGTCTTCGAGCTGCCGGTCGGTTACTATGGCGGCATGTTCCGTCCAGGTCAGGATCAGGTCCCTGGCCTGTTGCATGACGATTTTTTTATCGGGATAGAGGCGGGCGATTTCTTCCCAAAGACTTCCAGTGGAGTCGCTCTGCCCTGTTACCCAAAGCCGAAAACTATCGTCCTGAAGAAAATCTTCGAGATCGTAATCTTTATAATATTTCATAACAAAACACCATAATTGTGGCGTTTACAGGAGGATAATCTGCAAATGCAGGAATCATCATCGAAAAAAGGAAAGAATTTTTTCAGGAAAGGATTAATATCAATCTATTTAACTGATTATCAGATAAATAAATTTACGATCAACAAAGGCAGAATGGTCTGCCATTTTGCCCGGAAGAGCTTCAGTGCCTGGGAAAGCAGGTTGGCAACCGCCGGACGTGATATGTCGAGCATATCGGCGATCTGCTCGTGCGAGAGGTTCTCGAAGAATTTGAGGTGGATGATCTCCCGCTGCCGGGGCGTGAGGCTGTGCAGCACGGAGCCGACCTGTTTCCTCCGCTCGTCCGCGGCCTCGATGCTGATCATGCGGGCTTCTGCATTCTCTTCCGCATGCGGATAGTCATGCGTATGATCAAAACCGGTGAGCGCCTGCGCCCGTTCCAGCTCTTTCAACAGGCGGTTCCGCAGACTTTTTAACAGATAGGGCCGGATCTGGTCGGTGTCGGCGAGGTGCCGGCGGCGGTCCCAAAGCGAAGCGAACAGGTCGTGAATGCAATCGTTTAGTGTGTCACGGTCGTGGACAAACCGGGTCCCGTACTCGAACATCGCACGGAATTCCCCCCGGATGATCGCCTCGAAAGCGTCGACATCGCCATTCCTGAATCTTTTCCAGCGCGCCAGATCCTTTTCCATGGTCCGAAAACGGGCAGTTGACTGCCTGGGGGTTACCTGATTTCTTTATTAAATAAAATTAAACCCCGAATTACTGCAAAATTTCTAACACCATCAGCAGGGTAATCGCAATTTTTACGGCTTGGGGTAACCTTTGGAGGCATCGTCGATCACCAGCACCCAGTCATGACCGTAACCCGAGGTGGGCGGCATAAACTTGTTCACGTTGCTGTGATCTACTTTCCCAGCGTCCTTCACCTTGCCATTTCGCGGATCATACCAAAACGCATTCAGTTCCGTGCCGGAAATCTTCCCAGGGTTAACCGAAAACGCTTTGCCGCTGGCGGAGTACACAAAAATGTAATCCTTGCCCCGCGTCGCCTGAACCCGCTCGGCAGCTGACAATGCACTTTCAACTACAATAGACTGATCCGGCACGCGGTCGGTGATCGGTCGGGATTCCATCAATCTGCGGACGAACTTCATTTCCGTCGCCCCCGGCAGATCCAGCGCCTGCTGCCAATACACATGCGGACTGTTCACAGCCTCGCGATCAGGCGAATACATCTGCCAGATGTCGTGACACCCGTATGTATGCCCGAATGCACCCGCAAACAGATCCAGGTACGCCGACTTCCGTACGTCATACGCACTGGAAATGCCGTTTTCTTTTGCATTGAAACAAATGGGATGGTCCTCGTACACGGGCTCGCCGTCGATTACCGGCTTCACGGGTTCGCGATTGTAGGATCGCTGGATGTTGTCGTAAACCGGGGAATCGCGGCAATGGCCGGTTTGGAACATATTGAAATCGAACCATTCATCCTGGTGAAACCATTCGCTCGAACCTTCCTTGTTGGGTTGGGGGTGGTAGGTCATCAGTACTTTATCGTTCCCTCCTGCCGCCTCCGCAATGCCGGCGGCCATTGCCCGCCAGATCTCCACGTCCCGGCTGTCCTTCCGCGGCTGCCTGTCGCCGCCCAGGACCCAGATCAGGTTCGTTTTGGACTTATAGCGGTTACCGAGCCATTTCCCATAGCTGCGCGCATTGCTTTCATTGAAGACCTCAGGGCCCTTTCCCCATGTACTTTTAAACACCTTGTCGCCCCAGGTGGGCAAGAAGGCGATGGTGATCCCCAGTTGCGCCGCCTGATCGATGATATAATCGACGTGCCGGAAATAGGCATCGTTCGGTTTGGTAGGATCGTTGTCGGTCAACGGCTTATCGCCATAAGAGTTAGGAACGTCCAGGCCGTCGAATTCAGCCAAAGCAACTGCCTGCACGACGGTGAAACCCTGCGCGGCCCTTTTCCGGAGGTAGTAATCCGCGTCCTCGCGATTCAACCGGTGAAAAAGCTCCCAGGCGGTGTCCCCGAGCCAGAAGAAAGGTTTGCCATCCCTGACGAGGTAGCGTTTGTTCGCACTGACGGAATAGTGCTGCGCTTTCAACTGAATGCAGCAAAGAAAGACAACGACAATGGAAAGTGCTAGTCTCATAGAAGTTCTTTTAGAAATAACAGGATAGCATTAAAAGACAGGCCGCATCGATTCTTAATACTGCCTTTCAGCCGATTATACTTTCCATGTTTTCTGATGTCCGACCCGCTGCGTTTTTCTCATTTCACTGCATCTGCAAAATATTGCGCCGGAAAATAATTTCTTACACCGCAAAATAAGTCGTAAATAATTGTATATCAATTAAATACTAGAAAAAATTCTAGTTGCTATTTCACTATATACGTAGAAGATATTTGACCGTTAAGTAAAATATTTCCTTAAAATTATCATATATCACTAATATTGAAGTACTATTTTGACAAAACCCGAACCTACGTACCTGATGATGAAAAAAACTTCTACAAGCATTCTGATCTTTCTAATTGCTATGCGGGGATATATCTGACGCGCAATCGTCGTCCCGCATTCCCCCCACACAACTTATTTCAAATACACTTCATCGACACCTGCCTGTTACCACCGGCAGCGTAATGTCAGTGCTTTACATTATCCATCAATCTAACCTATTTCATTCTATGGCTGAACCATTTCTATCTGAGATCCGGATGGTAAGTTTCAATTTCCCTCCGAAAGGCTGGGCACTTGCCAATGGACAACTCCTCCCTATCAACCAGAATCAGGCCCTGTTCTCGCTACTCGGAACTACCTATGGTGGTAACGGGCAGACCAACTTCGCACTGCCCGATTTCCGCGGCAGGGTACCCATTCACTTTGGCAACGGCCATGACCTCGGTGAAGCCGCCGGACAGGAATCACATACGGTCAACAGCCAGGAAATGCCGCAGCATACGCATTTTGTTACTGCTATCGACAACAACAGCAACAACAGTAACAACCCGATCGGAAACTATCTTTCCAATACGTTGCCCAACAACTTCTACTCCAACACTGCTAATACTCCGGTGGTGATGCACCCGAGCACGGTATCGAGTGTGGGGGGCACTCAGGCGCACAACAACATGCAACCGTACCTGACGCTCAATTTCATTGTGGCATTGCAGGGAATTTTCCCGAGCCAGAATTAAGTGCGAAGTCAATTTCTTATCAACCCAAAACTTTCGAAATAAATGGGACAACCTTACGTCGGAGAGGTCAGAATGTTCGCTGGCTCTTTCGCACCTGCCGGATGGGCTTTTTGTAGCGGCCAAACGCTTCCTATATCTGAAAATGAAGTACTTTTTCAACTGATCGGCACTACTTACGGTGGCGATGGGGAGGAAACTTTCAACTTGCCGGACCTGCAAGGGCGGCTTCCGCTGCATATGGGTACGGGGAGATCCGGAACCACTTATCAAATCGGCGAACGGGCGGGAACGGAAAGTGAAACACTCACAACCCAGCAGATCCCTGCCCACACGCACGGCTTTCGTGCGACCGCTGACCTTGCCAATAGCACAAGTCCAAACAACACGGTCATTGGGGTATCGAGTGCCACGTCTGCTTTCATTGCCGACAGCGCATCCGAACCGATGAAGTCGGCCCTGAGCCCGGCGGGAGGCAGCCAGCCACACGAGAATATGCAGCCTTATCTCTGTATCAGCTTTATCATTTCATTGTACGGCATCTTTCCATCACAAACCTAGGGCCGGCCGGCGACTGGCAATTGTAGAACCTCAAAACCTATTCAATCACTATGGCAGATCAATTCGTAGCAGAGATAAGAATATTCCCTTTCAATTTCCCTCCCACCGGATGGGCATTTTGCAATGGACAACTCCTGCCCATTTCCCAGAACACCGCATTGTTTTCATTGCTGGGAACTTTCTACGGCGGCGATGGTAAATCAACCTTCGCGCTTCCTAACCTGCAAGGCTCCTCACCGATGCACCAGGGCGACGGGCCGGGGCTGACTCCCCGTTCTCTTGGCGAGCAATCGGGTACAGAATCCGTGACGCTCCTAACGTCGGAGATACCATCACATACGCATAACCTGAATGCGGTGGGAGCAATCGCAGATTCAAGAGACCCCAACGGTACCTGTTTCGGTGTTTCCCAGAACGGCAATGTATTTACGCCCGGAGCCGGCCTGCCGCAGACGACCATGCTACCATCAACGCTTGTTGTCACGGGGGGCACCTTGCCGCACACTAACATGATGCCTTATCTGACGGTCAATTTCTGCATTGCGATGCAAGGCATTTTCCCGCCGAGAGGCTAGAACGATCCGGAGTAACACTGTTTATATTTTTCTGAATATTGATGAAGTTAAAGCTTACCAATCCCAACCTGCGGCTGCGGCCTATTGAACCCACCGATATGGACGAACTGCTGGAAATCTACGGCAGTACAAGGGAAAAAGAAATGGAAAGAGTCCCGCAATGGTCGGATCTCATGAAAAAAGAGTTTCTCGCCAGCCAGTTCCGGGCGCAGCATGAGTATTATCAGAAAAACTATATCGGTGCCGACTTCTGGGTCATCGAAAAGAACAACAAAACGATCGGAAGGCTCTACTTCCAGGAAGATCACCAGGGACTGGGTATTCGGATCATTGACATCAGTATCCTGCCGGCGTACCGCAATCAGGGAATCGGCCAGGGAATTTTTGAAGATCTCTTCAGGAAAGCGGCCGAGCTCAATCGGCCGCTTACGATCCATGTCGAGAGCTTCAATCCTGCCAAGAATCTGTATACCCGCCTTGGATTTAAAACAATCAGTGAAACCAATGGAATTTATCATTTAATGGAATGGAAGCATACGATTTAAGCCAGATCACATCCTCGGATTTTACGCCTTTTGTGCAACAGCCGGTAGAGATCCATTTCGCAGAGAACCAGATCGTGCAAGCTGTCCTGAAAGGTGTAATGGAGTTGAACGGTTACAGTCCGCTGGAAAGAAGATCGTTTTCGATCGAACTTCAGACGACCGGCGATCACCGGCCCCGTAACCAGGGCATTTACAGAATTATCCATCCCGAAGGCAAGTTTATGGACGTGTTTATGGTCCCTGTCGGATTCGATGCAGAGGGAATGCGCTATGAAGTGGTTTTTTCGTAAACCTGAATTTTAAACCAAGAACAACGAGAATAACAAGCCTATGATCGCTTAACAAACTAAAAATATGAAAAACTTATACGCATACCTGGCAGGCATTGCCCTGCTCGCGTCGGGCGTGGAAATCGTCGGCAGGCTAGCCGACGCCCCGGCCGTCTCCCAGGAATGGATCGCCCGAAAGAACGACCGGTCCGTCCAAAATCAGAAAGAGCGGGTGCCATTTGCCCGTGCACGCAAAAAATCGGGAGCGAAAGCATTTCTCGCACCAAGTATCACCGCTACCAACACGTACGCGATCACCAACAATACAGGCCCTGCCGGGGCTTCGGCTGGTGACGAACTGGAATACACCGTCACCATCACCAACGGCGGACCCGATCCGGCCACCGCAACGGTATTCACCGAAACGATCGATGCCAATACGACATTGGTGCCGGGCTCGGTAAAGGCCAGCCCGATCGCTCAAAACGACTCTTACACGACCATTGGAAACGTCGGGATCAACATTCCGGCAGCCACGGGTCTGTTTGCCAACGACATCAGCCCTGCCGGAACGCCCATCAGCCTGAACAGTACCACGAATGTGACATCGGCAAACGGTGGAACGGCCACCATCACCGCCGCAACGGGCGCGTTCATTTATGAGCCGGTAGCGGGTTTCCAGGGGAATGACACTTTCACCTACGAAATTCAAAATGGCTCAGGCATGACGAATACTGCCACTGTCACCATTACCGTGGGAAATGCCGCCACCAATATGATCTGGTTTATCAATGCAGCGGCAGCCGCAGGTGGTACGGGTACTTTGAACAAACCATTCAATACTGTCTCTGCTTTTGAGGCTATTAACGACGGAGCAGAGCTGCATCCCAAAAACGGACAGGTTATTTTCGTCCATTCAGGGGCTTACACCGGTCCGCTCACGCTGCGTAACGATCAAAAACTCCTTGGACAAGGTTCATCGCAATCGATTCTGGATTTTACCGGGTTCTCTCAGCCAAGCGGCACCAACCAGCTTCCCCCTGTTACCAATTCTGACGCGGGCAGGCCTGTCTTTACCACTACAGCCGGAACAACCAATGCCATCAACCTCGGTGCCACCAATAACATCAAGGGGATCAACATCGGGAATACCACCGGCACCAAGATATCGGGCTCGACGGCTGGTACGTTTACTGCATCAGAAATCGCCCTATCCGGTACCGGATCTGCGCTGAACCTTTCAAATAAGACATTGGCTGCCAGCTTTTCCAGTGTATCCAGTTCTTCCGCAACCAACGGTGTCAGCCCGATCAAGATCGGAAACAGCAACGGCTCTCTAACGATCCCCGGCGGTAGCATTGCCGCCTTATCGGTACCCGCAATCGACATTGCAGGTAAAACAACAGGCGACAGGATCGCACTTAACGTGACGTTGACCTCCGTATCGGCCAATGGCGGTGCCAAAGGCCTGGCCCTCCAATATGCGACCGGTTCGTTCCAGGTTAACGGTACCGGCACAACCGGCGGATCCGGCGGAACGATCCAGAACATTACCAACCGCGGTGTCGAGCTTCGCGACGTTCAGAATATTACCATTAAAAACATGAACCTGACGAATGCCAACACCAGCGAAGGCCCCGTCACCACCGAAACGGACAACACCAATGCCAACGCGGCGATCCACGGATTGAACGTAGCCGGCCTTACGCTAGACCGCGTTGTGGTAAGCGGAACCGTGGTACAAATGGGGATCAATCTTCGTGGAGGAAATAACTTCAAATTTACCAATAGTACTATCAATCAATCTGGTACGACCAACATTGTCGAAGAGGGCAACATCTATGCCATGAACGTCGGCGGCACCAATTTGATCGAGAATTCCGCGTTGAAAAACTCAAGCGGAAGGTCTGCTTATTTCAGCAATAACAACGTGAGTATGGACCGGCTGAATGTTATAAACTCTTCCTTCGAAGATGCAAACAATGGAGAATGTCTTCTGTTCGAAGGAAAGGGGAACTCTGTCATGAGCCTCAAAGTCCAGCCTGGCTGTCAGTTTCTGAGACCGGGTTCCGCAGGTATACAGGTCTCAGCCAACAATACTTCATACATCGAAGCAAACATCCAGGGCGTCACAATCGATATCGGCTCCGGAACAGATTTGGGTAAAGGTATCGACATTTCCGCAGCGGGAACAGCCACCGCTAAATTCAACGTATCCAACAATACTTCCGACTTCCTGGGTGGTCCGGGCTTCAATTTCTTCGCATTTAGCGGAGGATACATTGAAGGGAATGTTACCGGCAATACCCTGACAAACAATGCTACTGATGAAAATGGCTCCTTCCACGCGATCGCGTTTTCGACCCAGGGAACAACAGCGCGCGGAGTCATCAAAATTAACAACAATACGATTAACAATTCCCGCAGCTCCATCGGTATCAGTGCCCAGCCGGCTTCCACCGGCGGCGCTGTGAGCAGTGCCATCATCGACAATAATACGATTACCCTTACCGGAACAAACTTCGCGCACGGCGTGTATGTCAACTCGGTGGGCGGAACCGACTACAATGGCACGCTTTGCGCCAGCGTCACCAATAACGATGTTACCTTAAACTCCGGTTCGCCTTTCGCGGGCGGTTACAGAGCTGGTACGGTTGGTACGGTACTCAACGTACAACAGACGGGTTCATCCGGCTCATCCGCATGGAATGCGGGCGCCAACACGCCAACCAACTCAGGAACCAAATCCGGGTTCGGCGCTGTCAACTACAACGCCGGAACTTGCCCGGCTCCCACTTTCAGTGGATTACGCGAGGCAGCTATCGAAGAAACCGCCGGAAGGCTTTCTGCGGACTCTGTGACAACTCCGGAGCCGGTGGAGCAGGCAATTGCCCAGGCACCTGCATTGGCCGAACCGGAAGAGGAAACCGCCCAGGCCATCACTACCGTGCCAAGCCCGGCAAGGACCGAAGCAGTGCAATCGGGTGAAACCGTGACAGTGAACGGCACAGGAAGCGGCTTCCTGTTGCCTGCCAGCAAAAACACGATCATTAAATTCAAGGTGGTGATCGACGCCAACATCCCGGTATCCGACTGCCAGGTTTCTACACAGGGAACAGTTTCCGGCAGCAATTTCACATCCGTGCTGACCGACGACCCGGGTGCCGCAGGAAGCAATAACCCAACCGTTACCCCCGTGGTTTCGGTTCCTGTAATCACATCCTGCCCGGGTAACCAGACATTCTCACCTGATCCGGGAACTTGTACGTCCACCAAGACATTCACTGCAACCGCAGACGGATGTCCTGCACCAACTATTACTTATACTGTTGGCGGTAACCCGATCACATTCCCGTACGCATTCCCGGCTGGTAATACCACCGTGCTCGTAACGGCTTCGAATGGCATCGGAACGGCTCCTACCTGCTCGTTTACCATCACTGTGACCCCTACCCCGGCGCCGCCCGTTACCGATCAGCCTGATGCGACGTCAATTTGCGCTGGTTCGGGCGCTTCCTTCACCGTGGCCACTTCCCAGGCCGGGGTGACCTATCAGTGGCAGAAAAAGCCGTCGGGAGGTTCATTCGCTAACATTACAGTTGTTTCAAACCCTACTGCCGATGATGCGACGCTCACACTTTCCAATGTACCGGCGGCCGATAACCAATCGGAGTACCGTTGCATTATCAGCAACCCATGTAACAGCAGCACGACATCCGCAGCCCTTTTGACCGTCAACCAGATCACCGGCTCTTCGGTGTCGGGAACTACTACCGTCAACCAGGGAGCATCCGCGCCGCTGGTGACATTCGGAGCAACCGGCGGTACTTTACCGTACACATTTACCTATAAGATCAATGGCGGCAGCAACCTGACGGTTACGACCACGGGCGTCCAGACAACCGCGACAGTGAGCCGTCCTACGAATGTGATCGGGGCATTTGTGTATGAGCTTGTGAGCGTGACGGATGCACAGCTCTGCTCGCGGACACCTCCATCGGCCCAAACTGCGACCATCACCATTGCAAACAACCTGACAGCGACCATTTCGGGAACCGCTTCGGTTTGCCAGAACGGTACGCAGCCGGCCGTTACATTCGCGGCAGTCAACGGTATTGCGCCATTCACATTTACCTATAAGATCAATGGAGGCACCGACCAGCAGGTCACTACTACGGGAGCCAACACCACAGCGACGGTCAACGCGCCGACAAACGTTCTGGGGCCATTTATCTATACCCTCACCAATGTGAGCGGAGCGGGAGGTGCATCCACCGTGGTAGCGGGCCAGGCGGCCACCATCACCGTGAGCCAGGTGCCTACGATTGCCCTTTCCGGCGCTGAATACTCGTGTACGCCCGATCTGAACAGCTACACCGTTTTCTTCACCGCAACAACCGGTTCGGTGATCACGAGCGACAAGGGAACGGTAAATGGCAGTACAGTAACTGGTATTCCAACCAATGAAACTGCGATCATCACAGCCACGCTGGGCACCTGCAAAGCTACGCTGACGGCATTCAAAAACTGTGCATTGCCTGTGACACTGGTCGATTTCTCAGGATCCAAGGTTGAAAATACCGTTTCCCTGCAATGGAAAACAGCGGAAGAAACCAATAGCGACCAGTTCGAGATCCAGCGCAGCGGCGATGGTAAAAAATGGGAGACCATCGGAACTCAGAAATCGCAGACAGAAAGCTACGTCCTGGTTTCCTACTCGTTCAGTGACAAAAAACCGATGGACGGCGACAATTTCTATCGTCTGAAAATGGTGGATCTGGACAAAACCTTCGCTTACAGCAAGATCATCAATGTCCGGTTCAGTGACAATGCGCTCAAATCCGAATTCTACCCCAACCCGGTTTCGGATGTCCTGAATCTGAAAAGTACGGACTGGAACCAGGTTAAATCGGTAGAGCTCCACAGTACAACCGGACTTTCGGTGTACCGCTCGGGCAAGCAGGTTTCCAAAACCATCGACGTGAAAAACCTGCCCGTAGGCATGTACCTACTGACGATCACGCACCAAAACGGCGAGGTGACGAACCGGAAAGTGCTGATCAACCGATAAAACACGGCACCAATATATTCTTAATCAAGTGTTGTTTAGGTTAACAGTATCAGGCGGGGAGTTTCTCTCCGCCTGATTTTTTATATTTGACTTTTCTACAAATCAAAAATGGCCGCAACAGCGATGCAGAGACGACGGGAGATCGCAATTCATATCACCATATGGTCGGTGATTCTGTTGCTTCCCTATTTGTTATCGTCGGCCAGCCAGCAATATCGCATTGGCGGAATGCCCGGGTCTTTTTTTACGATCGCGGGGCTGATCCATGCCGGCATTTTCTATTTCAATGCATTTTATCTCTATCCCAAACTGGCCCGTGGCTTGCGCTGGTGGCTTTATGTGCCTGCTGCGATACTGCTGATCGCCTTGTCATTAATGCTCAAATACCAGCTCGCTGCCCGGTGGTACCCGGATGTATTGGCAAGCGGCTCGGCCCAGTTTGTATTTGCCCCTTCCCTCTTCGTTTTTATAGCCAGCCTGATCTACCGCCGGATCACCGACGGTGTTCGGAAAGAACGGATCCGGAAAGAGCATGAGGCCCAGCAAATGGCTGCCGAATTGCGGTTCCTCCGGTCGCAGATCAATCCGCATTTCCTTTTCAATGTATTGACCAATATGGTTTCCCTCGCGAGACAAAAGTCCGACCGGCTGGAAGGCGCACTCATCCGGCTCTCCGACCTCATGCGCTACATGACGTACGACACACAGGCCACGCGCGTGACCGTACAGCAGGAAGCCGACTACCTCCAAAGCTATGTCGAATTACAAAAACTGCGCTTTTCGGACTCGGTCCGGATTGAAATGCATGTTAATCTGGACGCCGGGGCCGGTGAACTGCCCATCGAACCCATGCTGCTGATTCCGTTTGTGGAGAATGCATTCAAACACGGTGCTTCCCGGCTGGACGACCCTTATATCGACATAGGACTAACAGTCGCTGATGGGCAGCTCACCCTCAATGTAGTCAACCCGTTCGACGAAAACCCCGACGATGTCAGGGACGACAGCCCGGGCATCGGATTGGAGAATGTACGCACGCGGCTCAGGCTGCTTTATCCCGGCAGGCATCAGTTGAGCACCAAAGATTCCGGCAATCTATTCCAGGTCCATTTCAACCTTATTTTATGAACACGATGCGCTGCCTGGCTGTGGACGATGAAAAACTGGTCCTTGAACTGCTGGCCGACAATATCCGGCAGGTACCTTATCTCACGCTCGTCAAAACGGCGCGCAACGCGCTCGAAGCTGCCGAAATCCTGCAAAACGAATCCATAGATCTGCTTTTTCTCGACATTCAAATGCCACGGCTCAGCGGTCTCCAGTTCCTGAAAACGCTGCCTAGCCCGCCATTGGTGATCCTGGTGACCGCCTACGACAAATATGCGTTGGAAGGCTTCGAGCTGCATGTGGTTGACTACCTGCTCAAACCGGTGTCGATGGAGCGATTTCTGAAAGCGTGCAACCGCGCCTATGAACTGTTCCGGCTCAAAAAACAGCCGCCCGCCGCCCGAAAGACTGAAATTCCCGATTTCTTTGTAAACGTTGAATATTCGCTGGTCAAAATCGAAGTGGCGGATGTGGCCTGGGTGGAAGGTTTAAAGGATTATGTCAAAATATATCTTTCGTCGACCTCCAAACCGGTGATCACCCGCATTACTTTCAAGGCTTTGGAAGAAAAATTACCCGAGCCCGCATTCATCCGCACGCACAAATCCTACCTCGTCGCTACACAAAAAATTTCTGCCGTCAAGCGTGATTTTGTCATGATCGGTACGCAGGAAATCCCCGTCAGCGACTCCTTCAAAGACAATATCCACCGATTCCTGAACACCGGGCAAGACTAGTCGTCGCGACAATTGACTGTTTCGTCGCAGCCTCTTTCCGGCTGGTCTACTTCGCCTGCACCGCACCCGAATGCGCCATAGCTTTGGTCAAAAACAATCAAAGCCATGATAACCAATGCATTCACAATAACGTTACTGGCTGCGGGACTACTGCTGACGGTGGCGGCACGGGCTCAGATCCGCATCGGCGGCGAGGTCACCGGCCCCCTCGGCGACCCGATACCCGCAGCGAATGTTTGCATTAAGGGGGCGCCGGCCGGTGCGGTTGCCGACAGCCTCGGGCGGTTCAGTTTTGTGTCAAAACAAAAGGGCGACCTGACCTTGCTCGTCACGTCCGTGGGATTCAAACCCTATTCGCAGCGTATTACGGTCTCCGACACGGCATTGACGTTGTCGGTGATTCTGGACTACGCATCCAATACCCTGGAAGCGGTCACGATCAGCGCGGGTAGCTTCGAAGCCAGCGACAAGGCCAAAGGTGCGTCCCTCACTCCGATCGACGCATACACCGTGGCGGGCAATGTCGGCGATATCTCCAACGCATTGAGATCGCTCCCCGGTTCGCAGCAGATCGGCGAGCGGGAGGGGCTTTTCGTGAGGGGCGGTACCAATGAGGAGACTAAAATGTTCGTCGACGGAACCCTCATGAAGAATCCGAATTATGCTTCCGTGCCGGGCATCATGCAGCCGGCCCGCATCAACCTGTTCCTTTTCAAAGGCGTACTGTTCAACACCGGGGGCTACTCGGCATTATATGGTCAGGCGATGAGCAGCGCATTGATCCTGGAAAGCATTGATCTGCCGGAAAAGAGTTCGGCCAATTTCAGTGTATTCCCTTCCAATCTGGGCGCAGGTTTCCAGCATTTATCCAGATCAAACCGGAGCAGCTACGGCGGGGGCGTCGCGTACAGCAACCAGGGTTTGTATAACCGTGTAGTACCGCAGCGCCCCGATTATTACCGTGGACCGGAATACAGGAGCGCCAACGCAAATGTTCGGTTCAAGGCAGGCAAGACCGGCATGGTCAAAGGCTACATCGCCTATGCCGAAAGCCGGATCGGCATGCGTAATCCGGACGTGGACAGCGCTTCCCTCCGCTCCGATTTCAGGCTGCGCAACCCCAACGTTTACACCACATTAAGCTACCGAACAGATTTAGGAAACGACTGGCATCTCGACGCAGGCGTAGCGTACACTTTTGACAAAACAGCCATCGCTAACCGCCTCCTCGGAGAAAACAAAGCCCCTGTCTCGATCCCGCATTACCCATTCGATACGAAGGATCATGACATTGACCTCCGCTCCCACTTTGCCCAGGGTCGCGCGGTATTCACGCGAAACCTGTCCGATAACCAGGCATTACGCTTCGGTGGGGAGACTTTCTATTTCAACGACCGGCAAACTTATGATGGCCAGGTGACGGGCCTGAGAGATCAATTATCGGCTGTTTTTGCGGAGGGAGAACTGCGGATCGGCGAAAATATCGCGGTAAGACCAGGACTCCGGGCAGAATATACCTCATTGCTCCGAAAGGCGGCGGTCGCGCCGCGCATGAGCATCGCGTACAGAGCAAGAGCGGGTGAGCAGCTGAACTTCGCCTATGGCATTTTTTACCAAAAACCTGAAAACAGGTATTTATTTCAAAAGCAAAACCTAAACTTCTCCCGCGCAGACCATTATGTGCTGAATTATTCCAAAAAGGCCAATAATCGTTTCTTCCGGACCGAACTGTACTACAAAAAGTATCGGGACCTCGTCAGGACATTCCCGTCTGTTTCCATGGATGGTGACGGATTTGCCAAAGGTCTGGAACTGTTCTGGCGGGATAAAAAGTCGGTCAAAAACCTTGATTACTGGATTACCTATACCTATCTCAACACGAAGCGTAATTATCTCAATTACCCGGAAAGCATCCGACCTTCCTTCACTACGCCGCACACGTTCACGATCGCGATCAAACGCTTCATCGAGCCAATCAGTACCAGCGTGAACGTATCCTACTCGTACGCCTCCGGGCGGCCCTACTACGACATCCGTGCAGGCGACGAAAACAGCACCCGCATTTACGATTCGGGAACAGCCAGACCTTACAACGTGCTGAATCTCCACGTTTCGAAACTCATGAGTTTTTTCAAAAAGTCCGGGATCAGGGATTACTCCGGCATCGCATTCGGTGCTAACAACCTGCTGGGTTCCAAACAAGTGTTCGGTTATAACTACGCCTACAACGGCCGGTTCAAAACCCCGGTAACGCTCCCCGCCACACGCTTCTACTTCGTCGGCATCTTCATGAGCCTGGGCATCGACCGGACGGAAGATATGCTCGATGGCGGGTAGCGAGTTCAGGAGTTTAAAGTTTATGAGTTTATAGTTCAAAGTCAAAAACCACTCATTGACTCTCAACTCATAGACTCTCCACTCATTCAATCATTCAATCATTCACTCATTCAAAATTCAAAAACCATGAAACGCCTCATCACCACCATCCTGCTTATTTGCACCGTCGCATTCACTTTTGCGCAGAACGGAGAATACACCGCCCAGTTAGAAGCTTCTGTGAAGAAACTGGATCAGGCAAAGTCTGTTACCGATTTCCAGGGTCTTGAAAAGACCTTTGTCCAGCTCGGTAACGCCCGGAAAACCGAATGGCTACCCTATTACTACGCCGCATTTTGTAATGCCAAAGTCGGCTTTCTTCTGCAAGACGACGGCGAAAAGATTGAGCCTTACAGCGTCCGGGGCGAGTCGCAGATCAAGCGCAGCGAGGCACTTGCGAAAGGCGACAACAAGGCATTAGCGGAAATTTATGTAGTACAGGCGATGATTTACCGCACCAAGGTTTTCATCAGTCCGATGACCATGGGCCGGCAATTCGGGCCGCTTTCCGACCAGTTTCTAAAGAAAGCACAAAAGCTGGATGCCGAAAACCCACGCGCCATTTACCTCGATGCCTGGACCAAATACTACACACCCAAATTATGGGGCGGCGACAAGGACCTGGCCAAAGAACTTGCAGGAAAGGCCATTCAAAAACTCCCCGCTACGGCATTCAATGTAACGCCGCATTGGGGCAAAGCTGAAAGTGAAGTGCTACTTCGATAGCCGCTACCAGCCTGCATTTACACTTCATCATCGTTTCACTTAAACTTTTAGAAATCATGTTTTTCGGACTATTGATTTTCGCACGTATCCTGTTCGTGGCCTGTATGGTTTTTATCATCGGCTACATCTACGGACCGTTCTCCCAACGCCGCGGCCTTACCATCGCCGCACGGGTAGCTGCCATTGCGATCATTTTCGCATTCATTATGATGAACATCTTCGCTTTCCGCGCGGGTGCTTCGCAAGCCGGTCCGTGGCACCACCACGGGCATTGGAATTGCGATGACGGACATCATCCAAAAATCGAAGCGAAACCGTAAAAGGCAGATACACAGCAGAAGGTGCCTCATTGATAACTGAGACACCTTCTTTACTATTCAGTCTACACTCATCTTATTGCAAGCGGGTGAAATATATTATTGGGTAAACCTGCCGCTGCAAACGTGATAGTCGTGATTGACCACCCACTTGCCCCTCCGCCGGTCATACAGGTAGTGTATTCTATCGTTGCCGCGGGCGAATGGGCCGTACTGATGGAGCATCCGTTGCCGTTAGGGTTAGCCGGTGCATACAGCAATCCGGTTTTGCCGGAGTAACAAAGTATCTTTGAATAGATCACAGATCCGGTTATACCACCATCATTCAGAAATGGGGTTCCCGTACAGTTCGACCCCGACCAATATATCTGATCGATGGGAAAATCGTTTGTACCGTTGGGCGTAAACAGTACTTTCACGATATATCCCGTTGACGTGATAATGGTCGCCTCGTTACGGGATATCGACAGGATGGTGCCCAATCTTGTGTTGTCGTCGTCGTAAAGCGCAGGCCCTGGCATCGCCCAACTGGTGGTAGTCCCGTTTGTGGTAAGGACCTTCCCTTCATTCCCGGTTTGACTGGGCAGCGTGGCTCCGCCGGAAGGTGCTGCCCAGGTGCCGTCGCCTCGCCAGAAAGTGGTTGCCGAAGCGTCGGTACCGCTGTTCAGCTTAGACACGGGGAGATTACCGGTCACGTCTGCCGTAGCAATATCGACCTGCCCCCAGCTGCCATTGCCTTGCAGGAAATTATTAGCAGACGGAGTCCCCGTCGCATTCAGCTTATTCATGTTTATCGTGCCGGTCTGAATGTCCGCATTCACGATTGCGCCATCCGCTATCTTGGCTGATGTGACCGCGTCGACGTCGATGACGGGGTTGGGATAGGTACCGGCCAGGTCGCCGCCGGCTGCACCCGTGGGCAAACTGGGCGGCGCTGCCCAAGCCCCGTCGCCACGCAAAAAATTGCTGTTACCTGGCGTACCCACGCCGTTGATTTTGGCGATCGTTACGGCGTTATTCGCGATATCGTCGGTTGTTACCGCCCCGTTCACAATTTTGGCTGATGTCACGCTATTTACGTCCAGTGTCGGATTGGGATACGTGCCGGTCAGGTCGCCGCCTGCCGCTCCTGTCGGGGCACCACCGCCGGTTGCGGCCCAGGTCCCGTCGCCGCGCCAGAATGTAGTGGCAGAGGCACTGGCGCCGCTATTGAGGCGGTTTACAGGAAGATTGCCGGTAACGTCCGAAGCTAGGTCAACGGCACTCCATGCACCATTACCCTGCAAAAAATTATTGGCGCCCGGCGTTCCGGAGACGTTCAGTTTGCCCACGGTTATCGTACTGTTGGCTATTTTGGCCCCGGTTACTGCATTGGCTGCGATCACAGGATTGGGATAGCTGGAACCTGTGAGATCGCCGCCTGCCGCGCCTGCGGGAGCAGCATCACCTGCCTTGTTTGCGTACAATGCGTAGGGCGCGCTCAATATCTGCGTTGTACCCGAAATGGTATAGTTGGTACCGCCCGCGGGGTCTGTTTCCGTCTTGATAAAATAAGTATCAGTGCCCCAGTTTATGCCCGTGAAGTTGCCGCTTACCAACGTGCCAGCCCCGATCACAATCGTCGCGAGGGCATTGGCGTTGGTAGTAGGCGTTTGCGTTTCGACGTACACGGCCGGCCCCGCGGCATTTCCCTGCAAAATACTTACACGCATGCCTACCGGCGCGTTAGTGACAAGCTCGTTCGAGGCATTACGTATCACTGCCTGGTAGCTTAATCTCTGCGGCGCCTGCGCGTACGCGCTCACACAGGCAAGTACCGCTATTGCGATTGTAAATAGTTTTCTCATGATTTAGTTTTTTATAATGGAGAAGCTGTTTATGAGATACTTGTTTTGCATAACCCTTAAAAAATAGGCCCCTGTAACCCACGCACGCATATCTATATAGGTTTTCCCGTTTTGGACCCTGTCCCTCCGTAACAGAATGCCTTTCAGGTTGTAAATCTCATATTCCGTCCCCTCCCCCTTTTCCATGGCAAGGTATACGCCGGTGTCCGTTGGGTTGGGATAAATTGCAACCGCCCGGGTCTCGCCCGCGCAACCCAGTACGTGTATCAGGCGCGAATACGCGAATGTTCCATCCGTATCCACCTGTTTCAGACGATAATAGGAAACAGGCGTCGAAGGCTGCTCGTCGACGCAGGAATAGCTCCCGGGTTCGTTCCCTCCTTTTATCGTATCCACCGGCGTCCAGACTTTCGCGTCGGTGCTCTTTTCTGCCACAAAAAAGTCGTTGTTCAGTTCCATGGAGGTTTGCCAGCTGAGGCGCACCATACCGGCTTCGCATGCGCCTTCAAACCTGATGAGCGTAACCGGCAAGGGCGGGCCCAGATTCAGTGTCGTCTGTATGCCGGCGGCCGATGTGCCGGAAGCGCCTGAGGTAGTTGTATAGAACACCTGTCCGATGGTATAATTGACCGATCCATTCGGTCCCGAAACATCACCTCCGCCTGATGCCATGACCTCGTGGATCTGCTGTGCATCTGCATGGGCCATCGCCAGTACAAATAGGGCAATGGTCCCAACCTGTCTGTGTTTTTTCATAATGCAAAATTTAGTGTAGGCTGCAAGCGCGCCATTGTGAAAATGGACTTGCGACAAACGTATCGAAGGGGGCGAAAGCAGAGGTGGACGATACGCCCAAAAAGGTGGACTATTGTTTCATTTGCTGCCCTACCCCAAAATCCCCCAATATTTTACCCGGATAATGTAAAAATCAAGGGAATTAAGCGCCCCATTAATGGTTTGTTAACCATTTCTTAATTAGGCCCCGATTACTTTACCCCACGGTTCGGCCGACCGCTTTCATGCATTTAAACGAACAGGAACTTAACCCTACGGTATGAACAAACAACTTCTATCAAAACCCCTGTGCAGGCACAATGTCCGGACGATGCTCCGGCGCGTGTGCATGGCACTAAACCTAATGCTGCTCGTCCAAGCGGGCGCACTGGCGCAATCGGCCGCGGATGAAACCCTCATCAGCGGCGAAGTGAAAGACGAGAAAAGCGGCGCCATTCCCGGCGCGAGCATTGTATTGCAAGGCACCACAAAAGGTACCACCACTGATGCCAATGGAAAATTTTCGTTCTCCGTCCCCAAATCAGGTTCAGTCATTATCGTGAGTTTCTTGGGTTACAAAAGGCAGGAGATCGCCATTGGTAACCGTACGAACTTTAATGTACAACTCGAACCCAGCACGGATGAGTTGCAGGAAGTAGTCGTGGTCGGTTATGGTACGCAGCGCAAGCAGACGCTCACCGGCGCCATTTCGAACATCGTTTCGGAGCAGATCAAAACAACCACCCACACCAGCCTCGCGCAAAGCCTGCAAGGAAAGGTAGCCGGTGTGCAGATCCGCCAGAATTCGGGCGAACCAGGTTCATTCAGCACGAGTATCAATATACGCGGCTTTGGCGAGCCATTGTATGTCGTCGATGGTGTCGCACGAGACGGCGGTTATGAGTTTCAAAAGATCAATCCCGATGATATCGAAAGCATTTCCGTATTAAAGGATGCTTCCGCCGCTATTTTCGGTATCCGTGCCGGTAATGGTGTGGTGATCGTGACAACCAAAAAAGGGAAGCAGGGCAAGCCCCAGTTCAGCTACAATATGGTATACGGCCGCCAAAGCCCAACCGACGTACCGAAAATGACCAGCGCATTGCAATGGGCCGAAATGCGCAACGATGCAGCGAAGAACCTGGGCGAAAATCCGGTGTTTTCTCCCGAAGAAATTGAGAAATTCCGCAGCGGCGCGCCGGGTTACCAGGGTACCGATTGGTACAAGGAGACATTGAACAAATCGTCGAGCCAGCAGCAGCATTTCATCTCTGCCTCGGGTGGTGAAGGCGTAGTGAGCTATTTCACCAGCTTTGGTTACCAGAAGGAGAACGGGTTGCTGAAAAGCGGAGATATGGGCTATCAAAAATACACCTTCCGCTCTAATATCGGCATTGACCTGACCAAGAACCTAAAAGCAGACCTGATCCTCTCCGGACTGTTTGATAAGCGGGACCAACCGGGCGATAACTTTTTTAACATCTATAAAGGAACCCGCATTGCATTGCCTACCGAGCGTCCCTATGCCAACGACAATCCTAAATACCCGGCGTTGCTGAGCGGTGGCTACAACCCCGTCGTGCTGGCCGAAAGGGATCTGACCGGTTATAGTCAGGAAGCCAACAAGTTTTTCCAATCGACGTTCGCGCTGACTTACACCGTCCCCTTCGTGCCGGGACTGCGGATCAAGGGTCTCGTGGCTTATGACAGCAATAACTACCGCGCGAAATCGGTTTCGAAGGCTTACAACCTGTACACCTACGATGCGGCTACCGACAAATACACAGCCCACGCACAGCGGAACCCGTCACGCATTGGCAACAACTACAACGACAATAACCGTGTGACTTTCCAGGGGCAACTGTTTTACAACAAGGTGATCGCCAAAAACCATAACCTCGGTGCGACCCTGGTTTACGAGCAGCAGGAATCCAAAAACCGCTGGGCCGGGTTGGGGCGTGAGTATGCATTTTTCACGAACGACCAGATCGATCAGGCGGGTCTCAACAACCAGACTACCAGTGGTTCGGAGTCGGAATATGCCAGCCAGTCGTTCGTAGGCCGCCTGAATTATGATTTCAAAGAAAGATACCTGCTTGAAGTAGCTGCACGTTACGACGGCTCCTACCGCTACCACCCCGACCGTCGCTGGGGTTTATTCCCGGTCGTATCTGCGGGCTGGCGGGTGACTGAAGAGGAGTTTATGAAGCGCATTCCTTTCATTTCCACGCTGAAACTGAGGGGATCTTACGGTCTGGTAGGGGCCGATGCCGGCGCGCCATTCCAGTACGTGCCGGGCTTCTCGCTCACGGGCGGCGGCGGTTATGAGTTTACCAATGGCAACTACACGACGGGAGCGGCTTCACCAGCGATCGTAAACGAAAAACTGACCTGGTTCAAATCCAATATTCAGGATGTGGGGATCGACGTCGGGCTTTGGGACAATAAAATCGACCTGACATTCGATGTTTACCAGCGCGACAGAAAAGGACTGCTCGCCCGCCGGAATGTATCGCTTCCCAACACCTTCGGAGGTACCCTGCCTGAGGAAAACCTGAACAGCGACCGTGTACGCGGGATCGAATTTTCGGCTGCCTACAATGGCCAGATCCGTGATTTCAAATACGGCATTTCCGGAAACTTCAACTATGCACGTACGATGAACCGCTACGTCGAACGGGGAGAGTTCCTGAGCAGTATGGACAAATGGCGCGGTGGGGCAACCAACCGCTGGAACGACGTCGTTTGGGCCTATCAGTTGGAAGGACAGTTTCAAAACAAGGATGAAGTCATTTACGCCCCCATTCAGAACGGCGACCTCGGTAACACCCGCGAGCTCCCGGGCGATTTCAGGTACAAAGATGTGGACGGCAATGGCATCATCGACGGCAACGATGCAACACCCCTGTTCTTCGGCGGAGACCCGAAACTGTACTACGGCATGACCCTGAATGCGTCCTGGAAAGGTTTCGATTTCACAGCATTGTTCCAGGGATCGGGCAAATACAGCGTACGCTTCCGCGAGATATATGCCGAAGTGTTCGCATTCCGCGGCAACACACCGGCGTATTTCTATGACAGATGGCAACAGTCCGACGACGGGCAATGGACTCCCGGTACCTGGCCTGCTTCCCGCTTCAACTACAATGTGGGTGCCATGTATGCCGAAAGCGGCGCGTGGCGGAAAGATGCCTCTTACCTGCGTTTCAAAAGTGCACAGCTCGGCTACACTTTCAACCTGGGCTGGCTCAAAAAGATCGGTATCAGCGACGTACGCGTCTATGGCAATGCGCATAACATCTTCACCTGGGCCGATTCGTTTGTGAAGCCTTTCGATCCTGAAAAGGTGGAAGGGTTGTTCGGCGCCGGCCTCACCTACCCCGTGACGAGAAGCTACAACTTCGGGATCAATGTCAAATTTTAATACTGATTGATAATGAGATATTTAAAACATACCATCACCCTGTTTGTCCTGCTCTTCATGATGAGCTGCAATAATGTGCTCGACAAGCAGCCGCTGGATAAATTGCAGGGAGAAAACCTGTTTTCAAACCCCGAGGGCGTGAAACTCTACATGGCTAACCTGTACTATCAGCTCCCGATCGAGGACTTTACCTTTTTTCGACAGGGCTTCAACTGGAATACCGGCGATCCCAACAACGGCGGGTTCGCACCGGCCATGTCGACTGACGAAGCCGTACATACCGAGTTTGGCGACTTTATTGGCAATGACGATTTTCAATGGTGGGACCAGGGTTACAAACTCATCCGCGATGTCAATATCCTGATCGACATCATCCCGACCCTCGACATTACCGCTGAGGAAAACAAGGCACTGGTCGGCGAAAGCGCATTCATCCGCGCCTACACTTACTTCGCATTGGCGAAACGCTATGGTGGTGTGCCGCTGATCACTTCCGTGCAGAAATACGAAGGGAATGTGGAGGCATTGAAAGTGCCGCGCAGCACCGAAAAAGAGACCTGGGATTTTGTGCTGAAAGAATGCGACACGGCCATTGCCAACCTGGGTGACTCCTGGCCGGGAGGTGAAAGGCGCGCGACCAAATGGGTAGCTTGTGCGTTGAAATCACGTGCTGCATTGCATGCTGCGTCACTCGCCAAATACGCAGATCGTGCGCCTATCTCGGGAACAGCAGTGGACCAGAAACTGGTGGGATTGGACAAAGCGGCGGCTGCGGACTATTACAAAGCCGCCATCGATGCTTCTGAGGCGATCATCAATTCCGGCAAATTCAGTTTGTACAAACCTGCACCGGCCACACCCGAAGAAGCAGCCAACAATTATCGTCTGCTGTTCGAAGACCCTAACAATGCGCCGGAAGAGGTGATTTTCATCAAAGGATATGCAAGACCAGGTTCAGGGACTGGCCATAACTACGGCATTTGGTTCCAGCCTAATCAGACGGCCAACGGCTGGCCGCACCCCGGTCGTATGAACCCGACCCTGGAACTGATGGACGCCTACGAGAGCTACGACAAGCCGGGCGAGCAGGCACCTGTGACAACTTCTGCCGCAGCCAACGACCTGACCGACTATACCGGTTTCAATACTGCGAAGCCATACAAGCGGTTCGATACGGAAAACGATATTTTCAAAGGGAAAGATGCCCGTATGTGGGCGACGATGATATTGCCGGGCACAAGCTGGAAAGGGCAGAAAATCGTGATCCAGGCTGGCTTCATCAAGCCGGACGGCAGCGCGCAGATCATGGGCGGCGACCCGTTCACCTACAACGGCAAGACGTACCATACCTATGGCTCGGGCGACCGAACGCAATACTCGGGTTTCGATACCTGGGGCGGCAACAACACGCGCACCGGTGTAAGTTTTAAGAAATTCCTCAACGAAGGCGTCAACATCGCCCCAGGCTGGAACCAGTGCGTCACCGATTTCGCCGACTTCCGTTACGCGGAAATCCTGCTCAATTACGCGGAAGCCATTGCCGAAAGCGGTACGGGCGACAAAGTGAAAGGTGCAAAGGCGTTGAACGACATCCGCCGCCGTGCCGGGCATAAGACCGAGATTCCGTTGACGATCAATCATGTGATCCGGGAAAGAAGGGTCGAGCTGGCGTTTGAAAACAAACGGTTCTGGGACCTGATCCGGCGTCGTGAGTACCACACGCTGTTCAATAACACCATGCGCCACGCATTACTCCCGATTCTCGACCTCCGCGTAACACCTGCGAAATACATTTTCGTGCGCGTGAATGTACCGCGCAGCAACCCGTCCACATTCGATTACCGCCAGTACTACCGCTCCATCCCCGGTATCGGAGCGAATGGACTGGTACAGAATCCACAGTATTGAGGGAGCAGCCGGCTGTTGGCTTTCGGCAGTCGGCTATTGCCTATGAAGTGTTCTTAAACTAACAGTAGACAACATTAATTATGGTTGATCACAGAAAGGCAAAGCATAACAAGCCGATAGCCGACTGCCGACAGCCAACAGCCAATATGAACCGCATACTCAACTACCTTCCCGCCCTGTTGCTGCTTTTCGGCGTGGGCGCTTGCAGCGTCGATAACTATCCGGCGCCTGATTCGCAATTGTACGGCACTTTTCTGGATACCGAGACCAATGAACCTGTGGAGCAGGACATTATCCGTGGCAGCACGATCGAGTATATCGAGCATGGCTATGCTTCTCAGACCAAACAAACGATGATCATCAAAAACGACGGCTCTTACCGCAACAACCTGATCTTCGCCAACACGTATACGATCACGCCCGTACGCGGGAACTTTGTGCCCATGGCGGCCCAGGAGGTGACGGTCAAAGGTGACACCAAGCTGGATTTCAAAGTACAGCCCTACATCCGGGTGAAGGAAACGAGCATTGAAAAGGTAGGGACGAAAGTAATTGCCAAATTCAAATTGCAGCAAACGGTGATCAACAATGTAAGGAAGATCGGCTTGTATGCGCATCCGGAACCCTCTGTGGGCGAGCCCATCCGCGTAGCCCTGGCCGAGCAGGAGATCAATGGCGCCATCGATCCGAACAAGGTATACCAGCTGGAAATCGATCTGCCGTCGAACAGTAATGTACTCAAAGGCGGTAACCAGTATTTCTTCCGCGCCGGCGCAATCATCGACGCGCCGGAATCGAAGTTTAATTATGCGAAACCGGTGAGGGTGGCGTTGTGATTTATTATTTCGGCGGTCGGCTATCGGCAGTCGGCTATCGGCTTTAAGCAATAGGCTTTAAGCAATAGGCTTTAAGCAATAGGCTTTAAGCA
>CBFGMV010000112.1:0-27564 GCA_965649915.1 uncultured Dyadobacter sp.
AGCCCACTGCTCACACTCGCCCAGGCCCCGGAAGAAAACTATCCGGTCGATTCCGCCTCGTTGGAACATGCGGGCGTGCCTAAGGGCGAGGTTTTGAAATTTACATTTGATCAATCCAAAATATTCCCGGGCACGTGGCGCGAGTACTGGGTGTATGTACCCGCACAATACAAGCCCAATGCGCCTGCCTGCGTGTATGTGAACCAGGACGGCATTCAATGGAAGGCACCGACGGTGTTCGACAACCTCATTCACGCGAAGGAAATGCCGGTCACGATCGGTGTTTTCGTCATGCACGGGCGTGTGAAAGCGGCTGATCCTAATGCGGCGAACGACCGCTTCAATCGCAGTTTTGAATATGACGGTCTAGGCGATGCCTATGCGCGGTTTATCCTCGAAGAAATCCTGCCCGAAGTAGAAAAGCAGAAAACCAGCGACGGCCGGGCGATCCGCCTGTCCAAAAATGGTAACGACCGTGCGATCGGTGGTTCGAGCAGCGGAGCCGTCTGTGCATTCACGGCAGCCTGGGAGCGCCCGGATGCATTCACACGCGTTTATAGCGCCATTGGAACCTACGTGGGCCTGCGTGGTGCCGACCGCTATCCGACATTGGTCAGAAAGGTCGAGCCTAAACCCATCAGGATCTTTATGCAGGACGGTGCCAACGATCTCAACATTTACGCTGGTGACTGGTGGATGGCCAACCAGACCATGCTGCGTGCGCTGACATTCGCCGGCTACGAGGTGAAGCATCAATGGGGCGAGGGCGGCCACAATGGCAAGCAAGGCACTTCGCTTTTTCCTGAGGCGATGCGCTATTTGTGGAAGGGCTGGCCGGAAAAGGTGAAAATGGGACGATCCCAAAACGCGTTTCTATCCGCATTGTTGATTCCGGGCGAGGAATGGAAGGAGACCGGGGACGCATTTCCCATCAAAGGCAAACCTACACCTTCAAGTGCGAATTCTCTAAAAACACTAAACGCCGTGGGCGGAGCCCTTTCCCCGGACCAGACGTTGGTTTACACGATCGACGCTGCGTCACATTGGGTGTATTCCTATCAAATTCAATCGAATCGCAAACTGGCGTACAAGCAGCGCTTCGGATGGTTACATGCTTCCGATGAAGATAATAAAGCCGGTGCATCCGGCATTGTTTGTGACCGGGAAGGCCGGATTTATGTAGCTACCCATTTGGGCGTACAAATCCTCGATCAGACCGGACGCGTGAATGCGATTTTGCCTTTGACCAATGGGATAGCCACTAAAATTGCATTTGGTGGAAGCAATTTTGATGTGTTATACGTTCAAATCAACGGTAAAAGTTATGGCCGCAAACTGAAAACCTACGGAGTAAAGCCTGGGGAAGCCTCCAACAAGCCGGACGCTCCCAGGTTATAGCTATTTATCGATTTGGATTACCATTCCATCACAATGCTTTCAAACTCCGCCAGGTGGGCGAGCGAGACACTGATCGTGCCGTCTTTCCAGGTGAAGTTCAAAGGTTTGTGATTCGTTAATGCAAACACTTTTTGCGGTTTTTTGGCGAGCCTGATCCTGAATTGCAGGTTGGTTACTGGCAATGGTTCGAAATAGGTATTTCCACTGAATCCGGTAAGATTGATCAGGTGCAGAATCTGGCCGTCGGAGGTGTTTTTCTGCTGGTTTTCAGGTGTGTTTTTAATGAATTCCTTCAACACCGTTTCAACTCTGGCAGGCGCATTTGTCTGGAAATTCTGTGCGATTTCAGGTAGCATGTGGCGGACCATATCCAGCAAAAGGTTCTTGTGTTCCTGGTAGCCGTGCATGTAATATATCCTGCCAAGGCTGACCGGGAAAAGGGCCGCTTTACTGTTCGGGTGGTTTTTGATACCCAATGCATAGTAACCGGTGGGATCGTGGCCGCCGATGATCTCCGGCGGGCCCGGGCGGCCTTTTGCCAGAACTGGCAGCAGTTTCTGATCGGCTCCCGACAGATCGTAAAGCCCCAGGTTGAATTTCCAGAAAAGCATTTTCTGTCCTTTGAAGCTCTTGAAAATGTTCCGGTCGTCCGGCACGAGGTAATTACCGGCTCCGTCATTGTCCTTCTTTTCAATTTTGGCGCCGAAAAGTGTCAGCAACGTTTCGGGGCTATCAAACAGCGCCCGGTTTGTGGCGATCAGGTTGGTTCCTTGCTGGCTGGCCTCTTTCAGTATCCGGATGGCCTCCGGTTTCAGGTAGGTGATTTCGGGCAGGATGATCAATTTGTATCCTTTGACTTTTTGTTCCAGATTGGCGATTTGCCCATCTTCCACAATGTCGAACGGGATATGCGCCTCGCGGAGCATCAGCTGAATGCCGCGGTACTCCTGCATGGGCTCGCCGTTGGGCCAGGCGCCGGGTGCTACGACTGCTATTTTCGCCACTGATTTGTATTTGCCGAAGTAGGCTTCGTTCTTTTTGTGAAAACCATATACCTTCCTGAAAACGGGATAGTTGCGCTCGTCCTCATACCCGCGCATATCGCCCATCATGCTCATATCCAGGCCCGAGCCATTGGCAATGTTCTCGTAAAGCCGGATGCGTGTTTCCTCCGGTTCCACTGCATTGTATCGTGATTGAAACGAGATCTGCTGGATACTCGCATTGCTGATGACGTGGTCGGGAAACGAATTGACGGCATTACCAACGTTGTCGGACGCCGTGTAAGGCCAGTAGGGCAGGGTGGTCATACTCTGCGACTCGTGGCGGATGATGTCTACGAACTTGTCCGAGTAAGTGCATATCGCGATCTGCTCGTTTTTGGATTTCACCAGCTTATGCAGCCGCTCGGACCAATCTTCAACAGTCGCCTTTTTGAATTCGAGATATTGCTGAAAAAGGGGATCCGCCTTGTTCTCTTCGGTAGGCAACGTTTTGCCGCCACTGAACTCCGCAAAGCGCTTTTTGTCATACTCATTCTGATCTATCCCGTGATATTTGCCCTCATAAGGGTTATTGACCTGGTATCCGGGCATATTCAGGAAAATACCGTCGATCGGGAACATGCTAATTACCTCCTCGATGATCCTGAATGCCTTTTCCTGCACATATGGCGCGTTAATGGACACCACGTACATGTCTGTGTTGATGATGCGTTCTCCTTTTGGGGAAATGTAGCACCAGTCGGGATGGGCTTTGAAAATGCTTTCATGTACCCGGCTGAAATCGAAACGCACAATCACCTTGATGCCGTTTTGGTGGCACTTACGGACTATGTCGCCGAGCACATTGTTGTCTTTCAGATAGGGGTTACGATAATGAAAATCCAGCTCGGTGGGGTAAAATGCCATAATTCCGCCCGCATTGATCAGGAGTGTATTGGCCGAGCAGGCAACCAGGTCGGTCACGATGGAATCCGCATTGATCGTAGCCGCTTCATAGGCGGGGAGGTTCATCTGGATCACCCGGAGATTGTTTCTTTTCCACCATAACGGGCTGCTATGCTGTGCCCACAGACAGCTTGTGTGCAAGAGGAAGTAAAGGAGTAAAATGCGTTTTTTCATTCCGGGAAATATGGTTTGGAGCAAAAGATGCGTAATACATAGCATCTACTGAGGTTTTTCGGCCCGATTCTCGTGGAAAGCCGAAAGTCGCTGGTATCGAATTTGATGTTGAATTGAAATAAAACTCACTCTCACTTAACCCATCGCGCATTGAGCGTTCGTACATTTTTATACCCGTTCCTCCTACTGGTGTTACAAATCCGCCCGGCCGCCGCGCAGAACGGGTGGTTCAGGAGATTTGTTCAGAAGACTATTTCCGACACCACTTCCGAAGGTAAATCCAGTTTCAGGGTTTATCCGACGCTGGGTTATGCACCCGAAACCAGCATTGAAATCGGGCTTTCCTCACTATTGCTTTTTCAGGCCAAAAACGATACCCTCAACCGCCTGAGCGAAGTGCAGGCTTTCACATTCGTGACGTTGGAGGGGCAATATGGCATCTGGCTCGACAATGCGATCTATGGCGACAAAGACAAATGGTTCTTTTTGGGCAGAACCCGGTTCCAGCGGTTTCCATTGCTTTATTATGGTATCGGTCACACGACCCCGGACAAGGAACCGGCCATGATCGACGCGAATTATCTGTTGTTCAGGCAGCGGGTGTTACGCCGCGTCAGACCCAACTTTTTTATCGGACCTGAGATTGACTACCAGCAACTGTACAACGCCAGTTTTGAGCAGCCCGAAGATCATTCGTATGATGAACCCCTGGGCAGCAGTGGCACACGCAATATCGGTTTTGGAGCAGCGATGGTGTACGATAACCGGCACAACGTGCTCAATGTCCGCAAAGGATTGTTCGGGGAGCTGTCTTTCCTGACGTACAACCAGTCAATCGGAAGTAACCACAATTTTCAGGGGTTCAACTTGGATGTAAGAAGTTCTCATCCCTTATCGAAGCGGAATGTGCTTGCGTGGCAGATTTATGGTAATTTTTTTACAGGGAATATTCCCTTTAATCAGATGGCCCTGATGGGCGGGGAAATGATCATGCGGGGTTACTATTACGGGCGGTATCGGGACAAGAATATGCTGGCCACACAAATCGAGCACAGGTGGTTGCCGTTCGGGTTTAGCAAGCGGTTTGGAGGCGTTGCGTTCGCTGGTGCCGCTGTGGTCGGGCCAAAAATCCGGTCGCTCCCGCCCGCCCGCGCGAGGCTATCCGGCGGTGCCGGCTTGCGCTATTTGTTGTTTCCCAAAAAGGACATCTATCTCAGGCTTGACGTAGGTTTCACCAAGGACGGGCCAGGTTTCTATCTTTTTACCGGCGAGGCATTCTAGTCACGGTGCCGGTAGCCGAATGCGACAACAAAAAGCAATACACCTACCAGGCCGAGCGCCCATGACAGGGAAGTCATTTCAGCAATGATACCAATCAATGCAGGTCCGGCGAGCTGGCCCGAGTAGCCCAGGATCGTTACCGCGGATAATGCAATGGAAGGGGGGACGTTGGGAATGCTCCCTGCCGCAGTAAAGAAGATAGGGACCACGTTGGCCGCGCCAAGTCCTACCAGCACAAAACCCAGCAGTGCCGCGATGGACGAAGGTACAAGCACGGCGATCAGGAATCCCGTTCCCGCCAGTAATGTACCGTAAAGAACTACCTTGGCAGGGCCGAGCCTGTGGATGAGCCCGTCGCCTGTGAGTCGCATGACTGCCATTGCCACCGAGAACGCCGCATACCCGACTCCCGAAAATGACGGGTCGAAGCCGCGGGAAAATTGGAGGAAAACAGCGCTCCAGTCCAGCAGGGAGCCTTCTGCGAGAAAAAGAATAAAACACATAATACCCAGCACTACAACCGGCCCTTTGGGGAGCACGAAGCTGGTGCCGTCCAGTTTAGCCTCTTCCGAATGGGGCAGAAGGTATCTCGACTGCGTTACCGTGATAAAAACCAGTAAAGCTGAAATAGCGACCGCCGCATAGGTAGGCGAAAGGCCGGCTTTGATCAGAAATCCCAGGCCAATGGAGCCTATAAGGCCCCCGAGGCTGAACATGCCGTGGAAGGACGACATGATATGACTTCCGAAGCGTTCCTGCACCACAACGGCCTGTGCGTTCATGGATACGTCTATCGAGCCAATGCCAGCGCCGAATACAAATAACGCTATGGCCAGTTGGTACGAAGTGGCTGCCATCAGCAGGAGGGGAAGCAACGAGGCAATAACCAGCGCAGCAACAATGGCAACGGCGCGGCTTCCGTATTTGTTGATCAGCAGGCCGGTCAGCGGCATGGTAAGAATGGCACCCGCGCCAAGTGCGAGGAGTACCACGCCCAGATCGGCTTCGTTCAGTCCAAGCCTGATCTTCGCGAAAGGAACCATTGGGGCCCAGCTGGACAACCCGATCCCACAGACCAGAAATATCAGTAATGTAGCTCTGCGAGCAGCGTCGATTCTCAGTTTTCCTTCCATAACAACCATCAGGATTTCATGCAAAGTAACAATATGTTGCAGAAAGTTGTAACATATTGCAAAAAATAGCAACTCCCACTTCTAATGTTTTAGGAATGGGAACAAAAAAGCCGGGTTTGTGACCCGGCCTCATTGTTGTCAGATACTTTTCTTTTTTGATTCCTTGACCGCGAAATCTACCGCTCGGGCCGTCAATGCCATGTAAGTCAGGGACGGGTTTACGCAGGATGCGGAGGTCATTGCCGCGCCATCCGTTACAAACACGTTTTTGACCGCGTGCAACTGGTTGTTGCCATTCAGTACCGATGTTTTAGGATCGCGTCCCATTCTCGCCGTTCCCATTTCGTGAATCGCCATACCGAGGTAAGAGCCGTTGTCATAGGTCCTAACATTTTTGAGACCTGATTTTTCCAGCATTTCGGCGGCGTCGTTCATCATGTCTTTGCGCATTTTCTTCTCGTTATCACGAAGGTCTGCATCGAAGACTACCGCGGGGATGCCGTACTTGTCTTTTTTCTCCTTGTTGAGGAACATACGGTTTTCGTGGTAAGGCAATGTCTCACCGAAGCCTCCGAAGCCCATCGTCCAGTTGCCCGGAGTAGTTAGTTCGTCCTTGAAGTCGGCACCGAATGCGAGCTCGGCGACGTTGCGCTGCCATCCCTGACGTCCGCCGCCACCCTGGTAGCCAAAGCCCCGCAGGTAATCGCGTTTGTCGGAGCCGACATTGCGGTAGCGTGGCACGTAGATACCGTTTGCACGGCGGCCGAAGTAATATTTGTCCAGATCACCCTCCCAGGTACCGCTGGCACCGGTGCGGAAATGGTGGTCCATCAGGTTATGTCCCAGTTCTCCGGAATCATTACCCATTCCGTTCGGGAAACGGTCGGAGGTAGAGTTGAGGAGCAATGCGGTTGAAGCGAGTGCGCTGGCACATACAAAGATAATGTTGGCAAAAAACTCGCGCTCCTGCATCGTCACGCTGTCCACCACGCGCACACCCGTAGCACGCCCACCCGACTTTTTGCCGTCATAAATGATCTCACGGACCACGGAATCCGGACGAAGCGTCAGCAAGCCGGTTTTCATGGCAGGCGGCAATGTGCTGGATTGGGTACTGAAATAAGCGCCGTAGGGGCAGCCATAAGAGCAGCGGTTGCGGTACTGGCACGGTCCGCGGCCTCCGTCGAGCTGGATTTTGGTGGGTTGAGAAAGGTTAGCTACCCGCCCGATCGTCATGTTCCGGCCGGGAAACTCTTTTTCCAAACGCTTGCGTACTTCTTTTTCTACATGATACATCTCCATCGGCGGGATGAAATCACTATCGGGCAATTGCGGCAGGCCCAGTTTTTCACCGGATATCCCGACGTGTTTTTCTACATACGAGTACCATGGCGCAATGTCCTTGTACCGGATCGGCCAGTCAACGGCAATGCCGTCTTTGAGGTTGGCTTCGAAATCGAGGTCGCTCAGCCGGTACGACTGCCGTCCCCACATAATGGACTTGCCACCTACGATATTGGGGCGAAACCAGTCGAAGCGTTTCACTTCTTCATACGGCTGGTCCATATCGTTCATCCAGTACTTCTCGGTCATCTCGTTATAGGGGTAATCGCGAGAAAGGAATGGATGGGTTTCTTTTTGTTTGACGGTCAGCCGTCCATTGTATTTTGTTTCCCAGGGGGCTTTCAATGCATTTTCATAGCCTGTGACATGTTCGAGGTTTTTACCTTTTTCGAGCATCAGGACTTTCAGGCCTTTTTCTGTAAGTTCCTTTGCCGCCCAGCCGCCGGATACGCCGGAGCCGATCACAATGGCGTCGTAGGTAATGTCTTTTTTTGCGTCAATATTAAGATTCGCCATGGTTAAGAGAGTTTGGAATGAGTCAGCGACAAGGCAGCCGCTATCGGTCGCCCGTACGTCTGATCCCTTTTCTGAATATGATTATAGAGCCCAGCTTTTTTGCCCTTTGGGCATTGGCCAGCTGCCTTCGAACCTGCCCGGAATCGGCAGATAATCCAGCGCCTGCGTGGCCCCGATCTCGGATGTGAAATACCCGGTGACTGTGAGGCCTTTCATTGCCAGGAAGAAAGGCTTGTCGGCGACGGTGGTCTTTTTAATGATATCGCCTTTCTGGGCAGCATCAAGCGTCGCGAAATTTTTGGAATAAGTTTCTTTGGCGAGCGCGTCCACCTTGGCCAGGCCGTCATAGAACTTTTTCTGTTCTTCTACCGGGTAGCAGTCGCGCATGACGCGGACGATGAATTTCTCCGCACCCGCGGCTTTGGCTCCGGGCGTGCTGGTAGTAGGGATAATGACATCTGCGATTTCGGCGAGCAATGCCTCCTGTTGGTCGGAGACTTCGAGTGACGGCCCGAAATTCAGGCGTTCGCCTGCAATGCCGGCCATCAGTGGAGCGGATATGGCGCCACCGAGCAGGAAGGTGATTCTTTGAACTGCTTCTCTACGGTTCATGGGTTAGCGTTTTAGTCAGGGAATTCAAATAGGTATAAAATATCTTTTAAAGATAACAAGATTGAGGATTCGGGAAGTAAATCGGGCAGGATTTCCCGAATGTTAAACGAAAAAGACCAGTCACTCATCGAATTTCTTTTAATCCAATGGACGGTAGCATATTTGATTAATATTCTGAACCGAGGCTACACAATTCATCAGGTTTATGACCTGCTGGGCAGTTCAAAGGTTAAGTAATAGAGGAACGTTGAGTAAATAATGCGGATATCTTCCCTGAGTTTCAGGGAAGATATTTTTTTAGAAAGCATCAAAATCAATCGTGGCATAACGCTGCCGAGACACATAACCAACCTGACTGAACAGCTTAATTACATTACCATGTGCAACACGAGCGGCCCAACTACCGGTCGCGGTTTAGGTTAAAAGGGTCGGATCGTTTCCGGCCTTTTTTTGTTTCACCGCCGACGGAACCGAGGCGCGGTTTGATGGTTTGTGATTTTTGTCCTATTATTCGTTCGCATTCCGCGGCTGGAACGCTGATTTTGTGCATTTCACATCATTTTACTCAATATCCAATGGAATACAGACAACTAGGAGCGTCGGGCTTGAAAGTGCCCGTGCTCAGCTTTGGTACCGGCACATTCGGAGGCGGAGGAGATTTCTTCAAGGCGTGGGGCAATACCCAAACCGACGAGGCCGCAAGGTTGGTTGGCCTTTGCATGGACGCAGGCCTTAATTTTTTTGACACCGCCAACGTCTATTCCCAGGGCCTGGCCGAAGAGATACTCGGCAAGGCGGTCATCGGGTTGCGGGATAAGATTATCCTGTCGACTAAGGCGACTTTCAGAATGGGTAACAAGCCCAACGAATCCGGGTCCAGCCGGTTTCATTTGATCAAGGCTTGTGAGGATAGCCTCAGACGCCTCCAGACGGATTATATCGACATTTACCATATGCACGGATTCGACGCCACTACTCCCGTAGAGGAAACGCTGAGCGCGCTGAACGACCTGGTCCGTGACGGAAAGATCCGCTACATTGCCTGTTCGAACTTTTCAGGATGGCATTTAATGAAATCGCTATCTGTTTCCGAGCGCTATGGCTGGTCCAGATACATCGCCCACCAGGCGCATTATTCGCTGCTGAGCAGGGAATTCGAATGGGAGCTCATGCCGCTTGGCCTGGACCAGCATGTCGGGACAATTGTGTGGAGCCCGTTATCGGCCGGACGGTTGGGAGGGAAATATCGCCGGAGCGAGCCTATCCCGGCAGAAGGGAGAATTGCGCAGGGCGGGGGAGAAGGACCGGCTATTCCGGAGGAGTTTTTTTTCAATCTGATCGACACCCTGGATCAGGTCGCGGCCGAGACCGGCAAAACGGTGGCCCAGGTGGCTCTGAACTGGCTGCTTCAAAGACCGACTGTGAGCAATATCGTCGTCGGCGCAAGGAACGAAGAACAATTGAAGCAAAATTTGGGAGCCATTGGATGGAATCTCACATTGGATCAGGTGAAACTGCTCGATGCGGCAAGCGAAAAATCACCGGTGTATCCTTATTGGCATCAAAGAAAAAATGTGGGATTAAATCCATTGCCTGACTTTTACAGCAGGCTTTCCAATCATTAATAATTGTTGCATTTAATTATGTTTCGCGGAGGCCGGATAATTAGTTTTATCTGGCCTCCGGTATGTAAAGCCCATGCTGCATCGCGTACACGATCAGATCGGTGGTACGCCGTACTTTTAGTTTGTCCATCACACTGCGGTGATAATACTGAACGGTGTGTGCACTCAGTTTGAGTTCGTATGCAATTTCTTTGATCGTATGGCCGCTGCATACTTTTTGCAGTACCTCTTTTTCCCGGGGGGAAAGATGTAATACTACCTGTTCTTCCGTAAACACGCTATTGATCAGACTTTCCCTGATCGCCTTTCCAATATATTGTTTCCCGGACCGCACCTGAAAAATCGACTCTTTAAATTCTTCGAAATGGACCGATTTGGAAAGAAAGCTATTGGCGCCACGTCGGATCGTGTGCTTGATGGTCTGGACGTCGGTTACAGTCGAGAGTACGATAACCCGCATTTCCCGGGGCAGGGTAGCCCGGCAGATATCAAGCAGTTCCAGTCCGTGCAAGCCATTCAGGCTGAGATCCATGACGAGGATATCGGGCGGTGAACTTGTTTTTTTGTCCAGGAAATCCTTTGCATTTGTAAAAGTATCTACCCGTCCGACCTCCGGATTTAGTTTTAATAGGTTTCGCAATGCATCTGTTAGCAGGAGGTGTTCGTCAACTAATGATATATCCATAGAATTAATTTTATTTCACAACGATCTTACTTGTGGTAGTAATTTTTATACAATTCCAACATAAAGCATTGCTGCCGAGTGGAAAGGCCAAAGAGGGTTCGGGTAGTTTAGCTATTTAATAATCGGTTACAATAAATTATATACTCGAAAAACTTCGAAATCAGCTATCCTGGGCTTGTTATTATTTACTTAATGGAGGTTAGTCGAATTCAATTTACAAATATCGCGTGGATAAAATTAATTCTATCCCCCTAATTTTTGGGGGTAGTTGTTATAGTAAAAATATGTGGGTTTATTTTGATTCATTTATGGATACATTTGCAAACAAGTACTATACAATCGTGAAAAATAGTATAACTAATTGTTTTCGGATTGACCATCCGGCTACATAAAATCATCAGCAAAACAAAACAGACAGAAGAAGTAGACTACGCACATCCTGAGCATCACCCATCTCACCTGACCGGCTGACCGGTTTTCGTTAGGCGACACCCTTTACATTAAAAAAACAACAAGTCTGACTGATCGCGTATGCCTATACGCGGGAAGGGAATTTTTGTGCTTTGCAAAAAGCAAATACGCAACCGTCACAACACGGGAAGGGATCATTATTGTATAATTTATTGATTGTATTGTATTTTTTAATTTTTCACGTAACGGTTTATCTGTGTTCTAAATTTCTACTACTATGAAAAGTTCGATCGGCAACTTGTTAAAAAAAACGGCCTTACGCAGCTTGGATAAGGGGCTCGCGGCAGCGCTTGTAAGCGTTGCATCCATTAATTCGACGTATGCGCAGCAATATGTAGCTTCTACATCCAAATTGGTGCACACAGAAGCTTTGGCATCGTCCTATGTCAACGATGAGGACAATGCCGAGGGTGCTCCGAACGGGCAGTCGGCGACAATTTCGGCATCGGGTATCGTGGTTAACCTGGGTGTGTCTGTCACCTATACCAGTGATGCCTCGCTCACGATGACATTCTCGTCTGCTCTCCCTGCGGGCAAAACAACGTATGTGCGTATCAGTGAGTTATCTCAAACCGGTTTGAATCTCGACCTGAGTTCGCTCGTCAATGCGCTCGGACTGTTGCAAAACAACACGATTCAGGCTACTTCGAATGGCGGCGTAACAACAAAAGAGCTTGTTCGCGACGCGGCGGGGAATTTGTATATCGCCGTGACTCCCACTTCCTCTTACACATCGGTTACCGTAGGCCTCGATTTCGCGAATGCAACCAGTACGCTGGTAGGTGTGGCGCTCGGACGGGTGACGCTGAAAGTTGAGCATGCGGTAAGCTATGAAAACTCCGTGTTCACTCCCTGTGAGGCTATCCCGTTTGCTTATGCAGGTGTAAATCCTCATGCAAGCGGCATTGCGCTGACATTAACCGATGCATTGCAGGATCCTGAAAAGGCAATCGACGGGGACGTGTCGGCCGGTAACTTTTCCTTACTTCAGAACGGAACAGTAGCCCTTGCCTCGACCGTTTCACAAACCATTTATTTGGGCAAGACCGTTGCTCCGACTAACCAGATTGTGGCAACCATATCGAAACCGGCTGCCCTGGTCAATTTGGGTGTACTTGAGAACATCACGATCCAGGCATATTCCGGAGAGACGCCCGTGGGAGCCGCACGCACGGTGGAAAGCCTTCTGTTGGATCTGGATCTGCTTACGCTGTTCGGAAATAGCAGCATTGTGAAAGTTGCTTTCGTGCCGGGCGGTGTTGTAAGTTATGACCGCATTGTGGTAAAATCTGTGACGATCCTCAATGCAAACCTTTTCACCGGACTACGCATTCATGAATTGGGCTCCCGCCCACCGGTCGAGTTTACCGGCGGAACGGTAGCAACCGGACGTGTTGGAGATGCAGTCGGTACGAACCTGTTTGTAGCAACAACCGGCGGATCACCTAGTTTCAGTATCAAGTGCGGTTTGCCGACAGAGTATACTTATGCATTGTACCAGGTATCATCACCGGGCGGCCGTACGCTGGCGGGCACATTGCCATCCTCAATAACCTTAAATTCCAACGGGACATTCTCAGGTACCCCAACAACCGGGCAGAACGGAACCTACACATTCGATGTGCAGGCCACCAACAAATTCGGTCAAACCGCCATCGCTTCCTTTGAGATGACGATTGAGAATGCATTGCCCGTGACGCTGGTGAGCTTTAAGGCAATCTCTGAAGGTGAAACGGCATCCTTGTCCTGGGCCACATCCGAGGAAACCAACAGCGACCGTTTCGACATCGAGCGCAGCCTGAACGGAAAGAACTGGGTAAAAATCGGCTCGGTGGCATCGAATCAGGAGAGTGTTGTGACGCGGTTTTATTCATTTGTGGATGCAGCCCCATTGAGAGGCAATAATCTGTACCGATTGAAGATGGTGGATCTTGATGAGACATTCTCTTACAGCCGGATTGAGAGCCTCAACTTGAAGGCGATTGCATTGGTTTATCCTAACCCGGTGAACAGCTCCGAAACGCTGACCTTCCATGTAGGCGATTGGAGTAAAGTAAGGAATGTAAAAGTGGTGGCAGCATCCGGAAAGGTTGTGTTTGAGGCTTCCAATGCAATTGCGTCCGGAATCAGCGCTCACAGCCTGGCAGCGGGTGCTTACATTGTTCAGGTGACGAACGTCGACGGGACTGTCAGCTCGCAAAGATTTGTAAGATTATAATCCACTTCGTGGATAGAAAAGCAAACCGCTGGTGATTATGCCAGCGGTTTGCTTTTTTTACAAACTATTTATTTAAAATTGTGCCGACAAATCAACTTTGATCCGTTCATCGGTATATTTGATTTTCGGAGTACCCCGATTTACCAACGTTAATATTTAGCTATGCCAAGTAAAAGAGGCAAAAAGAGCAAATTTAAAAAAGTTCTTATCCCCGTATTGAAGTGGGCCAGTGCGATTATACCGGTATTTGGCTTTTTCTACATCCTTTATTACTACAAACAGTTCGACTTCCTGAAAGAGAAGCAGGTTGTAACCTCAGAAACCAAAGTGGACTCATTGCCGACGCAGGCGTCGCAATCCAATAACGCGGTGGTGAGTAAAATCCGCATTGTGAAAAATGAGTGGCACTCTGTGGGCGGCATAGCGATACACAACATGGTGATCGAGAATACATCTGCATCCCTGGTAAAGAGCGTCGAGGTGGAGTTCAAATATCTTAACGAAATGCAAGGTGTTGCAGGCTCCAAGATCATCACGATCAAAACACCGCTTCCCCCCAATAAATCCACCGATATTCCCGGCCTGAGCGTCGGTTACGTTAACAATTCCGTGGTGGGATGTGACGTTAAAGTGCTTAACGCCAGATTATAGTCATTTTCACGACGGGTTTTCCTTTCCGCTGGTATGATTGTTTTGATATGTTAGCCAGAACCTGACTACATGACGAAACATGGCACAAATCATTCAGAGTATCTACACTATCGCACCGATTCTACTGACAGTAGCGCTCGCGGCAGCGGCGATCGGGGGCTTTTGGCTTGTTATTGACCTAAAAAGGAAAAGCGCCGGACACCGGTACTCCGTCAGCGACCGCTTGTTTTTCAAGCGCAATGCCAACCGGCTTCGCAAAATGCAACTACATTAATATATAGGTATAAAAAAACATCCCACCTACAAAGTAGCCGGGATGTTTGATTTTACTCAACGTTATTGAAAACCCTTTTGGGGGTTTCCGATACAAACTTAATGATTTCTTTATTCAAAACATTGCTTTTTGTTTAGGAAATAATATTTTTTGTAGTCGGTTTGCGACACCTATTTAGTAACCGGTCAAAGCTTCCAGAATCAGGAATTTACAGCCCTGTCAATTGATCGAACCTGATCGATAAATCCTTGAAGATCAGTTGCGGAGTAATGCTTTTTTTCGAGCTTTTCAAAGTCAAAATACAAGGCCAGCATGTGGTTGTATTTGATCATGCAGTTGTTGTTGTGCGCTTTCAGTTCTCTGCCTCGATATTCGTCGTGCTCATCCATGCGGTCGACGAGATACGACATCATATAGTAATGCATGCCGCTATCCTGATCGAACCCTTCAAACTCGAGAGAAGCCAGGTCTAGTAGTTCTTTGTCGCTGTCATCCAGCAGTCGAATGGAATCGTTAATCCTGCTGTACATGCTCATGATGTCTGAGATTTCGTTGTACACGCTGATGGGGACTTCTTCGTAAAGATTGTTAAACACCTTGGGGTAAAGCCCGGTGTAACCCTTTTCGAGAATTTCGATTCGTTTTTCGTTAAGCTCTCTTTCTTTTTCGTCACCAATGAAGGAGAGAATTTTGCATTGGTTAATCAACAGTTGCCGTTCTATAAGCGGGATGCTTTCCGGGATCATATGGGTAAGGTTCATCATTTTTAGCAATTTAATCGTATTCAATACATTTTATATACGGCACGGCTTGCAATATCGGGGAAACTTTGCTCCTTTACGACTGCATTGCACCTGACGGCGCGGCTGCCAGCCGGCATTTCTGACTCAACTATGAATAATTTGCCTCTTGACCCGAATGATGACACCCATGCAGAGGGTAAGCCTGATGAAGCGTTTTTATCGGAATATGTAAAAAAGATGGAAACGGAGCAAAACCTGGAAGAGCTAGCACGCAGGCTTGGGAACGAATGGCGGGAATCACCCGAAGCTCAGCCGGACTTGTCTTTTGATACATTCGAAAAGAAAAGGGAGCAAGCTGATCGTCAGTAGCCATACCAGTCGCCCCACCAGTGCTGAAGCTTTTTCCTGATCTCCTCCTCTCTTGCATTTCGGCCGGGCTCAAAGAACCGCGTTCCCCGTAATTCATCAGGCAGAAAATCCTGTTTTGCGAAATTCCCGTCAAAATCATGTGAGTATTTGTAGTCTTTCCCGTAGCCGATCTGTTTCATGAGCTTGGTGGGCGCATTGCGGAGATGCAAAGGAACGGGAAGATGTGCCGTACGCGTCGCGGCCTCAATCGCTTCTCCGATCGCCATGTAGCTCGCATTGCTTTTGGGGGAGGTGGCTAGATAAACGGCCGTTTGGGACAGAATAATGCGGCATTCAGGATATCCGATGACGTTGACTGCCTGCATACATGCATTGGCCATAATCACCGCCGTTGGATTTGCATTGCCAATATCTTCCGATGCCATGATGAGCATCCGACGGGCAATGAACGAGGGGTCCTCGCCCGCCACGATCATTCGGGCCATCCAGTACACAGCTCCGTTGGGATCACTCCCCCGGAGCGATTTGATAAAAGCCGAGATGATGTCATAGTGTTGTTCGCCCGACTTGTCGTACCGCGCGATGTTCTGTTGTGCGACCTCCGTCACCCATTCATCGGTGATGTCGATTTTTTTTACTTCGCCTTTCGCCAGCACCACCAGTTCGAGCAGATTGAGAAGTTTCCGGCCATCGCCACCCGACAGCCGCATCAGTGCATCGTAGGAAGTGAATTTGATACTCTTTTCTTTTAACCAGGCATCTTTCTCCAATGCACGTGCAATGAGCCCTTTCAATTCCTTTTCTCCGAATGCTTCCAGGATGTAGACCTGACAGCGAGAAAGCAACGCCGAATTGATCTCAAAAGAGGGGTTTTCCGTCGTGGCGCCGATGAGCGTAACCTGACCTTTCTCCACTGCGCCGAGTAGCGCGTCCTGCTGGCTTTTGTTGTAGCGGTGGATTTCGTCAATAAACAGGATGGCCGGGAATAATCCGGAAGGGCGGGCCAGGACTTCCCGAAGGTCCTTCACGCCGGAGCTGATCGCACTCAGGTTATAGAACTGCCTTTTGGTGGTTTCGGCTATGAGCAATGCGAGCGTGGTCTTGCCTACGCCCGGTGGGCCCCAGAAGATCATGGAAGGAATGGCGTTCTGCAATATGGCCCGTCTTAACGGACCTTTTGGACCGAGCAGTTTTTCCTGTCCCACAAAATCGTCGAGTGTCCGGGGGCGGAGCCGTTCGGCGAGGGGCGTGGTAGTGATGGTCATGAGTGAAGTGTCGGAATTAGTTTGTTCATGGAAGATCAAATTAACACAAAAAAAGCGTGGCATAGTTCGCCACGCTTCCTGCGTATGATTTAAACGTTTAAACAGACGGGAATCAAAAAGTCAGCCTGTCCAATGTCATTTGTTTTTTGAGGTTACCCAATGCACCAAAAACCAGGTTGTAAACCGATTGTATATTTATTTTCATCAAATCTGCAATTTCATGATTATTAAGGTTCATGTAGAATTTGAGGAAGATCGCCTCGCGCTGACGGCGGGGCAGGCCGTTGATGGCCACATTCAGGTGCTGGTTGGTCGATTCGAATTCTTCTTCCGAAATCAGGTGGTTTTCATGGGAAGGGGTGTTGATATGCCAGTATTCGACCGGGATATCTTCGTTGCTCGTATGCTTTTGCTGCGCATTTAAATGACGTACAAGTTTCCTTTTAATGGATGCCATCAGGTAAAAGCGGACCGAAGTGGTGTCACCGAGCGTCATGCGGTTTCTCCAAAGTTCTACAAACAAATCGTGGATACAATCTTTAATGAGCGGCTTGTCGATCGTGAATTGCGAACAGTACTGATAAAGAATGTGAACATAAGAGCGGTAGAGGCATGCATAGGCATTTTCATCGCCTTTTCTGAACTGATCCCAAAAACAGAGTTCTTCTTCTTGCTTGTAGCGTAGGTGAGCCATTGTTTGGAAAGGATTTGGAATTGGGGTTAGGAATGATTGATAATAATGTCATTATTACACTTGTAAATATATTTATAAAAAAACATAATTTAAAAATATTTTCATCATAAAATTATATTTCAAAGCTTTAAGGTACCATTTCCTTCAAAAGGCTGCATTTTATAACGTTAGGGAGGTAAACTTGAAATTTTCCCCGTCAAAAAGCCCCTTGTCACTCAATTTTAAAGAGGGTATCACCAGTAACGCCATGAACGACAGGGACATAAATGGCGATTGCAAGGTCGATCCCAGCTCATTTTTCACAAAACGATCCAGTCGCGTATAGGCTTCCGCAACCTTATAACCATCCGCATCGGTCATCAATCCGGCGATCGGGAGTTCGATCAGATGCTCTTTTCCGGCTCCGACAGCCGACATTCCGCCCTTCGCACCGATGATCAGGTTTACCGCCCCGGCTATGCTTTCGTCATCACAGCCTATGCATATAATATTGTGTGAATCGTGCGCGACAGACGACGCCAATGCCCCGGTTTTCAGGCCGAAATTGCGGATGAATGCGATCGCGGGCTGTGCCTCGGAATAGCGGTTCACGACGGTCACCTTCAGTATGTCCCTTTCCAAATCGGGAACCAAGGCGCCATTGACGACCTTCCCGGTTGTTATCCACTCATTTGTAACCAATTGACCTTCCAAAGCTTCAATCACCCTGACCTGTGTTTCCGATTTTTTTACGGAGTAAATAAAATCGGATGCGGATTTGAATTCGCATTCGAAACGGTTGGGATGGGCGCTGCGGAGGTCGGGTATCATCGACCGGCCTTGCCTTGCCACCAACGCACCGTCGATCCAGGTCTCTAGCACTTTTAATTCCCGGGGATTATCAATGAGAATGAAATCTGCCGGATCGCCTTGCCGCAACAGGCCGACATTCAGTCCATAATGCAGTACCGGGTTAATGCAGGCCGCTTGCAGCACGTGCCAGAAGTTATACCCGGAGGCGAGCGCGCGTTTAACGAGTGCATTGATATGTCCTTCCACGAGATTGTCGGGGTGCTTGTCGTCGGAACAGAACATAATGCGATCGGGAAACTCGTCGATCAGCGGGATCAGCGCCTCGAAATTGCGGGCGGCGCTCCCTTCACGGATCAATATCCTGACCCCGTAGTCTATCTTCTCGCGTGCTTCCTCATAGGTAAAGCATTCATGGTCGGTGGGGATACCATGACTGGCATACTGCTTTGCTGCCGTGCCGCGAAGGCCGGGTGCGTGGCCGTCTATTACTTTGTTATAGTGTTTGGCCCAGCTGATCTTCGCCATCATGTCGGGGTCTTCATTGAGCACACCGGGGAAGTTCATGACCTCCGCCAGATAGCCTATGTCGTCGTTAGCTAGCAGCTTACCCACCTGATCCGCATCGACCACGGCACCCGCAGTTTCAAAAGCTGTCGCAGGCACGCACGAGGGGGCGCCGAAACAGAATTTGAACGGGACGCGCTTGCCGTCTTCGATCATAAAGTGCACACCTTCGATACCTAGCACATTGGCTATCTCGTGAGGGTCGGACACCGTCGCGATCGTCCCATGTACCACAGCTAGCCGTGCGAATTGTGCAGGTGTGAGCATGGCGCTTTCTATATGCACGTGGGCGTCCGTGAAGCCGGGTAATGCGTAAGGGTATGTCGGGTTCTCAGGACCGAAGATCTCCACTTTATCGATATGCTTTCCGACAATATGGATTTCGGCTTCCTGAATCGTTTTTTCAAAAATGTTGATCAGATTGGCTCTCATAATGCTGTGTTAAAAGTAGGCAAATGGCCGGAAATCGGGATTTTTCGAAATTCCTTCTGGTATTGCATCGGGTTTTTGCCTGTGTGGATTTTAAAGTACTTGTTGAAATTGGCAAAATTGTTGAAGCCGCTTTCGAAGCAGACCTGCGCCACCGGAATGCGGGTTTCGGAAAGCAGTTTGCAGGCATGGCCAATCCGTAGTTCAAGTAAAAATTGCGAATAGGTTTTACGGCTGCGGCTTTTGAAATACCTGCAAAAAGAATGCGGGCTGATATTGGCTACCTCCGAAATCTCTTCGATAGATATTTTTTTCTGGAAGTTGGAGATCGAATACTGGTAAATATGGTTGATGCGGTCGGTGTCGTACTGGTCGTACTCGTTCTGGTACTGGGTGTTCGACAGCATCTTGATCTCACCGCATTGGGCAAGGGTTTCCAGGATCTGTAATAGCGAGATGATCGGGTTGCCGTTAGTCTGATTGAGGAGTTCGTGTAAAAGGATCTTTACTTTATCGGTCCCTTCGCCGAGTATCTTCAAGCCCAGGCAAGCTTTGAGCAACAGATCATGAATGGCCTTGTTTTCAGGCAATCCCAGGAACGTTTTTCCAAAGATATCTTCCGAAAAATGGACCACGGTCGCCTGTGCGTAAAGTTTGCTTTCACGCTGGAAGTACTTTTCGTCGCATCGCCAGTAATGCGGAAGGTTGGGGCCGATCAGCAGCAGGTCGCCACTCTGAAAACTCCGGATATTGTCGCCCACAAACTGGGTGCCGGAGCCCTGCTCGATGTGAATGAGCTCTAATTCAGGATGGTAGTGCCAGCGGTTGTAGAAGTAAAGTACCACGTCGCGCCGGATGCTGAATGATTTTTGTAATCCTTTCGGGACTTTAAGTAGTTGCGGTTTCACAAATAATTACATGATTAAAACCGTAAAAGAGAAATATATGCCAATATAGTTGAAAAATTTGCTAATGTCTGAGTTCATAGTATTCAAATAATTCTGTTGTTTTGCTGATATATTCTATTTGGCAAAACCCGACACCACTGGAATATACCTCGTTACCATTCACCTTGAACATATTATGGCGTCCCAACTTTTGAAAATTCATCCTTCCGATAATGTGATCGTGGCCTTGCGCGATCAGCCCGCAGGTGCGGACGTGTCGTGGGAGGGGAATCATTATTCACTTCAATATGGCGTTTCGGCCAAGCACAAATTCGTTACGGAGGACATTGAAACCGGAGGAGCTATCATTATGTATGGGGTGTTGGTGGGAAGAGCTACCCAGCCTATCAAAAAAGGGGAACCCATTACAACGTTCAACCTCAAACACGACGCGCACGATTACAGCACGGCTAATCGCAAACCTTACACCTATGTGCAACCGGATGTGAGCCATTGGCAAAACCGGACATTCAAGGGTTATCATCGTGAAGACGGCCGGGTTGGTACTTACAACTACTGGCTGGTGGTGCCACTGGTGTTCTGCGAGAATCGTAATGTGCTGATTATGAAGGATGCATTCGAGCGTGAGCTCGGCTATGCACAAACTGACATGTACCGGGACCAGGTGCGGGAATTCCTGCATTTGTACCAGGCGGGAGATATGCGGAGAATCAAAAGTCTCGAAACTTTTACTGACGCTCCGGTTGCCCGCAAGAAACCGGAACGGCCGTTCAAGAATGTTGACGGGGTGAAATTCCTGACCCACGAAGGTGGTTGCGGAGGTACGCGCCTGGATGCCAATACGCTATGTTCGTTGTTCGCGGCTTATGCGGTTCACCCAAATGTGGCCGGGATCACTGTGCTGAGTCTGGGATGTCAGAATTCGGAATTAAAAACGCTGGAAGACGAGATCCGTAAACGGGATCCGCATTTCAATAAGCCCTTTTTCGCTTTCGAGCACCAGAAGGGGACTGAGTACTCGCTGATGTCGGGTGCCATTAAGGAAACATTCGTGGGGCTGACCAAAATTAATGAGTTCGAACGTGCCGATGCGCCATTGTCAAAACTCTCGGTAGGTTTGAAATGTGGTGGGTCGGATGGCTTCTCCGGTATCTCGGCGAACCCCGTGCTCGGGCACCTTTCGGACCTGGTTGTAGGACTTGGCGGGCAAACGTTGCTGGCGGAGTTTCCTGAACTCAACGGCGTAGAGCAGGAATTGCTCAACCGTTGTGTAACCGAAGAGAAGGCCGCGAAGTTTGAAAAGCTGATGCGTGATTACGCAGGCAAAGCCGAAGCAGTAGGTTCGGCGTTCGCATTCAACCCATCACCAGGCAACATCAAGGATGGTTTGATTACCGATGCGATCAAATCCGCCGGAGCGGCCAAAAAAGGTGGCAATGCATTCGTGTCAGATGTTCTCAATTATACTGAAAGAGCTTCGGAGTCCGGATTACACCTGGTTTGCACGCCCGGAAACGACGTGGAGGCTACCACTGGTCAGACGGCCGCCGGGGCGAATATCATTCTCTTCACCACCGGTTTGGGAACACCGACAGGTAATCCGATTTGTCCGGTGGCTAAGGTCGCTACCAATTCAGCGCTCGCCCAACGAATGCCCGACGTTATCGATTTCGACTGCGGCCCTGTGGTAGACGGCACCCAGAGCATCGAACAAAATGCGGAAGCACTACTCGACTACGTAATCAAGGTTGCGAGCGGTGAGCAAACCAAGGCCCAGCAACTGGGACAGGATGATTTCATCCCCTGGAAGCGAGGAGTATCACTCTAACCCCATACAAACGCATTCACAACCCCGGGTTTCACCCGGGGACCAGACCAAAATAAGAGAACCATGTTCAATCTAACAGGAAAAACAGCGCTGGTAACCGGCGGAGCGAGCGGGATCGGATTGGCGATCTCCAAAACGTTCGCAAAGCAGGGCGCTTATGTGCACATTCTGGAACTCAATATCGAGCTTGCCAATGCAGTTGTGAGTGAGATCATTGCCGAAGGCGGACAAGCTGAGGCACACGCACTGGACATCTCCAAGCAGGCAGATGTCGTTAATACCATCAATGCCATTGCAGCGAAGCAAACAGTCAATATATTGGTCAATAATGCAGGAATCGCGCATATTGGCAAAGCAGATACGACAGCGGAGATCGACTTCGACCGGGTGATCAACATCAACGTAAAAGGCGTGTATAACTGCCTGATGGCCACAATCCCGCATTTGAAAGAGAATGGCGGAGGTGTGATCCTCAACATGGCGTCCATTGCCGCGACGGTGGGGATTCCGGATCGCTTTGCTTATTCGACCGCGAAAGGGGCGGTTTATTCCATGACATTGTCCGTTGCCCGGGATTACCTGGCCGATAGCATCCGCTGCAACAGCATTTCACCGGCGCGTGTCCATACGCCATTTGTGGATGGTTTTATTTCGAAAAACTATCCGGGCAAAGAGCAGGAGATGTTTGAAAAGCTGTCAAAAACACAACCCATTGGTCGCATGGCCAAACCCGAAGAAATCGGAGCATTGGCATTATACCTGTGTTCCGATGAAGCAGGCTTCATCACCGGCTGCGATTATCTGATCGACGGCGGGTTTGAGAAGTTGAATAATTGAAAGGGCAGTTGGCTATCGGCAGTCGGCAGTCGGCTGTCGAACCTTTTGAAATGCTTACTAAGCAAAGAAAGCCGATCGCCGAGAGCCGACAGCCGAAGTATAATTAAAGTATAAAACAAAAACCTAAAAAGGCCGCTGGCCGAAAGCCGAAAGCCGATGTCTTTTCTATGAAACTTTTTCGATTTGGTGCATTTGAAAATGAGAAGCCTGGCGTAGAGCTGCCGGATGGAACGAAGCTGGATGTTTCTGCATTTGGCGAAGATTATAATGAGAAGTTTTTCGCGACCGACGGGATTGCCCGATTGAAAAGCTGGCTCGATTCCAATGCGGCTTCTGCTCCGAAAGTGGAGGAAGGGTTTCGTTATGGTTCCTGCGTGGCACGCCCATCCAAGATCGTGTGTATCGGGATGAACTACGCAAAACACGCCTACGAGTCGGGCGCGACGGAACTTCCGAAAGAACCTATTATTTTCTTTAAATCAACTTCTGCATTGTGCGGTCCGAATGACCAGGTAATTATCCCCAGAAATTCGGAGAAAACCGACTGGGAAGTGGAACTGGCAGTGGTGATCGGCAAGAAAGCCAGCTACGTGGATGAGGCGGATGCATTGAATTATGTAGCAGGATATGCTGTTCATAACGACTATTCTGAACGTGCATTCCAAATGGAGCGTGGAGGCCAATGGGTGAAGGGAAAAAGCAACGATACTTTTGCACCACTGGGTCCCTACCTGGTGACCGCAGACGAAGTAGGCAATGCCAACGACCTCGACCTGTGGCTTAGCCTGAACGGCAAGAAGATCCAGGATAGCAGCACATCCGATATGATTTTCCATATTCCCTTCCTGGTCAGCTACCTGAGCCAATTCATGACGCTGCTACCAGGCGATGTCATCACAACAGGAACGCCGGCAGGAGTAGGGCTCGGCATGAAGCCACAGGTTTACCTCAAACCCGGTGACGTAGTAGAGCTGGGCATTCAGAAATTGGGTACTCAGAAGCAGGAGGCGGTTGTCTGGAAAGCGATATAACCATGACGATAGACAGCCACCAGCATTTCTGGATTTTTGACGAAGATCGGGACTCCTGGATCACCCCTGATATGCAGGTGATCCGCGGGAATTTTCTGCCGGAGGATCTCTGGCCGGTGCTCAAAGCCAACAGAGTAGATGGATGCGTGGCTGTGCAGGCTTCGCAGTCGGATGCGGAGACGGAATTCCTGTTGCATCTGGCCGAGGCCAACGACTTCATTAAAGGTGTGGTAGGCTGGGTCGACCTGCGGGCTGAGAACCTGTATGATCAGCTGGAACGTTATTCACAGTTTGAAAAACTGAAAGGCTTCCGTCATGTGGCACAGGGACAGCCGGAAGGTTTTTTGCTTCAATCAGATTTTATCAGGGGAGTAGGTCAACTCGTTGCATTTGACTTTACCTACGACATCCTCATTTATCACAATCAGCTTAAAGAAGCATTCAATTTCGCGGTCAAATTGCCGAATGTACATTTTGTACTCGACCATATCGCCAAGCCGCTGATCAAGTCACAGGAATTGCAGCCCTGGGCTGAGGATATCCGGAGATTGGCCGAATTGCCGAACGTGCATTGCAAAGTGTCCGGAATGGTGACCGAGGCGACGTGGATGCATTGGGAGAAAGCCGATTTCAGGCCCTATCTGGATGTGGTTTTCGAAGCATTCGGTCCCGAGCGGATCATGTATGGCTCCGACTGGCCGGTTTGCCTGGTGGCCGGAGAGTATGAAGGTGCCAAAGGCATCCTCACCGAATACCTAGGCATGTTCTCGGATGATGAGGTGCGGGACGTGATGGGTAATAATGCAAGGCGGTTCTATCACCTGGATATATAAGTACTAATTAATATGAAAAGATATTGTCTGGCGGTAGATCTGGTCGACGATCCGCAAATGATCGCCGAGTACGAAGGCTACCACAAGAAGATCCAACCCGAAATACACAAAAGCATTACGGACGCCGGCATTACGGTGATGGACATTTACAGGACGGGGAATCGCCTGTTTATGATCATGGAAACGGAAGACGATTTCAGTTTTGAAGTAAAAAACCAAATGGATGCCTCCAACCCGAAAGTGCAGGAGTGGGAGCACCTGATGTGGAAATACCAGCAAGCATTGCCTACTGCGAAGCCCGGTGAAAAGTGGGTATTGATGGAACAGATATTTGCCCTCTAAGGATAAAGGTCATAGTATGAACTAGCATTCGATTAGGTTGATCAGATTATTTTACTTGACGTCGATCATTGTTATCTCATTCGCTCTACTTGGGTCGCAGCCGCGAAGGGCCGTGGAGATCAAGCTGATGAGTTTCAACATCCGGCATGGCCTAAACGATGCCGAGGAGTCTAATCTGAGAGATATTTTAAGGATTATCAAGGAAAATGACCCCGATCTGGTCGCTCTTCAGGCGGTCGACAGTCTGACAGATAACGGGAAAGTCCAGTTTCAGTTGAGGCAGATCGCGGCGCAGACGGGAATGTACTATGCCTATGCGGTGGCAGATACGTCCGAAAACGGGACACAGGGAGTTGGGATATTATCCAGTTGGCCGTTTGAAAAGACCCAGGTGATCAACCTCCCGAAAACTGCCGGATCCGACCCGAAAGTGCTGCTTTGCGGACTGATCAGGTTGTCGAGGGGGTTAACCTTCCGGCTTTGCAACTCCCGGCTGGAATACGCCTCGGTAATGGATCGTGCATTGCAGGCTGCCTACATTAACCAAATGCTGGTCAATAGTGTCCAACCCGTTATCCTGGGCATGGATATGGGCGCGAGGCCGAACGAACAGCCCTATTTTTCGTTTCGTAAAAAATGGCAGGATGCTGCACACGGCTCACAGATGCAGACCTGGAACGAAGGTTTACCGGGCGACCGGCTCGACTATATTTTTGCCTTGCTCAACAACAAGGTACGCATCAAAAACTACAAGGTCATCAGGAATTATCCGGACGTTTCTGATCACTATCCCATTCAAGCCACCATTGAATTCTGGTAGAAAATGAACTACTCAAATTGGAAGATCGGATTATTTATACCCTGTTATGTTGACCAGTTTTATCCTCAGGTAGGCATTGCTACACTGGAATTGCTGGAAAAACTGGGATGCCGGGTAACATTCCCCCTGAACCAGACCTGCTGCGGCCAGCCGATGGCCAACTCCGGTTTCGAACATTTGTCCAGATCCTGCGACAATCTGTTCTACGACCAGTTCAGGGATTGTGACTACGTCGTTTCTCCGTCCGGAAGCTGCGTGTTGCACATCAAAGACCATTTGAAGGCCGACAACAAGGCGGAGGAGTCGAAGATGTTGCGCAAGCGGGTATATGAGCTGGTGGAATTCATCACCGACATCCTGAAAATAGATTCGATCGAAGCGGAATTTCCGCATCGGGTAGGGCTGCATCAGGGCTGCCATGGGCAACGTGGCCTGCATTTATCCCAGATGTCGGAATTGAATGCGGCGCCCTATTCCAAGCCGGTTTCACTCCTGAGGCAGGTGAAAGGTATTGAACTGATCGATCTGGACCGGACGGATGAATGCTGCGGTTTTGGCGGCACGTTTTGTGTGAGCGAAGAAGCAGTGTCCGTCAAAATGGGTAAGGACCGGGTAGCGGACCACGTCCGGCACAATGCGGAATACATCACCGGCTCGGATATGAGCTGCCTGATGCACCTGGGTGGTATCCTGAAACGCGGGCATTCCAATGTGCAGGTAATGCATATAGCCGAGATCCTGAATCGCAGCATACCAAAACAAATACCGGAGCCCATACATTGAGCCCCGGTATATACAAAGTTTACAGGTCAGAATCTGAGAAGAGCCCCGCTATTAGTTGATGGAAGAAACAACGCGGCTGGTTGTAGTCAGGATATCAAACGATTGTGAAGCCTTCTCTTTACCGTCCGTGATTTCGAAGGTGTAAGTACCGTCCAAAAGGGTCGATAAATCGAAGTATTTCAGATAGTTGTTATCTACGCGCCTGTTTTCAGAGAAAAGAACATTTTTCTCAGTATCCAGAATACGAACGACTACATTTTTTGAAATTGGATTATTATAAGAAACGCGGAATTGCAGTGGTTTAACCTGCAGAACCGTAAGCTTGGTTGAAGTGCTTTCAGTTTTATCTGCGGTAGCGATGTTATCCTGGGCAATTGATGAAAATGCCGATCCTGATAGAAGTAAGCCTGTCAAGGCTGCGATAATAAGAGTGTTTTTGGTTTTCATAGGAGTTGTTATTTAAATGTCTAAAAAAAGTTAAACTAAACTTGTTTTCAGACTCCGATGCCCCGATCGAAAAACTTTGTAATTCAAAAGTATAAGATATTGCAATACAATAAAATAGCATTTTTTCTATTTTGAAAAAGTTGTTTATTAAACAAATTGCAAACTTGGAATTGTGCAATGAATGTGAAAAGTGCAATCCTAATTCTTCATAAAATACCATTATCAAATTGTTAAGGCAGCTATGTCCAAAACAGCTATCGATCACGCGGAAGCCTCCGAAGTGTTCAACAAAGACGAACCGTATGTAAACTGGCACGACGAGACCCTTTGGTTTGTGCGTCAGAAACGTGATAAATCTTCCAAGCAGCTGCCGGAATGGGAGCCGCTCCGGGAGACAGCGTCGGGTATCAAGCATTATGTGCTGTCGCACCTCGACGAATTGCTGTTGACGTTTGAACAAAAAGCGAAGGAAAATGGCGTTCACGTGCATTGGGCTGCCGATGCGGCGGAGCATAATGAGATCGTTCTTGGTCTTTTGAAACAGCACC
>CBFGMV010000113.1:0-27500 GCA_965649915.1 uncultured Dyadobacter sp.
ATTGGGGCCGTGGTACTGGATGGCGTAGGGAAGAAGGATTGATGTAGGGAGGAAAGGGAGGAGGGAGAATGGAGGAAGGGCTGAAAGATTTTAAATGCTAAATTGATACGACCGCTGTCGGCCGACCGCCGATAGCCTAATCACATCGTTTTTATGAACCGGAATTTGCTTTTTGCTACAATCATTGCCTCGGCCCTCTTAACGGGCTGTAATCAATCTTCCAATAAAGAATCAGGCTCGGAAACTGGGGATAAGCTGGTGATCGGTGCTACGATGCTGAGTATGCAAAACGAGTTTATCGTGAATGTAAGCGACGCGATGGAAGCGAAGGCAAAGGAAATGGGTGCGGAGCTGATCACAGTAGATGCAGAGCGCTCGGCACTGAGACAGGTGGAGCAGGTGGAAAGTTTTATCGGCCAGGGCGTCGACGCGATCATTATGAACCCTTGCGAGGTGGAGGCAAGCTCACCGGCGATCAAGCTGGCGATGGACGCGAAGATTCCGATTATTAATGTCAACTCAGAAACTTCTGCAAAGCCGACGGCATTTGTGGGCTCCGACGATACCGAATCGGCGCGAATTGCGATGAAGTTCATTGCAGAAAAATTAGGCGGTAAAGGTAATGTGCTGATGATGCACGGTTTTATGGGCCAGGCCGCGCAGATCAGGCGTGATAACGGCGCAAAGGAAATCCTGAAAGCCAATCCGGGGCTGAAACTGCTCGCCGAACAAACCGGAGAATGGGATCGCGCCAAAGGAATGTCCCTCACTGAAAACTGGATCCAGTCCTACGGAGACAAGATCAACGCTATTTTCGCACAAAATGACGAAATGGGCATGGGCGCTGTGAAAGCACTGGAAGCTGCCGGTTTGAAAGGTAAGGTGCTTGTGGTAAGTGTGGACGCAATTCCTGACGCATTACAAGCGGTGAAGAAAGGGACGCTGGACGCCACTGTTTTTCAGAATGCTAAGGAACAAGGCGGCAAAGCGATCGAAACGGCCGTGAAGGCGGCTAAGAAGGCGGCGTTTGAGAAGGAGGTGCTGATTCCGTTTCAGCTGGTAACGAAGGAGAATGTGGGGGAGTTTTTGAAGTAAGGAGTATTAATGTATGAAATCACACACTTTTGATGACAATGGCTACTTGGTTCCAAACGAAGTAGCAGACTTAGACTGGAACGCGTTTGAAGAGCTTTTCATTTTCAACCGTCAGAGGGCGGAGTTACTGGTTCAGTTGAGAGAATTTATATCCCGGGTATCGGGCTGGCAAGTGCCAGGGCTTCAAGTTTGGGTGGACGGGTCTTTCACAACACTTAAACCGCATCCAAACGACATTGATTTGATATGCTTTGTGGACAACGGGTTTTACGAATTGAATCTGCCCCATTTACATTCCGTTAAGCACGACTTTCCGAAACTGGATATTTACTTACTTTATCAAAAGCTATCCAGTATCGCATCCCAAGTACTTTTTGACTAACTTTGATACGCTTGATTGGTTGTATTTTCTGACCAGGGACCGTCAAAACAAAAGAAAGGGCATTGTTAACTTGCTATTGTCATGAGACCGTTTGACCAGCTTCAAACCGAAATACAGGAAACACTCGAAAAAATTATTCGGGTGAACGCATCCATTGCAAGGCATGAAACTCAAGAGCAACCTGATGGACTAGCCATCGCGCAATTTGAAGAAATTAAATTCCAGTTCACACAGCATTTGTTAACGCTGTTGGAGCAGATGGATATTAAATTGAAGGTTGCTGCGTAAGTTCCTTTAAGTGAGGAGATACTTACTCCGTTTCAGCTGGTAACGAAGGAGAATGTGGGGGCGTTTTTGAAGTAACTCTCAGGATTTTTTGTTCAAAATTTTATCCAGCGAACCGCTAGCTATCAGCCTTCGGCCACTTTCCATTTTTTCCTGAATGATGGCCTGCACCTTGGGATTTGCCATAACCTCGGCTTTCCTTTTTTCAAAATCCATTTGGGTCTTCTTCATATCTGTACGGGTTTTAAAATAAATGCATCGTAAGCCATTCCAATTCTGAACGATTCAGGTTGCTCGTTCCGTATTCCATAAATTTCGAAATATTCTTTGATTTCTGGAAGTTGTCGTGCAATTACGATACGGTAAAGCCTCGTTTTGGCCGCCGAGTTTCCTTTGAAGTATACCGAGCAATTTGGATGGGATTCGATGAATTCGAAAATGCATCGAATTGTGGTGGCCATCACCTTACTGAGGTCGAAATTGTGGCTTTTTACGTCATCACTCCATTGGCCGTCGAGCAGAATATCCAGCAAAGCAAGGTTGTAAATGAGCTCATTGTCCTCAAAGGGAGTGAACATGACTATCTTCCGGATCGTCTTCTTCCGACTTACGCTTTCAAATGTGAAATAAACCTGGCTATCGTCTGACTGAAAAGTATAAAATTCTGACTGCATACAAACATGCTTTAACAAGTGCCATATCGATGCAGGAAGTTGAGTGATTGTATGTGTAGCAAATGTAAAATAATCCTATCTAAAAAGTAAAACGCCGCTCCCCTCGCGCTTTTACCGGCGTATGGCACTTGCCATTTTCCTAAAACCAACAAATTTCGAATGAACACTTTCAATATCAACCGGCGTAGTTTCCTCCACGGGGCCACGGCCGCATTGGCACTTTCAACTTTCGGAGCGCAGGGAATGGACCTGATCAACCCCGCCAAAACATGGCGCGTGGGGTTAATTGGTACAGGCTGGTATGGTAAAAGTGATCTTTTCAGACTGATTCAGGTTGCGCCGGTGGAAGTGATTGCATTATGCGACGTCGATAAAAACCAGCTGAACGAAGCGGGCAAGCTGGTGAGCCAGCGTCAGAAATCGGGCAAGACGCCTAAGTTGTATGGCGACTACCAGAAAATGCTTGCCGAAAATGAGATGGATATCGTCCTCATCGGAACGCCCGACCATTGGCATGCACTGCAAATGATCGACGCCGTCAAGGCCGGGGCTCACGTGTATGTACAGAAGCCGATTAGTGTGGATGTACTGGAAGGAGAGGCGATGGTCGCTGCCGCCCGCAAATACAAAAAAGTAGTCCAGGTGGGCACTCAGCGCAAAAGCACTCCCCATCTGATCGACGCAAAGAAGAATATTGTCGATGCAGGCTTGCTGGGCAAAATTTCGCACGTCGAAATGTGCTGTTACTACCATATGCGGGCCAACGGTAATCCGCCGGTGGAAGCAGTACCCGACTACCTCGATTATGAGAAATGGACCGGCCCCGCGCCGCTTCGCCCGTACGACGGATCACCGCACGTTCGCTGGTGGCGGACGTTCATGGAATACGGGAATGGAATCACAGGCGATATGTGCGTGCATATGTTCGACACAGTGCGATGGATGCTGAAACTGGGCTGGCCGAAAAAAATCAGCTCGACAGGTGGTATTTATGTGGCGAAAGAGGGTAAGTCTAATATATCGGACACGCAATCGGCGATTTTTGAATACGATGGCCTGAACTGCGTATGGCAGCACCGTACCTGGGGAACACCCAACAATCCCGATTATCCATGGTCATTTACCTTGTACGGAGAGAAAGGAACGCTTTGGGCGAGTACCATGGCCTACGATTTCATCCCGCAAGGCAAGGGAGAGAAGATTCACAAGGATGTTGTGTATGAGAAAGAAAAGTATCCCGAAGATCTCAAGGAAGACAAAATAGAGTTGAATGCGGCCCCTGCGACGCGTTTGCATATGCTGGATTTCCTGAGTGCCATTGATAACAGCACTAAACCGGTGGCAGACATCGAGGAAGGTCATATATCGACGGCGAGCTGCATTTTGGCAAATCTTTCGATGAAAACAGGCCGTTCGATTGTTTATGATCCGATAAAGCGCGAAATTGTGGGAGATAGAGAAGCCAACGCGCTGCTCGCCCGCGCATATCGCGCTCCCTACATTCATCCTGACTATAAGAAGGTCTAGGATTAGTCATTGAAGTTCGTGGTCCCTTATATTCCCAGTACATCGCGTCCGGCAAAAACCGGGCGCTTTTTGTTTTACGGAATAACCAAAGTGTATCCGGCCTGCAACAGAAAGCCCCCGGAAAGGGTATTATGAATGGAGGGTACAGAATGGTTTCAAACGTTTGAAATGCATCAAAACAAGTAATTTTTGCGATCGATATATCAATTTTATTTGTTTATAAGTTTAATAGATGTTTCATGGTCATTTAAACCATTTGCCCTCAGAAACTGTCAGACTATCAAATCAAACCAAACGTTCAAAATCAAAATGAAAAGCATAGTGAAGTTGATAAAATCCGCCGGATTGGCGGTTGTGGCGGGGGTACTCATCATGGCGTGCAGCAACGCCCTTCAGGTTAGTTACGATTACGACTCGGCTGTTAATTTAAAACAATTTAAAACCTTCAAAGTCGAAGCCGAGCATAACATGGAGCAAGACCCGCTGTTGGGCAGTGAGCTGAACCGGAGAAGGCTTGGAGACGCCGTGGTGGAGGTAATGGAAGCGAAAGGGTACAAATTGGATAATCAGAACCCTGAAATCGTGGTGAGGTTCATGACCGACGTGAAAGACCGCCAGCAAGTACGATCCAACAACATGTACTCGCCCTACATGTGGTGGTATGGTGGAGGCAATAACATTTCTACATACAATTACCAGGAAAGCCGTTTCATCCTGAACATTTATCAGAAGACCTCCGAAAGGATGGTATGGCAGGGCTGGGCATCCGGAAAGGTGAAAGCGCCTACTAAAAAGGAAGATCAGAATACCATGATCAAGAATACGATGTCCGACATCCTCCGTTCGTTCCCGCAAGCGACGCTGGATACGTACAGCAGGAAGTAATCCAATGCGATTAATGCAAAAAATGCCGGGCATACTGTCCGGTATTTTTTGCTTCAGAGAGGCGAAAGCCGCGGTTCGGTAATCAGGATCTCAAGTGACAAGCCAAGTCCTTTGTTCAGTTTTCGGATCATATCGATGGACAGCCCCCGCTTGTAGGGAATAAAAGTTATCAAAATGACAACTTTTATTCCCTATTGAATCTTCGGTTAGTTGACCGATCCTGCGGTAGCCCTTACAAATCCTGTCCGTTGCGGTACTCTTCGGATGCCTTTTTCACAATGGCTTCCCCATCATGCAAATCCCCGAATACCTCGACCAGCGTATCGACCACAATACCGCGTTTGACGGGGACCCATTCCGCTTTTTTGGCCTTGTCACGGATCACAAACACCTGCTCGCTAGAACTAACTACCGCCGTCACAGGAACAAAGAGCGTGTTTCCGGCGCGTGCTGTATTAAGCTGTACCTGTGCATACATGCCGGCTTTCAATTCATTCGACCGGTTGCTGACGTCAAATTCCGTGATCATCGAGCGGTTTTCTTCAGATAACGTGCGGGAACTGCGGGCGTAAACTGCCTTGTAGATTTTTTCCGGGCTGGCCGGTACCGTAAAGCTCACTTCTCCCTTGTTGGGAATAGCACTGGAAATATTTTCAGGGATCGCCAATGTCAGACGAAGTTTGGTATTGTCTTCGAGGATAAAGAGCGGTTTCGCTCCTCCTTCACCCGGTCCGACCAATGCGCCAGGGCTGATGTTTCTTTCGGTAATAATGCCGTCGAATGGAGCCGTTACGGTCAGGTAGCGGGAAAGCTCCGTTTTGGTTTCCATAAACGACTTCGCTGCCTGAACATTCCCCTTGGCAACGGCCATGGCCGAACTATCGGTTGCTGCTCTTGCTTTGGCCAGGTCGAGTTCGTTGAGAGACACTGCGCCTTCTGTGCGGTTGGTACGCATTAGCCTGCTGTAAGTCAATGCGGTAGCTTGGTATCTCGTTGTGATTTCATGCAGGGCGGCCTCCGCCGCATTGAGCTGTGCTTTGGCCTGGCTGAGTTCAGAAATAACTTCCGGTGCTTCGAGTTGGGCCAGGATCTGACCTTTTCTGACGACGCTGCCACGGTCTACATTGACCGTTCTCACAAATCCCTTCACTTTTGGGTGAATGCTCACTTTATTCCAGGGCTTTAATTCGCCTGGCAATGCGATCTGTTTGGCCGGTTTCATGCTTTTGACATAGGCCAATTCTACAACGAGTTCGGAGGCAGCCGCTTTTTGTTCGTGTTTTTCGCTGGTTTCGGCCTCGGTATGGCAGGCCGTTGTACCAGCGGCTACGGTCAGGAGTATCAGAATGGATTTCAGGGTATTCATGGAGAGAGATGTTTGGAGTTTTTTACGGAAGAAATTGCTTTCAGGGTCTTCCGGATCCAGGGATACGGAGTTCACCGAGGCTTTGCGCTGCACGAGCGTGAACACTGCGGGAAGGATCAGCAGCGAGGCCAGCGTGGAGGCAATCAGCCCGCCGATTACCGCTTGTCCCAATGGTGCAATCTGGTCTCCGCCTTCACCGAGGCCGGAAGCCATCGGGACCATACCGGCGATCATAGCGATACTGGTCATCAGGATGGGACGGATCCGGCTGCCGGCAGCAAGCGTGACCGCCTTATGGGCATCCTGCAATTTCAGCCGCAGGTTTTCTGCATTGGTTACCATCAAAATCGCATTCGCTACCGACACCCCGACAGACATAATCAGACCCATATAAGATTGCAGGTTCAGTGTAGCGCCGGTAAGCAGCAGCAAGCCGATAGACCCCACCACTACCGCAGGAATGGTCGAAAGCACCACCAGGGATAATTTGAAAGACTGATAGGTCGCGGCCAGGAGCAGGAACATGATCACGACGGCGATCAGCAGTCCGGTTTGCAGACTGCTCAGCGTTTCCGTAAGCAGTTCGGTTTGGCCTTTCAGTTCCACGATCACTCCGCGCGGCGGCTCACCCGCGTTTTTGATGGCATTCTGAACGGCAGTAGTCGCGGCGCCGAGGTCCTTTTTGTGGATATTGGCAGTGACGGTAACCAGACGGTTGGGGCCGGCGCGGTCGTACTCGCCGGGGGCGGTTTTTTCTGAAAATGTGGCTACATCGGCCAGGAGCGGGTTGGTCACGCCGGTTTTCAATGGAATGGTGCCAATATCTTCCACAGACGTCATCTGGTACTCCGGTATTTGCACCTGTACCTGGTAGGCAAGTCCCTTGGCGTCGTCCAGCCACAGATTTTTGTCTGTAAAACGGCTGGATGAGGTCGCTGCGACCATCGATCTGGCTACCTGGGTGGAGGTGATGCCCAACTGACCAGCCCTTTCACGGTCGATCTTTACATCCAGAATGGGATATGCCAGTGGCTGTGCGATCTGAACGTCGCGCAGGAATGCGCTCTGCTGCATTTCCTTCCGGATCTTGCGGGCGAACCTGCCTGCTTCTTCCACATCTTTGGCAGCCACGCTCACCTCGATAGGCGTCGAGGCTCCCTGGCTCATGATCTTGTCTACGAGCTCGATAGGTTCAAAAGAAATGGCAAGGTTTGGAATCTCTTTACTGATCCGGGCGCGTAGCTTTTCCTTCAATGCATCCATCCGAACAGGAAAATCTTCTTTCAGGGATACCTGTAAAACAGCCTCGTGGGGACCGCTGTTGAATACGAAAATATTGGAAGTACCATAGCTGGAAGGAACGGTACCGACATAGGCGGAGGAAATTTCGACATGATCCTTGCCAACTTCCGACTTGATCAGGTTGAGGACTTTCAATGTTGCTTCCTCTGTCCTCTCCACACGGGTACCATCCGGCACACGCATCCGCATCTGGAACTGATGACTGTTGGCCTTAGGCAAAATGTCGGTGCCAATCAGGAGGAACCCGCCGATGATCAATGCGATGGTACCAGCCAGGTATAAGGGCACAATCCAGCGCCTGCCCATAATGCCGCCAAGGACATTCAGGTATTTCAGTTTAAATTTCTCGAAACCGGTCGGTGGCAGAGAGGGGTGCGCCCCTTCTTCGATCACATCATCAACTTCCTGACTATCCAGGGCCAATGTAGGCGCCTCGTGGTGCGGGTGATCTTTTAGAAGCCAGTTGGCAAGCACGGGTACCAATGTCTGAGAAAGGAGAAATGAAGCGATCATGGCAAAGCCTACGGCCAGCGACAGCGGCAGGAACATCGATCTTGGAATACCACTCATCACAAAGGACGGTGCAAAAACGGCAAGGATCGCGAGCAAGATCAGGAATTCGGGGAATGCAATTTCCTTACAGGCATCCCAGATGGCCTGCTCCTTGGGCTTACCCATTTCCTGATGCTGGTGAATGTTCTCGATCGTCACCGTGGCCTGATCGACAAGCACACCGATTGCCAATGCCAGTCCGCTCAGCGTCATGATGTTGATGGTCTGGCCAAAGAGGTTCATCAATATGACTGCCGACAGAATGGAAATGGGAATCGTAACAATTACAATGATCACACTCCGCCAATCGCGGAGGAAGAGCAATACCATCAAGCCGGTCAGCAATGCACCGAGGATCCCTTCTGTGATCAGACTTTTCAAGGAATTGGTCACATATACCGACTGATCGAACTCGTAGGAAATCTTGACATCCTCGGGTACTGCATTCCGAAGCTGCGGCAATGCGGCCCGGATATTGTTGACCACATCGAGCGTCGATGCGTCGGATTTTTTGACCACGGGGATGTAAACCGCGCGGCGGCCATTGATCAATGCATAGCTCACAGTCACGTCGGCTCCATCTTCTACCACACCTACATCACGGATGAATACGGTAGGGCCGGCCCCGACGCGGATCGGGATATTGAGGAAATCTTCGGGTTTTTTGATGAGCGAATTGACAGGCGTCATCAATGTCTTGTCACCCATGCGGATGTTACCCGCCGGAGATGGCTGATTGTTGGCAATAATGGATTTGATGACCTCCTCGGGCGTCATATGGTAACTACGGATGCGTTCCGGATCTACCCGGATTACAATCGTACGCTGGTTCCCTCCAAACGGCGGCGGGCTGGAAACACCCTCGATCCGGCTGAACATCGGGCGCACGCGGGACGAGGCAAAGTCCTGGATTTCGTTCAATGAGCGGGAGGCACTCTCGAACACCATTTGGCCGATTGGCACGGAACTGGCATCGAAGCGGACCACCTGCGGAGGAACGGTCCCTTCGGGCATATACGCCTTGGCGCGGGATACGTTGTTTGCTACCTCCGCCGCGGCCTGGGCCATGTCGGTTCCGGGATAGAAGGAGAGCTTGATCAGTGATAAGCCCTGGATTGTTTTGACATCTACATCGCGGATACCGGACACGTACAGGAAGTGGTCCTGGTAGCGGGTTGCGATGAAACCATCCATCTGGTCGGGAGCCATACCACCGTAAGGCTGCACCACATAAATGGTAGGTAGGTCGAGGTTAGGAAAGATATCGACGGGAATGCTCCGTATTGACAGGACCGAGAAAAATAGGATGCCGATCACCACCACCACAATGGATATGGGTTGCCGAAGGGCCGTTCTGATGAGTTGATACATAATATGTATTTGTTATTTGATTCATTTTGTCATGCCGAGCCTCGATAGCTGTCATGCTGGGCGAAGTCGAAGCATCTTACGGGACGACATCGTGCGAAATGCTTCGACTTTGCTCAGCATGACAATTGCTGGTATCATTTAGCTATCTGGCTTAGGAAAACGTCGAGATCACCGGCGGCGGCGGCTTTGAGCAGGAGCGATCGCCAGGCATTGCCATTGGTCACGAACTTGTCGACTTCCGCGCGGTTGAGCGCATTTACACTTTGTGCGAGGGTAAACAAATCGGTCAGTCCGCTCTGGTAGCGCGCCTCGGCCTGGTTGAATGCGCGCTGAGCTGCGGCTAGCTGCACGGGTGTCAGCCCGGCCTGTGCAAGCGAGAGCTGAAACTGGATCTCTGATTCCCGGGACTGCCTGTCGAGTTGCAGCTGCTGGGTTTGGTACAGTGATTTGAAGCGTTCTACCTGGAATTGCTCGGCCCGGTAGTCGTTCCGGACTTTGAAAATGCTGGTCAGGTTCCAGCGTGTCGATACGCCGAAAAGGTAATTGTAAACCTGGTATTTGACACCGCTGCCGAAATCGGTACGGAATGAATCATCTTTGTTAGACACGCCCGAGCCGCGTCCCCAGCCCGCTCCTACCACGGAGATGGAGGGGAGGTACATCCGTTTAATGGCCATGCTTCTTGCCTGCGAGGCATCGATCTGAGCCTGAGAGAAACGTAGCGCGGGATTTTTCAGGAAGGACTGTGGTTCGCCCGGTACCTGCGGCAATTGGGAGTAGAAACCCATGGTGTCGACTTCGATGCTGTCGCGCAGTTCACCGGTGAGCTCGGACAATCGCAGCCGCTGGGTTTTCTCCGAGCGGCGGCTTTCGAGCAGGAGCAATTGCGCTTTGGCATATTCGGCTGCCGCCAGCGAGCTATCCACACCCGGCCGCATGCCCGAACTGACTGCCGCGTCTGTTACACGTTTGAAAACAGCAGCGCGTTCGAGGTTCTGGCGCTGGGCATCGACGAGTTTCTGGTTGATGAGCAGCACGAGATAAGCATCGATGATTTTGACCTGGTGCTGAAAAAGTTCGTTGTCAAAATCGGCCTGGGTGCGGGTGAGGTCTGCCCTCGCCGCATTGACATTGGCTTTAATTTTTCCAAAATTGAAAACCTTCCAGTCGACCATGGCCGTGGTGAAACTACCGAATGTAGCCGTGTAGTAATTCTCCGGCCGGATACCGCCCGATGGGGATAATGCACTGCCTTCATTGGGCAGGAATGCGCCGGCCACACTGTTGCTGGTGCCGTAAGTATATTGGTCCTGTACGATGAATGCGGGCAGGTAATCGGTTCTGACCGATTTGACCCGTTGTTCGGCGCTGCGGATTTCGGCTTGTTTGGCCCTTAGAAACGGAAAATTGCCTTTTCCTTGTTCGAGGGCCTCATGCAGTTTGAGTTTTTGGGCAAATAGGGGCTGCGTTGTACCTGCTGCCATCGCGAACAGGATCAGCCACGCATTCCCGAAGCGCATGAGCTTATGTAGAATCCGGCCCGCAAAATAGGGTGACCGGGGTGGGAATTTTCGTGGAACTGAGAGATACCTGGAGTGCTTCATAATTCGGGTAAAGAGTTTTTTTAGCCGAAATTAGAGCCCAATTCTGGAAACATTTGGGAAACGGAAGGCTGCAAACTGCTGTTACCGACATTATTATCCTTCCTAAATGTTTCCAGAATCCGGGTTTATTTTTGTGCAGTATCTTTTGAAACGGGAATGAAAATATTAGTTGTCGAGGACGAGAAAGGACTTGCTGAAAGTATCACGGATTATCTGTCGCGCGAAGGCTTCGTATGCGAGGTCGCTAATACGTTCTGGCAGGCCGACGAAAAGATCAGCTTGTACCAGTACGATTGTACGATCGTGGACCTGACCCTCCCGGACGGGAACGGATTCGACATTATCAAGACATTGAAAAAGATCGCCGCCGCGACAGGGATTATCATTATTTCTGCTCGTAATACTTTGGAAGACAAGCTGAAAGGGCTCGAAATCGGGTCGGATGATTATATGACCAAGCCTTTTCACCTCTCCGAGCTGAATGCAAGGGTGAAGTCGCTCATACGCAGGCGTAATTTTGGAGGAAATAACGATATGGTGTGGAAAGATATCCGCGTGAACCTGCCGGCACGGAAGGTTTTCATACGGGATATCGAAACGACGCTTTCCCGAAAGGAATACGACCTGCTGCTCTATTTCCTTTCCAATACCGATGTCGCATTGACGAAGGAATCCATTGCGGAGCATCTCTGGGGCGATAATATGGATTCGGCCGATTCACTGGATATGGTTTATTCGCATATCAAAAATCTGCGCCGGAAAATCGTCGATAAGGGTGGAAAGGATTACATTCAGTCGATTTACGGAATAGGCTATAAATTCTCCGCGTCTTGAAACTGCTCGAAAAAACCAGCCGGATATATCTGATGGCCTCGCTGCTGATTTACCTGGCGGTGGGCATCGCATTCTACTGGATCATTAAATTCATGATCTACGACGAAGTGGAAAGCCGGCTGATCCTGGAAAAGCGGGATTTCGAGGCTTACGTCAGAACCAACGACACGTGGAGCAACAACTCCTATTTTGTAGAAAACAAGATCGAGGTATTGCCGGTATTTGGCAAGTTTAAAAATGAGGTTGCATTCACAGATACGCTGATCAGCAACCGCTATGAGGAAAGTCCCGATCCCTTTCGGCAGCTTACGTTCTACACCCTCATCGGAGGATCGCCCTTCCGGGTAGCGATCCGGAAATCCATGATCGAGTCCTACAAGCTGATTGAGGCCATATCGGCGGCGATGATCGCGTTTCTGGGACTTTTGCTGGTGAGTACTTTTCTTTTTCACAGAAGTTTGTCGGGCAAGCTCTGGAAGCCTTTCTATGATTCGCTGGCCAGGATCAAGGATTTTGACTGGACGAAGAACAAGCCGCTCGAAACGGTTAGAAGTGAGATCACAGAGTTTAACGAACTGGGTGACGTGATGGAGAAAATGGCCGCCAAAATGCAGCATGATTACCGCAGCCTGCGCGAGTTCACAGAGAACGCCTCCCACGAAATTCAAACGCCGCTCGCTTTGATTAATGCGAGGGTGGAGCAATTTATTCAGTCCAAAGACCTCGGTGAAAATCATACCTATTGGATCGAGGAGATTTACCATGCGGCCCGCCGGATGTCGCGGCTGAACCAGGGACTGCTGCTGCTTGCCAAGATTGAAAACCAGCAGTTTACCGAACAGGAAGAGCTTGATCTGTCAGGCCTTGCATTGAACAAGTTGAAGGATTTTGAAGATATAATCCAGCATAAGCAGATACAGCTCAGTGTACAATCGACGGGTAGCTTACGCCGCCTGATGTCGCCCGCATTGGCGGATATCCTGCTTACCAACCTGATCAACAATGCGATCCGGCACAATTACTCGGGCGGTGAGCTGCGTGTCGAGACGGGAATTGGATATCTCCGGATCAGTAACACGGGCCATCCGCTGAAAACCGATCCGGAGCGACTGTTTGAAAGGTTCAAGAAAGAATCAACCGGCGCGGAATCGCTTGGGCTAGGTCTCGCGATCGTCAGGGAGATCTGCGATGTGTGCGAGCTCGGCATCCGATACGAGTACAATGAGCCTCTTCACATCATCAGCATCAATGCCGGATAGGTCGGGGCGCCGCTATTTGCTGACTTTCTGCAATTCGGCTTCCAGTGTCCTGTTCCCGGGAAACTCTTGCGGAATCCAGCGATTGACCACTTTTCCCGACGCATCGAGTACCAGAAAAGGATATCGGATATCGATCGCATATTTTTCCTTCAGAATTTCGATGTTCTCATCGGAAGCCCAGAGATGTTTGGCCGCCGGCCTCGTCTTGGTGTATTGTTTCCAGGTTGCCAGCGGAATGCCTGTTGCTACGGAGACGTATACGAATGTCACCTTGTCGCCATATTTATCTTCCAAAACTTTCAATCCGGGCTCATGCTGACCGATACTGAAGGAAAACACCATGCACACCGGCTTGCCCTGCAATGACGAGACGGTGACGGCAGCGCTGTCGGAATTAAGCAGCGTTACATCGGGAATGGCCGAGCCCGGCTGCAGTGATTCCTTGGTCTGGATCAGCTTGCCAATGTATTCGGCGTAGGGTGATTGCTGGAATGTAGTTTTGTAATCGGCCAGCAGAGTCTTTGCCGTTTCAATGCCCGGAATTGCCGTTGCGGCGTAATTGAGCCAGTAAGTCGCCAAATATTCCTTTTGCCTGGGGTAGGAGGCCAGCTTGTCCTTGCTGAATGCATATACATCTTTCAATGCATCGGGGCTGATCTCATACCTTGTTTCTGATTCGAGCGGAAATTTCCGGGTAGAAGGGATCAATGCCCAATAGCGCAGCTCGTCGCGGTACGCCTGGCTGAGTAACGCATCGTCGGGCTGGATCTTGAAGTCGGAGAGCGTAAAATCTTCCAGTTCTTTGCGTTGGGCTGCGTCCAGTCTGGTGACACGGTTGCGGCGCATGATCTTTTCCTGGATCAGTTGGCGGGTGATCGATGGCTCGGTGGCTGTGGTCGCCAGCACGTAGGCTTCGAATGCGGGTACCACCGGGTTGGCCGCTTTGAATTTGTCAAAAGCGTCAAGCCGTACTTTTTTCAGGCTATCGCTTTGTTGCACCACGCTTTTGTTGTCGATCTGCGAGGGTTTGTAACCGAACACGGGCAGGTACTGGTATTGATTTTCGAGAAAGTAATTTTTCAGGAATGTCTGGTAATTGGCATTTTTACCTGAAAAGGTTACGTCGGCATTGTCACCGAAATGGATGGTGAGATCGTCACCCGGCTGTAAAAAGAGCATCCAGGTTTTGTTCACGCCGTTGCCACCGTATTGCAGGCGCATCATTTTGGGCTCATTCAACTGGATCACTGCCTTTTCGGAAGCGTTTTCAGCGAAATTAGTTGAAGCCACAGCGTCAAGTTTGGTATCAGCCAGTCCGGTGCCCAGATTGGGGTGAAAATGTACATCTTCCAGCACCAGCGTAGCGGTAGCGGGCGACTTTTTAGAAGCAGCAAGAGTAATATTGGCCGTATTTTGAGCAAAGGAGACGCAGCTGAATAGTGTGAGGATCAGAATAGGTAAATGTTTCATCGGTATGATAGGGAAAACTGTTTGAACCAAATATTCCGGTGTAAAAATTGTGCCAATATACGTAAGTCCCGGGTGTAATTGCCGCCGGTATCTATCCACCGTGATCCGAACGCACATTAATGCAGTTTTTAAAAGCATAAATAAGCCAAGTGCGTTAACTTCGCCGTCTCATTCCGATTGTTCCCCATGACCCGCGTTTCACCATTCCAGTTCAGTACGCTCCGCTCCGGTTTCGAAGGAGAATTGTATTTTGATAATTCAACCCTACATGCGGCACAGCGGACCGTGTACGCTACCGACGCTTCGGTTTACCAGGAAATGCCGCTGGCGGTCGCATTGCCCCGTCATGTAGGCGACATTCGCGCTTTGATCGATTTTGCCAGAACCAACAAGGTGACATTGATCCCCCGGGCGGCAGGTACGTCACTGGCGGGCCAGGTGGTGGGCAATGGTATCGTTGTGGATATTTCGAAGCATTTCGGAAAGATACTGGAAGTTAATGCGGAGGAGAAATGGGTAAGGGTGCAGCCAGGCGTGATCCGCGACGATCTCAATAAGCACCTCGCACCTTATGGCCTGCTTTTCGGACCAGAAACGTCGACAGCCAGCCGCGCGATGATCGGGGGGATGATTGGGAACAACTCCTGCGGGCTGCATTCTATCACCTGGGGTGCCACGCGGGATCATTTGCTGGAAGTGAAAGTGTTGCTTTCGGACGGTTCGGAGGCCGTTTTCAATGAGCAGACCGTCGCCGATTTTACGGGCAGAATAAGGGAGCAACAAATCAAGGGCCAGCGCCTGCAATCGGTTCTGGCGGGGATGTTTGGTCTGATCTCCAATCCCGTGGATCAGGATCTGATCAAAAAGCAATTCCCGAAACCGACCGTGACGCGACGCAACTCAGGTTATGCGTTGGATGCATTGGTCAGGAATTTTGAAAAGGGTAACATCAACCTCTGCAATCTCATTGCCGGCTCGGAGGGGACATTATGTTTTGTCACGGAGGCCAAAATCGCCTTGGTAGACGCACCGCCAGCGGCAGTGGGCGTGGTTTGCGTGCATACCAACTCACTGGCTGAAGCACTCCATGCCAACCGCGTCGCGATGCAATTTTCCCCGAAGGCTTCTGAACTGGTGGATAAGTATATTATGGATTTTACCAAAAATCATAATGTATACTCCCAAAACCGATTCTTCATGCAGGGTGATCCGGCAGCGATGTTGCTGGTCGAGTTCTGGGGGGAGGCGAAAGAGGAGGTGGAACGACAGGCTTCCGCGCTGATCACGCAGCTGCAAGCTGAAAGCCTGGGCTACGCCTATCCGTTGCTGTTTGGCGACGACGCCAATAAAGCCTGGGATATTCGGAAAGCGGGCCTCGGGCTGATCCGCAACCTGCCTGGCGACACCCAACCGGTCAATCTGATCGAGGATTGTGCGGTGGCCGTTGAAGATCTGCCGGCCTACATCGATGACCTGGCAGTGCTCCTGGAAAAACATGGCTTGCACGCGTCGTACTACGCGCATGCGGGGGCGGGGGAGCTGCACGTAGAGCCGATGATCAACCTGAAAACCAGCGAAGGCAAACAGCAATTCCGGGATGTACTTGCCGATACGGCGGTACTGGTGAAAAAATACAATGGTGCCTTATCGGGTGAGCATGGGGATGGCCGCCTGCGCGGGGAGTTTATCCCGTTCATGATGGGCGAGGAGGTATACGAAATGTTCAGGCAAGTAAAACGCCTGTGGGATCCGGATGGTGTTTTCAATGCGAATAAGATCGTAGACACCCCTCCGATGAACGAGTTCCTGCGCTACGAGCAGGATAAACCCAACCCGCAGATTGACACCGTTTTCGACTTTTCGAGACAGGAAGGAATACTTCGCCTGGCCGAGAAATGCAGCGGATCAGGTGATTGCCGGAAAACGGAGCTGACGGGAGGCACGATGTGCCCGAGCTACATGGCCACACGCCGTGAGCGCGATACGACGCGTGCGAGGGCGAACATTCTCAGGCAATACCTGACACCGGCCAGTAAGAAACAGCAACCGGTCAGCCAGGATATGGTGAAGGAGGTATTGGATCTGTGCCTTTCATGCAAGGGCTGCAAATCCGAATGTCCTTCGAGTGTGGATATCGGTAAAATGAAGGCCGAATTTACCCAGCAATATTACGAAAGCCACGGCGTGCCGATGCGCAGCAAGCTGATTGCCAATTTTTCGAAACAAATGAAACTGGCTTCCATTGCTCCCTGGGCATTCAACGGCGTGTTTGGGACGCCGGCGCTGCGGAAGATCGCCAACAAAATGGTGGGCTTCCACCCCGACCGCAGCATGCCGTCACTCGATAGCGAAACTTTGGAAGACTGGTGGCGCAAACACCAGCATAAAAAGCAGCTTAAAGATCCACACGCGAAAAAAGTCTTTCTCTTCTGCGACGAGTTTACGAACTATAATGATGCCGAAGTAGGCAAAAAGGCGGTATTGCTGCTGGAAAAGCTTGGCTACGAGGTAATTATCCCCGAGCATGTGGAATCCGGGCGATCGTATCTTTCCAAGGGTTTTGTGAAAGAAGCGCAGAAGCTGGCAATCCGTAACGTCGCTTTATTGAAGGACAAGATCACCTATGATACGCCGTTGATCGGCATTGAGCCTTCTGCGATTCTCTCATTCCGGGACGAGTACGTTGACCTGGTGGGGGAGAGCGAACGGGAGCATGCTCAAAAGATAGCTGAAAATGCTTTGCTCTTTGAGGAATTCATTGCCCGCGAGGCGGATGCTAAACGCATTCAAAAAACTGCATTTATACAAAGAAAGCAGCTAATCAAGCTGCACGGGCATTGTCATCAGAAAGCGCTTTCAACACTGACAGCCTCCAAAAAAGCATTGCAGATGCCGGAAAACTACCAGGTTCAGCTGATTCCGTCCGGATGCTGCGGTATGGCGGGCTCATTCGGCTACGAAGAAGAGCATTACGAAGTCTCGATGCAAATTGGTGAGCTGGTGCTGTTCCCAACCGTTCGCCAGCAGCCGGAGGATGTGATCATCGCAGCTGCCGGCACCAGTTGTCGTCATCAGATCAAGGACGGGACGGGGCGTAAAGCAAAACATCCGGTCGAGATTTTATATGAAGCGTTGGTCCCCTGAGGTTACTCGGTGCCCCTGACATGCTCCATGATGGTGTCGGATCGCAATGCCGACCCGGCGGTATCGGTGGCTACTGTGTCGGATAGCGCCGGAGCGTTTTCTCCCGGGCTATCCGCCTCCTTGAAATTCCTATCGTGATTAAAGAAGCCGCCAAACCATGCGATCAGAGAAAGCACGATACCTACGCCGACGATCCACTTCCAGACGTTCTTCACGTTTTTGGTGGCTCTTGCTTCCTTATCTGTTTCTTGCCTGTTCATGGGTTTAATGATTTAGTTTGAAATACCTGCTACCATTTCCATACCAGCATTGATTTGGTGCTATTTCACCGTTTTATATAATATTGTGTTGATAAAATTTCCCCAAACTAAGTCGTCATTGAAAAATGTAATAAAACAGGAACGAATCATGTTACCTTAGCTGCGAATATCGTTTGACTAACGGATTCTTCTCACAAACCAGCCATATTCATGAATAGTACCCCTCGAATTTTTGCCTCCCTATTTGCACTTTTCCTATGTGTGCAGTTCGGGGCGCACGCGCAGAACGATAACCGTCATTTCTTTTCAGTCACTGCCGGATATAGCTTACCGGTAGGGGAGCTGGCACGGGAAAAGCTGAATGACCCTTTTGCCGGTTTGACCGGTTCCGGCTATTACGGACAGCTTAATTATGACTTTCGTGTAGCCCGTTGGTTTGGATTCAAGCTCTCGGGAAGCATGAATAAAAACACCACACGCCCGCAGCCTATTGTCGACATCGCCAATCGCCGTGTGGAGGAGATCAAAGGGCTTATCAACGAAACTACTTCACATACCTGGGACACGAATGTTTCCCGCTGGAAATTCAATGCAATTATGTTTGGTCCGGCTATTTATCTGAATTTCAACCGGGTACAGATCGAAGGGCATATTCAGGGAGGCTATGTGCAGGTTACTTCGCCCACTGTGGACATGACCGGCACTTTTCAATCGGGAGAAAATATGATCAAGGTGCATTTGAGTCCGGCTTCTACCAAAGATTTTGGTGTCGGCGCGGGGATGAGCCTTCGCGTGCCTCTTGCGGGACCGCTGTACTTCCATCTTTCCGGCGACTTCCTGGCCACGGAGGCACAGCTGAAGGATGTCGCGGTGAGTGTGAAGGTAGGTAGTTATCCGGAGGTGGGCATACCCATTAATGAGAAGCGTTTTGTGGGTGTAGCCAATATCGGTGCAGGTTTGGGCATCTCATTTTGAAATAGAAATGCTGAAAAGAAACGGGTCGGATGCCGCACGCATCCGGCCCGTTTTGCTTTGCCAGGAACATTATTTCGCAAACCAGAGTTTCCGGCCATTTCTGGATAAGAATACCAGGAGCGATAAGAAGTCCTGATCCAGGGCGCAACGGATATTCGGGTACGCAGCCGGGGTGATTGGTCGCCAGCTAGTTATCAAAATAGCGGGTGCCGACCGGTATTTAGGGCTATTATTGAAAGTAAGCGGCGATTGAATTGCTATATTTGCATCCTGTTCAAAATGAGTGGCCTTGTGCCGCTCATTATCGCATATCTCGAATATAGCTTTAAATGAAGGTTCTTAAATTTGGCGGCACCTCTGTCGGATCGGTCGACAGCATCAAAACAGTAATCAGTATCCTCGAAGAAAACCTCTCAAAAGGTGAGCGCATCGCCGTGGTTTTTTCAGCCATGGGCGGTGTCACGAACAGGCTCATTGAGATTGGTAAGATGGCCGCCGCAGGCAATACGGACTATGTAGAATTTTTGAAGGGAGTCGAGGAAAGGCACTTTGCAGTGGTGAGAGGACTTATTCCCGTGAAGAACCAAAGCAGCACTTTCGCGGCGGTCAGGGGGCTGTTCAATGAGCTGGAAGATATCCTGAGGGGAGTCTCCTGGATCCGGGAGCTTTCGGAGCGGACGCTCGACCTTGTCATGAGTTTCGGAGAAAGGCTTTCGACGATGGTGATCACGGAAATCCTCAAAAGCAAAGGCATCGCGGCCGAGTTCTGCGACGCGCGGCAGGTGATCCGGACCAACGCCGCTTACGGCATGGGCGACGTCAATTTTGAAGTGACCAACCATCTTATACTGGAACATTTTGCCAAAAGTACGGCGCTGCAATGCATTACCGGCTTTGTGGCATCCACGGCTGAAGGTGTTACAACGACCCTCGGACGCGGCGGTTCCGATTATACGGCGTCCATTGTGGGTGCCGCGCTGGAAGCCGATTCCATCGAGATATGGACCGATGTTGATGGAATGATGACCGCCGATCCGCGGAAGGTCGCGAATGCATTCACGATCCCGTCCATTTCCTATGCGGAGGCAATGGAACTCTCGCACTTTGGTGCCAAGGTGATTTATCCGCCGAGTTTGCAACCGGCATTTGCCAGGAATATTACTCTGAAAGTTCTGAATACATTCAATACGGATTTTGAAGGGACATTTGTACAAAAATCCGCTAACGGCAAGGAGTATGCGATTACCGGGATTTCCTCCATTGACGAAATCGCGCTCGTCAATATCCAGGGCAGCGGGATGATCGGGGTTGCCGGAATTTCCGGGCGTTTGTTCACAGCCCTTTCCAATAATCATATCAGCGTTATCCTGATTTCGCAGGCATCTTCCGAGCATTCGATCTGTTTTTCGATCGATCCGAAGAATGCGCAACGGGCCATCGACGTGCTGGAAAAAGAGTTCGCTATCGAAATCGGTCTGGGACATATCGACGGTATTTCGGTTGAGAAAAACCTGTCCATTGTAGCCATTGTGGGCGAGGGGATGAAGAAGAGTACCGGTGTTTCCGGAAAACTGTTCTCGGCGCTGGGGAAGAATGGTATCAATGTGGTTGCTACCGCCCAGGGTTCCTCGGAGCTGAATATTTCGGTGGTCATCGCAAAAAGTGATTTATCCAAAGCGCTGAATGCGATCCATGGTGTGTTCTTCCAGTCGGAAACGCGGTCGCTGAATCTGTTTATCGTGGGGGTAGGGCTCATCGGTGGAACGCTGATTGAACAAATCCGCAACCAGACGCAGTACCTGCGCGAAGAAAAGCTGCTGAACCTGAACATCGCTGGTTTATCGAACACCAAGAAGATGCTGCTCGATGCGGATGGTATAAAGCCGGAAAACTGGCGCGACCGCGTCATGGACGAGGGCGTGAAAACCAGCCTGCCCGCATTCGTGCAACGCATGATTGAGCTGAACCTGCCCAACAGCGTTTTCGTGGATTGCACATCCGAAAAGGACATTGTGCAATATTACCATATGCTGCTCGATGCCAGTATCAGCGTGGTTACGCCTAATAAAGTGGCCAATTCCGGCAGCTATTCGGAGTATATCGCATTGCAGCGCACCGCATTGCAGCGGGGTGTGAAGTTTTTGTATGAAACCAATGTCGGAGCAGGACTACCGATCATCAATACGATCCAGGGGCTCATGGCGAGTGGCGATAAGTTTTTGAAGATTGAGGCGATCCTTTCGGGAACGCTATCCTATATATTTAACAATTTTGGAGGCGAAAGCCGGTTTGTGGACATTGTGAAGGAGGCGAAAGCCAAAGGTTTCACGGAACCCGATCCCCGCGACGATCTGAGCGGCGCCGATGTGGGGCGTAAAATATTGATCCTCTCGCGGGAAGTGGGCGTGCCGTTGGAACCTGAGGAAGTGAAAATTTCACAGATCCTGCCTGGAAATTGCCTGAACGCGCCTACGGTAGATGCATTCTTCGGGGAGCTCGAAATTTCCAATGCCTACTTTGCAGATATGCAATCGGCAGCCGATGCCAAAGGTGAGAAATTGAGATACATTGCTACCCTGGAAAACGGCAAGGCCACCATCGAGCTGAAAACCGTGGATGCGTCGCATCCTTTTTACACGCTTTCGGGTAGTGATAACATCGTTTCATTCACGACCGAACGATATAAAGACCGTCCGCTGGTGATCAAAGGTCCGGGGGCTGGGGCTGAGGTAACAGCGTCGGGCGTGTTCGCGGATATCATGAGTATCAGTAGCTATTTGGGATAGAAGGAGTTAAATTGCCGGAGTTATTCTGATCCATTTGAAGCGATGAGCAACAGGAAAGTACCGGAATCGATTGCTGCGCTGACGAAAGAGTTTGTCAGTGGTATCAGCGCCCTTTACGGCCAAAGGCTCGACAAAATCGTTCTTTTCGGCTCCTATGCGCGCGGGGAGCAGCATGAAGATTCTGATGTGGATTTTCTGGTGGTTTTGAATGATGAAAATATAAATGCATTTGCAGAAATAAGTCGAATGTCGGGCATTAGTGCTTCGCTTGGGCTGAAATATGATTTTTGGATATCAACGGTTCCTATTTCGACACAAAAGTTGCTTCAAGGTCAAGCGGCTTTGACTATTCATGTCCGTAATGAAGGAATCGTTGTATGACAGAACTAACCGCAGGCCGTATTATGCAAAAAGGCCGCGGATTGTTTGGACGAGAGTAAAGGTTCATACGAACTCAGGCTTTACGAGGCTTGCGTTAATCGTGCTTACTATACTATGTTCCATTCGATCCAGGCCCTGTTTTTCGTTTCAGGTGTGAAAACCAAAACCCATACCGGAGCACTCTATAAGTTTCGAGAAATGTACCTGAAGACTGGTTGTCTGGATGTTTCGTTAAACATTAGACTGCAAAGGACATTCGAAAAGAGAAATTTTGGAGATTATGACTATGATGAAGTGGCAGAGCACGATGCATTAGAATCGATGGGTGACGCAATTGTGTTTTTTGAGGCTGTCCTTCTATACTTAAAAGAAAACAACCATTTACAGTGAATTCAGTAAAAGCTTTTGCGCCGGCGACAGTCGCTAATGTGTCGTGTGGGTTTGATATTTTTGGTTTTGCAATCCAGGAGCCGGGTGATACGGTCGAATTAACCAAGCGGGACGAACCGGGCGTAGTCATTACGGAAATTACAGGTGATGAGGGAAGGTTGCCGCGACAGGCAGAGAAGAACTCCGTGACGGTGGTAATGCTGGCTTTGCTGAAACATTTGGGTATCAAAGATCTTGGCTGCGAGGTGGTTTTGAACAAAAATATGCCGCTTGGAAGTGGAATGGGGTCGAGTGCGGCGAGTGCGGTGGCTGGCGTGGTGGCAATGAACGAATTGCTGGGTAACCCGTTAAGCCGCAAAGAACTGCTGCCTTTCGCGATGGAGGGAGAGCGCATGGCGTCCGGTTCGGCGCATGCGGACAATGTGGGTCCATCGCTGCTGGGAGGGTTTGTTGTTATCCGAAGCTATAACCCGCTTGATATCTTTACGATCCCGGTCCCGGACGATCTGTACTGCACGCTTGTGCATCCCGATATCGAGATCAATACCAAAGACGCGCGCTTCATTTTGCGCAACGAGGTTTCTCTGAAAAATACAATCGCTCAAATGGGTAATGTGGCCGGCTTAGTAGCCGGGCTTATGAAAGCGGATTATGAGTTGATCAGCCGTTCGATGGTAGATGTGATCATCGAACCCGTTCGGTCGATCCTGATCCCTGAGTTTAAAAATGTAAAACAGTCGGCTATTTCAAATGGTGCGCTGGGATGCAGTATTTCGGGTTCGGGGCCATCGATGTTTGCATTGAGCCGAGGAATCGAGGATGCAAAAAATGCCGGGAAGGCCATGCAGGAACGTTTTGCAAGTGTGGGTATCGAATCGGCGGTGCATGTGTCGGGCATTAACCAGGGCGGGGCGGTGATATTATGATGATTGAATGATTGAATGACCGAATGAATTGGGCGTTTTTTGAGTGAGATGTGAACTTTCAGGTCGTTCTGGTATGTTAATTGGAACAGGTAATAAAACACATTAAGACGATGGTTACGGTAAGCGATACAGCCAAAAATAAAATTGTTGAACTCCGCAAAGCCGACGGGTTTGAAGAGGACTATCAGATCCGGGTAGGTGTACTGGGAGGCGGTTGTTCCGGTTTGACATACAATCTGGAATTCAATTCCGAATCGAAGCCCAATGATATGGTTTTCGAGGACAAAGGAGTGAAGATCATCGTAGACAAAAAGAGCCTTCTGTACCTGGCCGGGACGACCCTCGATTTTAGCGACGGACTGAACGGGAAAGGTTTTCAGTTCATCAATCCCAACGCTACCCGCACCTGCGGATGCGGGGAAAGCTTCGCAGTTTAGTTAAATTATTAAAATATTTTATTTTGAAAAAACGCGCTCCGAAATCCGGAGCGCGTTTTTTTTATCGTTTTGAATGGGTTTATTTTGAACCGTTTTTTACACACCACATGAAGGAACGTTTAAATCCAATTGAATGAAACCAACTCTTTTGATTTTGGCTGCCGGTATCGGTAGCAGGTACGGAGGTATCAAGCAGCTCGACCAGTTCGGTCCTAACGGAGAAACGATCATCGATTATTCTTTATACGACGCCATCCGGGCCGGTTTCGGAAAGGTAGTTTTTATAGTACGTCAGGAGATCAAGGATAGTGCAGAAGCGATTTTCGCGCCCAAACTCAAAGGAAAGATCGATTTCGATTTCGCCATTCAGGGGGTTCAATCTTATGTTCCGGAAGATCTGGGCGTGGTAGAACGTACTAAGCCCTGGGGAACGGGTCACGCCACACTCTGCGCCTGGGAACAGACGGATACACCTTTTGCCGTCATTAATGCCGACGACTTTTATGGCCGCGATGCGTTCGAGACGATGGCTAGCTTTCTGCAAAACGATACCAACGACAAGCAGCACGCCATGATCGGATACGAGCTGAAACGCACGCTTTCCGAAAATGGTACCGTTTCACGGGGTGTATGCGTAGAACGTGACGATCACAATTTGGATTCTGTTGTAGAGCGCACCAAGATTTTTGAAGAAAACGGCGTAATTTATTTCGAAGAAGGCGAAACCCGCACCGAGCTGGCTCCGGAAACACCGGTTTCCATGAACTTCTGGGGTTTCAAACCATCCATGTTCCCCATTACCAAGGATCTTTTCGAAAAGTATGCGCGGGAGAATATCGATACTCCGAAAGCAGAGTTTTACATCCCGACCGTCATGACGCACATTATCAAAGGCGGCCTCGGCGACTGTCGGGTCTTCCGCATCGCCTCCGACTGGTTCGGAGTGACTTATCCCGAGGATAAACCGACGGTGCAGGCGTCGTTGAATGCGCTGCACGAGGCAGGGGTGTATCCCGGGAAGTTGTGGGATTAGATGGTAAAGTCTTAACAAACAGAACGCCGCTATTGATGATCAGTAGCGGCGTTCTGTTTGTTTGATACTCTTACTTGTTAATCAATATTTTACGGGTTGTCTGTAATCCATCTTGATTCGTGATCACCAGGAAATACACGCCTGCCGGAAGCTTGCTGGTATCAACGGACTTTTGCAATCCTGACTGCTGGTAAACCGCTACACCATTTGATGTGAGGATTTTGGTGCTCTGAATGTCACTAAAATTTCGGATGTCGATATTGAGCCGGTCGCTGGCCGGGTTCGGGAATACACTAATACTTGCATTCCACTTTTCGGTGTCCGCCATCATAGCCTTCCTTTTAATGGTCTCCGACATATCATTCGCCACTTCCTCCGGCACAGGCGCCGTGCTGTTGCCCATCAGATAAGCCGGCAGGTAACGCCAGGGCCCATACGCTTGTCCGGTCAATGCCAATACCGGATCATATTTTACCCGCACCCTTACTTTGGTGGAAGGTCCCTGCTTGTTGATGAGGTTTTTCAGTTCCACCCCATTTGTCCCCAGGCTGGTGTAGGCATTTTGTGCCCCTGTAAATTGGGTACTATTGGTAATGGCGTTGTTGCTGCCCTTTGAAAAGCCTTGATTTGATGGTTTTGTCTCCCATACCAGTTTACCCTTGTTTCGGCCGAGGAAAGATTTGGCAAACAGGCCCGCGCCGAAGTTGTTTAAGGGGAATTGGGTATGGTTGATGGGAGTTGTTAGGTCGGAGGAGTTGTAGAGGCGGAGGTTGTTGCGGGTACCTAGGGTGCTGTTGCCATAATAGACGGACGCTTTCCCCTCATTTAATTGGCCGTTGTCGTACAGGTAGGCGCCTGTGATGAGGTCACTATATCCATCACCATTGATATCACCCGCAGCAGCTACTGCTGCCCCCAAATAGGCACTATCTTGATCCAGCTCAATCCGAAAGTTGTAGCCATTTAAAATTCCGGTGGCGGAACCAAGGTACAAATTGACCGCTCCCTTCTTTTTTTGCCCATTTGAATATCCGGGTCCGCCGACAAGCAAATCACCATAACCATCCCCATTCACATCACCGGCGGACGAAACTATATAGAAATTGCCGTGATTGACATTGCCTTCTAAAATCGTGGGGTTGTTAACAATGCCAGAGATAGAGCCGTAATAGACGTACACTGCTCCTTCGTAAAACTGCCCATTCTGGTATAAATACGAGCCGCCCACAATATCGCCAAAACCGTCACCGTTGATATCGCCCGCAGTGGAAACGGATGAGCCAAATAGTGTGACAGCAATGTTGCTCTGAAGAATGACTGGATTTGTTGAGTCTATTCCGTTGGCTGAACCATAAAAAACAAATATGGCTCCCTCCCATGCTTCCACTTCGCTGTAATAGGAGTCTCCGACAATCACATCATCATATCCATCAGAATTGAAATCCTCACCTCCCGAAACCGAACAACCAAAGTAAAATCCAATTTGGGGGCCGTCGATCGTCAAAGGCATATCGTTAATTCCAGACGCCGTTCCATAGAATATATGCGTGCGCCCTTCATTCTCATTTGACAATGGATCCCAATCGTATTCGGGTTCACCAACAATGATATCGCCATATCCATCGCTATTTGCGTCTCCGGCAGATGCAACATCAAGTCCAAATTTCGCTTTCAGTTGTGTTCCACTAATAATCAAATTCGGAATTTTGATGACGCCCTGCGGAGAGCCATGAAATACCATCATGGCACCTTCATCAGCATTTGGTTGGCTCACATCATAGTATGGTATGCCGACCACTACATCTCCGTACCCATCGCCATTGATATCACATGCCGCTGCGGAATTCAGTCCTGCAAGCTTTTGATTGCTTTCCAGAACAGTCTCAGCTATTGTCGATATGCCGGTGTAAGAACCATGGTATATAAACGCTGCACCTTCCTCAGACTCACCTCCATCGAATTTATTGGCAATGATAATCACATCCCCAAACCCATCCCCATTCACGTCCCCGGCGCTAGACACCGACCAGCCAAATTGAATGCCGGGCAGATTCATATCTAAATGCGTGACGACCGTCTCTTTAATACTTCTTCCTCCCCCGAACCACACAAACGCCGCCCCCTCATCCTGCTGCCCATGATCATAGGCATAAGAACCCGCAATGATGTCGCTGTACCCATCCCCGTTGATGTCGCCGGCTGAGGCCACATTGTAACCGACGTAACCGTCTATTTGCTCTCCCTCTATGGCCGATATCGGATTGGGATCCAGGCCATTGCTTCGGCCCTGGTAAACGTAGATCATTCCTTCGTCCTTCTGACCATTGTCGTACAGGTATGCACCGATGATTACGTCGGCAAATCCATCGCCGTTGACATCGCCGGCACAAGCTACCGAATGTCCCATCCGGGACTCTGCCTGGTTCGCTTCCAGGATCAGCGCGGGCTGTACCGCCAGTCCGGTGTTGCTGCCGTAGTGGATAAAAGCAACGCCCTCCGCATATTGGCCCTTGGTATACAGCGGGGCGCCGAGGACGACATCGCCGAATCCATCCCCGTTGA
>CBFGMV010000114.1:0-26896 GCA_965649915.1 uncultured Dyadobacter sp.
TGTCGATCGCCCCTGCCTGGGCCTCAATGTCGGCTATCAGACCGGGTATTGTTTTGAGATCGGTGATATCATTGACAAAATAGCGGGCATCCGGGCCTAATGATCCCAGAGCTTCCTGCAAAACAGCCTCTCTGCGACCTGTGATCACCACGCGGGCACCTGCTTTGGCCAGGCATTGGGCAATATGGAATCCGATGCCGCTTCCTCCGCCTGTGACCAGGGCTAATTTCCCTTCCAACGAAAAGACTTGAAGGGATAAATCTGAATTGTGAATGGACATATATGATAAATCAATAATACTAAACTTAAAAACCTTGCATCGATTTGGCAATGCTCATTTCAAGGCCACGCAATTCGGCCAACGCTTTGAGCCTTCCAATCATCGAATAGCCCGGGTAGGTCTTTTTATGCAGGTCATCCAGCATCTGGAAACCGTGATCGGGGCGCATGGGAAGCTCCGCATCGGCGTTATGTGCCGCCTTTCTCCGCAGCTCTTCCTGGTGTAATGCCTTCACGACCGCATACATGTCCACGTCACCGTCCAGATGGGGTGCTTCATGGAAATTCCGCTGATCTTCGGCTTCTCTTCTGGTCGTACGCAAATGCACGAAATGAATGCGGTCGCCGAGGCGCTGGATCATACCGGGCAAGTCATTATCGGCTCTGACACCGAGGGACCCGGTGCAGAAGGTGATGCCGTTGGCCCGTATGTCGCATGCATTCAGCAATTGCGTAAGATCCGCTTCCGTACTAACCACGCGCGGAAGGCCCAGCAGCGGTCGCGGCGGATCGTCGGGATGAATGCACAAATTGATTCCCACTTCTCCGGCCTCAGGAGCGACCTGGCTGATGAAGTAGTAAAGATTCTCCCGAAGTCCGCGATCGCCGATCTCTGTGTAAGCATCCAGCAAAGCCTGAAAATTGCCAAGCTCGAACGCTTCCTCCGAACCCGGCAAGCCCAGGAGAACGGTGTTGGTGAGTTTTTGTATTTCCTCGGGCGACATTCCCTGCAACTTCCGGCGGGCTGATTCCTGTACTTCCGGGTCGTAATCGTTCACCGCATCCGGCCTTCGCAGGATATAGAGGTCAAACAATGCAAAATCTTCCCAGACGAAACGCAGCGTTTTGTGGCCTTCCGGGAAGGTATAGGCCAGATCGGTCCGGGACCAGTCGAGTACCGGCATGAAATTGTAGCACACGGTTTTGATACCTTCTGCGGCGAGATTGCGCAGCGACTCCTTGTAGTTTGCAATGTAAGTCTCACGGGAGGGCAAACCCTTTTTAATATGCTCGTGAACCGGCAAGCTTTCTACGACCAGCCATTTCAATGTAGTGTAATGTTCATTGCCCGATTCAATGATCCGGACGCGCTCGGCGATGGCCTGCCTGGTCCAAACTTCCCCCACCGGAATCTGATGCAACGCGCTCACAACACCGCTACATCCGGCCTGGCGGATATCCATCAGGGATACCGGGTCATTGGGTCCGAACCAGCGCATGGTTTGAATCATAGTCTTTTTATTTTATTAATATGCAAATATAAACTTGTATTGTAACCGATTGCATTAACTTGCTCTAAATTTGAACCAATACATGTAAACTCGAAAACCGTCAAATTTGTGGGATAAAACCTGAGACGTGTTTTGGCTCTCTAATCCCCTACAAGGAAAGCAAGATGGAAAAAGAAATTACCATTTACGACCTGGCAAAATTACTCGGAATATCACCGGCAACCGTCAGCCGTGCACTGAACGATCATCCTGCCATTAACGCTAAAACCAAGGTGCTCATTGCAGAGAAGGCGGCCGAGCTCGGTTACCGGTCCAATACTTTCGCGAGCCATTTACGCACGCGCAAAACCCATACGCTCGGTGTCATCGTACCGCGTTTGAATAGTAATTTCATGTCGACCGTATTGGCGGGAATGGAAGAAGTGGCCAATAATGTGGGTTATAACCTGCTGATCAGCCAGTCGCTGGAAACGGAGGTGAAGGAGAGAGCCAATGCCAAAACCATGTTCAATAGCCGTGTAGATGGTCTTTTGGTGTCAGTTGCATATGACACCGGGTCATCTGAGCATTTTTCGGCGTTCATCAACCGGAACATTCCGGTGCTTTTCTTCGACCGGGTGATGCAGCATCCACAGTGCGGGGCGATCATCATTAATAATGAACAGGCGGGTTACGAGGCGACGCGCCATTTGCTGGATGAAGGCTGCCGGAGAATCTTGCATGTGACCGGTGATCTGCGCAGGAACGTCTATGCCGATCGCCTCGCGGGTTTCAGGAGGGCAGTTGCTGAAAAACACCTGCAGCTGGACGACAATCTGGTGGTAGTCACGGATCTCAGCCAGGAGGCGGGGCGACTCACGGCGGAGCAAATCGATCAGATGGAGAACCGGCCGGATGGCTTGTTTATTTCCAATGACCTTTGTGCAGCGGTTTGCATGCAGGCATTAAAGGAAAAGGGTTACGAAATCCCCGGTGATATTGCTGTGGTGGGATTCAATAACGACCCCGTTTCGCAAGTGATAGCCCCTCAGCTTACCACTGTTTTTTATCCGGGCTATCAAATGGGTAAGACGGCCGTGATGACGATCGTAGGGCAACTCAATGGCAAGGGAGCGACAGCACAAACGGAGCCAATTATCCTTCGCTCGGAACTGATTATCAGAGGGTCATCGAAACGGTCCGGGAATTATTAATTTGCGGCTCGTTTGCAACGTTTGCCATTAGGATTTCACCTGTAATTCAGTATTTTTGATAGAAAAGCAGAACAATATGGAAGCTGTGGCTGAAAGACTCTATTCGCTGGAAGAATACTTCGCCTTTTGTGAACAACATGAAGGCCGGTTTGAATTCGTCAACGGAGAAATCATCGAGATGTCTGGAGAAACAACAACTTCTAATCGGATTGCAGGCAATATTCATCGCTACTTAGGAGCCATTTTGGAGAATGGAGCTTACCATTTTTTCCAAAACTCCGTAAAATTGCGCGTGGAGGAGGGTAGCGTTTTCCGAATTCCCGATTTTCTAATTTGCGATGAAAAGGGTGACGCCTCCCGTTATACAACTCATGCGCTTCTAATTGTGGAAGTACTATCCGAAAGCACCGAAACTACGGATCGCGTGGATAAGCTTCGTGAATACTCACTTATGCCTTCATTGCAGTACTATCTCCTGGTCGAGCAGGCTAAATGCGGCGTCGAAATCTACATCCGGGAGGGCGCCCGCTGGTATGTGGAGTTTTATGACAAAATGGAGGATGTGATCAAGCTTCCCTATTTTGATACGGAACTCCCACTCACGACGGTTTATAAGAAGGTAGCTTTTGTAAACGCGACTTCAATCTAAGCGTGTTACAAAACCCTCTTTATAAACACCTGCTGCGTCCCTTTCCCCGCTCCATCCTTAACCAGCCGGTTGTAGGCGAGCACCTTTCCATCCGGGGACCACACCAGGTTACCAGGCGCGAATTCGCCAGCCTCTACTAACGTGCTTACTCGTTGCTGGAATGGGCCCCCTTCCACTTTGCATAGCATAATGTTGCCCTGGTGGACATAAGCAATGTGCTCACCATCAGGGCTCCATCGAAGGTTTCCGGTGACGTCGGTGGCAGATTCAGTGACCTGGCGGGGTTGGCCGCCTTTTGGCGACAGTGTGAAAATTTGACTGATACCTTTGTTGTCTTTGGCCAAAAATGCGAGTTGACTGCCATCTGGCGACGACCTGACAATGCCTGCACAACCGGGGTTCAGTGTATTTGCCGTAAAAGTCAGTCTTTTCTGTACAGCACCTTTCGGCGGCATGGGGAAATCCGTATCCGTTCCTTCCAACGGGCCCAGCGGTCCGGGTTGGGTAATATCGTTCGGTATATCGACGATGAATACTTCGGGTACATCCTTGCCGGTCCGGTCTTTTACTGTTCCAAGGAATGCGCGTGCCATTTGTCGACTTCCGTCGGCGAGCGCATAGCCGTTTGTGCCTACCCAACTGTCGCTGGCAGCATGACTGATTTCGTCACTTCCCGGCACAGGATTGGAGACCACCCGCACAACGAGCGCGCTGAACCATTCGCCTGAAACATTCTCAGGGTTTGCATCAACCGGAACCGCCTTTATTTTTTTGGAAACACCGATGGTCCTGAGATTATGCTTCTCCCCGGTTTTAGCCTCAAGGGCCTTTAAAATCGCGTCATTGTAGGTAAATCCGATCCATTCCCCGTCGCCGCTCCACTCGTGCCGGTGCGTGCCGCCGCGCAGGGCACCCGGTGTAAACGGGGGCGTCACATCACGCGCGTCCATGTACACGGGGACATTAGGTCGGGTATCCCGGATAATCACACCGGTGCGGCGCCATTGCTGGTATGGGTTTTCTTTGGTGCTGTTGTGCAGGCCATGTATGAACACGACCGCATTTTCCTTTGGACTATAGCTGACGGCCCCTGCGCCGGGCCCCCATGCTGCATTGCCTTTAATGTCAAAGAGGACTTGCTTCTCCCCGGTTTCAATATTTACCCGCTCGATCCGCGCCGATTCCGCTATACCCCCCTCATCTGTTCTGGTGTCGTAGACAAGCCATTGCCCATCCGGCGAAAAGTTGTCATTGTTGTCCAGATCGTGGTGGTAGGTCAGATCGTGTGTGAGCTGTATTTCAGCGGTATCTGTCTGGCAGGATTGCATATTTAGTAATGTTAGGAACGATAAAACCCGGATAGAAACAAGTCTCATGGCAAAATCTACTTTTGGGGGGCGGTAATTGCTCCCAGGTAACGGCCCATCCAGTAGGGTAGGAGCCAGATGTCTCCGGCGCTATGCTCCGATGCGCCGTTTCCTCCATTACGGTCGAGGTTGAACATATTGCCGTTGTGGCGTTGAATAGGTCGTTCGTCCGGTGGTAAAACCTCCTTGGTGGTTTGCCGGCGGAAGTTGGGGGCCAATAATTCAATGTCTTTCCGGTGGCTGTTTTTAATCACCCAGTCGATCAGGTCCACCGGGTGTTCCTGAAGATACCACACGGCCTCGTTCAGATCGAATTCCCGGGTTCCGGTTACAGCGGTGAAGATGTTCCATGCGCCTTCCTTTTCAGGCCTTTCGGCTTGCCAGTGATCGATGATCTGCTTTTTGTACTGGGCTTTCAGCGTATCATTGAATGCGTAGCGATAGAGTCCCCAGTAACCTACAAAGTACATTTCGTCATCCGAATGATTCCAGCCGTCGGACATATGCTTGGCGTGGTCATCCGCATCCGCAGGTGCTCGGCCAATTACGCTCATCGGTCGCATCATATTTTCGAGGTACCCGTGTTTGGTCATGAGCTCGAATGCTTTCGCCTTGTATTTTTCCTTTTTAGTAAAATGGTAGGCTGTCTGCAGCATGGCTACGATGTTGGACGAGTTAAGCTTCCGGTCACCCACATTGGTAGGGAAGGAATTTACATAGTCGGGATGCCATTTGCCCCACATGGTAGGCTTGCCGTCGTAATCAATGAGGTACATGTCGTTTTTTACAATATGCGACATGACCGTATCGATCAGCGTAATGGCCTGTTTTTTTATTTTCGGATCATCGAGCAATTCTGCGGCCGCACCGAATGCAAAGATATGTCCTATCACCTCGTCACTGCTGGTGGTGGATTTCCAATCCCATTCCTTCTCGGGGGAATGCTGCCACCGCTCAACGTCATGCAGTTCATTGATATGGCCGGAGCGTTCGAATGAACGCGCGGGAAAGCCGGCTACGGGATTAACGGTATACAGGCGTTCCATTGCATCCATGGACTCGCGGCAATTCTGTAATGCCTCGGGATCTTTCGTTACCGCATACCTGAAGATCTCGCCACCCAGGTACATGGATGTCCATAGTCCATCGTTATCCGAATCTTCCATCAGGCCGGTTGACAAATTGCCGTGATTGAGCCCCACCAAGGTTGCATTGAAGCCATTCCGGATGTGCCGCAGCCGCACCTGCTGTTCAAACAGCATCGCTTTGTCTTCCAGGGTCATTGATTTGAACTGGATTTGGCCCAGACCTTTGTTCGTTAGTATCAACACCGAGTTTTGAGGACCTTTTGCAATGTCGATCACCGAATTGCCCGGAAGCCAGCGCTCACCGAAGTAATAGTCAAACTTACCATCCGGACGCAATGCGAATGCACCGAGATTGGAACCAAACCAAACCTTGCCATTCACTTCGCGAACCGCGGTAATTTTCGTAGCAGGTAGTTTCCTGTTAATCGTTCCGGTCTGTTTTCCGGTTTGAAGATCGAATGAAATGTAACCGTCCGTCGTGCCAATGATGATTTTGCTCTCCTGGGACAACAGGTCGAATGCAGTGAAATCCGTCCCGCTTAATGCTTTGGTCAGCTTTTTATCGTGAACGGTCAGTTTATAGAGCGATTTGTTCCCCAGGATCCAGAACTGATTCGCTTTGGCCTGAAATGCCAGGGCAATCACGGAATCATCCGGCAGTTTGCCATTCCAAAGGCTCTTCGAATCCTTGATCAAATCCAGTGAAATTCCATCTGATACCAGAAAAGTAAACTCCTTGCCGCCGGCCAGCAGGTTTGCCTTGGGGAGATTATGCTTTGAAAATAATGTACCTGCCCATGCATTGCTCATCACAACCTGATCGGTGAGGTACACCAGCTGATCCTGGTAGGAAGTTAATGCCGTGATGTGCTTATCCTTCATGAAACGGTAGTTCCTGTCGGGAACGACGGTGCCTGGGTAAAGGAATTGTCCGTCATACACGTGCCGGAGGCCTTCTTTGGCAAGTATCTGAATAACGCCATTGCGGTCGGAGGCTGCCTGCAATAGCGAATTCTGCGAGCTGTCAGCGTAATATTTGACACTGAAATCCTGCAAAAAGGGCTTGTCCTTATGCACCGCCTGACCGCGGACATCCGAAAGAGTAACGTAAAGCAGAAATAGGAGGGATAGTAAAATGGGTTTTTGCATTGTTATAACATTTGTTGGTAAAAGGGCAATAGCCCCGGTTGTATTCTGGCTCAAACTGCGGGTGTCAGAGTTTCGAAGGATCTGCTACCACATATTTGATCGATTTTTTTCCCTTCTCCGGATGATGGGAGTAAGTCATGTGCAGCAGGCCGTCGGCGGTCTGGATCAGCGACGGATACGAATACCCGCCCTTTTTGGTCTTATCGTTTTCGATGAAGTACCGCTTCCAGGTTTGACCTTCGTCTGTTGAAATACGAAGACTGAGGACATAGCGTCCATCATCGATGTCGTTGCCCAGGAATGTCCATCTTCCATCTTTCAATACCAGCAATTCGACGCTCGCAGTGTTCGGAATATCGGTTTTGGTGGTCGCCTTCCAGCTTTCGCCGCGGTCCTTCGATTCGCTGATATGTACTCTTGTCGGCCAGTCGCCGCTGTCCCGCATGAGTGCTACCAGATCGCCGTTCTTCTTTTGGGCCAATGCCGGTTGAATAGGCCCTCGTCCCACGATGGGCAGGCCGGGGCGCCAAGTCGTACCATTATCGTCTGAAATGGCAGTCATTGAAAAATTGTAGCCATCCGAATAAAGCGGCAGCACAATTCTGCCGCTTTCCATCAGCAATGGCTTAATCCGCGTCATCCACCCGATGCTGCGTTTGGGAGCGTCTTTTGCGGCAGATATGACCATGTCATCATATTTGGGTGCGTAGCCGGCCCAGCCTGCTCCGCTCTCAGGCATCGTTTTGAATTTATTTTCTACCTCTTCGGCGAAACGCTGTCCGGGTTTGAGAAGGATATTGTCCTGCCAGCTCCATTGCGGTGCTCCCGCTCCGTTATAGTCAGTGGATGTCCGGAATTTGAGGATCGATTGTTCCCACAGATTGGCCTGTACGGCAATCCAAACTAAAAAGAGCTTTCCTTGTGCATTCAGAAACAAGACCGGATTGCAATCCGGAATGTCGGGTGTATCGGCCATCAGAAAAGGCTCGCTCCATTTGGACGCTCCTTTTTTCAGCCTCGAACCCATGATCAGCACGTCGTCGGCTGTCCGTTCGCCACTCCCCTGGAACCAGGCCACCAGCATATCGCCATTAGGAAGGCTTACAATGCTGCTCCCGTGAACATGCTTTTCCTGATGCGGGAAGATTAACATTTGTTTTACAACTGTCGCATCCTGCGCTTTTCCTATTACTGCGGATGCGACCATAATGGCCCATGCCCAAATCGTTTTTTTTAAAATCATTTTGCTTTTTTTCTCCTTTCCATCATTTCTTTCCAGGTGGTGAGAATGATCCCTTCCGACCGTATGTAACTTTTCAGATCCGGATCGAGCATCGACAGCATGTCAGCGTACCGGGAACCTCCCGACGCAGAAATGTATTTGAAGTCTTCGGTAATGTCGCTGCTGTGGACGATCATCATCGCTACGCCCGGCTGCATTTTTGCAATCGTTTCTTTGAATTGGGCTGCTTTGTATTTTCCCCATTGTTCCGGCGTAACGGATTCGCCTTCGGGTTTCCAGTCGCCGCTGATCGTGTGCAGATCATCGAGTACAGGCAGGCCGGCATCCCAGATCTTCCTGCCAAATTCCGCCGACCGTTTTACAAGCTCAGGCTCGGGAAGCTCCATGCCGTCCTTCCATTTGCCTTCGGCTTTGAGCTTTTTCACCAGTGGATTGTTCAGGGATTCTTTCAGCAGTTTATTGTTACCGCCGGGGAACATGACCGGGATGCCATATTCCACCCCGACTTTGATGTACCTTTCCAGAAAAGGAATGTGAAAAAACAGGGTCCCCATGTGTGAATCCATGTGAGTGGGTTTCAGGCCGATTTTCAGTGCGCGATCGAGCTGCGCCCTGATTTCCTGCTCAACGACTTCGGGACTGGCATTTGTGATTACCTGTTCCACTTCATGCCACATGCAACCTTCCTCATCCACCAGTCCATGAGAATGTGCAATGCCGTTGAGCGGTGGCCAGCGGTAGTCTTCCCATTCCGAAGTGAGTGTCAGGTGCAAGCCTGCGTCCATAGCGGGGTTGGCTATCGCGAACCGGGCAAAACTGGCAGCCCAGGGGCAGGGCATCATAATGCTGCATGAGGTAGCGACTCCGTTTTGGATGGATTTTTTAGCACCTTCATTGGAATAATGCGACATGCCGGCATCGTCGACATGGAGAATAATGACTTTGGAGCCTTTGGGCCAGCCCAGCTTCTCGGCATAGGTCTGCCCGTCCTGTGCGAATGTTTCTTGCATGAGAGATAGTAGCAGGTTGATGAATAGAAATAAGAGATGTTTTTTCATAACGAACAGATCTATCATTGGCTTACTATTTCGAAATCATCCCCAGGTACCTGCCCATCCAATAAGGCAGCAGCCAGAACACCGGCTCTCTTTCTACTTCCGGGTTCCCGCCTGCCACCGTCCACGGATTTTTGTCCCAGCGGACAGTGAGCCGGATACTGGCAGGTTGTAATTCGCTTACCTGCTGGTCTTCCAGAACCGGGGTGCGGATAATGCTGATGTCTTCCCGCTTACTATGATCAATGGGCCAGTCAATGAGATCGAGGGGTGTGTCTTTCAGAAACGCAATGGAATTTTCAAGCTCCACCTTCTGGTTAAGGCTTTCGTTGTAAATGAAATTAACCAGGGGATTATGATCTGCGACCCTCCTCGCGAACCATTCTTCGAGGTGCTTCCGATAAAATTTCTGTCGCTCCTGATCCTTCTCGCAATGGATCAGGATGGGGTATAAGTAGGCTTGCAGCACGACATCGAAATAGATGAACCATGCCGGGTTCTGGCGCGTAACATCCTTCATATTGTCGAGGTAATGTTCCTGCCCGATGAGCCGCAGATACTCCTTTTCATATTTTGGCTGGCCGGTCATGTGGTAGGCCAGTTTGAGGAATGCCAGCATTTCCATGGAGTTCTGGTTGCGATCGGGAAGCCATTCCGGATCGCGGTTGAGTTGGTCCGGCGACCACACCGACCAGCGGGTGTGTGTGCCGTCGATGTCGGTGAAATTCAGATTGTGCTGCATCAGGTAGTCGACAATGCGGGCCACATGCGCTGCAATTACTTTTTTTTCGCCGGCATCGGCCGCCAGCGTATAGTAATAGTAGTACCCAAACATATGCCCGCACATTTCGTCACTGCTGGTATCACCCTTCCATAGCCATTTGCCATCGGCCGATTTGCGCCACCGGACCTCTACCGGTTTGAAACGGGGCTCTTTAACCAGTTCGTCGGCCTTTTCCCGCTCCGTATACGTGCGGTTGCCATCGTGCATGCGTGTCCATTCGGCCGGGATGATGGTGCGCGCGAAGAAGCCATTGGTTCCGGTCACTTCCTGCAAAAATTTCAGGAACCCGAATGCTTTTCTGGCATTCTCGCGGGCCCCGGGATCTTTGGTAGCGGCATATCGGAAGCTTTCCATTGCCAGGTAATTACCAGTGAACTCGCCATCATTGTCATCATCCTCGGGTTCCCAACTGGTAGTGTCTCCCGGCACTTTCAAATGGGCCTGACCTGCAATCCACGGCGCGCGGATATGACGTTTCATCAAAAGATCATTAAAGAAATCGCTTTTGCCCGCGAGTGTCATCCTTCTATTTCGGATAGCGCTTACGCCCTTCGGAGTGGCGATCCAGGCGGTCCCGTCCTTGTCGAATGCAATGTCGTTGACCTGGTCATCCATGAGCCATCGCCGCGAGAACAGGAGCGATCGGCTTCCATCCGGCCGAAAGCGTATCACGCCGGTTTGTGTTCCCACCCACATGCTGCTATCGGGTGCCATGCGCACGGCTGTCACATAGGTCGAAGGGATGCCGTTTTTTACAGTCAGTTCTTTCGCTTTTTTACCTTCGTGCTGAATGGTCACACCGCCTAGCCCGCCGATCCAGAGCTTCCCTTCGTGATCGAAGGCCAACCCCTTCACATAGGCCGAAATCAGCGTGTCGTGTTTGTAGCTGTGTGTTGTCAATCCGGGCGTCCAATGGTAAAGCCCTACATCGGTCCCGATCCACAGCCCATCCTTTTCATCGGCTACAACATCTCTTACAGAACGGGCGATGGTGGAGTGCTGAGCCTTAAACCCTCCCGCATTTCCGAGCCAGAATCCGTTCGGGCCGATGGCATATACCAAATTGGCCCGAATGCTGAGGGCTGATACCGGTCCTGCCGGACCTTCCATTTTGCTGACGTTACCGTTCTGGTATTTGTACAGCCCATTCCAGGTCCCCAGCCATACTATTCCTGCCGAATCCATGGCGATGGCGAACGCCGGTCCATTGTCTTCGTCTGTTATGACCGATGTCCATTCGCGCGTACCATTGTTTTTTCGGAAAACACCTGCTCCGGTAGCCGCCCAGACGTTGCCAACCCGATCTGGCAGAACCGCTCTGACATCCTGCGCCGCGAGCGACGTTCCGATGGGATAGGCTTCATGGTATTCCTGCAAGAAAGGTTGGTCCTGATAAAATGACTGACCGCTTTCCATGGTCTTGCAGTCCCCGCATGCAAATAGCAACGGAAGCAAAGCACAGCTCAGCCAGCGGCCCGGGTGTTTTCCGATAGTCCGCATCAGGCTTCGGCGTAGTTTTCGCTTTCCTGGAACAGCAGGCTGACGAGTTTTTTGTATTGTGAAAAATCCGGGATCAGCAATTGTGCACCTGCGCGTACGAGACGGGGGCGTTTGGCGCTGTTATGTCCGAAACGCTGTACTTCGTTGCTGGTAATGCCGACCGAAATGCCGCCTGCCCGCCGCCCTTCACGGATTTCGTCGGGGCCGTCGCCAAACACTGCCAGTTCTTTTCCCTGGAGATTGTTGTCGCGGATGATCTTTTCGATTACCATTTTCTTCGAAAACTTAGTGTAGTCCTTCAATGCCCCGTAAATGCCCCCATCGAAAAGATCGGCATAACCCAGCATCTGAGCTTCATTCCTGACGTCGTCGACATCGGTACCACTGGCCAGGTACATGGTTACGCCGCGTTCTTTGAGCTGCTGCAGGAATGCGACGGCGCCTTTTAAGGTGTAATCTTCCTGCCCCAGTTCTCCTTTGGCCAGTTTTTCCATCCGCTTGTCGACCATCTCCATGAGACCGTCATTATAGATTTCCTTGTATTGAAATTTATCGAGGATTTTTTCTTCGGGTACGAAGCCGAATTCGCGAACCAGGTTGACCAGCCCTTCCATTTGATAAATGGTCTGGATACCGGTGGTCTTGTGAATGAATGATTTGACTTCCTGCTGGACCTGGTGGAATGTTCCGGCATCGACGGAGTCATATTGGTCTCCGAGGATGGATTTCATCATCACCGGCTCCATGATCTCTTCCCAGCCTTGCCGCAGCGAGCTGATCGTACCATCATGATCGAAAACGGCATACCTTATATGTCCCAGTTTTTCAAGTATTTCCGGCGCGCATATTTCAAACTCGGTTTCGGGATAGTATACTGCGCTGCGTTCGTTCTCTGCCAGATCGGCATTGTAAATATAGTCCGGTTCCTTCGCGACCTCTGCGATCTCGGCACCGGTCGCTGTGCCTGTGGTGTACAGTTTCTGCACCGTTACAGCCGCAGCGAAGTTACCGAACAGTGCCGCTTCGGCCGGGGCCAGTCCGGCTGCGAGACAGAGCGTAATCGCGCTGATCGCCGTATCACCGGCTCCTACTGTATCCAGCTTTCCTTTCAGCTGGATGCCCGGAATCTCAGAATGCCCTGCATGGTCGAATGCGATGATACCCCGTTCGCCGCAAGTAACGAAAACCGGCTTGTGATATCGTCCGAAGACCGCTGCGCCGTACCGCTTAACGTCGGCGACAGGCACATTTTCGCCGGGACGTACATTCAGTCCGTTCAGCGAAGCGATTTCACGGTCATTGGCTTTGAGGCAGGTGTTCAGAATGCGATCGTTGAAGTGACGCGAATCGAGCATGACGATTTTGTCGCTGTACTTACTGAAAAGCTGATTGGCCTCATCTATAAAGGAGTCATTGCTGATACTGCCGGTCACCTGCTGGTTAAAGATCACGGCGTCGCATTCCTGCAATGCTTTTTCGATCGCAAAGATGAGCTGCCGATCGGTTTCGATGCTTCTTTCATTATAAACACCAAAATCGATCCTGGGCTCCTCCCGGCCATCTACCAGTCTTTTAAGGTAGCTGTATGTATTGAACTTATCCTGTTGCACCTGCAACGCCGTAGTATCGGCACCGAGCTGTTGCAGCTGGCGGGTCAGTTCCCTCCCCTGCATATCATCGCCCACAACCCCGATCACCCGTATGCCGGCAGGCTTCAGCGCAGCCAGGTTCGCGACCACGTTCCCCGCTCCGCCGGGCGTATAATAATGCCGGTCCACTGCCTGGGCCTGCAAGCCTGTTTCAATGGAAATCTCCGAGGCACGGTTGTCCATCACCCAGTAGGAATCGAGGCAGAAGTCGCCATAAACGGCTATTTGGACGGCGGAGATCTTTTCTAGTATCTGATTAATGCGGTTTTGATCCATGAGCAGTAATGGGTCGGGGATTTAGGTTGAAAGGATATAGACGTTACGCTTTTTGCGGATAATACTTCCGATCCGCAAGGGAGGGCTATCGGCTCGGGAAGCATTTGATTCAAATGTTATGAAAATGTTAAAATCTGCGGAGGCAACCGGTTCGGGAAAACAGTAGGGTTTACTAAATTTTTGCGGATAGAAACGACTGTAAATGAGCGAATATGTAATAAATGATAAGTTATTATTATGATTTGATTAAATCGTACAACCGTGCGCAAAATGAAGATATTTTTACGCAAGTTGCGATTTGAAATCAAGTTTGAAGACGTAGCTTTATCAAACAATTACAATGCTGCCGCTCAATATAAAACATTGCCGATTGCTGAAATAGCAGAATTTTTACCCGCTATGGTGATGTCACAAACAACTTTATTTTAGTAATACGACTGATTGTCAATTATATAGTAGATGTTCTCCGGTGGTTTTGAATCCTAAAAAATGAATAGGATCAAATCAAGAATAAAAGTTCATTTTGCAATACTGAATACAGCATCCATTACCCTTTTCTATAAGTTAAACCTATACGACTGTGGCCTACCCCGACGAAAACATTCTGGTAAGAGTAACGCAAGGCGACGAAGCGGCCTTCGCGGAGTTGTATAACTACTATAAAACACCTGCACTGCGTTTCACGGTATCCCTGCTCAAAGATGAAGAGGAAGCCGAGAACATGGTACAGGATGTGTTTATCAAAATCTGGGTAAGAAGGACGCAGATCAAGCCCGACTACAACTTCAACTCCTACCTTTTCACCTGCCTGCGTAATATGGCGTTCGATCATTTCAAGAAAATCGAGAAGAGCGAGCAGCTTCGCAAGCATTACCTGGAAGCTATTCGCGCAGCAGGCGAGGAAGAGAAAGAAGAGACCGAGAGGAGATTGAGCATTGTGCAGGCAGCGGTGGACTCGCTTTCTGTTAAAAGACGTCAGATCCTGAAACTCAATATCGAAGAGGGTAAATCCTATCAGGAGATTGCGGAGTTCCTTCGCATTTCCAAGAACACCGTAAAAAATCAATTAGTAAAGGCGAAGCAAATTCTGAGAGAAAAAGTGGATCTCGCCGCCGTCTGAGCATCGTACCCGAGTTAACCCAGAATTATATTCCTAAAACCTGAAAAGCAGAAGCCGTTAAGCTTCTGCTTTTGAATTTTTAACCCGGTAATGCCGGAAAAATTTACTTCATATTTCCCAGTTTACCCAGGTCAATCCCTTTCAATGCGTCTTTGATCTGGTCGACTGTCACGTGATCACCTTGGATATTCACGACATAACGGTCCGCGACAAGCACGTTGATCTCACCGGACTTGTTTTCGTTATCATATTTTTCAAAGGCTTTGTGGCCGTCCAGCGAGGTCGTCTTTTCGTAGCCGTGGGTGGTTTCCTTGTCAATTTCTGCGATCGACCAGGCGGCGAGGGCCATGGTGGAAACACCTGCGATGCCTCCGGTATCGACGATCTCGATATCAAGCGACTCATCACCACTTCCTTTGTATTTGGCCTGGGCTGTTGACACCGTGAAACCCATAGCGCCGGTTTTCTCTCCCGTAGCCTCGGTACGGTTCATTCCGGCCAGGTTTTCAGGAAGTAAGTCTTTCAGTTTTCGGAAATCTACTGGATCGACGGCCTCCCGGTCACCCATTTTCTTCGCTTTATCTGCAATAGCCTGCAGGGCGTCGGCCGGGCTGTCTGCTTCGGCCTTTTCCTGTGCTTCTTTTTCTTCCTGATTACCTCCGCAGCTGGTTAGAAGCAGGGCAGATGAGAGGAGTACGGCAATAAACGATGTTTTCATCCGTCAATTTTTAGAGTTGTTTCGAAACAAGCTTCAATTTAATGAAAACACATCATTGATACACACCTACCAGACTTTTGGCTTGTATATCTCTTTTAGCTGGCGAGCTCTTTGGGGTTTCGGCGTGACTGGATAATAAAATACAGACCTAAGAGCACGACCGGGATGCTGAGAAACTGTCCCATGTTCAGCGGATAATTGGCTTCAAATGCCTCCTGGTTCTCTTTCAGGAACTCATACAAGAAGCGGAGCGTGAATACCCACACGAGGAAAACGCCCACCATAAGCCCACGGGGAGTAGCTGCTTTGTACTTGTTCCAGATCGCGAACAAAACGAATGTAAGAATGAAGCAGGAGATGGACTCGTACAATTGGGCCGGATGGCGGGGAATCTGAAGAAATTCGGTGTTATGCCTGAAAATAAAGCCCCAGGGCAGATCCGTAGGCTTACCCACGATCTCGGAGTTCATCAGATTACCAAAGCGGATAAACGCACCGCCCAATGCGATTGTGATCACCATACGGTCGGCTACCCAGAAGAACGTTTGACCGGTGGCTTTTCTGGATCTGGAATACAGCCAAAGGCCGGTCACGATGCCCACCACGGCACCATGACTTGCAAGGCCGGCATAGGGCGGGAGGATCACTTCCAGCGGGTTTTTGAAAAGTACTTCCGGTTCATAAAAAAGGAAATGGCCCAGACGCGCACCGATGACGGTCGACAAAACCATATATAACGTAAGCGAGTCGATATCTTCCAGCGTCTTTCCTTCTTTCTTAAAAATATGGATCATAATTTGCTGGCCGATTAAAAAACCGGCTGCGAAAAGGAGACCATACCAACGGACAGGGAAGGGACCAAAGCCAGCGATTTCAGGAATGGTAAAGATTTCGGGACTTGCATCCCACATTATGTATGAAATCATGCGTTTGTGATGTTAATGGTCAAATATACTATTTTGAGACAAGACGCGAAATGAAATTTTTACTCATAGGACTGGTACGCATTTACCAGGGGGCATTGTCGCCCTATTTGCCAAATTCATGCCGTTATACGCCTACCTGTTCACAATATATGATCGAGGCGGTGCAGAAGCACGGCGCGCTGAGAGGCGGCTGGATGGGGTTGAAACGTTTTGCGCGGTGTCACCCGTGGGGCGGGCACGGGCATGACCCGGTGCCCTGATCAGCCGATCGCGACCTTGCGCAAGATGGAATCGATGATTGTCATCGTCCGTACGCCATCGGCTTCGGCTTCGTAGTTGAGGAGAATGCGATGGTTCATGATGTCCGGAGCAAGCTCTTTGATATCCTCAGGCAGAACATAGTCCCGTCCTTCCAGATAAGCCAGCGCTTTGGCGGCGCGATTAAGGTAGATCGTAGCCCTTGGAGAAGCACCGAATTGAATGTAGCGCGCTTCATCACGCAGGCCATAGTCGAGCGGTCGGCGGGTCGCAAAAACGAGCTCGATAATGTATCGTTCGAGCGTATCCGAGATATTCACTTTATTGACATCGTCGCGGATCGCGAATATCTCTTCCTTGTTGAGAATCGGCCGGATCTTGTATTCGTAGTTGATATCCGACATTCGGCGCATGACTTCCAGCTCCTTCATTTTGTCGAGATAATCAACATATACCTTCATCATAAACCGGTCGATCTGTGCCTCGGGAAGCGGGTAGGTCCCTTCCTGTTCCACCGGGTTCTGTGTCGCAAGCACCACGAAGGGGCGATCCAGCGGGTAGGTTTCGTCTCCGATCGTCACCTGCTTCTCCTGCATCGCTTCGAGCAATGCCGATTGTACCTTGGCCGGAGAGCGGTTCACTTCATCGGCCAGGATGAGGTTTGAAAAAATAGGCCCTCTTTTTACTTCGTAGTCACCTATTTTCGGCTTGTAGATCATCGTCCCGATCAAATCCGCAGGAAGCAGGTCGGGAGTGAACTGAATGCGTTTGAATTCCAGGTGTAGTACCTTCGCCATTACGTTGATCGTAAGGGTTTTGGCTAGTCCCGGAACGCCTTCCAGGAGGATGTGGCCACCGGTAAAAAGGCCGATCAGCAGACGGTTCAGCAGTTTGTCCTGCCCGACCACGACCTTGCCCATTTCATCCAGTACCTCCCTGATTTTTTCTATATACATGAGATTGAATTCGAATGATTAGTGGAATCGCGCCGGCTACCCCCGGAAAGCTCTTACGAAGCGATCCTTGCCGTTGATATCCCGGAGGATTTCCACATTCCTGTAATTTCTTTCTTCAAAAACCTGTTTGGTTTCGGTGCCGAAATGCTCGTTGATCTCTACGTAACATTTGCCATCCGGTTTGAGGTGGTGAACCCCGAAGTCGGCAATGGCCTTGTAAAACAGCAGGGGATCATTGTCTTCTACAAACAAGGCTTCATGTGGTTCAAACCGCAGGACATTGGGGCGCATATGCTCTGCCTCCGAGTACGTCACGTAAGGAGGGTTGCTCACCAGGCAGTCGAACTGGATCACGTTGCCCGGTAAAGGGAATGTGACATTCAGCATATCCTGCTTCGCAAACTTCACATCGGCAATGAGTTGACGTGCATTTTCTTTGGCTACTTCCAGGGCCTCATCCGAAACGTCCCAGGCATGCACGGTTACGTGCGGCAGGAAGCGCGCCAGTACGATGGCAATGCAGCCGCTGCCGGTCCCGATGTCGAGAATGGAAATATTCTTGTCGGGTTCCGCGTAATCGCGGGTGACCATGCGCACGAGTTCCTCGGTTTCGGGTCGCGGAATAAGCACCGACGACGTAACACGGAATTCGAGCCCGCAAAACTCGGTAGATCCTATGATGTGCTGTACGGGCTCATTGTTGTTGAGGCGTTCGATAATGCTGTCCCAGTCGGGTTGAGCACTGTTGTCCGCGATCGGACGGTCTACCAGCACATCGATATTCCGGAGTCTCATATAATGCTCAAGGAGCATGAATGCGATGGCCTGGGCTTCTTTTTCAGGATAAACTCTGATATTTTTTGAAATATATAGATATAGCTGCCGTGCTGAGGTCATTTTCACCAATTTTGATTCCAATGTCGGAAAGTTAGCAAATAATAGGAACTCCCGAAAGTTGAGTTTGAAAGCGCGTTTGTATTTTTGCCACATGGAGACGCACGATCAATGGATGCAACGGGCATTGCAACTGGCAGGATACGGCCGGGGAGTGGTAAGTCCAAACCCCATGGTGGGATGTGTGATCGTTCATCATGACACCATTATCGGGGAGGGGTGGCACCGTGCATACGGCGGCCCCCATGCCGAGGTCAGGGCTATTGAAGATGCCGATGAGAAGAGTAATGCGCATTTGCTGCCGGAAGCCACGGCCTATGTTACCCTTGAACCCTGTTCCCACACAGGTAAAACGCCGCCCTGCGCGGATCTGCTGGTGAGCCGTAGACTGAAAAAGGTTGTCATTTGCAATACAGACCCGAATCCATTGGTATCGGGCAGAGGTATCCGCCGGCTTCGGGATGCAGGGATAGAGGTGATCTGTGATGTGCTGGCGGCGGAAGGCCTGGACCTGAACAAACGGTTCTTTACTGCGATGACGCTCCACAGGCCCTACGTCATTCTCAAATGGGCGGAAACCGCCGACGGTTTTCTGGGATATGAAACCGGAAGCCCTCTGAAGATCAGTGGCGAATTGTCGGATATGCAGGTTCACCGGTGGAGGACCGAAGAAGATGCGATTTTGGTCGGATACAAAACAGCGCTGATGGATAATCCGAGGCTGAATGTCAGGCATTGGGCAGGTAACAATCCGGTGCGGGTGGTTTTGGACCGGCATTTACAATTGCCTCAGACGCTCCATTTATTCGATCGGCAACAGCCCACGATCATTGTTAATTACGACCGTGAAACAGTAGCCCCAGCCGATCCGGAGCGCTATTCGGCGGCATTGGAGACTGCTTACATGAAGCTAGCTCCGGGTAATGACGAAATCCTCCCGCTGTTGAATGGACTTTTCCAGCGGAAGATCCATTCGGTGCTGGTAGAGGGAGGCGCCATGGTAGTGAATGCGTTCCTGGAAAGTGGAATGTGGGATGAAATACGTCGTTGTCAGGGACCGGTTGCAATTGGCACCGGCGTGCGGGCGCCTGCTTCCCGCGGCATCTTAAAAGGTTCCACCAGGATCCAGGATGACCTCTGGACCTATTACAGCCGGGTTTAGACGCTCCAGAGATTTTCTTCCGTATTCCAGATTTCCCACGCTTTTTCAGCCTGAAGTTCCAGCATTTTGAGCCCGTTTAATGTAGTCGCCCCTTTTTCGGCGCCGTTCTTCAGGAACAATGTCTCCGCAGGATTATAAACAAGGTCATACAGGTAATGCCTTTTCGTGACCCATTCGTAAGGGATCAGCGGGCAGTATTCCGTGTTGGGATAGGTGCCGAGCGGTGTCGTATTGATGATCATCAGGTGACTTTCCATCACATCCTGAGTCAGCTCGTCATAGGAAATGCAATCGTCACTTTTCTGGCGGGATACCAGCGTATACTCCATTTTCAGGTCTTGCAAGGCAACTTGTACTGCTTTGGCGGCTCCGCCGTTGCCTAAAACCAACGCCTTGAGACCAACGCAGGATTCGCCCCGGCGGTCGAGCCACTCGATGAGCGACTGCTGGAACCCGTAGTAGTCGGTATTGAAGCCTTTTGTACTGCCGTCGGCATAGATCTTGATCGTATTCACCGCTCCGATCCGTTCTGCCGAAGCATCGTCCAGGTCGTCGAGGTAGGCGATAACGTCTTTCTTGTGCGGAATAGTGACATTCAAGCCCCGGAGATCCGTCTTTTTCTTTAACAATTCGGGCAATTCTTCCAAAGACTGCATTTCGAAAAGCTCGTAGCTGCTCTCCTTGATTTTTTCCCTGATGAATTTGTCCGTAAAGTATCGCTTGGAAAAAGAATGGGTAAGTGGGTATCCGATCAGGCCGTATAAGTTCATAGGTATGCTTGCAAAGGCGATAATGAGGGCGCTAAGTTAAACCAGCCACCAGCTAATTACAAATCGGCAGGAAGCGGGCCGGGATGTAATTTACACGTATAGCAGGAATGGTGTTGCCGTTGACTCACTCTGCTATCAACGTGACAATCAAGTAGTTTTTGTGTTGTAGCAAATTATATTTAACAATATCAGAATTAATTTGTATTATTTCGCCAATTAAAGTAGAATAAACTCTCCCGATAAAGTTCGAAAATGTATGAAATGGAAAAACCTTTACTACACGCTATGGTTGGTGCTCGCACTGCATCTGAATGCCGGTGCTCAGGTCAGGGATTATAGCTTACTGCTCCGGAGCGGTTCCTATACCCCGGAAAAGAATGTAGCAGCCACCGGCAATGCCCGGATGTCAGCCTCCCCATCACAAAAATCTTTCGTAATCATCCAGTTTGAAGATATTCCCAGCGAAGAGGAGCGAACACAGCTCCGGTCGGAAGGGATAGAACTTCTTGAATACATACCAAACTACGCCTATACGGCCACGATTTCAGGATCTGGTAATTCCAGTGCATTAGCCCGGATGAAGGGACGGGCGGTGATCCGCCTTACTGCGGAACAAAAGATGGAGCGAACGCTCGTGAACGGGCAGATTCCCATCCGCTCGGTGAAAGTAACGGGAATGGCAGATCTGTGGATCAGTTACCCGAGGACATTTGCCTTCACCGAAATTGCAAATGCATTGAAGGCGCGTAACTGGGAGCTGATCGGGGAAGAGTTCAAGAACTACCAGATACTGACGGTACGGGTTCCATTCGACCAGATCCGCGAATTGGCCGGCGAGCCCTACGTTCAATACGTACAGGCGATCCCGCAGGAAGACAAGTCATTTAATAATAGGAGCGTCGCCAACTCGCGGGCCAACATACTGGCATCCTCATTGCCCGGCGGAAGAAACCTCACGGGAAAAGGTGTGGTGGTGGGCGTGGGTGATGACTCTAATCCATTACAGCATGTGGATTTCAATACGCGCATTATCAATCGTACGCCCATTGAAGCAGGTTCGCATGGCGTCCATGTGATGGGTACCCTGGGCAGCGCCGGGCTGATGAATGAACTCTTTGCCGGATACGCCCCGAAAGCGAACATCGTGGCGCAGAGTTATTCGGGTCTTCTGGCCTATGCGCCTCAGTACGTGCAGGACTTTGGAATGGTGGTTACCAACAATTCCTATGGAGGTGATGTGAATACCTGTGCGACCTTTGGCGTGTATGATCTGTATTCCTACCTGCTCGACAGGCAGGCCATTGAAATGCCGAGCCTGCACCACGTATTTGCCGCAGGTAATAGCGGAAATGTAACCTGTTCGCCTTATCCTGCCGGTTTTGCCAACGTGCTGGGCGGCTATCAGACCGCAAAAAATGTCCTCTGCGTGGGTAGTACCACGAATGTAGCCGCGGTATCGGCCACGTCGAGCCGGGGCCCGGTACTGGACGGGCGAATCAAGCCGGAAATTACCGCCCAGGGTGTAGGGGTGATGTCCACCCTTCCCACAAACCTCTATGGGAGCGGCACCGGTACCAGCATGTCGTCTCCCGCGGTGGCGGGCGGGGCTGCGCTGTTGTATGAGCGTTACAGGCAGCTGAACAGCAATCAAAACCCTAAAAATGCATTGATTAAAGCGCTGCTTTGTAATGGGGCAACGGACAAAGGGAATGAGGGACCGGATTATAAATTTGGTTTCGGATGGCTAAACCTGGATCGTTCAGTGAAGATGCTCGAATCGCAGAGCTATAAAAACGATTCGGTCGGACATCAGGATACGCAGCATATTTCCATTCAGGTCCCTTCCAATACGGCACAATTAAAAGTAATGCTGTACTGGAACGATCCCGCCGGCTCTGTCTTGTCGAGCCAAAACCTGGTACACAATCTGGATGTGTGGGTGAAAAATCCTCTCGGAGCAACGACATTGCCGCGACTACTTGATCCGGCTCCGGCCAATGTCAATAACGTGGCGGGCACCGGGGTCGACAATCTCAACAATATGGAGCAGGTCGTTATCAACAACCCCGTGGAAGGCAGCTACACTATCTCGGTCAAGGGTACAGCGGTGGGGCAGAAGCCACTTCAGGACTACGTGGTCGTGTACGATATCATCCCCAATTCGCTGACGCTCACCTATCCCATCGGTAACGAGCGATTGAAAGACGCGGATGCATTTTACGTGAGCTGGGATGCTTACGGAAATGTAGCCAGCACTTTCACGGTTCAGTATAGTCTGAACAATGGTGGTTCCTGGACCACGATCGGAAATAACCTTGCAGCGGCGACAAGGCAGCTTTTGTGGACGATCCCGGCCGGTACAATTGCTGAAAAGGCCAAAGTCAAGGTGATTCAGAACAGTACCGGTGTGGAAAGTGTCAGCGAACCCTTTACGATACTGGGCGTTCCGGCAGTGACTTTGTCGACATTACAATGTGAAGGCTATATTGCTATCGACTGGACTCCCGTAGCAGGAGCCACGGACTATGAAGTAGTGGTACTGAAAGACGACGAGATGGTTCCCGTAGGTACCACTTCCGCCACCAATTACGTGTTCAACGGGATGCTGAAGGATTCTACGTACTACGTTTCCGTGCGTGCGAGGATCAATGGGCAGCCTGGGAGAAGGGCGCTGGCGATCTCGCGAAAGCCCGATAGCGGCACGTGCGCGGGTGCTATTTCAAACAATGATCTTAAAATTGAATCCATTCTCACCCCTGCCGGTTCGGGAAGAAGGAACACTTCCTCTCAGCTGGGCAATCAGGTGTTTGTCAAGATCCGTATCAAAAACCTGGATGACGTGGATTTCAATGGTCCCGTGAATGTGGGCTACGTGCTGAACGGCAGTGCCATCCCCGTCGAAAGCATTAACCCATTCATTGAAAAGGGCAAAACCTATGATCACACGTTTTCTGTCGGAGCCAATCTTTTCAATCCCGGAGATTATACCTTTAAAGTTTTCATCCACAGGAATAATGATGTGGTAGCTGCCAACGATACCTTGATCAGAACATTCAGGCAACTGAGTAACGATGCGATCGCATTACCCTTTACGGACGACCTGGAATACCTCCCGGTACAGTCGGTGGTAGCAGCGCAGGTAGGGCTGGCAGGCGACGGCCGTTATGATTTCTCGCCTACAACGGATGCGGGCAGGATCCGGAGTTTCGTCAACTCAGGGTTCGCCAAATCGGGGCAACGGGCTTTGACACTCGATGTCAACCGGTTTTACACGGGAGGAAATACCAATTACCTCGTGGGTACGTACAACCTGGGAGCCTATGATATGAACTCGGATGATGTCAGGCTGATATTCTCCTATAAAAACCACGGACAGAAAACGAATGTGAACAATAGGGTCTGGATCCGGGGCAAAGATACCGACGCGTGGATCGAGATCTACGACCTCTTTGCCAACCAAAACCTCACCGGACAGGGCTACAAAACGATCCCCGGTATCGAGGTGAGTGCTTTGCTCTCCCAAAACAATAAGAATTTCTCATCGAGTTTTCAAGTGAGGTGGGGGCAATGGGGCCGGTTAATTACCGCCGATTACAGCAACGGCTCTGGTTACTCGTTTGACGATGTCAAGCTGTTTTCGGTCACCGACGACATCCAGGTACTTGCTCTGAACACGCCCGTCGAAGAAAACTGCGGACTTGGAACAGCTGAACCGATCTCCATTAAAATACGCAACAGCTCGGCACGGAACATTGCAAAGTTACCCATCGCATTCATGGCGCCGGACGGCTCCATCGTGAGGGATACGATTCCATCGATCAACAAACGCACGACCATTGATTTTACTTTTGCAGGTAAGGCGAACCTGTCTGCGATCGGGCCTTTGAACATCAAAGTGTGGTCGGCATTAAGCTCCGACAGCTACCACGATAATGATACATTGACTGTCAAAGTGTACAATGCGCCGGTACTCAGCACCTTTCCTTATCTTGAAACCTTTGAAAACAACGATGGTTTCTGGAGTGCAAAAGGGACTAACAGCTCATGGCAGTACGGCACGCCTGTTTCAGCTAATCTCAACAAAGCGGCAGGTGGCAGTAAAATCTGGAAAACAAACCTGTCGGGAGGGCATAATGACAAGGAAGAGTCCTACCTGTATTCACCCTGCTTCAATGTCAGCGGCCTTGCCGTACCTACGTTGAGTTTCAGTGCGGCAGTTGATCTGGAAGTGTGCGAGCCAACGCCATGCGATTACGTTTACCTGGAATATTCGGGTAATAATGGTCCGTGGACACGTTTGGGCGCTGTGGGACAGGGCACCAACTGGTACAACAAAACTTACTCGGGAAGTGGTGCCTGGAGTTTACAGGATTATCTCCGCTGGCATGTGGCGACGATCCCGTTGCCTACCGGGCTGACCACCATTAAGCTCAGGTTTGTGATGATGTCCGACGGTTTTACACACAGGGAGGGCATTGCGATAGACGACGTTCATATTTACGACCGTCAGTCGGTGATCAACGATTCGCAGGGGGTGCCGGTGACCCAGAATGTAAACGGAGGAAGTGGCTGGATCCATTTTGCGCAGTCGGGGAAGGTAATCGCTTCCATTTTCCCGAATGGACAGAATCTTGGGAACACCGAGGTGCAAGCCTATGTCAATACGGGCTCCGTTCGAAATGCGAATGGCCAATATTATCTGAACCGTAGTTTCACTGTGAAACCCGCCAATCCTGTGTTTTCGGATTCAGTTACGGTGCGGTTTTTCTTTTTGGAAACGGAAAGTGAAGCGTTGCTGAGTGCGGGAGGATGCGGTAATTGCGGAAAGCCTGGAAATGCATTTGAGCTGGGTGTTTCCAAGTATCGGAATCCGGCGGACGTGACAAAAGAAGATGGCTCCATTGCGAACAGCGTTCAGGGAGGTTGGACTTTCCATCCGGCCGGGAAGGTGAAAATTGTACCTTATGATAAAGGATATTACGCGGAAATGAAGGTGATGAATTTCTCCGAGTTCTGGCTTTCCAAAGCATTTGCAGGTAATCCCGACGCCTTGCCGGTTGAACTTATCAGTTTCAATGCAAGAAAAAAGGAAGGGGTTGAGCAGAAGAGCGATGTGATCGTGGAATGGGAGACCGCATCTGAGGAGAACTTCGATCATTTTGATGTGGAGGTGGCTCGCGGGGACGCCGCACTTCGGGGAAATGGGTTCGTTGCCCTGACACGCATCAATGGAGAAGGTGGGCTGAAAACGGGCAGGACGTACAGCTTTACCGATCAGACTCCGGACAAAGAGGGGACATACTACTATCGCCTGAAAATGACCGATGCGGACAGTACTTTTCAATATTCCAGAATACGTGCCGTCAATTTCGATCATCGCAATGCACTCTCTGTTTTTCCGAATCCCTCCAAAGGCGTATTCTATATCGGGAATCTGTCAGAATCGGACCGGGACGTTTCAGTGAACGTATATGATCTGCATGGGAGGGTTTTGAAAAGTATTCGTCCGCGAATGTCGGATAGTATGCAGCGCTACAAAGTGGATTTGTCGGGGAAGGATTTCAGGGAAGGAATGTATGTACTGGAAATAATAAGTGGTGAAACAAAACAGGCAGTCCAGGTGTTGAAAGATTGACCTGAGCCACTTGAAATGCAGTGGGAACGCATATAAAATGAAGTACCCCGCATCAGGTTTGCAAGTAAATGCGAATAGTACTTATATCGCCTGTCGTCAAGTAATACGATTATGAACAAAGTTTTATTGATCCTTTGCCTTTTTACACTGTCCAACGCTTCTGCACAAACAACCGGCCGGTCCGTTAACACCCTGATCCTGGATACCGATATCGGCCCCGATTACGACGATGTGGGGGCAATGGCGGTCATGCACGCGCTCGCAGACAAAGGTGAAGTAAGGCCTCTTGCCGTTATTTCCTCTAATAAGAACGAACTTGTTGTTCCCACCATCGAAATTCTGAATACATACTTTGGAAGGCCCGACCTCCCAACCGGTGCCCCGAAAGGCAATGGAGCAAACTTTGGCGCAACGCAGAAGTGGCCGGAAATGTTGGTTGAAAAATATCCGCATAAAATAGCGCGTACTTCGGACGCGCCCGATGCGGTGGAGACATACCGTAAGATTCTTGCCAAACAGCCCGACCAGAGTGTCACAATCGTCACTGTGGGTTTTCTGACGAATCTGGCCGGCTTGCTGGATTCTGCGCCGGATACCTACTCGCAGTTGTCGGGAAGCAGCCTGGTTCGCAAGAAAGTGAAGCAGCTCGTCGCCATGGCCGGTGGGTTTCCCCAGGGCAGGGAGTATAATGTAATGGTGGATTCGGTCGCATCTGCAAAAGTCTTTACCGAATGGCCTACCGAGATCCTTTTCAGCGGATTGGAAATCGGAAAGGAAATCAAGACGGGCAAAAGGGTGATTGCGAATGATAACCTGAAAAGCCCGGTTAAGGAGGTCTTTGCAATGGCAATGCCGCTAAGTAAAGGCGATGCGGAGGGCCGGATGAGTTGGGACCAGACAGCAGTCCTGGTAGCTATCCGCGGCATTCAGCCTTATTTTGGGGTTAAACGAGGGAAGATTACGATTAACGGGGGGAACAATAGCTGGCAGGAT
>CBFGMV010000115.1:0-26488 GCA_965649915.1 uncultured Dyadobacter sp.
CAACCGCACTCGAATAGGTGAGCGCTTTGCCATTTGCATTGATAATCGAGCCAAATCCATTTCCTTCACCCTTCACCTCGAAAGGGAAGACGATACGGATATTTTCATTGGACGGCTCGTTATCGATCATGAAGAAGTTATGATTGTAGGTACTTGCTGCAATGGGTTTGGAGCCGGTGTTTTTCAATGTGTGTTCCAAAACGAGCTGCGGCTTGCCTTTTACCAGTTTCAGTGTTTTCTGATACTGATAACCATACCCGGTTTCATCTTGCAGTTCATGCACAAATGCCACCTGATCCCTGCCCTTGGTCACGGACCATTTACCGGGGTTTTTAACCTCATAATTTGTCCCGAATGAATACTTTTTATCATCCGGTTTGGTCAAAACGCCGACACCGATCTTTACAAACTGCTCTCCCGGTTTGGCGTCATCAAAACTCAGCGGTGTAAACTCCTCCACAGGTCCCATGATCGCGTCGTGCAGTTTAGGATCATATGGCGCCTGATTCCATTTACCAAAATAAGTATGTCCTTTATATTCGAGACTTGGAACGACCCCTGCCCAATCGAAACGCACCCCTCGGTAATAACCCTCATTCGCATCAGGCAGGTACAACTTTGCCTTGATTACGCCGTTGGAAATTTCGGCTTCCGGAAATTTCGCGATCGTGAAGGCGGCGATGCCGATGCATATGAATGCGAAAAACAGTGTTGAGATTTTTTTCATTTCTCTGTCAATGGTTTAGGAAGAAAAATTCGGCCGGGCATGCTCCTACCCAGGCCATTTTAAATAAAAACAGTAAGATAAAAATGTGGTATCACATTCTCACCTTACTGTCTTACAATTTGCATGATTTAATACTTACGAAATGCCTTTGAATGCCTCCTCATTGATAAAAGGCTGGTTCCGCAGACGCTGTTTTGTAGCCTTATAGAATGCGTTGGCCACAGCCCCACCCGCAGGAGGTAATGCAGGCTCTCCCAGGCCGGTAGGCGAAATGCCGTTATCGACGAAATGGACGTCCACTTCCGGTATCTCGTTCATCCGGATCAGCCTGAATCCGTTGAAATTGCTCTGATCGGGCGTACCACCTTTGAATGTCATGTTACCAAACATCGCGTGGCCTACGCCGTCCACAACTCCTCCGCGTACCTGCTGCAAGGATCCGCTTTTGTTGATCACAATACCGCAATCGACAGCCGCGATAATGTTTTTCAGGGAAGGCTTCCCTTTTTCCACCACCACTTCCCCTACCTGCGCTACATATGACCGGTGGGAGAAATAAACGCTGAAACCCTGATGAACCCCTTTCTTCTTACCCCAGTTACTTTTTTCAGCGGCCAGTTTTATGACAGCGATCATTCGGTCGACATCATATTTCACCTCGCCGGCGGGTGATTTTTTGGCCTTTTCCAACAGCGCCAATCTGAACTCAACCGGATCTTTGCCGGCTGCTTCTGCGATCTCGTCGATAAACGACTGCTCGGCATAGGCCAGGAAGTTGGTAATGGGCGCCCGCCATGGGCCGGTTGTAATGGCCGATTTATGTTCGACTGAGTCGATCAGCAGGTTATCCACCGAACCTGACGGAAAGTTGTCCTCACGGGTAGGATTACCTGAATTGATACCGACACCACGCAACTTATAACCGATCAGCTCACCGTCTTTGCTTAACGCAGCCTCAAAACGGTAACGAACGGCCGGGCGATAAATACCGCCGGTCATATCGTCCTCACGCGTCCATATTACTTTGACGGGTGCTTTCACCAGTTTCGATACGTGCACCGCTTCGATAGCAAAATCAGCAGAAAGCCTCCTTCCGAAGCCGCCTCCCTGCCGTGTGATTTCGACGGTGATTTTTTCAGGGGGAAGACCGGTTATTTTCGCCGCTTCGCCCCGCGCACGGTCGGGTGTTTGCGTTGGACCAACGAGCTCGACACCATCCTCCCGCACGTGTGCGAAGAAGTTCATGGGTTCCAATGGGCTGTGCGGCAGGAACGGGCATTGGTATTCGGATTTAATGACCTTTGCCGCGCTCTTGAATGCGGCGTCTACATCTCCATTCTTGCGGCGCACGGTTGCTTCGCCACGGTCCATCAGATTGGTAAAGATGCGGTTGTGATCCTCCGAGCTTTCCAGATCCGCCGCTTTTTCATACTCAATTTTCAATACTTCACGCGCCTTCTTGCATTGCCAGGTCGATTTCCCGACTACTGCAACGCTGTTTTCGAAGGTAACGACGTCTACGATGCCCGGCATGGCCTTGGCTGCTGCCGAGTCTACGGATTTCAGTTTCAATCCGAATGCCTTCGGCCGCTGTATAATGGCGAACAGCATTCCTTCTCGGTAAAAATCCAGGCCGAACAGCGGCTTACCGGTCGCTATATTTTTATTATCAACATTCCTGACAGATTGCCCTATCAACTTGAATGTCTTCTCGTCTTTTAGTTTAATGTCTTGGGGCGCGGTGAGCTTGCCTGCTGCTTCTGCAAATTCTCCGTACGTAGCCGACTTACCGGATGCCTTGTGAACCAGTTTATTGTCAGCTGTTGTGATTTCCGAAGCCGGCACGCCCCATTTGGCTGCGGCCGCCTCGACCAGCAAATAGCGGGCGGTGGCACCAGCCTTACGTAAGCGTTCCCACGAATGCGGAACAGCACCACTTCCACCCGTAACCTGGCGCTCGAACTGCGTGTTGTCCAGATTCCCCTGCACGGTTTTGACCAGTTTCCAATCGGCGTCGAGCTCCTCGGCAACTACCATCGGAAACGCGGTCTTGATGCCCTGCCCGATTTCCGGGTTGGGAGAAACAATGGTAATGATGTTATCGGTCCCGATCGTCAGATAACTGTTGAATTTCACCGAACCAGCTGCAATGTGCTTTGCATCCACCACCACGGGTGCCGCCGTCGAGTCCGACCAGTTGAAACCCAGGAACAGGCCACCACCGGCCGCTGCCGCGATCTTCATGAAGTCACGACGCGATGTCTCATTTAATGTCTTCATGATCAGTTCGTTTTAGTAGCTGCAACTTTAACGGCTTCGCGGATCCGGTGATAAGTACCGCAACGGCAGATATTACCGCTCATCGCCGATACGATCTCTTCCTCCGAAGGTTTGGGCTTTTCTTTCAGGAATGCCGCCGCCGTCATGATCTGGCCGGCCTGGCAGTAGCCGCATTGTGCCACATCCACTTCGTCCCACGCCTTTTGTACCGGATGGTCGCCTTTTTCCGACAGCCCTTCAATAGTGGTCACCTTTGCCTTACCGACTGCCGAAACGGGCAGTACGCAAGAACGGACAGCCTTACCGTCCAGATGAACGGTGCAGGCACCGCATTGGGCGATACCGCATCCATACTTGGTGCCAACCAGGCCCAGGTTATCCCTGAGTACCCAGAGGAGTGGAGTGTCGTTCTCCACGTCCGCGCTGTACGCACGGTTGTTAATTGTAAGCTTGAACAATGCCATGGTGAAATATGGGGTCTAGTAAAACTCGATCGGGTTGACCGGCGGGATTTGCCGGTGTCAATGGAAGGTTCAAAGATCCGATAATCAGTCACTAGTCTAAGGATCTTCTATCCAAGTTACAAAGAATCAATGAAAGTCTAAACTACTTATTTTCAAAGTATATGATGATGAGCGATATGGCTCAGCTAGGCCTCCCCGCCCGGGCCGCCGAAACTGATCGGGAAATTAAATGTAGGCTCATTATCCTGAGAATTTGGAATGGGGCCATACTGGTCTTCATACTTCTGGATATTGTCCCGCAGCGCAGCTACCAGCCGTTTTGCATGCTCCGGCGTTACGATGATCCGGGCTTTTACCTTTGCGCGAGGAACGCCGGGCATCAGACGGATGAAATCGAGTATGAATTCGCTATTGGAATGGGCTATCATGGCCAGGTTGGAATATACACCTTCTGCCATTTCTTCCGACAGTTCCACATTGATCTGTTGTTCGTTCTCCTTATTTTCCATTGTTGGTTTTTGAATAGCTGAGCTATTAATCGGGAATTTACTTTTAATGGGAAAATTACTAAAAATACCGGGCTAGAAAAAGCCCGGCTTGGGAAGCCCTGCTTGGAAAGCAAAAAGCCGGTCCCACTTATGCAGGCCGGCTTTTTGCTTACTTATATTTAATCGGACTATGCCAATTCTTTCTTCTTGCGTGATTGTCTCTCGCGAGAATCGGTCAGCGCATCGAATTCTTCCTTCGATCCTACGATCAGGTTTTCGTATTGACGCATACCTGTACCGGCAGGGATCAGGTGACCTACGATCACGTTCTCCTTCAAACCTTTCAGTTCGTCGCGTTTTCCACGAACAGCCGCTTCGCTCAATACTTTGGTTGTTTCCTGGAACGATGCCGCAGAAACAAAGCTTTCAGTACCCAAAGAAGCTTGTGTAATACCCATCAACGTTGGTTTCGCAACCGCAGCCTGTGCATCACGTGCTGTTACCAGTTTCAGGTCACGACGTTTCAAGCTTGAATTTTCATCACGCAAACGACGTACTGAAACGATCATACCCGGTTTCAGGGTGTCGGAGCTACCAGCATCCTCCACGACTTTCATATCCAGGATCTTGTCGTTTTCTTCACGGAACACGACACGGTCAACAGCCTGCATTTCGAGGAAGTTGGTGTCACCAGCATCGAGGATCTCTACTTTCTGCATCATTTGGCGTACGATACATTCGATATGCTTATCGTTGATCTTCACACCTTGCAGACGGTATACTTCCTGAATTTCGTTCACCAGGTATTCCTGAACCGCGGTTGGCCCTTTGATAGAAAGGATATCCGCAGGCGTGATCGCACCATCCGAAAGCGGGTCACCAGCTCTTACGAAGTCGCCATCCTGAACCAGGATGTGTTTCGAAAGTGCTACCATGTAACGGCGTTGCGTTCCGTCTTTCGATTCGATATGGATTTCACGGTTACCGCGTTTTACGCCACCGTAAGATACCACACCGTCGATTTCAGAAACCGTTGCAGGGTTAGACGGGTTACGTGCTTCGAACAATTCGGTCACACGTGGCAGACCTCCCGTAATATCGCGCGTTTTACCAACAACACGTGGGATTTTCGCCAGCGGCTGACCTGCCTTGATGTTCGTTCCGGCTTTTACAACCAAACGTGCACCAACAGGAAGGTTATAACCTTTTTCAGTTTGGTCTTTCAACAACGTAGACTTACCTTTTACCACGATAGCCGGGTTTTTGGTCTTATCACGCGTTTCAATGATCACCGATTCCTGGAAGCCTGTTTGTTCGTCAAATTCTTCACGGAATGTAATACCTTCCTCGATTGCGTCGAAAGAAACAACCCCGGTAAATTCCGAAAGGATTACTGCGTGATATGGATCCCATGTACAAAGCTCTTGTCCTTTGAAAACCTTGTCGCCGTCTTTCACCAAAAGGTGCGCACCATAAGGTACGTTGTTCGAGATCAGCAATTGCCCCGTTTCAGGATTTGTAATTTTAACTTCTCCTGAGCGGCCCATTACTACGGTTACCTCGTCACCTTCTGAATTAACAGACTGTACCAGACGAAGATCTTCAAAACCAATCACCCCGTCAAACTTCGCCTTGATATTTGCTTCCACAGAGATGTTAGATGCAGTACCACCGACGTGGAATGTACGAAGCGTCAACTGCGTACCCGGCTCACCGATCGACTGCGATGCAATTACACCCACAGCCTCACCGATATTCACCATATATGCAGAAGCCAAGCTGCGTCCGTAGCATTTCGCACAAACACCATCACGGGTTTCGCAAGTCAATACCGAGCGGATCTCAACGGTTTCAATGCTGGTTTCATCAATGTAAGCAGCAATCTCCTCGGTGATTTCCTGGCCTGATGCAAGGATCATTTCGTTCGACAACGGATCGAATACATCATGTACACTTACGCGGCCAAGGATACGCTCTGACAATGGTTCTACGATATCCTCATTGTCTTTCAGCGCCGAGATCGCGATACCACGAAGCGAGCCGCAGTCTTCTTCCACTACTACCACGTCTTGTGCAACGTCGTGCAAACGACGGGTCAGGTAACCCGCATCCGCAGTTTTCAACGCCGTATCGGCCAAACCTTTACGCGCACCGTGAGTAGAGATAAAGTATTCCAGAACGTCGAGACCTTCCTTAAAGTTGGAAAGGATCGGGTTCTCGATGATTTCACCCGCACCACCAGCTATGTTTTTCTGAGGCTTGGCCATAAGACCCCTCATTCCACCCAACTGACGGATCTGCTCGCGGGAACCGCGCGCTCCGGAGTGCATCATCATATAAATAGAGTTGAATCCGCCCTGGTCTGTTTCCAGTTGCTTCATCAAAGTCTCTGTAATACGTGAGTTAACGCGTGTCCAGATATCGATTACCTGGTTGTAACGTTCGTTCTCCGTTATAAGACCCATCAGGTAGTTGTTCCAGACGTTTTCAACATCGCCTTTCGCCTGCTCGATGAGTTTCTCTTTTTCACTCGGAACCATTACGTCATTCAATCCCATTGACAAACCGCCTCTGAAAGCCATTTGGAAACCAAGTTCTTTGATTTCGTCAAGGAATTGGGCAGTACGTGCCACACCAGCCTGCTTGAATACCAAACCGATGATCTGCTGAAGTTTCTTTTTAGTCAACAATTCGTTGATATAACCTACTTCCTCAGGAACAGCCTGGTTGAACAGGATACGTCCGGCAACGGTATCTACCAATTTGGTTTCGAATGTTCCGTCGTCGTTACGTACACGCAGACGGCATTTGATATTGGCATGTTTCGAAAGCTTGCCTTCGTTGATCGCGATGATCACCTCATCAGGACCGTAGAATATCTTGCCTTCTCCGATGATCGGATATTGCTCGGTGCTAACGCGACCTTTTGTTACATAATACAGACCCAAAACCATGTCCTGAGATGGTACCGTAATCGGCGCACCATTGGCAGGGTTAAGGATGTTATGCGAAGAAAGCATCAGCATGGAAGCTTCCAAAACGGCTTCCTGACCCAGTGGTACGTGTACCGCCATCTGGTCACCGTCAAAGTCAGCGTTGAATGCCGTACAAACCAATGGGTGAAGCTGGATCGCTTTTCCTTCGATCAGTTTAGGCTGGAATGCCTGGATACCCAAACGGTGAAGTGTCGGAGCACGGTTAAGCAATACCGGGTGACCTTTCAGTACGTTTTCGAGAATATCCCAGATCACAGGGTCCTTGCGGTCTACGATCTTCTTCGCTGATTTTACAGTTTTAACGATTCCGCGCTCGATCAGTTTGCGGATAATGAACGGCTTGAAAAGCTCTGCCGCCATATCCTTAGGCAAACCGCATTCGTGCAGTTTCAGCTCAGGACCTACCACGATAACCGAACGACCAGAGTAGTCGACACGCTTACCAAGCAAGTTCTGACGGAAACGGCCTTGCTTACCTTTCAGCATGTCTGAAAGTGATTTCAAAGCACGGTTACCTTCTGAACGTACCGCATTCACTTTACGGCTGTTATCGAAAAGCGAGTCAACCGCTTCCTGCAACATCCGTTTTTCGTTACGCAAGATCACCTCAGGTGCCTTGATCTCGATCAGACGTTTCAGACGGTTGTTACGGATAATTACACGACGGTAAAGGTCGTTCAAATCCGAAGTCGCGAAACGACCACCATCCAGAGGTACAAGCGGACGCAATTCTGGTGGAATAACCGGTACCATTTTGATCACCATCCATTCAGGGCGGTTTTCGATACGGGTATTCGCGTCACGGAATGCTTCTACTACTTTCAAGCGCTTCAAAGCTTCCGCTTTACGTTGCTGAGAAGTATCGGTAGCAGCCTGGTGACGGAGTTCGTAGGAAAGTTCGTCGAGCTTAATGCGGCTCAACAGCATTTCCAACGCATCGGCACCCATTTTCGCGATGAATTTGTTGGGATCCGTGTCAGGAAGCAACTGGTTCTCGCGTGGGAGCTTGTCGATGATATCGAGGTATTCATCTTCGGTCAGGAAGTCGAGGTAGCTAACACCGTCCTCTTCTTTCACACCCGGCTGAACTACCGCGTACCGTTCGTAATAAATGATCTGATCAAGTTTCTTGGTAGAAAGCCCCAGCAGGTAACCGATTTTGTTCGGCAAGCTGCGGAAGTACCAGATATGTGCAACAGGAACCACGAGTTCAATGTGACCCATGCGCTCGCGGCGAACCTTTTTCTCAGTCACCTCCACACCGCAACGGTCGCAGATAATTCCTTTATAACGGATGCGCTTGTATTTCCCGCAGTGACATTCCCAGTCTTTTACAGGACCGAAAATGCGCTCGCAGAACAGACCGCCCATCTCCGGCTTGTAGGTCCGGTAGTTGATGGTTTCAGGCTGGGTTACTTCACCGAAGGAGCTTTCTAGGATAGACTCCGGTGACGCCAGACTGATCGTCATTCTGGAAAAGTCGCTGTTTAATTTTTTATTCTTTTTGAAAGACATAATAAAGAGTCGTTTGTCTGTTAGTCGAAACTAATTCAATTGCTTTGTTGGCGCCTTTCGGCGCCACGACTAGAAATTAGTCCAGTGTAATCTCCAATGCTAGTCCGCGAAGCTCGTGAACAAGTACGTTGAATGACTCTGGGATATTTGGTTTCGGAAGGTTTTCACCTTTCACGATCGCTTCGTACGCTTTGGCACGGCCTACCACATCATCAGATTTCACCGTAAGGATCTCCTGAAGAATGTGCGATGCACCGAACGCTTCAAGCGCCCACACTTCCATTTCACCGAAACGCTGTCCACCGAACTGCGCTTTACCACCCAATGGTTGCTGGGTAATGAGCGAGTATGGCCCGATAGAACGCGCGTGCATTTTATCGTCAACCAAGTGACCCAGTTTCATCATGTACATCAGACCGACAGTTACCGGCTGGTCGAATTGCTCACCAGTCAAACCATTGTACAGATAAGTACGTCCCCAATCCGGCAAACCTGCTTCTTTCAGCTCGGCAGCAACTTCCGCTTCGGTAGCACCGTCAAAGATCGGTGTTGCGTAGCGACGGCCGAGTTTCAGACCAGCCCATGCAAGGATGGTTTCGTAAATCTGACCGATGTTCATACGTGAAGGTACCCCAAGTGGGTTCAACACGATGTTAACCGGCGTTCCGTCTTCGAGGAATGGCATATCTTCGTCACGAACGATACGGGCTACTACCCCTTTGTTACCGTGGCGACCCGCCATTTTATCCCCTACTTTCAGTTTACGTTTCTTAGCGATATATACTTTCGCGAGTTTCACGATACCAGCCGGCAATTCATCACCTACTTCCAATGCGAAACGATCGCGTTTGAAGCGGCCCATTACTTCGCTGCGGGCATTCAGGTAGTTTTTCAACACCAGTGAAACCTGACGGTTCACATCGCCGTCTTCGCTCCAAGAGTCGGTCAGAACGTCGCCGATAAGGTTAACTTCTTCGGGAACTGCATACTGACTCTCGTCACGGTAAGGGTTGTTGGCAGGGAAAAGGTTCTCGGAGATGTTTCTCACGTTGAACTTCATTCCTTTGCTGATCAGCTCGTCCCCGAATTTGTGCTTAACTCCGGAACTGGTTTTACCTTCAGTCAGCTGCACCAGCTTGTCGATCACGCGACCGCGCAATGCAGTGAGGTCACGGCTGTATTTTTTCATCAACAGACGAAGCTCGTCTTTATGTTTTGCACGCTCTTCTTTGGTTGGGCGGGAGAACAGTTTGGTATCGATTACCACACCTTTCATCGATGGCGGCGCTTTTTTCGAAGCATCCTTCACATCACCGGCTTTATCACCAAAGATCGCACGAAGGAGTTTTTCTTCCGGAGTAGGATCAGATTCCCCTTTTGGAGTGATCTTACCGATCAGGATATCGCCTTCTTTAACCTCAGTACCTACTTGTACGATACCGTTTTCGTCGAGGTTTTTAACTGTTTCCTCGCTTACGTTCGGGATCTCAGCAGTCAATTCTTCTTCTCCACGTTTGGTATCACGCACTTCGAGTTCGAATTCTTCGATGTGGATCGAAGTAAAGATATCGTCGCGTACTACTTTCTCGGAGATTACGATCGCATCCTCGAAATTGTATCCCTGCCAAGGCATGAATGCAACCAAAAGGTTACGGCCCAATGCAAGCTCACCACCTTCGGTACCATAACCCTGACAAAGCGGCTCGCCTTTTTTCACTTTCTGGCCTTTCAACACCATTGGTTGAAGGTTCAAACAAGTGTCCTGGTTGGTACGACGGAATTTCACGAGGTCGTAAGAAACGCTGTCGTCGATGAAGCTCACCAGACGGTCTTCGTCCGTACGGTCATATTTCACAACGATTTTCTTCGCATCTACGAATTCGATTTCACCATCGCCTTCCGCTACGACCAATGCACGGGAGTCCATTGCCACGCGGCGTTCCAGACCAGTTCCAACGATAGGAGCCTGAGGGCGCAACAAAGGCACACCCTGGCGCTGCATGTTAGATCCCATCAATGCACGGTTCGCATCATCATGTTCAAGGAACGGAATCAGCGAAGCCGCTACGGATACGATCTGGTTGGCCGCAACGTCCATATATGACGCTTGCGAAGGATCCACCATCGGGAAGTCGCCTTCGAAACGCGTTTTGATTTTCTCAACGGTGAAGTTTCCTTCTTTATCCACAGAAGCATTCGCCTGTGCGATGTATTTGGAATCTTCTTCTTCCGCCGTCATATAGATCAGCTCGTTGGTCAGCTTACCAGCGCTATCGATTACACGGTAAGGTGTTTCGATAAAGCCCATTCCATTCACTTTCGCGAATACGCAAAGTGAGGAGATCAGACCGATGTTCGGACCTTCCGGCGTTTCGATCGTACACAGACGCCCGTAGTGGGTGTAGTGAACGTCACGAACCTCGAAACCTGCTCTTTCACGGGAAAGACCACCTGGCCCAAGTGCCGACATACGACGTTTGTGCGTAATCTCAGCCAATGGGTTAGTCTGGTCCATAAACTGAGAAAGCTGGTTGGTACCGAAGAACGAGTTGATTACCGATGACAGTGTTCTTGCATTGATCAAATCAACCGGTTTGAAATCTTCGTTATCGCGGACGTTCATACGCTCCTTGATCGTACGCGCCATACGTGCCAAACCTACGCCAAACTGTGCATAAAGCTGCTCGCCAACCGTACGTACACGACGGTTTGACAAGTGATCGATATCATCTACTACCGCTTTCGCATTGATCAGACCGATGAGGTATTTCACGATGGAAACGATATCGCCGGTTGTCAGTACGCGCACGTCGAGGCTGGTATCCGATCCCAGTTTCTTGTTGATACGGTAACGGCCTACATCGCCCAGGTCATAACGCTTGTCCGAGAAGAACAAGCTTTGGATTACGTCACGTGCAGTTTGCTCATCAGGAGCTTCTGCATTACGCAGCTGACGGTAAATTTGCTCAACAGCCTCCTTATCGGAGTTTGAGCTATCTTTTTGAAGCGTATTATAAATGATGTTATAATCCGCAACGTTCATATCTTCTTTGTGAAGGATGATCGATTTCTGTCCTGAATCCAGGATCACATCGATATCATCCGCAGAAATTGATGAGTCACGTTCCAGCAATACCTCGTTACGCTGAATGGAAACTACCTCACCGGTATCCTCATCCACGAAGTCTTCTGTCCATGTGCGAAGTACCCTTGCAGCCAAACGGCGTCCAACCGCCTTTTTCAGGTTAGTTGGTGTTGCACTGATTTCCTCAGATAGTCCGAACAAGTCAAGAATATCCTTATCAGAACCAAAACCGATGGCTCTTAGAAGGGTAGTCACAGGAAACTTCTTCTTACGGTCGATGTATGCGTACATCACATTGTTCACGTCCGTAGAGAATTCGATCCAGGAACCTTTGAAAGGAATAATCCGCGCAGAATATAGTTTAGAACCGTTGGTGTGCTTGCTCATGGAGAAAAACACACCCGGTGAACGGTGAAGCTGAGAAACGATAACACGTTCCGCACCATTGATTACAAACGATCCTCTTTCGGTCATGTAAGGAATGTTCCCCAGGAACACTTCCTGTTCAATGGTTTCGAATTCCTCATGATCTGCATCGTTACAGATCAAACGCAGCTTAGCCTTCAATGGCACTGCATAAGTCAGACCACGATCGATAGATTCGTCTACCGAGTACTTCGGCGGTTCAAGCAAATAGTCGATGAATTCAAGGACAAAATTCTCACGTGAATCCGCGATGGGGAAGTTTTCAGCGAAAACTTTGTACAATCCTTCTCCGGAACGATCTTCGACCGATGTATCCAGACTAAAGAAATCACGGAACGATTGTACCTGGATTCCCAAAAGATCCGGATAATCGATAATCTGATTAATCCTCGAGAAGTTCTTTCTAGGTGTTTTTGAATTAATTGTAGCCAAGGCTATGTGTGATTTGGGTTAGCAGAAAAACTAATGCGTGGGAATATCATCACCGGCACGCAACACTGTTAATTAGTTTTAAACCTAATCTATGCCTCGTAGAAGAAAGATTATCACCCCTGTTCTTCTTTCCTACGAGTAAAGAAGTGTTTCGGGCAAATTAATCGGAAGGGACTGGCAGTATCGGGACGTTTTGATCACCACCATTATTCCAAACGTCAGAATTAGACTTTTCGTTTGGTATTTATGAAAAACAGGAAAAGACCTGGCGGTTGCCAGGCCTATTCCTTAGAATTTATTTCGCTGTGCTATGGAGCAAATTACTTCACTTCAACTTCTGCACCTGCTTCTTCAAGTTGCTTTTTCAAAGCTTCTGCTTCGTCTTTCGCAACACCTTCTTTTACAGGTTTTGGAGCGCCGTCAACCAGTTCTTTCGCTTCTTTCAAACCAAGACCAGTCAAATCTTTAACCAGCTTCACAACTGCAAGTTTACCTGCACCAGCTGATTTAAGGATTACGTCGAAAGATGTTTTTTCTTCAACAACAGGAGCATCAGCACCAGCGCCACCAGCAGGACCAGCTACTACTACTGCACCAGCTGCTGCAGGCTCGATACCATACTCGTCTTTAAGAATTGTAGCCAATTCGTTCACTTCTTTAACCGTAAGGTTAACAAGCTGTTCTGCGAAAGCTTTCAAATCTGCCATTTTTATTTCGATTTTTTTGATTATACAATAAGATGATTTAAAAAAGCTCCATTTATTATTAACCCGGAGAGCTTAACCTGGCTATTTAATTAGTCCTCTTTCTCAGACAAAGTTTTGAGGATACCAGCCAGATTCTGTCCGCCGCTTGTAAGAGCGCCGATAACATTTTTGGCAGGTGATTGCAACAATCCGATTACTTCGCCGATCAGTTCTTGTTTCGATTTCAGAGAAATCAGAACATCCAGCTGGCTTTCTCCAACGAAAACCGCAGTATCAACAGAAGCTCCTTTAAATTTAAGCTTGTCACTGCCTGTTTTCTTTTTGAACTCCTTAATCAATTGTGCAGGTACTTTACCTGACTCCGGGTGAAACATTACTCCGGAAAATCCTTTCAGAACTTCGTCAAAAGAGGAATAATCCGTATCAAGTGTTTCAAGCGCTTTTTTAATCAATGTATTCTTCACAACACGATACTCGATACCACGCTCGAAGCAAAGGCCTCTCAGGGTATTTACCTCGCCTACGGACATACCGCTTGCGTTGGTAATATAGAAGTATGGAGTGCTAGCGAATTTTTGACTTAACTCGTCTATAATTACTGCTTTCTCTTCCCTAGTCATATTATAATCCTGGAATCGTGTTTTTATCAATAACAACACCCGGGCTCATCGTGCTTGACAAGTGAATGCTTTTCACGTAAGTACCTTTTGCCGAAGATGGTTTCAAGCGGACCAAGGTATTGATAACTTCCTGAGCGTTCTGTGCAAGCTGGTCAGTTCCGAAAGAAACTTTACCTACGCTGGTATGGATGATTCCGGTCTTGTCAACTTTGAAATCGATCTTACCTGCTTTTACTTCTTTTACAGCTTTCGCTACATCAGGAGTTACAGTTCCCGACTTAGGGTTCGGCATCAGACCACGTGGGCCCAAAACCTTACCAAGTCTACCCACTTTTGCCATTACACTTGGCATTGTGATAATTACGTCGATGTCTGTCCAGCCTTGCTCTATCTTAGTAATATACTCGTCAAGACCAACATAATCTGCTCCTGCTTCTTTCGCTTCTGCCTCCTTATCGGGAGTACACAAAACCAATACACGAACTTCCTTTCCGGTTCCGTGTGGCAATGTTACCACGCCACGTACCATTTGATCAGCTTTGCGAGGATCTACGCCCAAACGAACGTCGATATCTACTGAAGCATCAAACTTGGTATAAGAAATCGTTTTGAGAACGTCCGCAGCTGCCTCCAGAGAGTAAACTTGATTTGCGTCGAATTTCGAAAGCGCTTCTTTTTGCTTTTTGGTCAATTTTCCCATGTTCTTTGTTTCTTTGGCGTAATGATTAATCTACGCTCAGTTGTTTTCTTCCCACGGGGCTTTGCCTGCTACGGTAATACCCATACTACGAGCCGTTCCCGCAATCATTTTCATAGCAGAATCAATTGTAAAGCAGTTAAGATCCGGCATTTTTGTCTCAGCGATCGTACGAACCTGATCCCATGATACTGAACCTACTTTCAAACGGTTTGGCTGAGCCGAACCAACTTTTACTTTTGATGCTTCCAGAAGCAGAATCGCGGCCGGGGGGGTCTTGATGACAAAGTCAAAAGACTTATCCTTATAGTATGTAATAACTACCGGCAATACCACACCCATTTTATCCTGGGTACGGCCATTGAATTGCTTGCAAAACTCCATGATATTCAAACCCTTCGATCCTAATGCAGGACCAATCGGAGGTGAAGGATTGGCTTGGCCACCTTTTACCTGTAGTTTGACGTATCCACCTATTTCTTTTGCCATTGTTTTGGAATTTGTCGGTTCATCGATTGATTAACGGCTCACATGCAAGTGGAAGCTTACCCTGCCCGTTATTCGCTCAACTATCCTTTTCTACTTGTGCGTAACTGAGTTCCACGGGTGTATTACGCCCGAATATTTTTACAACTACATTGAGTTTTTTCTTCTCATCGAATACTTCCTCCACCAAACCGATGAATCCGCTGAACGGACCATCCACCACTTTCACGGTTTCTCCCTTGATGAAAGACATGCTTGGCGCTTCTTCGTGCTGCTCTGCCTCATCCACTTTACCCAGAATTCTGTTGATTTCAGATTGGCGGAGAGGAACAGGCACCTTGGAATTCCCTTCGGCATTACCAAGGAAACCAATCACGCCGGGAATGCTGGTAATAATGTGTAAAACCTCGCCCTTAGAGAGATCAGCCGAAATGATTATGTATCCGGGAAAAAAGTTCTTTTCCCTAACACGCTTCTTTCCGTTACGCATCTCATAAATCTTCTCCGAAGGGATCAGGATCTGCGGCACAAACTCGTTAAGCTTCTGACGTGTTATTTCGTTTTCAATGTAGGACTTGATTTTCTTCTCCTGTCCGGACACTGCTCTTAATACAAACCAATTTAGACTACTCATACCATTCAGGGGATTGCCTCTACAATAAAGATAGCCTTAGAAGGACTGATAAAACAGTTTCAGTGCGTTTTCGAAGACGAAATCCATCACACCTACTACAAAGGCAAAAATGAGCGACCCAACCAGTACCAATGTAGTATTAGCCTGAAGTTCGCTGAAAGGCGGCCATGTTACATGCTGGGTGATTTCTTCCCAGGACGCTTTCAAAAATGAAGTAAATTTTTCCATTTTTCCTTTTCTTTTAAGCACGGGTGGAGAGATTCGAACTCCCATCAACGGTTTTGGAGACCGCTATTCTACCCTTGAACTACACCCGTTTATCGCACTACTACCCTTTCGGGGCTGCAAAGATACGATTTATTTACAAAAAACAAGTGCATTTCGTAAGAAATGCACTTGTTTAATATTTAAATCCTGATTAGTCAACAATTTCAGTTACCTGACCAGCACCTACGGTACGTCCACCTTCACGAATCGCGAAACGAAGACCTTTTTCCATAGCAATCTTGTTGATCAATTTCACATCAATTGTGATGTTATCACCTGGCATTACCATTTCAACACCTGCTGGAAGGGTAATTTCGCCAGTTACGTCCGTGGTACGGAAGTAGAATTGAGGACGGTATTTGTTAAAGAATGGTGTGTGACGACCACCTTCTTCTTTTGAAAGAACGTAAACTTCACCTTTGAATGCAGCGTGAGGCTTCACTGAACCTGGCTTGCAAATTACCATTCCGCGACGGATATCTTCTTTGTTAATACCACGAAGAAGAAGACCTACGTTGTCACCAGCTTCTCCACGGTCAAGGATCTTACGGAACATCTCAACACCAGTTACGGTTGATTTAAGACCTTCTGCACCCATACCCAGGATATCAACAGGATCACCAGAGTTGATCACACCTCTTTCGATACGGCCAGTTGCAACAGTACCACGACCAGTGATCGAGAATACGTCTTCAACAGGCATCAAGAAAGGAAGATCGGTCATACGTGGAGGAATTGGAATGTAGCTGTCAACAGCATCCATCAATTCTTCGATCGTTTTAACCCATTTCTCTTCGCCATTCAATCCACCCAAAGCAGAACCTTGGATTACAGGAATGTTGTCTCCATCATAATCGTAGAAGCTCAAAAGCTCACGGATTTCCATTTCAACAAGTTCAAGAAGTTCCGGATCATCAACCATATCCACTTTGTTCATGAATACAACAAGTTGAGGAACACCTACCTGACGAGCCAAAAGGATGTGCTCACGAGTTTGTGGCATTGGACCATCAGTTGCAGCAACTACAATGATAGCGCCATCCATCTGAGCAGCACCAGTAACCATGTTCTTCACATAATCCGCGTGACCTGGACAGTCAACGTGCGCATAGTGACGGTTTGCTGTCGCGTACTCTACGTGTGATGTATTAATTGTGATACCACGTTCCTTCTCTTCAGGAGCATTATCAATTGATGAGAAATCACGTAGTACTGCTAGACCCTTTTTCGCCAACACAGTTGTGATAGCAGCAGTAAGGGTAGTTTTACCGTGGTCAACGTGCCCGATAGTACCAATATTTACGTGGGGTTTCGAGCGGTCAAACGTCTCTTTTGCCATGACTTAAGTACGCTTAAAATTAAAAGTTATTACGAATTTATTATACACTAAAAATTGACCCTCGTCAGTCTACTGCAATCAAACACCGCAAACACAACCAGACTGGGATCAAAATCAACACAGGCCAAAACCTGCCTTCCGAGCTTCATTATTGCAACTTGCTCAAAAACATTCTGAGCTTTTGAGGGGATTTGAACCCCTGACCTCTTCCTTACCAAGGAAGTGCTCTACCCCTGAGCTACAAAAGCAATGTTACTTCTATCTTTCTCTTCCCAAGGAAGTGCTCGACCGCATCGGCGGACCGCCCTGAGCTACAAAAGCATAATGCCGTTAGGCAATGTTATTAGAACCAAAAAGCGACTAGCGAAAAAGTATCAAGTGAATGTTTTCGCTAATCGCTTTGATGATGCTTCTAATGGAGCGGAAGACGAGGTTCGAACTCGCGACCTATAGCTTGGAAGGCTATCGCTCTACCAGCTGAGCTACTTCCGCATTTTGTCTCTACCTATTTCCTGAACTGGTATTACAGGACTTTTTTAAGGTTTCAACTGTGGGGGCGGATGGATTCGAACCACCGTAGGCATACACCAGCAGATTTACAGTCTGCCCCATTTGGCCGCTCTGGTACACCCCCAGACAACATTTCAACACAAGCGTGAAAACCGTTTGTTTCACTTTTTGGAGTCGCAAAATTATACCCATTTCTTAAATTCTCAAATTCTTTTTGAAAAAAATTAAAAAAAAATACGGCCTGGAATCAAAAATGGCGATTCCAGGCCGTATGGGTACTTTTCATGATCAAAACAATCTCACACCAAAACTCAGCATCCGCACGGAAGGGCCGCGATTCGCCTCATAGAGATTGTTCAGATCATAGTTCACAAAGAAGTCAGGAAAGTTACGTATGCCTATTTCAGCTGCTAAACCATAGCGCAGGTCTTCGATATAAAAATTCCTTCTGTCATGGTCCACGTCCTTCGTTCCCACCTTCCGGACCTTCGTGTAGCTGCCCAGACGATACCCGCCATAAACTCCCGCACTGATGTACGATATGAACGACCTGGAAAAGCTCAATGTCGGCATGATCGACAGGTTCACGTAAGGCACCACAAGCTTCGATTTTCTGACCTCCACTTTTTGTCCCTGGTCGTCCACCACCTCCTTAAATTCCACTCCGTCATCCGTTTTTGAGATGGTATTGTTGCCGTCGTACATCATGTTATACCAGGAAAAGTCGATTCCGAAGTCGAGATGCAGCTTGGTCCCCTCTCCACGGATCAGGTTCGCGCTGGCGACATAACCCAGACTTACAAAGCGCGAACCAAATGGTTTGAGGTCGTAGTCGGTTTTATTGAAACCCGGTGTCGTCTCGTTGGTGCCGTAGGCATTCAATCCGAATGCTACATTGAATCCTTTCCGGGGGCTCGATCCGCCCCACGATTTTCTCTGAAAGCGCTTGCCAATGCGCCGGTAGCTTGAATCCGTTGCTACCACCTCCTCGCCTTCCTTTACTTCGACACCTTTCCCGTCTATCGACACCCTGGTATCCCCGTCTTTGATGTGGATGCCGCGAAGTCCGATCCGGACATAATCCTTTTCGGCAGCCTGATCGGGGTTTTTCAGGTACTTGTTTCCGTTAAATTCCTCCCGTAGAAACGTCGTGTCGGCCTGCGTACTGTCCAATCTTACTTTAAGATCTTTCAAAAGTGCATTAAGGTCGTACTTCATGATCTTTTCCAGCTCGGCCCGGTTCTCTCCGTAGATGATAAGCCTCGTTTTATCACCGAATGTCACGATGATCGAATCTTTATCCGCAAAGTCATCATTGGTTTTGAACGAGCCAGCGCGCGCGCCAATAGCAACCAGCATCATCAGCATCGCTATTGCGTATATTTTACTTTTCATGGCACAATAGATTACAGTTTTGTCTTTTCCTTAGGGTGATCTTTTTCTAAACTTTTTTCGTCCCGGCCACGCAGGCGATCGTCCACACGCGCAACAAGACTTTTCGGATTAAAGCCCACTTCATCCCAATCGACCTTCTCACCTGCCCTTGCATTTTTAAGCTGGCGAAAAACCCTCGAAAACCGGGAACTACGTGGTTTGTCATCCGTTTCACTGTTACCGGTTTCAACAGCGACGACAATGGTCCTTGTCGGTTCTGTCTCCGGTTTATTTACCTGACTAACAGCTGGCTCATCAGGCAAAATCTTTACTTCCTGCCGAACAGGAATATTTAATGGATCTGATTCAATGGCATTCACAGGAACGGATGGCTTTTCTGCTACCGCCACAACCGTCATAGGCTGAATGGGCTCCTCGATCGCCTGAATTTTGCTAACCCGGGGTGGTTTCGCAGCCGGCATTAAATCCTTTGGCGCTTTTTGTTCCAATGCATTTTCTCCCTTTTCAATGGCGGCAATCTGCTGAACCGGCGCATTTGCCTTTATGGCTGCATTTACGGCGGAATCCGGCTGAGCTTGCCTTGCTATCGCCGCTACTTTTTCCGCATTGATCGACCCCGGTGCAACAACCTGTTGATTTTGCCAAACCAGGTATCCTCCCATCACCGCCGCAGCTACACCGGCCGCCGCATACCAACCCCATACAGCCGCGCGACGCAATGCCGGGCTACTTTTCACCGACTGCTTTTCCTGAATTTTAAGCCATGCGTCCGCGGAAGGTTTTCTTTCCAGCCCTTCCATTTTACGCTTGAAAAGATCATCAACAGGATGCTTTTTCATAGTCTACTTTTTTTTTATAATCATTTTGCCACTCTGATACCATTTTCTGCAATAGAGCCCTGGCACGGTGCAATTGTGATTTCGATGTACTTTCAGTGATACCCAGCATTTGGGCAATTTCAATGTGTGCATAACCTTCGATCGCATACAGGTTGAAAACCGTCCGGTACCCCACCGGTAAAGTCTCTATCAGATCCATCAACTCCTGGGTTTCAAGATGCTGGTCGGCGTGGACATAGTCGGGGATGTTGTTAACCTCATCCGACAGGTTGTCTTCCAGTATCCGCTTTTGTTTCCTCAGATAGCCCAGCGCTTCGTTTACCATAATCCGCCTCACCCATCCTTCAAAACTCCCCTCACTGTTGAATTGGCCTATCTTTTCAAAAACCTTTAAAAAACCTTCCACCATCACATCCTCGGCCGCCATATCGTCACATACATAGCGGAAACACAAAGCCAGCATCCTCGTGCTGTATTTGTCATAAAGCTGTCGTTGCGCCTTGGGATCTGCATTTCGAAGTGCTTTGATCAGCTGTGCTTCCTGGCTAAATAGTGCTAAAATTCGACCCATTCTAACTGGTGGTTTCGACAGCAAGATGCGCATTCCTCCGTGAGAGGTTGCATGCGGCAGAAAAGTTTTTGATATTTTTTTAGCTTTGATGTGAATATCATTCTTTGACCATCAATAGGACTTTCTCTTTCCATGCTTGACTCCTCAGCGCCCATCGGAATTTTTGACAGCGGAATCGGCGGTATGACCGTCGCCAGTGCCGTAACCAAGCTCCTTCCTCAGGAAAACACCATCTATTTCGGTGACACGGCGCATTTGCCCTATGGCGACAAATCGACGGCTGCTATCCAGGCCTATTCGATCAAGATCTGTAATATGCTGTTACAGCAAAACTGCAAGCTCATCCTGATCGCGTGCAACTCTGCATCTGCTGCTGCGTACGAGCTCGTACGCGAATACGTGGGAAGCAAAGCGAAAGTTCTGAATGTGATCGACCCGGTGGTGGATTATGTAAAAGAGCATTACGAAGGAAAAACGATCGGGCTTATCGGGACCAAGGCGACAGTCCTTTCGAATGTCTACAAGAAAAAAGTAGATGCGCTCGACCGCAACATTCATTTAAAGTCTCTGGCGACACCACTATTGGCGCCCATGATCGAAGAAGGATTTTTCGACAACAACATTAGTGAAAGTGTGATCGCGAACTATTTGTCCGACCCTTCGCTGAATGGCATTGAAGCATTGATCCTGGGCTGTACGCATTATCCGTTGATCAAAACCCAGATCCGTAAATTCTATGGTGACACCATTGAAACGCTCGACACTTCAGAGATTGTCGCGCGTTCGCTGAGAGCCTGGCTGGAACAGCATTACCTTATCAATGAAAAAGGCGAAGGCCGGCGGCAATTCTATGTATCGGATTATACCTTATCCTTTGAGCAGTCCACCAATATATTCTTCGGCCGGCAGATCCAGCTCGAACACTACCCTTTGTGGGAATAATGCATTAATAAATCAGTTTCACCGGCCCCAACAATCCGGAGGGCATCGGTACCCAGCGGCTCGCATCGAATTTCTTATAGGTGATGTCTACGATATTAATGTCGTAAAACTTCTTCCATTCCGGTTGCTGCTGGTCGCGTAGCCGCATGTAATTGGCGGAAAGGTTGGTGACTTCGATTTCCAGCACATTACCTTTTGCTTTCAATGTATGACCGGCGTAAAGCTGAAATGGAATATGCCAGGCCGTGCCCAAATCTTTGCCATTGAGTTTGACGCTTGCAACTTCTCGCACATCGCCCAGGTCAAGTACTGCATTTTGGTTTCTTGTAATGGCTGCTGGCGCATCGAACGTAATGGTGTAACGTGCTTTGCCCGAAAAATAGGCCGCAGAATCCGGTAATGTGGTCCACGATTTTAAGTCGGTCAGTCTGGCTGGTGCAGGCAACGAAGGCTTCCCCTCTGTAAAATCCAGCCGCCAATTACCTTTTATCTCAAATTGCCGGTTTTTACCTGCCACAAAAGGCTTCTCTGCCTTACCTCTTGAGGCCTGTAAAAAGCAAGATTCGCCGGGAAGCAGTTCAAGGAAAACCTCATGCTCACCATTTAATTCACGTGCCTGCATGAGTAACTGACCCACAAGCGGCTGATTTTTCAGAACCAGTTCGCCCTTGCCTACTTTTACCCAACCTTTCGTGAATGTTTTTCCAAGATTTGCAACAAAATAAAGTACACTTCCCTTCGAATCGCGCTTGCGAATAAAGGTTAATCCTTTTTGTGAAAGCTCCTCACGAACGATACCATTTGCTGACAGGGCTGCGGAGAAATCATTTGAAACCCTGACATTATTTATCTTCTGCAACCGGGCCATATTTTCGGCAAATGCTTTTTGTCGCTGCTCATGATTCGCATTACCTGTGACGGTCGCCGGCACCTTTCCGTCGAAAACGATCTTTGCTCCGGCATTGGCGAGGCGTTGAATTTCCCGGAGCGTTTCTTCCGGAAGGTAAGTCACCGATGGAATAAGCAATGTTTTATAAATAGCATTCCCGGAATTCAGGACGCCGTCAGCGTTGACTGTAAACTTCTTCAACTGCAAATCAGAAACAAAGTCAAATGCATATCCTTCGCGCCACAGCCTTTGAGACAACTTTCCGAATGGCAAGTCCAGCAGCCAGCGGTCTACGTGGTGTACTTCCAGTAAATGGACGCCCCCGGCAGATTTGGCCCGGGTAGCCCACAAATCATGAATCGGGAAGTATACGAGCACATCGTTATCAGGTTTACTCTCCTGCAAAAGCTTCTGGCACCACTCGACGTAGCGGTTCAGCAACGGAAAATGTCCGGCAAAATGAGAAGTTTTTCCAAAGTTCGTCGATGCGTAAAACAACCAGCCCGGGTAGGACTCTTTCTCTGGCGAGTAGGTGGTCCCGTGATAAAATATATGGTTGATCCCCGCCGTGAAAAGCTCATCGATCTGCGGTTTAATCTGCGATAGGGAAACTTTGAAATGATTGGCCAGCCACGTTCCTGTCTCTGAACTCACGAGTTTCTTGCCTGAGACATTCGCCGCTGATGAGGCAAATTTCATGGCCAATGGATTGGGCGTCCCAAACTGATCGACGGAGTAGTCCGGATCCACACGCAGGCCGGGTATCTCAAATCGGCTGGTTCCAAAAGATTCCGTTTCAGGAATATCTGCCGCTTCGTACAAATCCAACAAATTCCCGGGTGAACCATGAGCCTGATAGCGCGTCAGAAAGCCATGATCACGACTCCATTTCGTCCAGGGCTCCGCATAACGTTCCAGCAACAGTTCCGAGAGCGTTCGATGGTAATCCATCCGGACCAGGGTAGCATTTGCATTGTCGGTGGAATCCATCAGCATTCCGAGCCGATCCACCAGTTCATATCCCCGCCGGGTTTTGAATTGTGCCTTGAAATCAGCTGTCCAATTCGCTCCATAAGCCTCATAGGAATCATTATACATCGAACGCGGCAAATCTTGTCTGTTTGAAAATGCCGAGTCGAAGCGCGTAAGGTATTTAGCCATTCCATCTAAACTAAACGGATCGAGTACAAAGCCTTCCCCGCCGGGGGCCGGCCGCTTCACCTTCTGTCCCGTAGGCTTGACAACAGGCTTTCCGTCAATAACCGTCATACTCTGAGCTGCTGTCTGTGCCGACACATTAGGCCCTCCGAATGGCCATCCTGTCCCTGTGGTCATATCCACTCCCAGGCCAAGGCGCTTTCCCTCTCTCACCGTGTGCTGCATTACGTCGAGCCATTGCGGCCCGAGAAACGGAATAGCCTGGGACTCGAAACCTTTCACCCCATAGATCGGTATAATGTGCACCCCTCCCAACCCTGATTTACTGAAAGTTTCAAGCTGGGCTGTTATATCGCCTTTAGTAACTGCGCTACCCATCCACCACCAGTAAGTCCAGGGTTTGGCGGTGGAAGTGGTTTGCGCATGGGCAAACAGATTACATGCCAGTAAGAATAGTAGCGATAGTCGGCGCATATCAAAAAATCATTTTTGAATAAAGCCCGTTAATGCGATTTCTACGCCATTACGGGCACCTATTTTCAAATAAAAAAGGCGAAACCATTGCTGATTTCGCCTTCCGTGTCTTCAAAGGTACCGCTAGTTATCGTAGGCCTGCTTTACCCGAGCCATTACAAACTCACGGTCTTGCTGTGCCCTTTTACTGTTACGGTACCAGAGGTAGCCGATAATTCCAACGAGCAGGTAAGGCATTACAAAGAGGAACATGATTCCAGTGTTCAAGCCTACTCCCACATTATTCCTTCCATTGCCCATAGAGCTTTCCACTGAGCCCCGGCACATCGCGCATTGCGCAAAAGTGTCAGCGCTGCTCATCAGGAACAGGATCACCAAACCGGATATTGCCAGAAATTTTTTCATACATAATAGGGACTAATCATGAAATAAACGATCACACCGCTGATACTGACATACAACCAGATGGGTAATGCCCATTTAACCGCCTTCCTATGCTGCGCAATCTGATTGGTATAACCAAAATACACCGCCCTCAATACAAACCAGACTACTCCGATCGAAAGCAGGATGTGAGTGATCAGCAAAAAATAATAGATAGGTCTTAAAAATCCGGTTCCACCATAAGTTGTCGATTCATTCGAAATGTGGTACAGGATGTAGCACACCAGGAAAACCGCTCCCAGCAGAAATGCGCCGGTCATAGCCTGCCTGTGTCGATCCACGTTCCCTTGCCTCACGAAGTAATAACCTGCCAGCAACAAAACTGCCGTAGCAGAATTAATCACACCAATTACATGGGGCAACACCTTCGTCCAGGCCCCCAGATCGATTTTCTGACGAATTCCAAGCATCAATGCAACCGCTACGGGGATAGCTATCGCCAGGATATTGATAATACGTTCGTATTTCGGTTTTTTCTCTAATGTTACTGTCGCCATACGCTCCTAATTCACTTTATTCTTCTGCTCATAATCGAGGATCTTGATTTCGGCCATCAAACGATCCGTTTCTTCGGTATCTCCCCCTTTGTAGAAACCTCTCACAAAACCTGCCCGGTCTATCAGCACTATACCATTTTCCGCTTCCAGTACCCCGCTTGCTTGCAGGCAGTCTACCGTCTCGGCGGAATTGAGTATTGCCCATTCCAGTTGCTTCGCTTCTGCGTTTCCCGCGGTTAATGCTACCACTTTCAGTTCAGGAATCACGTCCTTCAACGCGGCTACTCTCCTGACTTCGTCGATCGCCTTCTGACAACCGTCCGGGCATGGCTCGGGCATTTGATGTAAAACCGTCAACCCACCCTCCAAATGCATTGGCTTTAACGCCTCGCAACGCTCCACGACCTTACTGAACACGGTGTCACCATTCTGTACTACTACTTCCCCGGCTGCATTGTGCGCAGGCAGGAAATAAGGCAAGTCATAGTGGTTCGTCGCGAACAGCTTCAACAACACAAAAATCAAAGCCGGAATTACTAATGTGACGATCAGTAACCCGGCTTTGGGAAATTTCTTCATTATTACTTCTTAGTGAAAAATCGCTTCGAAAATCGCATTTCCTTCAAGAAGGAGGGCCAGAATCAACCAGGCTACAAATATAACCGGCACGAGTATCGACCAGATGAGCGACTTTGTCTCATGCTTTAAGTGCATAAACTCCCCAACGATGTAGAACGCTTTAACGATTGTCATCACAATGAAAACCGAGACTTTCAATGTTCCGTGAGGTACCGTAAATGCGATCACAAATTCTCCTGCTGTGATCAACAACAGAATCCAGAATGTTTTCCAGATCGCTTTCCGTTGTTCGGCACCTGCTTCGGGATCCTGGTTGTGTACGTGGTGATGGTGTACTTCCGCCATTTTACTTCAATTTTAATATTGTTCTATAATTTATACCAGGTAGAAGAATGTAAATACAAACACCCAAACCAAATCCACAAAGTGCCAGTAGAGGCCTACTTTTTCAACCATTTCATAACTTCCTCTCTTATCGTAGAAGCCAGTTGCCGAGCGGAAGAAGATCAGAATGTTAAGGATAACACCACTAAATACGTGTGTTCCGTGGAATCCTGTGATGAAGAAGAAGAAATCCGCAAATGCCGGAGGTCCATACTGGTTCTCCGTCAGGTTAGCTCCAAAAATCGTCTTTTCTATCCAGGTTCCATTTTCGATCACTTTCATAACCGAACCTGCTTCTGTTCCGTGGATAAAGTGAGACCATTCCCAGGCCTGGCATCCAAGGAAAGTGAAACCACCCAGGATTGTCCAAAGCATATATTTTTCAACATTCGCACGGTCCATGCGGTGACCGGCCTCAACTGCAAGTACCATTGTAACGCTACTTGCAATCAAAATGAACGTCATAATACCTACAAATACCAACGGCAGAGAAATACCATGCAGGAAAGGAACCGCCTCGTAGACCCTTTCAGGTACCGGCCAGTACATATTCGAGAACGTGAAGTCCTCATGATTTCCGGAGAATGCCGGGAAACTAAACCGGGCTGTACCATATGCCACCAGCAGGGCAGAGAAAGTAAAG
>CBFGMV010000116.1:0-26417 GCA_965649915.1 uncultured Dyadobacter sp.
GAAATCGGTGGTTGGTACGATGCCTTGCTGGTAATTGTGACCGGCAGAAAAGTAAATGTTTCCCTTTTCATTCCCTTTTGTAAGTGTAATGCTGTTGTTGGTCCGGAAGCCTGTTTGATAAAAGCCCCGGAAGTTGTCGTAGATCCGGTCGGTTGTGTTGCCGATAATAGACGGACCGAAGGACTGATAGGGTGTCCGCTGGCGCACTTCTGTTGGTGAGATGAATTCACCAAAACGCCCCTGGATGAACCGGCGCTGGATATCGGGCGACTTCCCAAGCACATCCACCCCACCCGATAGTGACACCGACACATTGAGTTTACCCGATTTCCCCCGTTTTGTTGTGATGATAATGGCGCCGTTCGAGGCTCGTAAGCCATACAAAGCTGTTGCGGCAGGCCCTTTTAGAACCGAAATACTCTCGATGTCATCCGGATTGATGTCCGCTGCACGGTTGGTATTCGCAAATTGCTCCGACGCTCCCGGTGAAGCGGAACCTGCGCTCGGCAATGGGCTGCCGGCTGTGGTAGCATTACTGATGATAATGCCGTCCACGACAAAAAGTGGCTGGTTATCCGCGCTGCCACTGAGCGAGGTAATGCCTCGCAAAATGATGTTCACACCCGCGCCGGGTGCGCCGCCGGAGCCCGTGATAACCGCCCCGGCCACCTTTCCCTGCAATGCACCCACCATGTTGGGATTTCCGGATTCGCGGATCTCGTCCGCCTTGATCGACTGGATCGAATAACCAATGGCTCGCTTTTCCTGCGTCTGCCCTAGTGCCGTAACTACTACCTCGCCCAGCATCTCCGCTTCCGGTTCCAGCTGCACATTGATTACACTCCTGCCGCCCACGCTTTCCTCCCGACGTTTGAAGCCGACGAAGCTGAAAACCAGCGTAGCGCCATTCGCGACCGATAGTGAAAACTGCCCTTGTTCATTGGTGGTGGTTCCCTGCGAGGTTCCTTTGATACTCACGCTCACACCCGGCATCTCTGAGCCCTCCTGGTCGGTAACCTTCCCGGTCACGCCAATGGACTGTGCGCACACGCCCTGCCACGTCAGCAGCAGTACGCACAGCCCCCATAAGTTGTTGTGAAGTAATTTTTTCATCATAAATAGTTAGGTGATCATTGCACATACCATGTAATTTACAATTCATTCTTCAAAAAGTATCAATAAATACACCATTAAGACAACAAAAGGTAACATATTGATTAGCCAGCGGTCAATATGGATTTGCCGTGAGTCAGGCGTGGTCGAAAAGATGAATGTCAGCGGGGAAGGGGGCTATAACAAAACAATTACAGCTAATGACAAAAGGCGACCCTGTCGGATCGCCTTCGCATTGTTTATCAACTTAATAAGACTTTCTCTATTTAAGATTCAGCTCTTCTCCGATCGCCTTCACTTTCTCTTTCAAAGAAGCATATACGCTGTCGAAATCTTCGTTCCGTTCAAGCGCAGCACGCACGCCTACGTAGAACTTGATCTTCGGCTCCGTACCGGACGGACGGCAGGTGAATTTGGTTCCGTCTTCGGTGAAGAATTGCAGTACATTCGATGATTCGATACCCATTTCTCCGGAAGGAATGGCAGTAGTAGCAGCAGTTTTGAAATCGGTGGTCGTCAATGCTTTATAATCGTCCATTCTCACCACAGGTGAACCAGCGATGGTTTTCGGAGGATTAGCACGAAAATCAGCCATCATCTGCTGAATTTCATCCGCCCCCGATTTGCCCTTTTTCGTCAGCGAAATAAGTCCTTCATAATAGAAACCAAACTGCTTGTAGATTTCCATCAGCATATCGAACAAACTCAGCCCTTTATCTTTGGCATAGGCAGTAAGCTCGGCGATCATGGCACAGGATGCAATGGCGTCTTTGTCGCGGACGGCATCTCCGATCAGGTAGCCGTAGCTTTCTTCACCACCCCCGATAAACTGCTCTACACCTTCTTTCTCGCGGATCACCTGCGCGATGTATTTGAAACCCGTCAGCGTGTTGTAGCACTTCACGTCGTAGGCCGCTGCCATTTTGTCGATCAGGTCGGTGGTCACGATGGTCTTGCAAACAAACTGGGTGCCCGTCAGCTTGCCGGCGTCCTTCCACGCATTCAGGAGGTAATAAATGAGTACGCTGGCCGTCTGATTACCATTCAGCAGCTGGATTTCGCCGTGGTGATTCTTCACGGCAATCCCTACCCGGTCGGAATCGGGGTCGGTTCCCATCACCAGGTCCGCATCGATTTCCTTCGCTTTCTCTACTGCCTTGGACATCGCTTCGCTTTCTTCCGGGTTGGGATACACCACCGTCGGGAACTGCCCGTTGCCTTTCGGCTCGGCTTGCTCCTCGATCACAGTGACAGCTTCAAAACCCATTTTGGCCAGCAATTGTGGCACCAGGGTCACACCGGTTCCATGCAGCGGCGTATATACGATTTTGAGGGCTTTCTGGCGTTCCAAAGCCCCTTTCGAAATCGAGAGCGACAAGATATGGTCGATGTATTTTTCATCTACGTCAACGCCGATCTTTGTTATTTTCGAGCTATCGCCGTCAAATTTGACCTGATCGATTGACTGGATAGCGTTTACCTCATTGATAATGTTGGTATCATGCGGAGCCACGACCTGTGACCCGTCCGTCCAGTAAGCTTTATAGCCATTGTACTCCTTAGGATTGTGGGAGGCCGTCACGACCACTCCGCTTTTACAGCCGAGCAACCGGATCGCAAATGAAAGCTCCGGCGTAGGACGCAATGCTTCGAAGAGGTATACAGAAATGCCATTGGCCGAAAAAATATCCGCTATGATTTTGGCAAATTCATCCGACTTGATCCGGCTGTCATATGCAACTGCAACGCTCTTCTCCTCACCGGGAAAAGCCTGATTAAGATAGTTTGCCAGTCCTTGTGTAGCTGTTCCTACCGTGTACCGGTTCATTCGGTTGGAACCGATACCGATGAGGCCTCTTAACCCTCCAGTACCAAATTCCAGGTCTTTATAAAATGCATCCGTCAGTTCCGTGTCGTTTCCTTCATCGATCAGTTGTTGAATGGATTGCTTTGTATCGATATCATAATCACCGTTGAGCCAGCTGCTCACTTTGGTCATCACATTCGGTTCCAATTTTGCAGTCATAATCAAGTTAAGTAGAATTAGTAAAGAGAATAAAATTTAAAACGAATCCCTTTTTGACATAACAGCCGGAACGGGGCTTACATCAAAAAGGGACTAAGGATTATTTGAAATACTCCGTTAGTGTCATCAATGTAAATAAAAAAGGAATCATTTACTTATTTCCGCTTCCACCTTCTCTACCGCAGCAAAAGACTCTTTCGCTGTTTTATGGATCAATTCGGCGACCAACCCTGTCCAGCCGGTTTGATGGCTGGCACCGCAACCGCGGCCATTGTCTCCGTGGAAATACTCATAAAAAAGCACATGATCATTAAAATTCGGATCCCTCTGCATTTTCTCGTCATGTCCGTACACCGCACGTTTGCCTTCGGTATCTTTCTTGAAAATGTCGATTAACCGGCAGGCTATGGCCAGCGCGGCATCCTTGATAGTCGTCAGGTTCCCGGAGTTGGTCGGATACTCGATCATGAAATCTTCACCATAGTAGGTATGGAATTTCATCAATGAGTCAAAAATGAGGTAGTTCAACGGGAACCAGATCGGACCTCGCCAATTGGAATTACCACCCATGATATCAGTCAACGCTTCGGCTGGTGTGTAATCCACCTGTAAAACCTCCCCGTTGATATAGAATTTGTAAGGATTCTCTTCATGGTACTTGGACAATGCGCGCACGCCGTAGTCGGACAGGAATTCGTTTTCGTCCAGCATCCGTTTCATGATCATCTTCATCCGGTGCCCGCGCAGAATGGACAGCAGCCTGTTTTCTCCTTTGCCCGACTCGAACCATCGCGAGATCAGACGCGCCAGGTCCGGGCGGTTGGCCAAAACCCATTCCACGCGTCGTTTAAACACCGGCAGCTTATCCAGGTTCTGAGGATCCAGGATCTCTACCGCGAACAGTGGAATAAGCCCAACGATCGACCTCACTTTCAGCAGAATGCTCTGCCCGTTTGGAATGTGGATGACATCGTAATAGAACTGATCTTCTTCGTCCCAGAGGCTGATCGACGAGTTTTTCCCGCCAATCGACTCCATAGCACCTGCAATGTGCAGGAAGTGCTCGAAGAACTTGGAGGCCATATCCTGGTAAACCGAATGCACGAGCGCAATTTCTACTGAAATGCGAAGCATATTCAAGGTGTACATCGCCATCCATCCGGTAGCATCGGCCTGCTGCAACTTACCTCCGAAAGGCATCGGTGTCGACCGGTCGAAAACTCCGATATTATCCAGGCCCAGGAAGCCGCCACTGAAAATATTGTTCCCGGTATCGTCCTTCTGGTTGACCCACCAGGTGAAGTTGAGCAGCAGCTTGTGGAATATTTTTTCGAGAAACTCAATGTCCCCCACACCATTGTTCTGCTCACGGTCGATCTCGTAAACCTTCCAGGTCGCCCAGCCGTGCACCGGCGGGTTGACGTCCGAGAAGTTCCATTCGTATGCGGGTATCTGCCCATTGGGGTGCATATAGTACTCGCGCAGGAGGATTTCGAGCTGCCTTTTGGCAAAATCGGCATCGACCCTAGCCAGCGGCACACAATGGAATGCAAGATCCCAGGCCGCAAACCAGGGATATTCCCATTTGTCGGGCATCGAAATGATGTTGGCGGCGTAGAGATGTTTCCAGCCCGAGTTACGGCCCCATTTCCTACCCTGATTAGGCCCGGGTTGTGCAGGGTCGCCTTTCAGCCATTCATATACATTGTAATAATAAAACTGCTTGCTCCAGAGCATTCCCGCATAGGCTTGCCGCTGGATCGACCTGAGGTCGGCATCCGCAACATCGCGCTGCAGATCGTCATAAAATTCGTCTGCTTCCCGGATTCTTTTAGAAAACAGGTCTTCAAAACCACCAAATGGCTCTGAAATAGAATGGTTTACGAAACGAAGCCGGAAGGTCGCGCTTTCGCCGCCCTTAATGGTTTTGGTAAACCTGGCCGCTGCCTTCGTCCCGATGTTATTTGGGTTAACACTATTCGATTTCTGACCGCTGACAATGTAGTCGTTGATACCGTCCTTCGGGTATGCCGTGTTATTGGCGGTGCCGTAGAGCTTTTTGAAGTTGGTTTCGTTCTCGCAGAAAAGCAATTCATCGGCCCCGTCGAGATACAGGTTATATTTCCCGTGTTTGCGGTGGGTCACTTCGATCAGCCGGTTGGAAATTCCGTTCATGATCGGCTTGTAGTTGAAAGCTTCGTAACCCCACGACCAAGTATTACGGAACATGATCGTCGGCAGCACCGTAATGGGGGCATCTTCGGTCCCGCGGTTGAACACCGTCACTTTCATCAGGATGTCTTCCTCATCGGCCTTGGCGTGTTCGATGAAAATATCGAAATATTCGTCGTTATCGAACACACCTGTATCCATGATTTCATACTCCGGATCCTGTTTACCGCGTCGGCCGTTTTCCTGGCGTAGTTTGTCGTACGGAAAAATCTGCTGCGGATACTTGTACAGCATTTTAGTGTAGGAATGTGTGGGCGTGCTATCCAGGTAATAGTACATTTCCTTCACATCCTCTCCATGGTTCGACTCCCTGTTGGTGAGACCGAAAATCCGTTCTTTCAGTATTTTGTCCTTATGGTTCCAAAACCCGAACGAAAGGCATATATGTTGCTTGTTATCGGAAAAACCGCCTATGCCGTCTTCTCCCCATCGGTACGCTTTGGAGAGCGCCATTTCGTGGGTAATGTAATTCCAGGCGTCACCATTACCACTGTAATCCTCGCGAACCGTTCCCCATTGCCGCTCCGACAGATAAGGTCCCCACTTCTTCCATCCCTTGTTTTCACTCTGAAGACGCAATCTAACTTTTTCAGCTCCGTGTGCCATTAATCTATCAATTTTCGAAAGGAATGAATTTCAATATTTACCCAATTTAGAAAACCGGTTCTCAAAAACACGAGAAACCGGTAGAAAGTTGAAAAAATTTAACAATCGGGCACCTGTTGTAACCACCTCACTAGCAAATACATAATTCACTCATAATGAGACATTACAAACAATTAATAACACATTTTATCCGAGCGTGGCCAGGTCGCCAAGAACCTCGATTTCATAGGACACATTACCGGCAAAGAACGATGTTACAGCGGCCGCCCTGTCCGAAGTTTCTGTCAGTAACGGATGTCTGGTAGTATCCAGCAACGCTTCCACATCGGCTACGTACTCCTTGAACATCAGCGGATTGGTAAGCTTATAATATCGATTTTCCGAGATCTTTAATACGGGTACCGGGGTAACCTTTCCTTCTGCATTCAGCTTTCCGTAGCGCATGCGGGCGTCCACATATTCTTCGTCTGTCGCATTGAAGACAATCAATTCCTGAGGTTTTGGCGTTGCATTGTTGGCGATGATCCGTTCATCCAGCACGGTGAGTAATGCACGCAAACGCCACGTCTGCTTACCTGTACGTATGCGCTCGCGCAGCGACTGGCGAACCAAATAGGTCAGCGCCTGAGTCACATTGAGCCCTATTTCCGCCATTTGCTTAAAAATAAAGGAGGTGGGCGACATTCCCGGGATCGTGTTCGGGTCGTGCAGGAGAATTGTCCCGTCCTCTGTCAGGAAGCCATCGATCCGCACGCATGCATCAATGCCCAATTGCTGGAACACGCTGGCGATCATCTGCTGAATCTCCTGGTTCTTTTCGAGTGAAGTGTCCACCGGAATACGCTTCCGGCTGGCCCCTGGCTTATATTTAGCGTTGAAATCGAACACCTTAACCATTTTGATGACTTCGCTCGGTGGCAATGCGAGGGGCGAGCCGTCATCGAACTGGATACAGCCGCACGAAAACTCCTGGCCATTGATGAACTCTTCGATCAGCACCTGGTCCTCCGCATTGGAACTGCTGAGTAAAGCGTGGGTATTCCCATCCGAGAAGTACGTTTCCAGTTCACCGATCAGCGTCGAGGGATGATGGATCGTCCTGCCGGCAAAGACAACGGGAAATCCGATACCCTCGTCGAGATTAGCGACTTTCTGGCCCCAGGCAAGTTTTTCCGACTGGTCGAATGCAGCCCAGGTATCGGCATCCAGTTCGACCTGGAAAAAGCATTGATTAACCGCCGAAACAAATTCGTCCAGCGAGTCGTCCTTCACAATAGCCACACCAATGGAAGATCCCTGATGCGGTGCCTTGATCACCAATGGGAGGCCTAAATGTTTTTTCAATACTTGAAAAAGCAATGGATATTCTTTCGGAACCCATTGATTGTATTTGAGCGTCCAGCTCTTTTTCTCCTGGCCGTTGACCAGGGCAATCATCTCGTTTTGCAATATTTTATCGATCCCGACCGCGGAACCCATTAGGCCCGGGCCGCTGTAAGGGATTTTGTACCATTCCAGCAAACCTTGTATCGCGCCGTCTTCGCAGTCGGGGCCATGCATTGCAAGGAATGCAAAGTCGAAATGGGCGCTGAACTCTGATGGGTTAAGCAAAATACCGGTTTCAGCAGGAACACCGGCCGCAGCGAGTTCAGGAAAGGACTCCACATAGGTTTTGAACCCATCTTTCTGAAAGGCCGGAGCAGGATAAAACGCCCTGATTTCCGATGAGTACATCAGCTCCTTTTCCAGCAGGATAAAGCGTCCGAAACTGTCGACAAAGACCGGTACCGGTTCAAAAAGTGACTTATCGAGGTATTCAAATGCTGTTTTACCGCCCGCAAATGAGATCTCCCTTTCCCGGGAAGGGCCTCCAAAAAATATTCCGATACGCATACTTGATTATCCTGATTAATGCATTTCAATGATGTGCGCAATATAAGGTACTAATCGGGAGGAATCAATTTATGCCTATTTACCGCGCCGATTAAAACGTAAAAAGCAGCTCCCCCTGAGAGGAACTGCTTTTATTGGATACACAGTATTATTTTTCCGTTACTATGCCAGTTCCGGCACGTTCACCGAAACAACTTTATTGATATACGGAACCGCCTTGCGGATCGATTCTTCCAGCCCGGCCCGGAAAGTCATGGCACTCATCGGACAGCTCTGGCACGAACCCTGCAATTCCAGTTTCACGATCAGGTCGTCCGTCAGCTCTACCAATTTCACATCGCCGCCGTCTGCGTGCAGATAGGGACGCACCGTTTCGAGCGCCTGCTCGATCAATTCTATGGTTTTTTCTTTTGAATCCATTGTTAAAAAGTCTGTCTGCTAAGATGCAAGATTATATCCAAAAAATCAAATCATTCATTTACTTCGTCTCATACCTGTATTTCCACAGGCTGTGTTTTAGCTCGGGATGCATTGCGTATCGCCACTTGCTGGGCCAATGCTTCCGCAGCGGCCATGAATGCTTCGTTCACGATCAGATTGTTATCCATCACAGCGGGTTTCCCTTCGTCACCGGCCTCACGTATGCCTTGTACGAGCGGGATCTGGCCGATCAGCGGCACCTCGAATTTGTCGGCCAGGGCCTGACCACCACCTTTCCCAAAAATAGGGTATCGGTGATCCGGCAGTTCCTCAGGAGTAAACCACGCCATATTTTCGATCACCCCGAGAACAGGTACGTTAATCTGCGGCTGTTTAAACATCGAAATACCTTTGATCGCGTCCGCCAATGCTACTTTCTGAGGTGTCGTCACCACTACCGCGCCAGTAACAGGTACGGTTTGCACCAGGGTCAAATGAATGTCACCTGTTCCCGGAGGCAGGTCAATCAGCAGGTAATCGAGCTCGCCCCAGTCGGTATCGCCGAAAAACTGCCTTAACGCCTGACTGGCCATAGGCCCTCTCCACACTACCGCACTGTCGGGCGGTGTCAAAAACCCGATGGAAATCATTTTGATACCGTACTGACGGATCGGATTAATGTAATTTTTACCGTCTTTGGGGGTAATCGTAGGCTGCATATCCTCTGCACCAAACATCACCGGAATCGAGGGACCCGAAATATCCGCATCGATAATCCCCACTTTTGCTCCCGACCGGTGCAATGCCATCGCCAGATTGGCTGTTACGGTCGACTTCCCTACTCCTCCCTTACCTGACGAAATGGCGATGACGTTTTTAACCCCTGGAATCAGCGGACCTGCATGCCTTGTGGTGGTCACATTGGCCGTCAGCTTGATAATTACTTCCACTTCCGGGCTTAGATGCTCGTGGATCGCATTCTCGCAATTTTTCCGGATCAGTTCTTTAAGAGGGCACGCCGGGGTGGTCAGTACCACGGTAAAACGCACCTGGTTGACACCGACTTCTATATCCTGGATCATACCGAGCGTTACCAGATCCTTTTTCAGGTCCGGTTCCTCCACAGTACTTAATGCCTGCAATACTTTTTCTTTATTGATTGTAAATTCTCCCATTATCTGGTATTGTACTTAAACCTAATACTACCCAACACGAAATGCGCCTAATCAGTTTGTCACATTCCCGGAAATTCTCCGATTCTTTTTTCCACTTCTTCCATTTCCGCCGAAACGTCCAGATTCCGTGAAATCGCATTGAGCTTGCTCCACAACGATTTCAGCATTTTTAAATGCCCGGGAGTGAAGCCGTGCTGCGGGCGATGGGCGAGGCTGTCGCGCACGGAATCCCATTCCTTCATGAATTTCTGCGCTTCCGGCTGGATGAATGCGCTGCCGAAAGCATTGAAAATATACTCTTCGGCCACACTGTTCGGATGGATCATATCTTCCTTGTAAAACCGGTAATCGCGCAACTCGTCGATCATGATCTCATACGACGGAAAGTAGCCTACATGTTTGTATTTTTCCGATAACCTGTGACATACCAGGCGCAATGTGGATTTGCTTACCTGGTTCAGCGGCAGCGTATCGCGTGTGTGACGTACTGGACTGACGGTAAGCATGATCCGCAATTTCCGATTGTAAGGAATCAGTTTTTGAATCAATTGTTCAAACGGGATGAGGATCTGATCAAAATGCAGCAGTTCTTTCACAAACCTGTCACCCGGCAGCTTGTGACAGTTGCCGATGATCTGATTGGTCTTCCTGTGGCGATAGGCAAAAGCAGTACCGAGCGTGATCACCAGCAGATCGGCTTCCGCCAAAAAACTGCGCACGGATTCTGCCTTGTCCGCCAGCAGGGTTTCCAAAGCGTTTTGCTGCTGAGCCCAATGCGAGGAATGATAGTCGTGATGCAGCCAGATTTGATCGGCATTTTGCAGGAAAAGTGCCGGATTCGGTTGTCTTCCATCCACTGCCTGATCTATAATCTTACAGATCGTGAGCGGATTAAATACGGTCCCAAACGGATTATTGAGTACATCGAATTTATAACTTCCAAGCTGGCCCCCCAATACTTCAGCAAAACAGGAACCGATGGTCAGTATGCTGGAACGATGATCTATTTTCCAATCCGGGGCATCCAACTCAACCTCCGTCCTCAACTTAATCTCCTTCATTACATAAAACGATGTGCGGGACTGCAAAATTAAGCATGAAATGATCAGGATTTTACTAAATGCTGGGTTTCATGAATTTATAATTTGGGTTGATGGGATTTTTTATATGTTTGGGGAGAATTTAAAACACACTATAAGTCGTTAGATGTATGAATGAAAAGGGGTATCCGTTCAGCACCCTTGCGAATGGGTCGGTTTACACGTTCGAGAGCATTGGGCAAAACAAAACAATACAAAAACTTGTTTTGATTACGCCAACCAGATATGATAAGCTTTTTAACGTCGCGTTACTGGACGTGCTTAACGATGGTGAAACCAGTGATGAGATTGAAAGTAAAAATGGAGACATGGTTGAAGTACTGGCAACTGTCTTTTCCATCCTGAAAGACTTCCTTGATGAAAATCCTGACACAACACTCGTGTTCAGAGGAAGTGATCAAAGAAGACACAGGTTATACCGGATTATTCTGGCCCGTGAACTTCCTGGAATTTCCGGTTATTACATTGTTTATGGAGGAACTCCCCAAAACCTGATCCCCTTCCAGGCTGACGTTGATTCTAACTACTACTTTTTAAAGAAACTCTGATATGAACGAAACTAAGCCATTTAAGCTCACAGCAGCCCAGCAGAAGGTTGTCGACCAAAAGTTGAAAGAAGTTAACGAATACCTTTCCACAGTCGACCTCTCAATACTTTACGAGGGAAGCTCGAAACCTAAGAAAACGACAAAGTCATAAATATGCCCTTATTAATTTTCTTCGAACTGACGGTAGTTGCCGCAATAGCAAGCTGTGTTCAACCCGCATTTGACAAGGCACCGGCTCATTTCACCTACGAATTCGCCCCAACGCCGTCCTGGCAGGATGAATTCGACTACTCCGGCAAGCCCGACGCCACCAAATGGAGTTACGACCTCGGCGACCATGGATGGGGGAATAACGAACTGGAAAACTACACCGACAAAATTGAAAACGCCAAAGTCGGGAATGGCAATCTGGTGATCACCGCGATTAAAGAGCCATCCGGAAAGCAACAGTACAGCTCCGCACGCCTGGTTTCGAAAGGCAAGGGCGATTTTCTCTATGGTAAGTTCGAGATTCGCGCGAAGCTTCCCAAAGGCCGCGGTACCTGGCCGGCCATCTGGATGCTGGCCAGCGGCAACGACTACGGCAACAAAGGATGGCCGGATAACGGAGAGATCGATATCATGGAACATGTGGGATTCGACCAGGACCGCCTCCACGGCAATATCCACACCAAGGCATTCAATCATGCCATCAAAACAAACAAGGGCAACAATATCGTCGTCAATGGTCTTTCGGATGACTTCCATATTTACACTTGTGAATGGACGCCCGAAACGGTTTCGATTCTCGTCGACGGTAATCCTTATTTTACATTCAAAAAAGAGCCGGGCTATCAATGGGCAGAATGGCCTTTCGACAAACCTTTTCATATGATTTTGAATGTCGCGGTAGGTGGCAACTGGGGCGGGCAAAAGGGCGTGGATGACAGCATTTTCCCGCAAAAAATGGAGGTCGATTACGTGCGCGTCTACCCGCTTGTGACGAAATAGCAGCTTTGAAAATCCAGTGCACGGAAGTATCTTGCACCATGGATCATTTCGTCGTTTCGGCCAGAAAGTATCGTCCCGTCACCTTCGATTCGGTGGTGGGTCAATCACACATCACTACCACATTAAAGAATGCGATTCGCACCAATCACCTCGCCCAGGCCTTTTTATTTTGTGGCCCCCGTGGTGTAGGAAAGACGACCTGTGCACGTATTTTGGCCAAAACAATCAACTGCCAGAATCTGGGCGACGACGTGGAGGCTTGTGGGGAATGCGAGTCCTGTGTGAGCTTTCAAAACAATGCCTCCTTCAATATCCACGAGCTCGATGCGGCTTCCAATAACTCGGTAGAAGACATCCGGAACCTGATCGATCAGGTTCGCTATCCTCCCCAGACCGGGAAGTACAAGATCTACATCATCGATGAGGTACACATGCTTTCGCAGGCGGCTTTCAATGCATTTTTGAAAACGCTGGAAGAGCCTCCCTCCTACGCGATCTTTATCCTTGCAACGACTGAAAAGCACAAAATCCTGCCCACGATCCTGTCGCGTTGCCAGATTTTCGACTTCAACCGTATCCAGGCGAAGGACATTGCCTATCACCTGGCGGACATTGCTCAGAAAGAGGGAATCAATGCTGAGAAAGACGCGCTCGAACTGATCGGCCAGAAGGCCGACGGCGGATTGCGTGATGCATTGTCAATGTTTGACCTGAATGTGACTTTTTCGACCAATAACCACCTCACTTACGAGGCTGTGCTGGAGAATCTTCATATTCTGGATTACGATTACTATTTCAAGATCACCGATGCCCTCACTGCCGGCAGCATCGCCCGATCGCTGGTGCTGTTTGATGAAATTTTGCGAAAGGGTTTTGACGGCCACTTGTTCGTAGTCGGCTTGCTGGAACATTTCAGGAACCTGCTTGTTTGCAAAGACCCCGCAACGGTAACGCTCCTGCAGGTATCGGAGTCGGCAGAGCGAAAATACCTTGAACAGTCTTTGATGGCCGATTTAAGCTTTCTGCTATCGGCGCTGAGCATTACCGGGCAATGCGATATCAATTATAAATCTGCGAAAAACCAGCGGCTGCATGTGGAGCTCTGCCTCATGAAACTCGCCAATCTGCCCCAGGTTCTTCAACTTCATTCACTTGCCGCCGTTGATGAAACGGCAAAAAAAAAAGTTGACGTCCAACCACAGCAGCCCGTAAATGCCCCTGCTTCTCCTGCCCCGGAAGTCGCTACGGTCAATGGCAGCTCTTCCAATGGCGCCGGCTATGTGGCGCCGCAACCCCAGGCTGTACAGCAAACGGCTGCTCCTTCACGCCTGAAGAGTACCATTTCGCTGACGCCGCCGGTCATGACCGCACAGGCCGCGCCAGCCAAAGAACTGTCCAGTAAGCCGGCAAATGACTATGCGGCTGACGCTGTTAACGGGAAGAAGGAGCAACTTACTCTCAGCAATCTGCAAAGGTTATGGTATGAGTTTTCGCAAAGACGCGAACAGGGAGGGAATTCGACTACGGAGCAGATTACCTTGAACCGGGAATTCCAGCTGAACGGAACCACCATTGAGATTGCCCTCGATAATGACCATCAGTTCGACGCTGTCATGAATGTAAGGTACGATCTGCTGGGCTTCCTGAAAAGCCGCCTCGACGCTCCGAAGCTGGATATCAACCCCCGCGTTGCTCCTCAGGAAGTAAACCGGCTGCCTTATACACCGGCTGAAAAATTCAATTATATGGCGGAGAAAAACCCTTATCTGCTTGATCTGAAGCAGGCGCTGGGACTGGATGTGGACTTCTAAGAGATTAACCTTACTGTCGGAAAATCCGGTCCAACTCTAAAACCTGTGGTATCAACGCGGACTGGTCGTCGTTGTCAACAACATAGTCCGCTATGGCAAGCCGATCGGCATCCGAAACCTGCCGTGCGATGATCGCCCGTATCTCCTGTTCAGTCCGCTGATCTCTCTGCAGAATACGTTTGACCCTGACCTCTGCCGGTGCCTGTACTACTACAACAGCGTCCACCGCATTAGCTCCGCCTGCCCGGGCCATTATGGCCGCTTCTTTCACCACATAAGGCAATCCTGCGTACTGCTTTACCCATTCTTTCGTGTCCCTGAGCACAACAGGGTGAATGATCGCATTCAATTCCTTTAGCAAGGCCTCGTTTTTGAAAACCTTTGACGAAACAAAAACCGTATCGTAATGCCCCTTCCGGTCATAAGCTTCCGGACCGAGCAGTTCAACAACCCGTCCGCGGATCTCGTCATCATGATTGGTGAGCCATTTGGCGCGGCTGTCGGCGTAATAAACAGGAATATCCAGGCATTCGAAAAGCCTGCATACCATACTTTTACCGGAACCGATGCCGCCGGTAACACCTATCAGACGCGGGAAATCCATGATTTCGAAAATAATGTGATGAGGATCTTACTCCTGGGGCGCAGCATTCAGGTACTGTGCTACTTCAAAACTTACATAAACATCCCGATGACTTACTTCCACCAACGGCGACACCGGCAATGGGATAGGCAGGCTTTCATCGTAATTGTTCTGTATTTTGGGGGTAAGTACCGGCACCCGGATCGTATCAGGGTAAGTTTTGATCAGGGAAACAGGGCCATCCACCGATATCAGAGATGGCGACACATTGATAAAACTGGATATCACATAGCCTTCCCTCATGTTAATGCCGGTGCTATCCACGCGGATGGGAATAATTTTCCTGATTTTAGGCTCGAAGTTGAGTTCGAAGGTGTCGGCCACCACATAGTTGACGTGTAGATTGGGGAACATGTCCGTGATCTGATCCGTCAGGGTAGTAGAATTGATAAAGCTGGCGACAGTCGGGTTCTGGACCCGGTAAATCACCGGATTTGCATTGAAGTTCAGCCACGACTTTTGCAGCAATGTCCAGCCATCTCCCGTCACATTAACCGAAATACGCTTCGGCAATGGCTGCATGGGAACATACGCGGAATTGTCATACTCGATGGAGAGCGGATAATTCAGTTTCAGCGAATAGTTGTCCTTATTCAGCACATTCATTAACCAAAAAAAGGACGCTGCAAGCAAGCATCCAATAAATGTTTTGATCCTGTTCTGGTTGGGTGGGACTTGGCTCACGACAAATAAAAAAATGCATGCATCACGACGAATGCATGCTATCCATGATTAGTTACCCTGCGATGGTGCGGGAAATAGCTGATTTGTCAACTGTCAGCTTCACACCTTTGTCAAGCTCTAATGTAACAGTAGCTTCTTCAACGGTGTAGATTCTGGCGTGGATTCCTCCGATCGTAACAACCTGATCACCTTTTTTTAGATTAGTAAGCAATTCCTTCTGTTCCTTCTGTTTTTTCTGCTGCGGCCGAATCATGAAGAAGTAAAAAACACCAATAATACCGACCCACATCACCACTTGATAAATCATGGCTTGTGAACCGCCGGCTGCTGCTTGTGCTAAAAGAGAGAAATTCATTTGAATTGATGGGTTGTATAAATGTTTTAAAGAAGTGCTGCGCTGATTACTTTTCGCCTTCCGGCTTCGGCGCTGCATTGACGATACCTTTCAGCCTGAGCTCCGAATAGGCTGGTTCGGTGTTGGCATAAACCGTCACGGTCTTCACCTGCGGTCCTGCCTTGTGCTTGCTGTCAAAACGGACTTTAATGCTCGATGTCTGCTTCGGCGCAATTGGATCTTTCGGCCATTCAGGCGTGGTGCACCCGCAGGAAGAGCTGATATTATTGAGGATCAGCGGATACTCCCCGTCGTTGCGGAATTTGAAGTCGTGCTCCACGATCGCTCCCTCCTCGATCGTACCGAAATCAAATGAGGCACTGTCGATCAAAGCAAAAACAGGCATTTTAGAGTCTGCCTGTTTTTCTTCACCTTTTTTTTCAACTTTCGAACAATTGGAAAAAACCAGTGTGGTTCCCAAAAGGACAAATAGCGATATTTTTTTCATAAAAGGGATCAGCTGGACTGGCCTTTAATCTGAGCCATCAGACGATCGACATCTTCCAGCAACTTTTCGGCTTTTTCGCGGGCATCATTCACCACACGTTCACCCTCAGTCCGTGCCAGACTATCAGGTTGGTCTTTTTTATCAACCAGATCCTGAACCACTTCTTGCAGCTTCTCCCGGTACTTCGACAGTCTGTATGTAAGTTGCGTCCTGAGTACCTCACCTTTGTCGGGTGCGTATAGAATTCCCAATGCAGCACCTGTGGCACAGCCTGTCAGGAATGCTATTAAAGTATTACTGGTTTTACTCATGATTTCCTATCGTTTTTAGCTGCCAATCCGGACTCTGTTCGTTTATCAAACATGGCTCCAAAAAACTGTTCCATGCCTTGCGGCACAATTTCGGCAGCTTTTATTTATTATCAATCAATCCGCGTCCGCTTTTTCTGATTATACCTTCCTGCGCCAGTTTGACAGAAAGCACATCGAGGACGCCATTCACAAACTTACCACTTTTTGGCGTACTGTACCTTTTGGCAATCTCGATAAACTCATTGATGGTCACTTTCACCGGGATTCCGGGGAAATGGATCAACTCCGCCAATGCAGTTTTCAGAATGATAAGATCAACCAACGCGATCCTTTCCAGTTCCCAGTTTTTCAGCTGGTCTTCTAGATACACATCGTACTGATCGCTTTCCGCAACGACGATCTTGCACAATTCCTCTACGAATGCACGGTCTTCTTCCCAGTCCTTGGTAAGCGGTGCCAGTTGGAATGTGTGACTGTGGTCTGCGGATTTTAGTGTTTTGATAGAAAGGCTTCTGATCAGTTCGCTGTGGTCCACCCAATAAAGATCACGCTGTTCGAGGTATCCCAGCGACACCTCATGTTTCAGGATAACCTGCCTGAGCACATATTGTACAATGGCTTGGTCTTCCTCGGGCGTGTGGGCAACTTCCCGGCAATACTTCTCATATTCTTCATCCTTCCGCAATCCCTCCCGGTAGATCTTCCGGATCAGGTTGATTTCTCCGCTCCAGTTGATGCCGCTCCGGATAATCTCTTCTTCCAGCGCCTTGTCTTCAACCAGCACTTTGATCACCCGGTTTGTGTCCAGCCCTGAATCCTTCGGAAACGGCGCTTCGGGATCGTCATACCTTCTTTCCCTATCGATTTTCGCCTGGTGTGAAAGCTCGATCAGCATCGAAAGCACGCGTATGAAATCGGCATAGATGGTCTCCGTCTCGTTTAAAACCCTGCGGATCACTTTCTCACCGTCGCTGATAGTTTGTCGGTGATAGGCCTCATAGGCACTTCGAGCTACTTTCAAAACCTGCTCCGGCAATTCTTCATCATCGTTTGGCTTTCCGTTCTTGATCAGCTCATCGAGCGTCATGTTGGCCAGTTTTTTCATTCCTGCCAGTTTCGGCCGGTTCTGGAACTCCATCGAGTTAAGGTCCGGAGCGAAAGCTTCTTCAATATGATCGAGAGCCAGCAAACGGTTTGCATCAGCTGTCAGTTGCCGGGCATAAAGCGCCTGGACCGCCTTGGTCCTGAGTAATCTTCTATTCAGCATAAGCCGGAACACTAATTGGATAAAAGGTACAGTAAATCAAAGAACGTGTCTGCATGTATTGCAAGGCCATTCAGTCTGTACCCCGCATTGGATGTTTAAATTGACCGCAAAATTAGACTATTTTGTTCACAATCGGAAAATTGGGATGCAGCGTTTTAAATTTGCAACGTTTTGACAAAATAGGATGTTGCCTGTAAAGCGCCTTGCGGCGTCGATCTAAAATCTGAACTGGTGAAAGCATTAAAGTTCCTCAACAAGTATTTGTGGAAATACAAATGGTATCTCATTCTCGGTACCATTTTTACAGTCATCTCCAACCTTTTTGGCATTATCCCGGCCCAACTCGTACGCTATGCGCTGGACCTGGTTATTGAAACGCTCGACGTCTACTACCTTTTCAATGGCGTTTCGCTGCAAACCGAAATGTATGACATTTTCGCGTTCAGCATTCTGCTCTATGGGTTTCTTATCCTGCTGATGGCGCTTCTGAAAGGCATTTTCCTCTTTCTGGTCAGGCAGACGATCATCGTCATGTCAAGGCACATTGAATTTGAGCTAAAAAACGACATTTACCAGCACTACCAGACACTTCCGGCCGCCTTTTTCCGCAAGCACAGCACCGGAGACCTGATGGCCCGCATTTCGGAAGACGTCAGTAATGTGCGCATTTACCTGGGACCGGCGCTGATGTACGGGATCAACCTGATCGTTCTGTTTTTCCTGGTGATCTCTTATATGGTATCCGTCAGCCCCAAACTTACTTTCTACGTCCTGCTCCCGCTGCCTGTGCTGTCCGTCAGCGTATATGTGGTCAATAGTATGATCATGAAGCGGTCGCAGGAAATCCAGAAGCAGCTCTCCGCACTTTCAACCTATGTGCAGGAGGCGTTTTCAGGGATCAGGGTGATCAAATCCTTTGTCCAGGAAAAGCATTCATTTACCAATTTTCAAAAAGAAGCCGAAGTTTTCAAGACTAAATCGCTCGGCCTCACCAAAGTCGATTCTTTTTTCTATCCTTTGATCCTCCTTTTGATCGGATTGAGTAATATCCTGATCATTTACGTAGGCGGACGGGAAATTATCAACGGGCAGCTGACCCCGGGGAACATAACCGAATTCATTTTGTATGTCAACATGCTGACATGGCCTGTGATGGCTTTGGGCTGGACTACCAGTCAGATCCAGCGGGCGGCTTCTTCCCAGCTTCGGATCAATGAATTTTTGGATGAAAAAACAACGCTGGTCTCCGAAAAGAGCCTTACAAGGGCATTAACAGGAAAAATTACATTCCGCCATGTCGGATTCGTCTATCCGGATTCGGGAATCCAGGCCCTGCATGATTTCGATCTGACCGTGAAAGCGGGTGAAACCGTCGCCATTCTGGGAACCACGGGCTCGGGTAAGAGCACGCTCGCACATTTGCTCTGCCGGCTTTACGATCCTACTACCGGCCAGATTCTGATCGACGACATTCCGATGAAAGACTACGATGTGAGGGAGTACCGTCGACAAATCGGCTACGTTCCTCAGGATGTTTTCCTGTTTTCGGACACCATCCAAAACAATGTGCGTTTCGGGACGATGGATATGCCATTTGAGCGGATCGAACAGGCTGTAAAAGATGCGGATCTGTATTACAACATACAGGATTTCCCGCAGAGCTTCGAAACCGTACTGGGCGAACGGGGAATCACACTTTCCGGCGGTCAGAAACAGCGGCTTTCCATTGCGCGGGCCATTGCCCGTGACCCTAAAATCCTGGTACTGGATGACTGTCTTTCAGCTGTCGATACCAACACCGAAAACATCATCCTGAACAATATGAAAAGGATTATGGAAAACCGCACGTCGGTGATCATTTCACACCGGGTATCATCTGCAAAACTGGCCGACAAAATCGTCGTGCTCGATGAAGGCAGGATCGTGGAGCAAGGCACTCACACAGAGCTCATGGCACAGAACGGGGCTTACAAGGAACTATACGAGAAGCAATTACTGGCGGAAGAGGTGTAATTTGACAATTCGTCCTTTTTTGCCTAATTTCAATTTCCAACCAGGCATAGGTCAAAGCATCAAAGCATATATGTCACAAACCGTCACGATCGATATCATCAACAAAAAAGCACTCCCGTTGCTTCGGGATCTGGAAGACCTTAATCTTATCCGTCTGCACGACGTTTCTAGTAATCAGGACGAAAAGAAAACGAAACGTTCATATAAAGGCGCAATGACTCAACAAACCATTCAGGAAGTAGAAGATCAGTTGAGAGAATTGCGCAACGAATGGAATTAAAATACCTCTGGAATACCAACATCGTTATCTATTATCTGCAACGATTACTACCTATCGAAGCAGAAGAGCGAATGGATCTAATTGCAACATCCCCGATTGTATTTCCTTCAGAAATAGAGCTTTACTGCTGGAAAACGCCTGCACCGAACGATCTTGGTCTCATTTATGAATTTGTCGGAGATGCTGTGGTCCTCGACCTGAAACAGGAGATCCGGTTCAAAACCGCTGAATTGCGGCAGAATTTTAGAATAAAACTCCCCGACGCAATCATCGCCGCGACCGCTTTGGTCCACGACTTGACTTTACTAACAAACAATGTCAAAGATTTCATGGTGATCAAAGGCCTGCGAATGGAAAACCCGGCTGCTGCGGATTAACAAGTCACGACTACTCTTTCGCGAGCTTTTTCACTTCCTGCCTTAGTTCACGCATTTCCTGGTATAGTCCGTGCAGGCTAACCCCCTGCTGATCCGCTTCGAGATTAAAGCTCAGCTTACTATTCACCTGCCAAACTTCCCTGATCTCATTCCGATCGATCCGAATCGGCGCATAGTCGGAGTTAAGCGAAATCAGATTCGCAAAACTGCCTTGCTTTTCCCGCCGGACCTTCTTCACCAACACACTATCGACGGTAACCACGACATATATATTCTTCTCATTCAGGGCATCCCAATCGTCTACCGCCCTTCCGACGATCCATTCTCCCGACTGTAACGCGGGTGTCATACTGTCGCCATCCACCTGGAATCCGCGAAAACTGGCATTCCGGTATTCAGGCAACGGGATCGTAAACGCCGGCAAACTCTCAAACCATTGCACATCGCCGATATTGTTCGGATAGCCTGCCGCTGCCCTGGCACTCACCATGACGATATTTTCCTGGCCGGTGTTATCAACCGTCACCACTTTCGGGTTCAGGTCAATTTTATCCGCCCGCAGATATTTCTGCAAACTGTCCCCGAACAGCCAGAGCGGATTGATATGATATTTTCTCAGCAACTCCTTCACGACCTGCCCGGGTATGCGGGTACGCCCGCGCTCGATATCAGCCGTGGTCGCGCTGATGCCCAGTTCTTCCGCGAATGCTGACTGGGTCATATTCAGCTCCTCCCGGATCTGTTTAAAACGTCTGAATTCTTCTTCGATCACCATAAGCTAGTGGGTTGTATCAAACCGATGCTGTTCATTCCGAACCTTCCCAAACATACGAAAATATTTTGGAATATTTCCTTTCACATCATGGATTATATCCATATATTTGGAATAAATCCATTAATAAGTAAAAATTCCAGAAAAAGTGGAGCGCGCGATACTACATTTTGACCTGGATACATTTTTTGTATCCGTTGAACGCAAGACCGATCCCCGCCTTGAGAAAAAACCAATTCTCGTGGGCGGAACCGGTGACCGGGGTGTCGTGGCGGCGTGCAGCTACGAAACCAGGCAATTCGGTGTCCATTCGGGCATGCCGATGAAAATGGCGCGCATGCTCTGCCCCGAAGCCACGGTAATCCGCGGGGACGGCGGCACCTATGCGAAGCATTCGAAGGAAGTAAGTGAGATCATCAGCCAGAATGTGCCTGTTTTCGAGAAAGCAAGTATCGATGAATTTTATGCCGATCTGTCGGGGATGGACAAATATTTCAACTGCTATAAAATGGCCACGGAACTAAGGGAACGCATCATCAGAGAAACCGGCCTCCCGATTTCGCTGGGGCTTGCTACGAATAAGCTGGTTTCGAAAGTAGCGACCGGCGAAGCTAAGCCCAACAATCATAAAAAGATCGATGCCGGGCAGGAAAAGCCGTTTTTGGCGCCGATGGAGGTCCAGAAGATTCCGATGGTCGGTGAGAAGACAGGACAGACCCTGAACAATCTAGGCATCAGATATGTACGTACCATACAAGAAATGCCGATGGAAGTGATGGGACAGATTTTTGGCAAAAACGGCATTGCGTTGTGGAACCGGGCCAATGGCCGGGACGACTCCCCCATTATTCCTTTTCATGAACGCAAATCCATTTCCAGTGAGCGGACATTCGGGCGGGATACCGGAGATGTACGAAAGATGAAAGAAATGATCAGGGCAATGGCCGAAACGCTGGCATTTCAGCTGCGGACCGGCAACAAGCTCACCTCCTGTATTTCGGTTAAAATACGGTACTCCGATTTCAACACCTTTTCCAGGCAACTCAAAATACCCTATACCTCGGCCGACCATGTGCTCATTCCGCAGATCGAACGGCTTTTCGAGCAGCTTTACAACCGGCGGATGATGGTACGGCTGGTCGGCGTCAGTTTCAGCGACCTGGTGACGGGGAATTACCAGATCAACCTGTTCGACGATACGGAAGAAAGACTTAATCTGTATCAGGCCATGGACCACATTAAAACCAAGTACGCCTATAACAAGGATGGAGATCAGATCCTTACCTGGGCCAGTACCATGGAGGTATCTGAGATAGGAAGTATGGGTAATCCCTTCAACGGCGACCCTCCCATTATTCCGGCACACCGGATTGCCTGATTGATCTTTCAACCCTCCCCGCAGAGTCTGCCATAACTAATGAAATCCAGTGTATTTGAAGCAAATCCATTATCGCACCGGCTTACGTCACCCATGTGAAGGGTAAGTTTTTGTTTATCTTTTGCAATCATCATGCTACTCAACTGTCACTCTTATTTCAGCCTGCGTTTCGGGACGATTTCCGAAGATCATTTGCTTGGATTATGCAAGGAAAACGGTTACGATTGCGTCGCGTTGACCGATATCAACAACACTTCCGGCTGTCTGAATTTCATCCGGATGGCGCCACGCTTTGACATCAGGCCCATTGTCGGGATCGATTTCCGGAATGGGGTCACGCAACAATTTGTCGGACTGGCCAAAAGCAATGCGGGTTTTCAGTCGCTCAATGCGTACCTCTCAGCTCAAATGAATGCAGGCAGTGCTTTCCCCGCCCGGGCACCGGAAATGGAAGATGTCGTGTTCATTTATCCGTTTGAAAAAGTGAACCGGGAAAAACATGAGCGGTTTGCCCCCAACGAATACATCGGGGTCTCCGTACAGGATCTTGACAAACTGCATTATTCCCGATTGCATCTGCTGAGCGACCGGCTGGTGATTCAGCAACCCCTGACCTTCCGGAACAAGAAAGATTTTAATGCACACAGGCTGTTGCGCGCGATCGATGAAAATACACTATTGAGCAAGCTCTCTCCTTCGGAAACGGCTCCGGAACATGAGCAGATCATCCCGGCAAAAGTGCTGGAATATCATTTCACCCAAAAGGACTTCCGCACCATTTTGCACAACACACGGAAGCTGATGGATGAATGCCAGATCCATTTCGGTTTTGGCGAAGACCGGCAGCATCAGAATCTCAGGATTTTTGGCAAAAACGAAGAAGATGATTTCAGAAAGCTTAGCTCCATGAGCTATCAGGCGCTCGGGTACCGATATGGCGACCATATCACCGACGAGATTTTCGACCGTATCGCCAAAGAACTGGAAATGATCCGGCAGCAGAATTTCGTGCCTTTTTTCCTGGTCAATCACGACATCGTGAGCTATGCGCGCCGTAAAGGATACTTCTATGTAGGCCGGGGCAGCGGTGCCAACAGCATCATCGCCTATTTGCTCAATATCACCAATGTCGACCCCATCGAGCTGGATCTTTATTTTGAGCGGTTCATTAATCTTCACCGCAAAAATCCGCCGGATTTCGATATCGATTTTTCCTGGCGCGACCGCGAAGACGTTACCCGGTACATTTTTGAAACTTACGGCAAAAATGGCCAGGCTGCTTTGCTGGCCACATACAGTACATTCCAGCACAGTGCAGCTGTACGTGAGCTCGGGAAGGTATTTGGTTTACCCGCCTTTGAAATCGATGCATTAAGTAACGGAAAGTACGACTCCCGGAAACTCGATCAATTGTCGGGACTTGTCGTGCGGTATGCCGATTACCTGCAATCCAATAACCAGCCTAACCACCTGAGTATCCATGCCGGCGGCATTCTGATATCCGAACGCCCGATGCATTATTTCACAGCCACCGACATTCCGCCGAAAGGCTTTCCGACAACACAGTTTGACATGGTGATTGCGGAAGATGTCGGCTTGAATAAGTACGACATCCTGGGTCAGCGCGGACTTGCGAAGATCAAGGAGACATTGGAAATCATTCGCTACAACCGCCCCGATGTGCCCGCATTTGATATCAATGATGTAAAAAAGTTTAAAGCCGACCCCAAAATCAATGACCTCATCCGGCAAGCCCAATGCATTGGCTGCTTTTACGTAGAGTCGCCTGCAATGCGGATGCTTTTGAAAAAACTGGAAGTGGATAATTACCTGGGCCTGGTCGCTGCCAGCTCGATCATCCGGCCCGGTGTTGCCAAGAGCGGCATGATGCGCGAGTACATTCTAAGGCATCGTAACCCCGAAAAACGCAGCGAAGCACATCCCCGCCTGCTGGAACTGATGGAAGAGACCTATGGGATCATGGTCTACCAGGAAGACGTGATCAAAGTAGCCCATTACTTTGCCGGTCTCACACTCGGCGAAGCAGACGTGATCAGACGCGGAATGAGCGGAAAATTCCGGGGACGCGAGGAGTTTGAGCGGGTTAAGACCAAATATTTCAAGAATTGCCGGAACAGGGGCTATGACGATGCGATGACGATGGAAATATGGAACCAGATCGCCAGTTTTGCAGGCTTCGCTTTTGCCAAAGGGCATTCCGCCTCCTACGCTGTGGAAAGTTACCAGACACTGTTTTTGAAAGCCTATTTCCCTCTGGAATTTATGGTGGCCGTTCTCAACAACGGAGGCGGCTTCTACGCACCCGAGCTGTACGTGCATGAAGCGCGTATGCTCGGCGCGAAGGTCCATGCCCCCTGTGTGAATCACAGTCTCGCCGAAAGCACCATCGAGGGCAGCGACGTCTATCTCGGAATGCAGTTCCTGAACGACCTTGAAGAACGAACCATTGAACGGATTCTGGCTGCCCGGAAGCAAGACGGACCGTTTACGTCTCTGAATGATCTGCTCGATCGGGTGGCCATTTCCATTGAGCAACTTACGATCCTGATTCGGATAGATGCGCTTCGTTTCACGGGTGTCGATAAAAAAACCCTGCTATGGAAAGCGCATTTCAGGCTCAGCACCACGCCGGTGAAAGTTCCTCAGAAACAGCTGTTTCATACGGAAGTCAAAGATTTCGAACTGCCAGTCTTCCACTCCTCCATCCTGGACGATGCCTACGATCAGATCGAGTTGCTGGGTTTTCCACTCTGCAGTCCATTCAATCTGCTCAAAAATCCGCTACCCAAAAGCGTCATGTCGCGTGACCTGGACAAATATGTCAATCAGGAAGTGATACAATACGGCTACCTGGTCGCTCTAAAAAATACCCGGACTGCACGTGGAGAAACGATGCAATTCGGTACGTTTCTTGATTATGAAGGGCAATTTATCGATACAGTGCACTTTCCGGGCACTGCTACCCAGGTCAATGCGACTGTTAAGGGTGTGTACAAGATCCGGGGTACCGTCACGGAAGAATTCGGGTTCCTGACAGTGGAGGTGGCGGAGATTACGCGAATGGAATCGGCTGCGCGATGACTTCATGCAGGCTTCCGGTGCTATGAAAATTTGTGAAATAATTGACTATAAACGGCTTCTTCGGATAATTCTCCGGTTACAATTCCGTTCTTACTCTGTTTTTGCATATGAACACGAAGCTACCCGTTTCGGAAATTCCCGGCATCCACCGCTAACCATAATGAAAATACGTCATCTCTTTTTCCTTTTAACCATCTCCTGCTTCTCCTGCTCCAAGGAATCTGGCTCGATTACAGGAACCTGGGTTATCGGAATGCCCGATCAACCGCAGCATAAACAGGGTTTTACCTTGAAGGAAGATGGCCGCGCCGTGGCTATCAACATGGGGTACATGAACTTCGAAAAGTGGGAAAAGCAAGGAGACAAACTTATTTTGTCCGGAAAAAAAGAGCGGTCCGGTGAAATGACGGATTTCAAGGACACCCTGAAAATCATCTCTGTCGCCGACACCGTGCTCACAGTTGAAAAAGATGGCCAGCGGATCCTTTACGCCAAAGCTGTCGATCCCGACAAATTGGTCAACGACTTTGAGATCTACGAGTGTTTTGTGTATCAGACTAAAAAGGATTCTGCATTTATGCATGTCAATGTTGCCGACAGTATCGTAACCGGCGAGCTGGTGTATGCCCTCTTCCAGAAAGACCGGAATCAGGGACGTATCGACGGCGTCATGCGCGGTGATACTTTACTGGCTCGCTACACTTTCGTTTCAGAAGGTACCGAATCTGTTCGTGAAGTGGTGTTCCTCAAAAAAGGAGCAGGCTGGATTGAAGGCTTCGGAGAGGTAAAAGATAGCGCCGGTGTGGTGTTTTTCAAAGATCGTTCCCGGCTTAA
>CBFGMV010000117.1:0-25847 GCA_965649915.1 uncultured Dyadobacter sp.
CATACCCTATCGAAAGCGAGGAACAGGCCAGATCGTACCTGAACGAACTACACGAATTGCATCCCAAGGCAGTCCATCATTGCTATGCATACCGCCTGGGTACGGACCGGATGAGTTACCGGATGAGCGATGACGGTGAACCATCGGGAACAGCAGGCCGCCCGATCCTCAATACATTATATTCGAAGAACGTGACGAATGTGCTTGTGGTGGTCGTTCGATATTTTGGAGGTACATTACTCGGGGTACCGGGGCTGATCAATGCCTATAAAACCGCAACAGAAGCAACGCTGGACCTGGCAGAAATGGTCACGCGGCATTATTTCAGTGTTTACAGGCTGTCATTCCAATACCCGCAAATGAACGACGTCATGCGGATCGTGAAGGAGATGGAGCTACCCGTGCGAGCGCAGGCATTTGAAATGCAGTGCACCATGGAAGTAGAAGTCCGCGCTACGCTCGTCGAGCGGTTTATGACGCGTTCCGAAAAAGTCGAAGGTCTTTCAGCAGAACTTATCGATTAGTTGTTTTCACGAAGCATTCGCACAAAATCGTCTTCATATTCCTTGATCGCTTTCAGGAGTTCAGTCAGTTCTTTTTCCTCCGGAGTGCCTTTTTTAGCATTGAATATTTCCTCCGCCCGTTCGGAGGCTTTTTCGTATTCGCTTTCGTTTGTGATTTTCATGAGCGCAGCTGGTTGAATGGTTTCTCAAAAGTATTTCATTGTTTTACAAAGCACAAAAAAACCGGCACGAAGGCCGGCTCTTTTGTGGGTGCATCAATAGGTTACAATGATATCAATAGCCCGGGTTTTGAGTTAAAGTGGGCTGTCCATCCTTCTGGCTGTTCAGGATTTCGTCCTGTGGCAGCGGGAAGTACAGGTTTTTCTGAGTAAAAGTTTTACCTGCCATATAACCCCGCTTGTTGAAGGTACGTCCCGAGGGCTCTTTGCCTGGTACAGCTTCTTCCGCCGCGTATTTGTTAAGTACTTTTTCGGCAATGCCCCAGCGCACCAGGTCGAAGAAACGATGTCCTTCCATTGCGAATTCAAGGCGTTGCTCCATCCTTACCGCATTTCTTGCATAGTCGGCGCCTTTTGCTGCGAATGTTCCGGCCGGATAGGGTTCCACCTTGTAAGTGACGCTCTCATCCTGTACGGAACCGGTTTTGGCGCGGATGCGGATTTGGTTCACCAGGTCCTGAGCCACTGCGAGGTTGCCCAATTCAATTTCCGCTTCGGCAAGCCATAGCAACACATGAGACAGCTTGATCAGACGGTAATTGTTGTTAACGTTCCGCTTGCTGGTCGAGTGGGTAGTACTGTTTTCTTCTGCCAGATAATACATCCATTTTTTACCTGTAAATGGTCCTGCATAAGCCTGGTCGCGGATCCAGGTCGAACCTGGCATCGGGCCCCAGTCGAGGAAGTTTACACCGCGGCGGCCAACGGTCCAGTCGAGACGAGGGTCAACGGGAACGGTTTTGTCCAGCGTGAATGCTGCCGAAGCAACGATTCCCTGGTCGTTTGGCAAATCCACTTTATTGTAAGTATCCAATGTGCCGTCGGCGGCTGCGCCGATCATAGGAAGCCCGTTTTCAGTTTTGAATGCATTCACGAGGTTATGAGATGCCTGGTAAAAACCGCAGCATCCGCGTCCCGGAGCGGTAGCCGAATAAGGCCAGTTGAGGTTATCACCCGCGTTACCATTGTTACCGTTCGTTCCGTCGTTAACAGAAAATTGCACTTCCATAATCGACTCGCTGTTGTTGTTGCCGGTTGTGCGGTAGTTATCGTGGTAGTTCGCCGCCAGCTTTTTGCCGGAGTTTTTAACCACATCGTCCAGCAGTTCTTTGGCTTTGGCCCATTTTTTCTCGAAAAGATATGCTTTGGCCAGATACGCCTTGGCAGCCCATTTGGTAGCACGGCCCTTCTGAGCCTGGGTTGCCGGGAGGTTATCCGCTGCAAACTGGAAATCGGCCTCGATTTTAGGCCAGATATCCTCGGTGTTAGGGACTTTTGTCGAATTAGGATCACCGGCATTGTAAATCTTTTCGTCGATAAAAGGCACATTGTTCCACATTTTCTTGGCTTCGAAGTGATAGTGGCCACGTAGGAAACGCGCTTCCGCAACGACCTGGAGTTTTTCCGGATCAGTCATGTCCTTAACGTCCGGACTTCCCGCAATCTGGATCACTTCGTTGGCACGGGCAACGCCGTCATAGGAATGCCACCATTTACCAAGAAAATAAGTATTGTCGGAAAGCCAGTTGTATTGCTCAATGAAGGATTGCTCAGGCTGGTCACCGGCGTCGGTGCCTTTCACTGCATCATCGCTGCTGATACCACCGAAAACATAGTTCGAAATCGTCGACTGGCGACCCGTGTTACCTGCACCCACCCCATCGAGCAGCGAGTAAGCCCCGATAAGCAGCGCATTTACACCGTTTTTGTTGCTGAGTTGCTCTTTCGAAGCGCGCCCCTGGGGCTTCAGATCGAAGAAATCGTCAGAGCAGGAGAAGCTCAGGCCGACCAGCATGCATATTAATAATGTCTTTTTCATTGTATGGTTCTGTATAATGAAGATCAATGGATGAACTAGAAATTGAAACGCAAGCCACCGAGGAACGACTTGGCCACTGGGTAGGAGCCTTCATCAACACCCATATGGGTATCCTGGTTGTTTTCGCCCGATCTTCTCAGGTTAATATCCGGGTCAAGTCCCGTGTATTTGGTGAATGTGAACAGGTTTTGTCCCTGAACGTAGATTTGCGCAGATCCCAATTTCAGCTTTTTCAACCAGGTTGAAGGTAGGTTGAATGTCAGCTGAATATTTTTCAAACGGAAGTAAGAGCCGTCTTCCAGGAAATAGGATGAAACCTGCTGGCTGGTGGCGTCACCTGAGTTGAGGCGGGGGAGCTTCGCATCGTCACCCGATTTTCTCCAGGAGTCATACAGCATCGTTTTGGAGCGGTTACCCTGGAACACGTTGAAATCCGTCCAGTACTTCACATAGTTGAAGATCTGGTTGCCCTGAACGCCTTGTCCGAATAATGTCAGATCGAACCATTTGTAGCCTACACCCACATTGATACCGTAGTTGAAATCGGGGTGCGGGCTGCCGATAATGGTACGGTCGGCTGCTGTGATCACGCCATCGCCATTCACATCGCGGAATTTGAAAGTACCTTCTCTGGTATAGGATCCGAATTTCGGAGCGGCATCAGCTTCTGCCTGATCTTTGATCACACCATCCACAAAATAACCGTAGTAGCTCGCGATCGGGAGACCGGCTTTCGTAGCGGACATTGCCGGCAGACGGGTTGTGAAACCGAAAATGGTTGCGTTCGGGTCGTTATTCAATTTGAGTACTTCGTTTTTGTAGTGGCCGAAGTTCACACCGACCATGTAGTTGAAGTCACCTTTTTTATCACGGAAAGTCAAGCCAAGATCTACCCCACGGTTACGCACTTCACCGATGTTGGTGTAAGGAATCGTGCCGGACCCCGCTGTTCTCGGGATGGCGATCTGCGTCAGCATGTCGGAAGTAATGCGGTTGTAAAGGTCAAGTACCACTTCCAGTTTGCTGTTGAACAAGCTCGCGTCGATACCAATGTTGGTAGAGGTATTGGTCTCCCACTTACCATTGGAGTTTCCGAACTGAACAAGGTCGAAGCCGCCTACGATAGAGGTACCCGTTCCATTGATGTCATAGGCATTGTTTTGCGGGTCCGCTGCGTAAAGCGTGTAAGCATTATAAACGTTAGGGATGAGTTGGTTACCGGTTTTACCCCAGCCGAAGCGGACTTTCAAATCGTCGACGAACTTAGCCGGCTTCATGAATCCAAGCTCGGTCATACGCAAACCTACCGAGAATGCGGGGAAGATACCGTAGCGATTGGCAGCCGAGAAACGGGACGATCCGTCGCGACGAATGGTTACGTCGGCAAGCAGGAGCTCTTTAAATGAGTAGTTGACCTTTCCGAACTGGGAGAACAGCGCACTTTCCGTTGCTCCGGGGCCTGCATTGCTCAAACCGGCAGCCGAACCTGCATCGAGGTAGCGGTAATCGAGATCGTCAAATGCAAATGCGCTCCGGCCGGCGCGGAATTCAGCCGCATAAGTTTTCACCGCTTCCATACCTGCGAGTACGTTGAAGCTGTGCACGCCGATTGATTTGGCATAGTTCAAGGTGTTGAACCAGGTGAACGAACGGTCCACGTTGTTGATCACGTTCAAGCTGTTGGCATTTCTTGCTTCCGCAGCTTCGATGTCGCGGTGGAAGTATTCCGAGCGGTTAAACTGGTTGTATTCAATACCAAGGCTGGTGCGTGCATACAGACCAGGAAGGATGTCGACCTGTGCGAAAACGTTACCGAATGCGTGCGTGCCTTTTGTAAGGTTATCTTTCTCGCGGTAGAGGCGCGCCAGCGGGTTGGGAGCGTTACCGAGGTTACTGCCGCGGCTTCCTGCAAATCCGTTGTAATCGGAAGTATTGTTTCCACCCAATGCTCTCGGACCACCTGTGATATCGAACACAGGGATGATCGGGTGCACGCGGATGGCGAACATGATCGGGTTACTTTCGTCGTTGTTGGTGATACCTTGTCTTTCGTCGTAAGAGAATGTAAAGTTTTCACCCACGGTCACCGGGCCTTTTTTGAACTCGGTGTTGGCACGAAGCGAGTATCTTTTGTATTTGGTGTATTTCAAAATACCATTCTGCTTGAAATAGTTGGCCGAAAGCGCATACTTGGCTGCTTCTGAGCCACCCGAAGCCCCGATCTGGTAATTGGAAATGGATGCCGGGTCGAAGATCGCGTCCTGCCAGTCGGTACCTTCTTTGTTGGCTTTGGTAATATTGAATGCAGTTTTGCCAAGGTTAGGATCAGCGATGTCGTTGGTGTAAGTGTAATTGCTGGGCAATTCGCCATACACGTTCGGATAAATGTAGTCGGCGACCGTCTGGTTGCCGTTCTCATCGAATTTGTATTGTGCGGAAGGCGAGGTTACCGACGGGTTTTTGCCTGCTCCAAGGTCAGCCTCGTAGAGGTACTGGCCCAACTCCTTAGTATTCAGCAAATCGAGCATTTTGCCAGGGCGCTGGGTACCGGTGTAGAAGTCGAATGTAATGTTAGGCGCACCGGTCTTACCTTTTTTGGTGGTGATAATCACAACCCCGTTCGCCGCACGCGCACCGTAAATGGATGCCGCAGAAGCGTCTTTCAATACCTGCATCGACTCGATGTCGTTCGGGTTGATCTGGTTCAATGTACCTTGCGTAGGCACGCCGTCGATCACATAAAGCGGGCTGTTGTTGTTGATCGAACCGAAACCGCGGATACGGACCATCGTACCACCACCGGGAGAGTTGTCATTTCCGACAGTAACCCCCGACGCCCGGCCTTGCAGCATTTGCGTTACGCTGGCGCTGGGAACGGACGTGAGTTCCTTGGGATTGATAACGGTTACAGCTCCGGTAATGTCCTTCTTACGCTGGGCCGCGTAACCGGTTACGACCACTTCGCTCAGATTCTTGATATCGTCTTCCATCGAGACATTAATGCTCGTCTGGTTTCCGACGGGGACTTCTTTTTTGATCAGACCGATCGAGGAGAAGACCAGGATAGCACCGCCGCCTTTCACGTCGACGACGTAATTGCCATCGGCGTCGGTTACAGTACCGACAGCCGTTCCTTTCAGTTGCACGTTCACACCGGGAATGCCGGCACCATCAGCAGAGGAGGATACTTTACCCTTGACCTGATGATCCTGGGCATAGGACAGATGAGCTGCTATTGCGAACAGCATAATCATGACACCCCGGAAAAGCGGGACTAGTAAATGTTTGTTCATAAATGAGTTGGGATGATGTTAAAAATGTACTACTAAATGTCAATATACTGTCAAATATAGAAATATGGGACACATGTCAGGATGGTTTTTAGGAATATTTTCATATTTAATATAAATATATAATCGGTTACAAAATATTTTTTCTTTGAAAAATCTTATTATGCAATCGTTTGCATTGAAGGCGGCGATCTTGGAAAAAACCAATCTCTGAATCGTATACGTAAGCAGCTGCATGCGAGAAAATTTGCAACTCAAAGTGTATTTTTGTGGTTATCAGAATTACAGCTTCATTTACAGACAACTCACAAACTACCAACAGGATTTTGGAATATTTAAATGGCCTCGAAGTGGCAGAGCAGGACCTCATCGAGGTGCAGGGCGCCCGGGAACACAATCTCAAAAACATCGACGTAGCCATCCCGCGCAACAAGCTCGTGGTGGTGACAGGGATCAGCGGCAGCGGTAAGTCGTCGCTTGCCTTCGATACGATTTATGCCGAAGGGCAACGCAGGTACATGGAGAGCTTTTCGTCCTATGCACGTGGCTTTATCGGTGAAATGGAACGGCCCGATGTGGACAAGATCAGCGGCTTGTCACCGGTGATCAGTATCGAACAAAAAACGACATCCCGCAACCCGCGCTCCACGGTCGGCACAGTTACCGAAATTTATGACTTCCTGCGCCTGCTCTACGCGCGGGCAGGTGAAGCATACTCTTATGTGACGGGCAGGCGAATGGTCAAGCAGTCGCAGGACCAGATCGTGAATCAGCTGATGACTCAGTTTCTGGGCCAGAAAATTGTGCTGCTGGCGCCGGCCGTCAAAGGGCGCAAGGGACATTACCGCGAGCTTTTTGTTCAAATCGCCCGCCTGGGCTACACCAAAGTGCGGGTGGACGGCGAGGTGCTGGATATCACGCCGAAAATGCAGTTGGACCGCTATAAGGTCCATGATATCGAAATTGTGATCGACCGGGTAATTCCCAAGAAAGAGGAGGAAGACTCCCAGTCGCGGTACCGGTTGAGTCAGTCGGTAGCGACGGCGATCAAGCAGGGGAAAGGAGCTCTGATGGTGCTGGATGCCAAAGGAGAAACCTATTATTTTTCACAAAACCTGATGGACCCGGAGTCGGGTATCAGCTATGATGATCCTGCTCCGAATGCATTCTCATTCAACTCGCCTTATGGCTGGTGCCCGACCTGCCAGGGCCTGGGCGTGATCGAGGAGATCACAGAAGATTCGATCATGCCCGACAAATCGTTGAGTATTACCCGGGGCGGCATTGCTCCGATGGGAGAATACCGCGAGGCCTGGATTTTCAAGCAATTGGAAGTATTGCTCAAAAAATTCAAGATAACACTGACTACGCCACTTGAAAAATTTCCCGAGGAAGCTCTGAAACTTGTACTCTACGGAAGCGAGGAGGCGGTGCCGGTCCCATCTAAAAAATACCCGGGAACAGAGTGGGAAACCCAGTTCGACGGCATTATCAACTTTTTGAAAAGGCAGCAGGAGTCCGGCAACGAAAAGATTCAGGACTGGTTGAAAGATTTCATGGTGACCCAAACCTGCCCGGAATGTAAAGGCAAAAGACTGCGGAAGGAATCACTGCATTTCAAAATCGATAAGAAGGACATCGCCGACCTCGCCGACAGCGATATCCGGGAGCTGGCCGAATGGCTGGTAGGATTGGAAGACCGGCTGGAAGAAAAACAGCGGGTGATCGGGCATGAAGTATTGAAGGAAATCCGGAAGCGTGTGGGTTTTATGCTGGATGTCGGTTTGGATTATCTCACCCTCAACCGCTCGTTGCGGACCCTGTCCGGCGGGGAAGCACAACGGATCCGGTTGGCGACGCAGATCGGGACGCAGCTTACGGGGGTACTTTATATCATGGACGAACCGAGCATCGGCCTGCACCAGCGGGATAATGTGAGGCTCATTAATTCGCTCAAAAGTCTGCGCGACCTGGGCAACACGGTGCTCGTTGTAGAACACGACAAGGACATGATGCTGGCTTCGGACTATATCCTCGACATTGGTCCCGGCGCCGGCCGCCACGGCGGGAGCGTAGTAGGAGCAGGTACGCCGGAAAAATTCCTTCAGAATGGTTCGCTGACAGCCGATTATCTTGCCGGTCGTGAGGCGATTGAGGTACCCAAAAAGCGAAGGAAGGGCAAAGGTGAATCCATTGTATTGAAGGGTTGTACCGGTCATAACCTCAAAAACGTTTCTGTGTCGATCCCGCTGGGGACGATGATCTGCGTGACGGGCGTGAGCGGGAGCGGCAAGTCGTCGCTGATCCACGAGACATTGTTTCCATTACTCAACCAGCATTTTTACAGATCGAGAAGGGAGCCGCTTCCTTACAAATCCATTGAAGGGCTCGATCACATCGATAAGGTAATTGAAGTAGACCAATCGCCGATCGGCCGGACGCCGCGTTCTAACCCGGCGACTTATACCAATCTCTTCACCGATATCCGGACACTTTTCGCTGAGCTGCCCGAGGCTAAAATCCGTGGCTACAAACCCGGACGCTTTTCATTCAATGTCAAAGGCGGCCGTTGCGAAGATTGTGAGGGGGCGGGTATGAAGAAAATTGAAATGGATTTTCTGCCGGATGTACACGTCAATTGCGAAACCTGCAAAGGCAAGCGGTTCAACCGGGAGACGCTGGAAGTGCGTTTCAAAGGTAAATCCGTCGCCGACGTCCTGGATATGACGGTTGAATCTGCATTGGAATTCTTTGAAAACCAGCCAAGATTGCTCCGTAAGGTGCAAACATTGAACGATGTTGGCTTGGGTTACATCACATTAGGCCAGCATGCGACTACATTATCAGGCGGTGAAGCGCAGCGCGTGAAGTTGTCGGAGGAGTTGTCGAAACGCGATACCGGCAAGACATTATACATTCTCGACGAGCCTACTACCGGGTTGCATTTCCAGGACATTCGTCATTTGCTCAATGTGTTGAATAAATTGGTTGAAAAAGGAAACACCGTACTCATTATCGAGCACAATCTAGATGTGATCAAAGTGGCCGATTACATCATCGATGTGGGGCCGGAAGGAGGCGCGCAGGGAGGACGCATTATCGCAGAAGGCACGCCCGAGAAAGTGGCGAAGGTGAAAGGAAGCTTTACCGGCTATTTCTTGCAGGAAGAATTGAAATAATGGGCTCCTTAACCGGCACTCAAAAGTGAAAAATCCCGCGTACGAATGCGTGCGCGGGATTTTTTTACATCCATTTGCTCAAAAACTGATTGAAAGCTTCCTTATACTGGTCGCTCACCGGAATGGAAGTGGCGCCGATCTGAATGGTATTCCGCGTGACGGCGCTGATCTTGTCCAGATTGACGATGAATGAACGGTGTACCCGCATGAACTTGGAGGCAGGCAGTTTTTCCTCCAGCGCTTTCAGGCTCGTGAGCGACAGAATGGGCTTTGGGTCCGATTTGAGATGGACTTTGACATAATCTTTGAGTCCCTCCGTGTACAAAATGTCGTCGTAGGCGATCCGTACCAGCTGATATTCCACTTTCAGGAATAAATATTCGTCTTTGGGTTCCGAGGAACCGGCCGACGAGGCCTTTTGAACCAGCTCGACATACGCCTGCGCCTTGGATGCGGCACGGAGGAACTCTTCGTAGTTAAAGGGTTTTAGGAGATAGTCAATGGCGTCTACTCGAAAACCATCGAGTGCATATTGGTTAAATGCGGTCGTAAATATGATCCTGGGGGCCTTGCTTCCGGCTTTTTCAAGCACTCTGGCAAGTTCGATACCTGTCAGATCCGGCATCTGGATATCCAGAAAAATGACGTCGATCGGTTTGCCGTTAATTACCTGCAATGCCTCGACGGCGCTGGAATATCTGCCCGCGAGGTTCAGAAATGGGGTTTTTTCGATGAATGCGCACACCAGCCCGAGCGCAAGCGGCTCGTCGTCAACGGCAATGCATTCCAGTTTCACGCTCATGCCGTTTCCAGTTCCAGATGTACTTCAAATTCCTTTTCCTCTTTGTTTTCTGTTACTTCCAGCTGGTATTTGCCGGGGTAAAGCAGGTCGAGGCGGCGCTGGGTATTGGCCAATCCGATCCCGTTACTTTCATCCAAAATGGCCCTTTTGTCGGTAAACAGCGTGTTTTTTACTTCCACAAAAATCTTGTGGCCTTCCTGTCGGATCTGAATGTCGATGCGGCTGGGCTGCACGGCGCTCACGCCATGTTTGAAAGCATTTTCAATAAAGGGTAGGAATAGCATTGGAGCGATTGAAACATCATGCAGCGGATTGGGCGGATCGAGATGAACAGTCACCTTGTCGGTAAGGCGCAATTGCATGAGTTGGATGTAGTCCTGCGCGAACGCAATTTCCTGGCTCAGCAACACCGTTCCGTGCTGTGTTTCGTATAATACGTAACGCATCATGCGTGAGAGCTTGTGCAATGCTTCGCGCGCGGCCTCTACGTCGATGACCGTCAGTGCGTAAATATTATTAAGTGTATTAAAAAAGAAATGCGGATTGATCTGCGCTTTCAGAAACGACAGCTCCGAATTGATTTTCTCCTTTTCAAGGTTTTGACGGTACTGCTTGTCGAGTTGCGCCGTACGCACGGCTGCAATACTGGTACTGAGCCCGATGATCATCAGTGCCGTTAGCAATGCGAAATAATCGAGCCTGTCGTGACGCTTCTTCTCCCCATTAGCTTCCCTTGCCATTTTGAATGCATGATCCATTTGCTCCCCATGGTTAATCGCGATTTTGACCTGTTCGATCACCACAGCCAGCATGACCACAGAAATGATGTTGAACAAAATGAAGCGGACGTAGCGGTTTTTGGCCAGAAAACGGGGGAACCAAAAGTAATAGTTGAGGTAAAATATGGTGATCAGCAGCGAAAAGAGCACGGCCTGTTTGATCCAGAAACTCATCGGGAATTCGATCTGCCAGCTCAGCGGTTGCCACATTAAAAACAGGGCCAGAAAGCTCCATCCGAGCAAGTGGAGAAATAAGGGGGGATATTTCCGGGCAGCGCGCGTATCCATTTAAGAATTAGTTAGTTTCTATGTGCCTTGAACGCAACACATCACTGCAATCTTACAGGGAAATTACGAAAACACCTATTTCAATCGATCAAAGCACCCTGAATGCCGACCGAATCCCCGCCGTAATCTATTAATGATCCGCTTACGTCCCCTGTTACAGGATCGCCCGTCATTTTCAGGGTTGTATCGTTTGAAAATGCCCTTTGATCGGCACATCCGTCCTATCTATCTATTCCTGTTTTTTCACAGATTTATAGGTTGTTATTTTGAAATTCGAAAAGTACATCATTTAAAACCCAAACCATGAAACTTGTTTTACATCTAACATTCCTGGCTGTGTTTTCAGGTCTTACATCAGCGGCATTCGCCCAGTTTCCGGGCGGCGGCGGTGGAGGCCGTGGCGGTGGCGGCGGAGATTTCCGCGGAGGCGACAGGCAGCGTCAGACGGTTATTCCGGGAACAGCGGAAGACACTCCCAAAGGCAGCGGAAAGATTACGGGCGTGCTTGTGGACTCAACCAGCAAAAAGCCGGTAGAATTTGCAGCATTGTCTTTGGTTGATATCAAAACGAATAACCCGATCGACGGTACTACTACGGATGAAAAGGGAGAATTTACCCTCACCAAAGTGGCTTCCGGAAACTTCAAGATCCTGATTTCCTTTATTGGTTATAAAACCAAAACGATTGCTAATGTTAAGATCGAGCGCAAAACGGAACTGAACCTGGGAACGGTTATCCTGGTCCCGGATGTGGTGCAGCTCAATGAAGTGGAGGTAGTGGGAATGGCCCAGATGATCGAAGAAAAGGTCGACAGGCTTGTCTATAATGCCGAGAAGGACATTACCAGCAAAGGCGGTGATGCATCGGATGTGATGAAGAAGGTTCCGATGCTGACAGTCGACCTTGACGGTAATGTATCGCTCCGCGGTAGTTCCAATGTAAGGGTTCTGATCAACAACAAACCTTCTACCATTATCGCAACGAGCGTGGCCGACGCATTGAAGCAGATCCCCGCGGATATGATCAAGTCGGTGGAAGTGATCACTTCGCCGTCGGCACGTTACGATGCAGAAGGTTCGGCGGGTATCATCAATATTATCACCAAAAAGAGCACGATCCAGGGCGGTACGCTCAATCTGGATACCGGTATCGGTAACCGCGGATCGAATCTTGGTCTGAGGGGTAACTACCGTGTAGGAAAGATGGGTTTTAGTCTGGGCGGTTTTGGCCGGTTTAACTACAATATGCCAGGCAAATCTGAAAACCTTCAGATCGGTAAATTGAGCCCGTTCAGCACGCGCCAGACGAGCGACTCCAAAAATAAAATGGCATTCGGTTCGTATAACTTCGGCTGGGACTGGGAGATCGATTCTAAGACTTCATTGTCGGCCGGTTTGCGCTATGGAATGCGGAATGCCAAAGTCGACCAGGAACTTTACACTTATAATACTGTAAACGATACCACGAAAACCAGTTTCCGCGATGTGAACAGCAAGGACCTTTCCGGAACGTGGGACGTGAATGTGGATTACATGAAAACGCTGGGCAAAGCGGGGCAAGAGTTGAGTATTTCAACACAATATAGCCGTAACAACCGTACCAACGATTACGATGCCGATGTTTACTCCCTGAGCAATACGCAATTGAAGGAACTGCTCGGCGCAACAGGAAACAACAACAGCAGCCACAACCAGGAAAGCACGGTTCAGATCGATTACCAGACGCCTATCAAGGAGAATCAGATGCTGGAATTCGGTGGTAAGGGTATTTTCCGTCAGGTTGTCAGTAATTATGACTATTACTCATCCCCTGAACTTGGTCAGCCGCAGCCAGCCAGCAATCTGAACTATGACCAGAATGTGGCTGCCGGATATTTATCCTATACGTACACTACCAAAAGCAAATTTACGGTGAAGGCGGGTACTCGCTATGAATACACGAGCATTGATGCACAGCAGGGTGAGGCAGGGGATCTGAAATTACCTGCGTATGGCAACCTGGTACCGAGCATCAACCTTTCACAGACATTCGGAAAAGGGCAAACCATTAAACTGGCCTATAACCGTCGTCTGCAACGCCCCGGCATCCAGTTCCTGAACCCTAACCTGAACGCTGCTAACCCGCAGAACGTTACGGTCGGTAACCCTAACCTGAAACCGGAACTGACGGATCAGGTTGAATTGGGGACCAGCTTTTTCAAAAACTCGGTGTATGTCAATGTTTCGACATTTGCCCGGTTCACCAACAGCTCGATTGAGAGCATCCGCACCACGAGCGATCAGGGTGTTATCACTACGACCTACGGCAATATCGGTTCCAAGAAAAACTATGGTGCCAATATTTTCGGAAACGTGACATTCTTCAAAAGATGGCAATTGGGCGGTGGTTTCGACTTCTACTATGCTGATTTGTCGAACAACAGCCCCGATCCGGCATTGCAGAACTCCAACAGTGGTTTTGTATTAAGCGGCCGTTTCCGTACGAGTCTTAACATCAAAAACGGCTGGGGCTTGCAGGCAGGCGGGTTCATGCGTGGCCGCGACGTGCAGTTGCAGGGAACGCAAGCCGGTTTCAGAATGTATGATTTCGGTGTGCGCAAAGATTTCAAAAACAAACGCGGAAGCATCGGGTTTGGAATGGAAAACTTCCTCGCGCCTTCGTTCAAAATGAAGACGAGCCTCGAATCAAAAACATTTACGCAAAACAATACCAACTACCTGTTTAACCGTGGTTTTAGGGTAAACTTCTCTTACCGTTTCGGTAAAATGACGTTTGTGGAGCAGAAGACAAGGAGAAGGAAATCGGTGAATAATGACGATCAAAAATATGATGGCGGCGGCGGTATGGACGGCGGCGGTGGCGGAGAACAGGCACCGGCTGTTACCCCAACCATCACACCAGCAGGAGGCGGACGCGGCCAGGGCGCAGGCCGTCCGCAAGGCGCGCGACCAGCAGCAGCCGACAGTACCTCTCGTCCGGTACGCCAGGGAGGTTTCCCAGGACAACCAGGAACACGCCCGGATTCGACTATGAAACGCGATTCCACGCAATTCAGACCAGATTCCACCCGCATTCGTCCGGATAGCAGCGCGGTTCGCCCGGACAGTACGGCCCGTCCCGCATTGCCAGTTACGCCCGTGAAGCAGGATTCCACAACGTTGCCGGTTAAACCAGCTATGCCAGCCGATTCGACGAAGAAGGATTGATTCAGGCTTTAAGTTTAAGTGTATAAAACACAGAATGCCGGGCTCATCACCCGGCATTCTGTGTTTTGCGGCTAGATTTTCTTCAAGGCTATACCGTATTCGTTGTGGTCAACCAGACTTCTGGTTTTTAAGTCCTGAATGAGAATTTGGGCACGTAAAAGATTTGGTTCGACCGGATCGAGTGTCGCAAACCCCAGCAATATCTGCTGGCCCGGGGTATCGATTGTGCTGTGTTCAAATTCAAGACGATACGTACCTGATTCTTTTCTTACAGCAACATCCTGATAGGTCCTTTTGAACGACTTTGCATTATCATTTACATCCACGATGGTTTCCACCACGCTCACTTTGTTGACGCCCGTCTTTTCAATGACCCAATGCCTTTTGACGTTAAGTACGGAATCATTTGTGGACTCGTAACTGGACAAAAGATTAGAGGCTATTGAGAAATCTGGCTCCTCACTTGCTTGGTGCTTACAACTAAGAATTGATAAGCAAAGCACTATCAGATAATAGGCGAGATGTTTTGTTTTCATTGCGGACATTAGTTTGAATTAATCTCCGCAAGTATAGCCTATTCTCCGTTGGACGGAATTTCTGATTATCAACCGCAGCTTATCAATGAGCGAACGAAATTCAAATCTGATTCTTGATTTCCCGCAAAATCCGGTCTGCTCCGGCTGCTAGTAATTCTTCACCCAACGAAGTGCCCAACTCCTCCGGAAAGGCCTGTGCGCCACTTTCCGTACGACGGATCAGTTCACTGCCGTCGAGACTGATAATTCCGCCGGTCATGGTTATTTCTTCACCATGTAGCGTCGCCAAACCGAATACCGGAATACTGCAGCCGCCCTGTAGACGTTTCAGGAATGCTCTTTCTGCACGTAAACAGGTCTCGGTAGCGGGATGATTCAGTATCTCGCGGAGCTTATCCTTCTTCTCTGTATCCATTGCAACAGCGCATTCGATGGCTACGCTGCCCTGGCCGACTGCCGGTGTGAACTCGTCGAGCAGCAAGTGCTCCGCAATTTTATCGTCGTACTCCATCCTGTGCACGCCCGCATAGGCAAGTAGCAGCGCGTCGCATTGGCCTTCCTCCAATTTCCGAAGACGGGTTTGCAGGTTGCCGCGCATGTCGACCGTTTTGATATGGGGGTAATAGTGCTTTAAAACCGCCACCCGTCGGGTAGATGACGTCCCTACCGTGAACGACTCGCCGCTTTTTAACGATAATGTCGTGTCATGACTTACGAGCACATCGTTGGCATGCTCACGCTCGGTGAATGCGACGATTTCAAATGCATCATCCAGATGCGATTGCAGATCCTTGGCGCTGTGCACCGCAATATCGATATCGCCGCTTCGGAGCTGATCTTCGAGCTCTTCGGTGAAAACACCCTTACTCCCGATCTTGGAAAGCGACCGGTCGAGGATCTTGTCGCCCTTTGTTTCAATAATAACGATCTCCGTCTCAATCCCGCCCCGCTGCAACAGTTCTTCGACATAATATGCCTGCCAAAGCGCCAGCTTGCTCCCGCGGGTTCCTATTTTTATATGCATGGTTATTTATACAATGTGAGGCCGGTTTTACTTAATAGGCCTGTATTAAAATTTCCGCCGGAATATGAAGCTTTTCATTTAGCCTGCGGATCATACTCAAATTCAATTTTCTCTTTCCTGAAAGGATCTCAGATTTGCGGGACCGGTAGCCGAGGATCTCGGATAATTCCTTTTCCGATATGCCCATTTGTTCCAATCGAAACCGAATTGCTTCCAGAGGACTCGGTTTCGGGATCGGGAACTGTATATTTTCATAATCTTTGACCAGTATGGAAAGCACTTCCAACTCATCCGATTCCTTAGAATCCGGCACGATCTCAGTTTGCATCAAATCGTAAATGCGCGCCAGGTACTGGTCGTATTGCTCGTTATTTTTGATGGGTCCGATCATAACTTACTTTTCCTGCGTCCGTAGCTTCTGTAAAGCGATGATGCGCATTTTGTTCTGCAAAGATAGAAGATTGTTACCATTTTGGTTACGATGTATTATTTAAAATGGAACGATAATCGTCGCAGTATTGAAAGAGGCTTCCTTTGAGGGACGAAGTTATACGATAACAGGCAAACGAGCCAGTGAAATCTCACAGTTCCCGTATTCTGCTTTTGCGGTCGCATTTAACACAATGACAAAAAAATCACCGTAAATTAACCCGATCAAAATCAGTGCCATGGAAAATAAAGGCCTCATCTTTATCCCGGATATCAGCGGTTTCACGCGGTTTATGCACGAAACGGAGATCGCGCACGGCCGGCATATTATTCAGGAACTGCTGGAAACGCTCGTGAATGCGAACCATATCGGGTTGGAGATTTCGGAAATCGAAGGAGATGCAATCCTTTTCTTCAAATTCGGACAAGCGCCCGAGCTGGAAACGCTGTACAGGCAGGTGGAGAAGATGTTCTGCGACTTTCACAAATACCTGATCGCTTATGACAACCGCCGGTTTTGTCAATGCAAGGCCTGCATTTCTGCCATCAATCTCACATTGAAAGTAGTTGCGCATTATGGCGAGTTTACAACTTATCAGGTCAGGGATTTCCGAAAGCTGATTGGAAAAGACATTATCGTTGCGCACCAGCTGCTTAAAAATGACATTGATCAGCACGAATACTGGCTGGTGACACAAAACCTGCTGAATGGACAAGACCCCGATGGTTTTACGGAATGGATGAAGTGGCACCCGGGCTCAAAGGCCACTGAAAACGAGCATATTCCGTTTCGGTACACGCACATTGGGGCGTTGAAAGACAGTATTCCGCCATACCGCCCTCCTATACTGGAGCCGGTCGAGAAAGTAAAGGTGGTATCCGTTTCGGCGGAATATGAAACGCATATCAAAAAGCTTTTCTTTACCACGGGCCACCTTGAGCTGCGGCATCGGTGGCAGGACGGTGTGATATCCATCGAGGAGCTCGACCACTTCCTCCCCGGTCTTGGTTCGCGTCACCGATGTCTACGTGAAGACGGAGAGGCGGTCATTTATTCCAGCGGTTTTTCATACGACCCTGACTCGAAAGTCATTTTCAGTGAATCGGATGAGAAATTGACTGGTACGCTCTATTTTGTACTCGAAAAGTTAAGCGAAAGCCGTACACGTCTCAGTTTGGAATATTACCTGAAAAAAAATCTTCCCAAGCAACTTGCATTCAGGTTGCTCAGGAAGGAAAAAATGGAAGCCAGCCTTCATAAATCTTTGAGAAATCTCGAACGACTACTGCCGGAAATCACCGTACCAGTAGAATTCTGACATCCACGCATTAACTAATTAATCTCAAACGCCGACCGTATCCCCCTCGTCTGTCACTATTTTATCTTCGATATAGGAAACAATCATTGAGGCAATATCTAATCCGCTGACTTCTTCGATGCCACGCAATCCCGGTGAGGAATTCACTTCCATTACCAGCGGCCCGCGTGCCGATTGCAGCATGTCGACGCCCGCGATTCTGACACCCAGCGCCTTAGCGGCTGAAATGGCCGTATGTTCTTCTTCCGGTGAAAGTTCTATGATGCATCCGGAGCCACCCCGGTGCAGGTTGGAACGGAAATCTCCTTCGGCGCCCTGGCGCTTCATTGCGGCAACAACCTTATTCCCAATCACGAAAGCCCTGATATCAGCGCCCTTCGATTCCGCTACGTATTCCTGGATAAGGAAATTTGCTTTCAATCCATAGAACGCCTCGATGGTTGATTTGGCTGCTTTGATTGTTTCGGCCAGTACGACGCCTACGCCTTGTGTTCCTTCAAGCAACTTGATCACAACAGGTGGGCCTCCTACGACCTGGATCAGCTCATTTACCTGGGCCGGGTTTTTGGCAATGACGGTTTTCGGGATGTCGATACCCGCTTTGGCCAACACCTGCATACTGCGGAGTTTGTCACGCGATCTCAGAATGGCCTGAGATTTGACGGTGGTAAATATTTTCATCAGTTCCAGCTGTCGCACCACTGCACAGCCAAATGCATTCACGGAAGTGCCGATCCTGGGAATAATGGCGTCGATGCCGGTAATCGGCTTGCCTTTGTAGATGATGGAAGGCTTGCCCCCTTCGATCATAACAAAGCATTTGACGTGATCAATTACAACCGCTTCGTGTCCCTTTTGTTTGATTGCCTCCACCAGGCGCCTGGTCGAATACAGGTCCGGATTAGTGGATAAAACGGCGATTTTCATAAAAAATGTCTTTGAAAAGTGGAGGTGAGGCCCCGGGTTTAGTCAGTGGTTAGTTTTTGGGAACGAGTTGGTGTCGGGGAATGCTTCGCTGCTGAAAGGTTCTTTTTTGAAACATCAACTATGAACCTGTTTTTGAGCAATTTGCGTCCTAGTAGTATGGGGTAGCTCATTTTCTGCCGGTTAGCCAGCGAAAACTCGGTACGTATTTTTCTGCCGAATAGTTTGATTGGTGTCTTGATCACAAACCGCTTTTCCTCTTTTCCGAAAGAATTACGGATGATGGTCTCCTTAAACTCAGTGACGATAAAGAAATGTCGGGGCGCCCCTTTTTTGGTGTCGAGATAAACATGAAGCTCCTTGTGGCCCTCTTTAGTGATTAGCTGGACCCGGGAACAATGAATAGCGGACGTCGCTGCACCGGAATCAATGCGGACCGGCACCTGATACCAGCCCAATTCAGGCAAATCGGCGACATCCGTAGCACCGATGATTTCCATTGGACGTTTCATCTCCGCTGAAAAAACTGCGCAACCGTCAGAGACAGGTCCAGGAAAACCATTTTAGCCCTTACATTCCGCTCAATGTGGTAATAGGCTGTATTTACCTCCTCGATCATTCTTTCCAGGGATTCAAAATTGACGGTCTTCGAAAAATTCTGCACGAATGTAAGTTCTTCCTGCGGAACCCGCAAAAGTTCACCTGCTCCATGACTCCACACAAGCATGTCCCTGAACAGCCTCAACGCATATTCGAGCAGGCCTTTTTGCTTTTCCTTGCTCATCACGTCGTAGTTGTCGGCGAGCTTTACCAAATGCGTGACATCAAATTTATAAGACGATCGCATCCAGTCGGTGAACCATGCAGAACGGTCATCCTGCTCTTCCTGAACCAGTTTCAGCGCCTCAGCCATATTTCCATCACAGAGATAAGCAACCTGGCTGGACACAGCGTCGGTCACATCGTTCCGTTTCAGGTAGCTTTTAATTTCCGAATCCGTGAACGCCGGAATGGTGATGCGCTGTGTCCGCGAAATGATGGTAGTCAGCAATTTGTCCGATTGATCACTTATCAAAAGGAACAATGTTTTTTCAGGCGGTTCTTCGAGAATCTTCAGAATGGCATTTGACGAAGCTGCATTCATGATATCGGGCTTCCATATCAGCAGGATTTTGTACTCACCTTCGTAGGCCTTTACTGACAATTTTCTCAAAATCCCACGTGCTTCCTCCACCGAAATATTACCCTGCTTATTGTCCGCACCGATGTGATCGAGCCAGTCGGGGAGGACGCGGTAGGGAGTGTCAAGTAAGAAAGACCGCCAGAGCGGCAGAAATGCCTCGCTGGTTTTGCCATCGACCTTTTTGGAAGTAGCAATGGGAAAGATGAAATGGAAATCGGGGTGGATCAGCTTGCTCATTTTTGCGCACGATGCGCAGGTGCCGCAAGCATCTTCTTCATTCCTGTTTTCGCAATTAATATAGGTAGAGAATGCCAGCGCCATGGCCAGGCCTGCTCCGCCCGTGGGGTAATCGAAAAGCTGGGCGTGGGCCAGGTGGCTGTTCCGGACCGAGCGCCGCAATGTCGCTTTGATATTTTCTAGTCCCGGAATGTCTCTGAAAAGCACGATTTAAATCAATTAATAGAAATGGGTAAATGCCTATTGGCCGCGCTGGATTTGGGTGTTTTCAAAAACAGTGCGCATTATATCTTCCTCTTTTTCGCCGAAATCGATGCCCCGGCGGCTCACCGTGTCCTGCGCTACTGCCACCGCCTTGTAGAAACGATACTCGCAATATCCTTCGCCTGCGCCGCCCCATGAGAACGAAGGTACGTGTTTGGCCTGGAATCCCGCACCGAATACATTCACACTTACGCCAACAACGGTCCCGGTGTTGAACATGGTCGAAATTCCTGCTTTGGAATAATCGCCCATCATCAGTCCGCAGAAGATTAATCCGGTGTCTGCCAATGCATTAGTAGCATAGTTATGCAGCTTGACGTTCGTATGGTCGTTTTTTAAATTCGAATTGTTCGTATTAGCCCCAAGGTTACACCATTCCCCTAAAACCGAGTTGCCCAGGTAACCGTCGTGGCCTTTGTTACTAAATCCAAACACCACGCAATTGCTTACCTCGCCACCAACCTTCGACGAAGGTCCTACCGTAGTATTAGGCCGGATCTTCGTTCCTTGCGCCAAAACACCATTTTCACCGATTGCAAACGGTCCCTGGATCATCGAACCTTCCTGGATCAATGCATTCTTGCCGATATAAATCGGACCGTTCTCTGCATTCAGAATGGACGCCTTGATGATCGCGCCCTCCTCAATAAAGATATTTTCAGGCTTATAACAATGCGTGAAAGGATCAGTGACCGGTGCGGTTTTCCGAATGGACACGATCCGCTCATAATCGGTTCTGATCTGTGCGCCGTTCTGGCCGAAGATGTCCCACACGTTGCGGATCATCGTAAATGGCTCGGTGTAGATAACGACGGACAGGCCGTTTGTGCCTTCCGAGGCCTTCCAGGCCGAATGCGTACGCACGGCCAGAATCTCTCCTGCATCTGACATGAGCGCGTTGCCGTGCGGCAGGCCTTTGACAATGCCGGTGAGGTGTTCGTCGGGGCACAAAGCGCCGTTGATAAACAGGTTATCTTCCGAAGTATGCTCTGGATATTTGGAGGTTAGATAAGCTTCCGTCTGGAATGAAACGGTGGAGTGGCATCTGTCGGCCCATTTTTCGGCCAGTGTGTGAATGCCGCACCGGATGCCGGCAACTGGTCTTGTATATGTAAAAGGTAAAAGCTGGATTCTAATCTTTGGATCGTCGAACAGAATGATATTGGGCATATATTAAAGCGTATGTGCCCGCCAAAGTTCGGTCATTTTATTGGTTACGGCAAAAAAAGAAGCAGTCTCCCGGACATATTTGTCGAGAGACTGCCATTGTATTTTTTCGTCCTCCTGCTGTGTTCGACCACGCAGGAAAAAGCCGATACGTGCTTATTTTCCGTAACGCTTTCTGAACTTGTCAACGCGACCAGCTGTGTCAACCAGTACGTTCTTACCAGTGTAGAAAGGGTGTGATTGCGAAGAAACCTCGACCTTGTACACAGGGTAAGTCTTGCCGTCTTCCCAGGTAATGTTTTCAGAAGTTTCTATGGTAGAGCGAGTAATGAATTTAAAGTCGCTTGATAGATCCCAGAAAACTACTTCTCTGTAATTGGGATGAATATCTTTTTTCATTGGTATATGGTATTATTTGTTTCTATACGATTTTCAAAAGGATTGCAAAAGTAAAAAATCCTGATTTGTAAATCAAGTATTGAAAGGCTATCTTTTTTAATATTAATGCAATACAGGCAAAATTAATGCGCTAAACTTCACTGAGTTGCTGTTTGAGCACTTCGACGCCGCGTTTTGCTTCCTTCTCAAAATCGGTGTATACGAAGCATTCGATGGAAAGTCCGCCTTTGTAGCCGATTTTCTTCAATGCGCCGAGGTAAGCCCTGAAATCGTCGCCCTTCACGCCCGGTGGTGTGCGTTTTTCCTTTTCCGCAATGTGGCAATGCACAATATGCTTACCATATTTAACGATTTCCGACGCCGGCTCGTCCTCCTTTAACATATGATATATGTCGCAAAGCAACTTCACCCGGGGGCTTTTCACGGCATCCACGATCTCTACACCTTCCGCGAGGCTGTTGATGAAATTGGTTTCCCCTCGGTTCAGCGGCTCCACGGCAATGGTAACCCCATACTTTTCGGCCATAGGCGCCATTTTTTGAGTCAATTCGATGTGCTGCGCCTTTGCTTTGGCCTTGTCGAAGCCTTCGGGTATGATCCTTGAAGCACCGCTTCCGAACACGACGAACTGTGAGCCGCATTCCTTGGCGCGTTTCAAAACAGTCTCCGTTCTTTGCAGGATCGCCTCATGGTTCGCTTCCGGTCCCAAAGTTTTCAAACTTGCGGGCAGCAGGATCACATAAGACTTAATCGGGAAGTGTTCGCTTTTGAGTTGCTGAAGGTTCTTTTCGTAGCCTGCGTCGCCACCTTCCGGAATTAGGAAACCCGCCACGGACTCCTCTATATAGGTACATCCCGATTTTCTCAGAAAATCGGCTTTGTCATAGGCCGCATACACACCTAATGGAATGCTGTAAGCCGCGCTCTCGGCTGCTTTGGCCATCGCCTCGGTAAGAGTCCCGCCCAGTGCAAGACCTGCCACCATTCCGGAGGTCGTTTTAAGGAATGTCCGCCGGTCGGCTTGTTCAATGATTGTGCTCATATGTTTGCATTTTTAAAGCTAGTGATTGATATTTTGTGTTGAAATGAAATGCGTTATGTTTTATAAAGTTTACAAGTTTAGAATTGTTATAAATAGATTGATAAGTGATAAATCATTGATTTACAGTAATTATTGTCAAGTCAACCTTTCTGTCTGTAAAATTTTTGTTTCAAAAAGTTTGCAAAATTTGAAATGCATTTTTCTGAAATTTTTTTCTTTGAACCAATTTAGTGTAAGCTTTCCGTAAACAACTAGTTATTAGTTTCTTAACAATTTAGTAATTTGGACTATGCTGATAAGGCACGATTTTGTAGCGAAATCCGGATTGCTAATCTGATTTCTTTAGTGTTATTTCAAAAGATTTTTAAAGTCATCTCCGACTGATCTTCCAAGAATATACATCACTAACGTTCTATTAAACACCACATTCTATGTCTATGTATGTCATAAAGCGTGACGGTCGCCGCGAATCCGTGAAATTCGATAAGGTGACTGCCCGCATAGAGAAATTGAGCTACGGCCTGGATGCCGCTTATGTCCAGCCCGTGGAAGTAGCCAAGAAGGTTGTTTCCGGTATTTACGATGGCGTTACCACCGCCGAACTGGATAACCTCGCCGCCGAAACCGCGGCTTCGATGACCACCAAGCATCCCGATTACGCGATCCTTGCTGCCCGTGTCGCTATCTCAAATCTCCATAAGAACACGTTGAAGTCGTTTTCGGCAACAATGAAGCGTCTTTATACATATGTAGATTCTAAAACCGGCGAGAATGCTTCACTGATCTCCAAGGAAGTTTACGAAGTGATCCGCCAGCATGCGTCGCTGTTTGACTCTACTATTATATATGACCGCGACTATTCCTACGACTATTTCGGCTATAAAACCCTCGAAAAATCTTATTTACTGAAAGTTGAAGGAAAAATTGTCGAGCGTCCGCAACATATGCTTATGCGCGTAGCCGTAGGTATCCACCAGGACGACGTGCAATCGGCGATTGAAACCTACCATTTACTTTCGGAAAAGTGGTTTACCCATGCGACGCCTACCTTGTTCAACGCAGGTACGCCGAAGCCGCAAATGTCATCCTGCTTCCTGCTGACTATGAAGGAGGACAGTATCAATGGAATTTATGATACCCTTAAAAACTGTGCGTTGATTTCGCAGTCAGCGGGCGGTATCGGTTTGAGCATTCACGACGTCCGCGCGACGGGTACTTATATTAAAGGAACGAATGGGCAATCGAATGGTATCGTTCCAATGCTCCGCGTGTTCAACGACACCGCTCGGTACGTGGATCAGGGAGGCGGCAAGCGTAAGGGCTCTTTTGCTATATATATAGAACCATGGCATTCGGATATCTTCGATTTCCTGGATCTGAAAAAGAACCACGGAAAAGAGGAACAGCGCGCACGCGACCTTTTCTATGCATTATGGATTCCGGACTTATTCATGAAGCGCGTCGAAGCGAACGACACCTGGTCGCTCTTCTGTCCGCACGAATGCCCTGGACTGGCGGATACCCACAGCGAAGAATTCGAAAAGCTGTACGAACAATACGAACGCGAAGGAAAAGCGCGCAAGACGATCAAGGCGCAGGACCTGTGGTTCGCGATCATGGAATCGCAGATCGAGACGGGTACTCCTTATATGTTGTACAAGGATCACGCGAACAGCAAGTCCAACCAGCAGAACCTGGGTACTATTAAATCGTCGAACCTTTGTACGGAAATCATCGAGTATACAGCTCCCGACGAAGTAGCGGTTTGTAATCTTGCTTCCATCGCATTACCGAAGTTCGTAGAGCAGGGCACCGACGGGTTCATGCATTTCGATCATCAGAAATTATACGAGATCACGAAAGTGGTCACGCGCAACCTGAACAAGATCATCGACCTGAACTTCTATCCGGTTCCCGAAGCCGAGAAGAGCAATAAACGCCACCGCCCGATTGGTATCGGGGTGCAGGGCTTGGCCGATGCGTTCTGTATGATGCGCATGCCATTCGACTCCGACGAGGCGCGCCAATTGAACAAAGACATTTTCGAAACGATCTATTACGGGTCCATGGAAGCGTCCATGGAACTAGCTATGCAGAACGGCCCATACGAAACCTGGGCAGGCAGCCCGATCTCGCAAGGGAAATTCCAATTCGATATGTGGAATGTGACGCCGGATAGCAAACGCTGGAACTGGGAAAAGTTGAGAAAAGAAGTGGTGCAGAATGGTGTCCGCAACTCATTGCTGCTCGCGCCGATGCCGACTGCATCGACCAGCCAGATTCTCGGTAACAATGAATGCTTCGAGCCGTTCACTTCCAATATATATGTAAGAAGGGTATTATCGGGTGAATTCGTGGTGGTGAATAAGTACCTGCTCAAAGACTTGGTAAGACTTGGATTGTGGAGTGAGGAGATGAAGAACAACCTCGTTCGCGCCAGCGGATCGGTACAAGCCATCCCTAATATTCCGCAAAACATCAAAGATCTCTATAAAACGGCATGGGAGATCAAGCAGCGCAGCCTGCTCGATATGTCGGCAGATCGGGGTGCATTCATTTGTCAATCGCAGTCGCTGAACATCTTCATGGAAGAGGCGAACTTTGGTAAACTTACATCCATGCACTTCTACGCCTGGAAAAAGGGCCTCAAAACCGGTATGTACTACCTGCGTACCCGTGCAGCGTCGGATCCGGTTCAGTTTACGGTCAGCAAGCAGGCCGAGCCGCAACTGGAACCTGCAATGGCCGTGGTGGCCGAAAAGGAACTCAACTACGCGCAATACGCGGAGGAACACGCCAAGCCCGTAGCGCCGCGTGATAACCGTTCCGATATGCAATGCTCACTGGATGATCCGGAGGGTTGCGAAGCTTGTGGTGCATAATTAAGGTTAAAATCACAATTGTAAAGAGGTGTCTGGTCGTGGATCAGGCACCTCTTTCGCTTTCCGGCGCTTTTTGGTACCTGTATTTCCGATTTCCGCAATGGCCATCAGTAATGCCTGCGAGTTTTGTGTTGTATTAATAAATGGAAAAATTGGACGTGTTGGAATCGATGGCCGCCACTTGAAATAGGGGATGAAATGGAGGTAAAAAAAGTTTAAACTTTTTCCCGAGTGTAGTATTTTCTTTATCAATCGGTTATGCATTTGTGCCAAAAAAACTTTTACAATTTTTGTTGTTGTGATTTGCATTTAAGAAAATAACCCTGCACTTTTGC
>CBFGMV010000118.1:0-24977 GCA_965649915.1 uncultured Dyadobacter sp.
GTCGGTGGTTGTGAATGAAGCATTTGTGAAGGAGGCTGGCTGGCGGGATCCGGTCGGGCAGGAGATTAATTTTGAATGGAAGAACAAGAAAATGAAGGTGATCGGCGTAATCCGGGACTACCACTATGCATCTCTGAAAGATACCATTAAACCACTGCTGCTGACCCAGGACCCTAATTACAGGCAGGGTACCGTATTCGCGAAACTTGACAGCAAGGATATCCCCGCGACGATGAAGGCCATCGAGGCGGTCTTTCGCAGACATGTCAAGTACATGCCCTTTGAATACAAATTCGAAGACGCAGCCAATCTGAAACGCTATGAATCGGAAGCGAAATGGAAGCAGATGATCACCCTCGCGGCCATGTTGTCGATCTTTGTCTCGTGCATCGGCCTGTTCGGGCTGGCGACATTCAATGCCGAAACACGGATCAAGGAAGTCGGCATCCGCAAAGTGTTGGGTGCGTCGGTAGCGAGCATTACGGCCTTGCTGTCACTGGATTTCGTGAAATTGGTACTGATTTCGATCGTGATCGCGCTACCGCTGTCCTATTATGGCGCTAGTATCTGGTTACAGGATTTTCCCTATCGGATATCGATCTCATGGTGGTATTTCGCATTGGCCGCGACCCTGGCCCTGTCGATCGCGGTACTGACGGTAGGGTATCAAAGTATCAGGGCAGCGATGCTGAACCCTGTGCAATCGCTGAGGAGTGAATAAATAGCCCGATCAGCTATCATCAATTGTTATAAAATTCCCGGACCATGTTTTTCAATTATTTCAAAATTGCAATCAGGAACCTGCTCGCGTCCCGCCTGTTCACAGCACTCAATGTGCTCGGACTTACAGGAGGAATGGTCACGGCCGTTTTTATGCTTTTGTGGGTACAAAACGAGCTGAATTTTGACGCCTATCATTCCAAAGCGCAGCAGACCGGGCATGTAGTGACGCACCTGAAAATCAGCAATGAGGAAACATGGCATTGGTCGAATACGCCCATGCTGCTGGCCGACCAGGCAAAGAGGCTTCCTGAAATTCAGGAGGTGGTGCGAAAGGCTTCGGCGGGTAATGCGACGATCAGGGCAAACGGGAAAAAGGTGAATGCAGAAAATATGGTGTACGTCGATCCAAACTGGTTCGACGTGTTTGATTATCAATTCATTTCTGGTTCAGCGGAGCAGCTCCGTTCGGGCGTCAGAAACGTTGCGATGACGCAGGCTAAGGCTGAAATGCTTTTCGGAACCACGGATATCGGTGGCCGGACGATCCGGATCGACACATTGGACTACGTGGTGGCTGGTGTTTACCGGAATAACCCGGCGAATTCCAGTTTTCAGTTCGACTACATCCTGCCCATGGGCGCTTATTGGGCTAATCCCAAAAATTTTGATAGCGACAACAACTGGAACCAGTTTAATTACGAAACCTACCTCGTGGGCCGTGCAGGAACGGACTGGTCACAAACGGGCAAGAAACTGACCCGCATTATTTCCAATCTGAAAAGGGATGATAACGGCAAGCCCTCCACCAATACTACGTTAGAAGTAGAGCCCCTGACGGCCATGCATTTCAATAAAGATATTCAGGGAGCAGCGCAGAGCAAAGGTGATCATCGCACGATATATATCTTTTTCGGGCTTGCGGTAGTTATCCTGTTGGTCGCCTGCATTAACTATGTCAATCTTACCACTGCGCGTGCGAGCGTCCGTTCTCGTGAAGTGGGCGTCAAAAAACTGTTGGGTGCTGGTTCTTCCCACCTGTTTGGTCAGTTCATGATCGAGTCTGTGATAACTTGCCTGCTCGCGCTCGTGTTTTCTGTTTGTCTGGTTTTCCTGCTGTTGCCCGCATTCAAAGAACTGACCGGGAAGGCATTCGAACTATCGTTTTCGGATCGTTCATGGTGGTATGTGCTGGCGGGAACAACCGTGGCGGCAATTGTTTTGACAGGCATTTATCCTTCGCTGCTGCTGTCATCCTTTAAGCCCTTCGAGATCCTGCGGGGTAATCAGTTGCTCGGTTCAACGAGTGCGGGTTTTCGGAAGGGGCTTGTGGTGGTACAATTCGCGGTCACGATCATTTTTCTGATCTCCACGCTGGTGGTGTACCGGCAAATGAAATTCGTCCGTGAACGATCGCTGGGTTATGATCGTGCACATGTTTTTACATTCCGGATTCCAGGCAATGCGAGGGGAAACGCGGATACGGAGGCATTTAAAGCTGAATTGCTGCGGGAATCGAGCATTGTCGACGTTACGATTGCCGGGCAGAATATCGTGCAGATCGCAAGCAGTACCTCCGGCTCATATGATTGGCGGGGCCGTCCGAAGGATTTTGTTCCGACCGTTTATCAGATTCCCGTGGAAAGTGACTTTCTCCCCATGTTTAACCTGAAAATGGCTGATGGCCGCTGGTTCGGAGCCAACAACGTCGCTGACCGGAACAATGTGATATTGAATGAAACGGCCGTAAAGAAATTGAACATACCCAAGCCGGTCATTGGACAATGGTTTGAATTCAGGGGGACCAAGGGGGCCATAGTCGGCGTGGTCAGGGATTTTCACTTCAAAAGTCTGCGTGATAAGATCGAACCGCTGGTACTTTTTCAGGATAAAAACTGGAAAGGCAGCTTGTACGTGAAGGCGGCGGCCGGACAGGAGGCGAAGGCGATCCGGGCTACGGAGACGATATGGAACAAACAGGTTCCCGACTATGCGCTTTCTTACAGCTTCCTCGACGAAACTTACGACCGGCTTTATAAAAGCGAAGAACGTACGGCAACGCTCTTCAATACGTTCACGATCGTGGCGGTCGTGATATCCTGTATGGGGTTGTTCGGCCTGGCAACGTTCACCGCCGAGCGGCGGACCAAGGAAGTTGGCATTCGTAAAGTATTGGGGGCGTCGGTAAGCTCCATTGTTGCATTACTGTCCATCGACTTTGTCAGGCTGGTGCTGGTGGCCATTGTGCTCGCTTCGCCGTTGGGATATTATTTTATGCAAAAATGGCTGGAAGGCTTTGAATATCGCATTCAGATGAGCTGGCTGGTGTTTTTCGGTGCCGGTGGCGGTGCGGTGTCTGTCGCATTGCTCACCATTAGTTACCAGAGTATCCGGGCTGCATTGACTAACCCGGTGAAATCTCTGAAAAGCGAATAGCCAAATATCCATCCGATCATGTTCAGGAATTACTTCAAAATTGCCCTCCGCACGCTCTGGAAAAGCAGGCTCTTTACGTTCATCAATGTCGTAGGTCTTTCGCTGGGGCTGGCGAGCGCGGGCGTGCTGATTCTGTTTATTCAGCGGGGACTTACCTTCGATACTTTTCACAAAGACTATAAACGGATTTATTTTGTCCAGACGGGCGACGAAGGGGGTAGGTATAATCAAACCGTGTACCCGATTCTGGACCAGTTGGTAAAGACTTATCCTGACATCGAAACGGGGACGCATGTACAAGGCTGGAACAATGTCTGGCTGACCTACAATGGAAAGAACTTGCAGCGCAACACCAAATATGTGGACAGTACTTTTTTTGATGTATTTTCCTTTAAATTGAAGTACGGAAATGCTGCAACGGCATTGCGAAGCAAGCAATCGGTGGTCCTGAGCCAACCCGTTGCGGAAGCACTGTTCGGGGCGGTTAACCCGGTTGGGAAAACGGTTAATGTCGATGACTCGTTATCCTTTACCGTGACGGGTGTTCTGGAACCGGTACCGGCCAATTCTTCCATCCAGTTCGAAGTACTCATTCCGATAGCGAATCTGGAAGACAACAAGAATTTTGCATCCAATGCCGACTGGTACAATACCTTCGCATCAGTGTATCTCAAACTGCGAAGCAACAGCAATGCAGGCAGGCTGGAATCACAATTTCCGGCATTCGCCCAAACCCATTTTAAGGCGGACGGGTTAAAACGATCCATTCACATTGCGCCGTTCAAGGACTACATTCACATTACAAATCCTGCATTTCGCTGGATGATTTACGGTGCCATGACCATCGCTGTGTTCATTGTGTTGGTTATCAGTATCAATATGGTTAACCTCAACACCGCGATGTCGTTCACTAGGGCCAAGGAGGTGGCGGTGAGAAAAGTGACCGGCTCTACGCTTGCTCAGGTCCTCGCGCAGTTCTGGACGGAGTCGGCCATTGTTTTGATCGCTGCGATGTCCATTGCCGTCCTTTTTGGCATTACTTACCTCGTTCCCCAGTTCAATGAATTCAGGCAGGGAAGAATGCAGCTGGTAGTGAACTGGAAACAGGATTCGACTACTTTCCTGACATTGGTAAGCATTATTTCAATCATCATGTTTGTTGCGGGTGCCGCCCCGGCTATTTATCTAAATAAACTGGATTTGCGGGATACCCTCAAAGGGAAGTTATCGGGTAAGCCACGCGCACGGAACTGGACACAGGGGTCACTGATCGTGGTTCAGCTCGTGATTGCAATCATCCTCGTTATCGGTGCTATTGCAGTCCGCTGGCAGATCAGCTTCATGCGGGCAGCCAATACCGGATTCAATGGAAAGGATGTCGTGGTGGTGGAGTCGGATCTTCAATACAAAAATGAAGAATTTGCAATCAGCCAGTTTGCGCCCATTCTTGATAAGCTCAGGCAGGATTCGAGGGTCGAAAGCATCGCGACGTCCGGTGTCGTACCGACGCGGTACAGAAGCAACTACAACGTCTATACCCCGGAAGGTGAAGAAAAGAAAAATACCCGCTTGCTGCATGCAGGTACGAGCGCGGGTTATGCACAGGTGTATGGCGTTCCAATGGTGGAAGGTCGCGACTTTTCAACGGAGCTGGATAGGGAGGGGCTGCAACATCCCGTCGTGATCAATGAAACGGCCAGAAAGGCATTCGGCTGGACCACGGCTGTGGGCAAACGGCTGCGTCAGGGTAACAATCCGGAAATTTACACGGTGGTAGGGGTCATGAAAGACTTTCACTACGGGCCGTTGAAAGAGCGCATCGAGCCATTGCTGCATTGGTACGACGGGCCAACGGGTCTCAACAGTTATCTCACAATCCGGCTTGCAGATATTACACAGTCCCGAAGCGTAATGGCCGGTCTGGAAAGCGAAATGAAGAAAATACCTTCCCGGCGCCCATTCCAGTTTTTTTACATGGACGAGGAGCTGCGCAGGCAGTACAATGATCTGGACGGCATTTGGAAAATGGTCAATTTTGTGACGCTACTGGCCATCGTCATCGCTTTTGCGGGAATTTTTGGTCTGATATCGCTGGCAGCCAGTCAGCGGACCAAAGAGATCGGCATCCGGAAAGTACTGGGTGCCAGTGTGCGGGGCATCGCTATCCTGCTTTCACGCGACTTCATTATATTACTTCTGATCGCGGTGTTAATTGGACTGCCTTTGGCTTACAGCTTTGTAGTCAATTACCTTGCGAGTTTTGAATACCATGTCAACCTGCCGTGGTACGTCTTTGGTGCCGTAGCGTTGGGTGCATTGGGACTGACCATCATAACGGTCGGCTTCCAGGGCATCAAAGCCGCGCTGGCCGATCCGGTGAAGAGTTTGCGAAGCGAGTAGTGTTGCGATTTTTATGGGAAATCACTAAGTTTAATAATAGATTGGATGGCATTTTTTGCGATTTGCATTAAACTTAAATGATGATTTGTTATGGATTTAAGGACAGTTGATTCGCAGATAGTCAGATATTTGCCTCTCCTGGGTGAGGCGGAAAAGAAATCATTGTTGAGCATTATCGAGACATTTGTCAAGCTGAAACAAACCGACCACGGCGATAGAACATCCATTGAGCAATACAATATTGAATTGGACGAAGCATTGGCACGAATCAAATCAGGTGAGTACTACACACAGCAGGAAGCAGAGGCTAATATCAACGAATGGTAAAGCATCTATATGCAATTCGATGGGACAGGAAAGCATTAGACGAGTTCAAAGAGATCTATGTTTACATTCGGAAGGATTCTTATCAAAACGCGCAGAAAGTCAAAAGGGAAATATTACAGTTGATAGGGAATCTGACGTCTCATCCCCGAAGATATCATCGTGACCAGCTGAGATTAGATGCAAATGATGATTTCCGATCTTTTGAAATCCATAAAATCCGGATTACCTACTTTATCGACACCGCTAATTTTACAGTGAATATCATTCGCGTGCGTAGCGTTAGACAAGAACCGCTTACATACTAGTTGCACCAGTCCAATAACGAACAAGAGTGTCCGAATGCGGACACTCTTGTTCGTTATATGGGTATTTAATGGTCTTATTGTGAGTGAGTTATGCTTGTTCGTTTTGAGCTGGTACAATTATTCAACCCGAACTTCCGGGTTTTATCCGAAATACCAGCCATGATCAAAAACTATCTGAAAATTGCATGCAGGAATATCTTGAAAAACAAGATGTTCTCTGCTATCAACGTCTTCGGCCTTTCAGTCGGGATGACCTGTTGCATGCTCCTGCTGCTTTACATTTTGAGTGAAGTCTCGTTCGATAAGCATCAGGAGTATGTTAACGATCTTTATCTGCTGCGCTGTGAGAATGTGCAGTCTAATGGGGAGAAAATGGATAATCCCCGGGCGCCGGCGCCTTATGCACAGACGGTCAAGGCAGAATACCCCGAGGTGGTCCAGGTGACCCGCCTCTGGCAGAACTTTTTGGAGGATAAGGCTTTACTGACGGTCGAGCTGCCAGGTAAAGGCCCGCTATCCTTTTATGAGACCAAAGGAACTCACATAGATTCCACTTTTTTCGACGTTTTTACCTACCAATTTCTGGAAGGGGATAGCCGGACTGCCATGAACGACCCGCATTCCATCGTGCTGTCGGACGTGCTCGCGAAAAAGTTGTTCGGCACCATGCCGGCATTGAACCGGATCGTCAAGATTGGAGGGAAAACGGGCCATAATGAGAACTTTAAAGTAACCGGCGTGTTCCGGGATGAAAGCCACCGCTCCCATATCGATGCGCATTATTTTGTTTCGCTGAAAGTAGGCTGGATCGGGGACTATCTCCGGCAATCCGATCTCAACTTTACGAGCAACAACATGTTCTATCATTACCTGCGCCTCCGGCCAGGTACCGACGCGGGACAATTCGGCAGGAAGCTGCCTGCATTTATAGAAAAATATGCGCGCAAGGATTTGAAAATAGCCGGTTTTGATAAGAAACTGGCGCTCCTTCCTGTACAAGATATCCATTTGTTCAGCCAGATCGATCGTATCGTTACCTCCACAACCAGTCCCACTTATCTGTACGTACTGGCCTGCATTGCCGTATTTACGTTGCTGATCGCCTGTATCAATTTCATGAATCTTGCCACGGCCCGTTCCGCTAAACGTGCGGCGGAAGTAGGCCTGCGTAAGGTAATGGGTGCCAACAGAGGCGGCCTTGTCGGCCAGTTCCTGGGCGAGTCCATGGTACTCACATTCCTGGCTTTGCTGATGGCTGTTGTGCTGGTGATCCTATGTCTGCCGCTGTTTAACGGGCTTGCTGATAAGGCGCTGGATATCAATGATCTCATGCAACCGACGATCGTCGGCGGGTTTATCCTGCTCGCATTCGTTACCGGCCTGCTGGCGGGCAGTTACCCTGCATTTTACCTCTCCGTGTTCAATCCGCTGGATGTGATCAAGGGGAGGTTTGTCAACTCGGTTTCGGCTACGGCATTGCGGCGGGGGCTTGTGGTGTTCCAGTTTGTCATTTCGATAGGTCTGGTCGTAGCCACGATCGTCATACAGGGCCAGATCAGTTTCATGAAAGAACAGCCGTTGGGTTTCGTCAAAGATCAGCAGATCGTGATCCCCTTCCGAAGTGTGGAGTCGCGGCATGCGTATACTGCTCTCCGGAATGAACTGATGCAGGACAGCCGGATCAGTTCAGCTTCCGGTACATCCTACTACCCGGGAATACTGAACCCGAGCGATATGTCCGTTTTCTTGCCTGGCCAGACTGTAAATGAGGATAATGTAATTAAAACAAACTGGGTCGCAGCAGATTTCATGGAAACCATGGGCTTTCAGCTGGCAGCTGGCCGCATGTTTTCGAAACAGTTCCCTGCTGATACCAATTTCAAAATTGTGGTGAATGAAGCTGCATTACGGAAATTTGGTATTCCGCTCGAAAAGGCTGTGGGTCAGCAGTTTCATTTTAACCGGGGAGAAGGAACACCCGGAGCGGTGGAAGTGGTGGGTGTTGTGAAGGACTTCCACTTCCAGGACCTCCATAAGGTCATTGAACCCTACGCTTTCTTTCTCAATGCCAATACGGATTTCAACTATCTGATCGCGCACGTGAGCGGACAGGATGCCGCCTCGGTGATTCCGTTTATCGAAAGTAAGTGGAAGACCCTGGTTCCGGACGAACCTTTTGCATACAGTTTCCTGGACGAAGATTTTCAGAGTAATTACACGGCTGATGCGCGCACATCGAGGCTGGTCAATGCATTTACCATCATTTCGATTTTGATATCCTGCCTGGGATTATTTGGCCTGGCGGCGTTTGCGGCCCAGCAACGGATCAAGGAAATCGGTGTCCGGAAAGTGCTTGGAGCTTCTATTGTTAGTATTGTTAAGCTTCTGTCGGGAGATTTTATCAAACTGGTAGTGATATCCATTGTGATCGCGACGCCGTTGACCTGGTACCTGATGAACCAATGGCTGAACGACTTTGCCTACAAGATCAGCCTCCAGTGGTGGATGTTTGCCGGTGCCGGTGTTCTCGCGGTCGCGATCGCGCTCCTTACTGTCAGCGCTCAGGCCATCCGGGCTGCTATGACCAACCCAGTGAAATCTCTGAAAGCCGAATAAGTCATTAGTTATGTTCAAAAATTATCTCAAAATCGCATTGCGTAACCTTTGGAAAAACAAGGGTTACGCATTCATCAATATAGTAGGCCTGTCCGTGGCATTCTGTGTGAGTGTCTTTTTGTTCCTGACCGCCTATTTTTCTTTGTCCTACGATAATTTTCATGTGGATAAGGACAGGATTTACCAGGCTTACTTTTTCTCCAATGGCCCTGAGGGCGTGAACCGGGCGGCATCGATGCCTTTACCGATCACGCCAGCATTGAAAGCCGAGTATCCCGAGATCGAGTCGATTGCCAGGGTAATCAACGGCTGGGATGTGGTGGAGTATAAAGGCAAATACCTCGATAAACAGATCAAATTCACAGAGCCCGATTTTTTCAGGATTTTTACTTTCCCGTTTATTGAAGGTAATGCGCAAGCTGCTTTGCAGGATTTGAGCAGTATTGTTATCACGCAGCACATGGCCAAGGCGGTTTTTGGTAACGAAAAGCCATTGGGAAAGCGGATCGACGTAGGCCTTGAAGGGAAGAAGAAACAATATGTCGTCACGGGGGTCCTGGCCGACTTTCCTGAAAATTCATCATTGAAATTCGATGCATTCGTTCGCAGTGAAAACCAGGGCGGCTACCAGGAGCAAAAGGATTATTGGGACAATTACTCACACAGCGTGTTCCTGAAACTGAAACCAGGGGTTGACAAGCTTGCATTTGAAAAGAAACTGAAACCCTTTACGGCCAAATATTTCTCCGAAACTATTTCCAAACTTAAAAAGCAAGGTGCTAAGCCCGACGAAAGAGGGGATTTGTATGCAGTGCGCCTTCAAAAGCTTGAAGATGTGCATTTTGACCGCGAGATTTCGGGTGGAAAGGAGGCTTCACTGGTGTACGCGCTGATGGGTATCGGTATATTTATCCTGCTGATAGCCAGTATTAATTTCATCAACCTGAATGTCGCACGCTCATTCATACGCGCCCGTGAGGTAGGTGTGCGCAAGTCGCTGGGTGCATTGAAACAGCAACTTTTCTTCCAGATCTGGGGCGAAGCCGGGGTGGTGTGTTTCCTGGGTTTTCTGGCAGGCATCGCGCTTGCGATATTGCTGTTGCCTGCATTCAATGCGACATTCAGATCCAAACTGAGCTTGGAGTACATCTTCGAACCTGACAAGCTGTTATTACTGCTGGGTTTGTGCTTATTTGTTACATTGATAGCGGGCGGATATCCTGCATTGCAAATGTCGAGGTTCAATGCGGTGGAGGTTTTGAAGGGAAAGGTGTCGCTTAAAAAGCCCGGTATTTTGAGGAATTCACTGATCATCGCTCAGTTTGCCTTATCGAGCCTGCTGATTTGCAGCACGATTATCGCCGTACAGCAGGTCGACCATTTGCGGAAGCAGCCATTGGGCTTTCAGAAGGAGCAGGTAATCAGCATACCCGTGGGCAGGAAGGTGGACGGGCAAACCGCATTGCGCAGGTTGCGGAGCGACCTGGGCGATGATCCCAACATCCTGGGGATTACCGGCAGCGGGGTCAATCTGGGAATGGGCCTTGACCGAAGTTCTTCGCGCAGCGTCATCGGCTTTACATTCAAAGACCGTGAGGTGACCACCGATTGGCTGCACATCAGCTACGATTATCTGAAGACATTGAATATCAAATTGCTGGCAGGGCGGGAATTTAATCCGGCTTACCCGACAGATTCCATGGGCAAGGTCATTATCAGCGAAAGCATGGCGAAGGCCATTGGTGAAAAAGATCCGGTTGGTAAATTCTTCCAGACCGATACAGCCGGGATCAAGCATCAGATCATCGGCGTGGTTCCTGATTTTAATTTATATTCTTCCAAATGGGAGACGAAACCGATCACCATGTATTTGTCTCATTCAGACGGTATCGGCTATATTTTTGTGCGTGTGACGCCGCAAAGCCTGGCGACTTCGATGGAGAAATTGAAGGCTGTCTGGAAGGAAATTACGCCGGAATCGGAGTTTAAGGGCTCGTTTATTGATGAAAACACTAACGCCTGGTACGAAGAAGAAGAAAGGCTCTCACAGATTTTCAGTCTGGCATCGGCTGTGGCGATCATCCTTTCCTGTCTCGGACTTTTTGCGGTGGCATTGATCGTGATCGAGCAACGGACCAAAGAGATTGGTGTTCGTAAAGTGCTTGGAGCCAGTATTTTAAATCTTGTGTTCGTGTTGTCGCGCGAATTCGTCAAACTCGTGGTCGTTGCGATGCTCATCGCCACGCCGACCGCCTGGTTTTTTATGCAGAAATGGCTGGATAATTACCCTTATCGCATTGAAATCAGCCCGCTGACATTTGTCGGAGTAGGTTTGGCCGCAGTGATCGTAGCGGTCGCTACCGTTAGTTTCCAGAGCATCAAAGCCGCGCTGATGAACCCGGTGAAGTCGCTTAAGAGCGAATAGTAGGGAATGCTAAAAAAACAGCAATCATGATTGCGATCTGCCCGGGATTTGGACCAAAAGAGTTGTGCCACAGTTTAAAGGAGTTTAACTTTGTTCATCGGATCTCGTGAAACTGCAAAGAACATGGACAGAATCGTCAATAAGTCGGGGATTATGAAGAAGCGCCCTTCTGTTATGACTGCCAATGAGTTAATGGAATGGAAGAGAGAAGCTTTCGAACGGGCAAAGGCTTATTTGTTTTCGATAGGCCAACCCCTTGTTTACTTTCAGAAGGACGGCACTGCAGTAGCTGAGTATGCTGACGGAAGGATTGAAGCTGTTGAATGAATATCTACCTGATTGCCGGTCCTCCGGGCATTGGAAAGAGCACCTATGGACGGGAATTTGTTCCACAGCATATTCCTATCGTCGATCACGATCTAGCAGCCTATCAGTATAAAAAGAAAGGTTTTTCGGATTATTCAGAGTTAGCTTCTCTCAAAGCCAATGAATTTATTCAGAGCTGTCTGAAAAACAGCAAGGATTTTGCTTTGGAATTGAATTTGGGCTATGCATCGCATTATGATTATGCAAAATCCTTTTCGTCGGCGACCAAAGATGCCAGGATACATCTCATTTTATTTTTTACAGATCATGTGGATTTGTGCCTTTTGAGAGCCAGAGTGCGGTCTCAAAATGGTGGTCATCTTGTTAAGCCGGAAGTAATACGTGAAATGTATCGTAATACGATTTGGTTACTTAAGAAGAATGGAAAGATGTTTTTTTCCTTTACGTTCATTTCCGTAACTGACGAAGAAGTAGAGGAGGTTACGATTTCTGATCTACCAGCATGGATCGAAGACAACTGTTTAGAACAACTGGTTCGCCCTTAGGAATAAACAAGTCGTTCAAACCCGCACATGATTGTCCGCTTTCGAACAATCATGTGCGGGTTTTGTATTTGTAATTATCTGTTTTTCAGTAATGTATGGTGTGTGGTACAGGTTTTAATGGATTTAGCTCCGGACTAACCTCTCTTTCCTGGCCATGATCAAGAACTATCTCGTTACCTCTTTCAGAAACCTTCGCCGAAACTGGAATTTTACAGTTATTAACATCACAGGTCTGACCCTCGGGCTTGCCTGCTGCCTGCTGATTTTCTTTACCGTGCGGTACGAGCTCAGCTTCGATACCCATCACCGGAATGCCGACCGGGTTTACCGAATGCTTACCCACAGCATCGCCGACGGTGACAAAGGATTCAGTACCGGCATGCCGTTGCCCGTGATCGAAGCATTGAAAAATGATTTTCCCGAGATAAAAGAATATGTATCACCCACATATGCGTTGCGCGGGACGTTGGTGACGGTGACAAAAGGTTCCGAAAAGAAGAAATTTGCAGATCCCGGGTACAATATCGCATTTGTCGGACCGGAGTATTTCAGGCTGTTTGATTATACCTGGCTGAAAGGATCTGCAAAAAGCGCATTGAAAAACGCTGGTTCCGTGGTGTTAACAGCGCGGCAGGCCGCCCTCTACTTCGGAGATGCGGACCCGATGGGCAAGACAATCCGCGTGGATAATAACAAGGACTTTGTTGTGACCGGGATTGTGGCTGACCCGCCGGTGGTGACGAACCTGCCGTTTACGACCATGCTTTCGTTTTCTTCCCTCAAAGATTACGGTGCATTCACAAACTGGGACGATTGGGTATCCAGCTATGGTGGCGGACAAATTTACCTGATGCTGCCCGGCAAGGTAAGTGAGGCGCAGTTTGAGCAGCAACTGGTCGCTTTTGTCAATAAATACCGGGAACCGAAGGACGCGGCGAAAATGAGGTACGTGTTGCAGCCGCTCAAAGACATTCACTTTGCCACGAAGATCGGTAATTATGCCAACCGCTCGATCAGCGAGGGTATGATTTGGGCAATGTCGCTTGTCGGGGTCTTCATTTTGATCACCGCTTGTGTCAATTTTGTAAATCTTGCGACAGCGCAGGCATTACGACGGTCACGCGAGGTGGGCGTGAGAAAGGTATTGGGAAGCACAAGAGGTCAGCTTTTGCGCCAGTACTTCTCAGAAACGGGCGTAATCACCATTACGTCGGTGATTCTTGCGCTGCTGGCGGCACAGCTCGTGCTGCCTTATATTTCCAATGTTCTCAATATTAATCAGCAGGGAGTAGTGTTTTTTACAGATCCCAGCATATTGATTTTTTGCCTGCTGTTGGCTGTGATCACTACTTTACTGGCCGGCTTGTACCCTGCCATGATTGTGTCGGGTTATCAGCCCATTCTTGCATTGAAGGGCAAAATGCGTACGGCGGGAAGCACGCAGTCCAATCTCCGGCGAGGGCTGATTGTGTTGCAGTTCTCCATTTCACAGGTGATCCTGATCGGAACGCTGATCGCTTACAGTCAGATGAAGTATTTCAGAACGCTTGACGTAGGATTTGAAAAGGATGAGGTCGTCAATGTCGTGATCCCGGACCAGGCGGCTGGTAAAATAGAAACAATGCGCGACAAGCTCGAAGCGGCACCAGGTATAAGCAACATCAGTTTCAGTACCTTCACCCCGATGTCAAGGAGTAATTGGCAAACTGGTTTCAAATTTGAGAATGATCCCGAATTCCTTGATCTCGATATCGTGATGCGTCCGGCGGATACGGCCTATTTCAATACATATGGCCTAAAAATGGCTGCCGGAAGAATGTACATGCCTTCGGATACAATGCGGGAATTTGTTGTCAATGAAGCATTCGCGCAAAAACTTGGGTTTAAAAACCCGCAGGACATCGTAGGGAAGCGGTTGACGATTGGAGGAAGCGAAGTGAAGCTGCCGATTGTGGGTGTGGTTCGGAATTTCAATACGTTTAGTCTGCACCGCGAAATTATTCCATGTGTGATGACGACGCTCCGCCGCGATTACCGGGTCATGAGTGTGAAACTAGCTAAAAATTCGGGACCTGAGCAACTGAAAAAGATCGAGGAAGCATGGGCCGGGCAGTTCCCCGACTATCTGTTCAAGTATTCTTTCTATGACCAAACGCTCAACAGCTTTTACGAAAAGGAAGAGAACTTCTTTTCACTTTTCAAAATCCTGAGCTGCATTGCCATTTTTATCGGTTGTTTGGGCCTTTATGGAGTAGTAGCATTCATGGCCGAATCGCGGACGAAGGAAATGGGTATCCGTAAAGCCATTGGGGCGTCGGCACTTAATATTTTCGGCCTGTTCTCCATTGATTTTGTCAAACTGGTCGTCATCGCTCTGCTGATCGCCTCGCCCATTGCCTGGTATCTGATGGACGGTTGGTTGCAGGATTTCAACTACAAGGTGCAGGTAAGCTGGTGGCTTTTTGCGGTGGCCGGCCTGGCAGCTGTGGTCATTGCCCTGGTCACGATCAGCTTCCAGAGTGTTAAGGCTGCACTCACCAATCCGGTGACAGCGCTGCGAAGTGAATAATCATATAACACGCATGCAACTGGCCGCCTCTCTTTTGCATCTTTTGCCAAAATGCACCCATAAACCTGGCCAAATAAACCTGCTATGATCAAGAACTATCTGGTTATCGCCCTTCGTAACCTTTTGAAAAACAAAGTTTATTCTTTGATTAATATTGTGGGACTGGCCGTGGGTATTGCCGTCACGATGCTGATCGGTCTGTGGGTCTGGGACGAGCTGTCGTACAACAAGTATCATGAAAACCACGACCACATCGTGCAGGCCTGGATCAGCCAGACTTTCAATGAGCAAACCGGCACCGGTACCGCCGTTTCAATTCCGGCCGTTACCGAAATGGCTACGAAATACTCGGCGGATTTTAAACATACTTCCCTGGCCTCCTGGAACTTCGGCCACTTGCTTGCCCATGGCGATAAGAAGATCAACAAAACGGGTATGTGGGCGCAGCCATCAATGCCCGAAATGCTTTCGCTGCATATGATCCGGGGGGATTACAATGCCCTGAAAAATCCGGGTTCCGTGGTAATTTGCGAATCGCTCGCGAAATCGCTGTTCGGGAACGAGGACCCGCTGGGAAAATCCCTCAAACTGGATATCAAAAAGGATGTAAAGGTAACCGGCGTTTATGAAGACATTCCTTTCAATTCTAATTTCAACGAACTGTACTTGCTCCTGCCATGGAGCGATTATCTGCAAGCGGAGAACTGGGTGAAAGACGCACAGACGCAATGGGGTAACCATTCGTTCCAGTGGTTTGCGCAGGTAGCCGATCACGCGGACATCGAGACGGTGTCCCGCAAGATCCGGGACGTCGAAATGCCGCATGCGTTTTCCAAAACCGATAAACCACAGTATCTGCTGCATCCCATGGATCGCTGGCATTTGTATTCGGATTTCAAGAACGGTAAGAATGTCGGCGGCGCCATTCAGTTTGTATGGTTGTTCAGCATCATCGGCGTTTTTGTGTTGCTGCTGGCCTGTATCAACTTTATGAACCTGAGTACGGCCCGATCAGAGAAAAGGGCGAAGGAGGTCGGGATCCGGAAATCCATTGGCTCGCTGAAAAGCCAGTTGGTATTCCAATTCCTGAGCGAATCGTTTCTGGTCGTCGGTTTCGCGTTGATCCTGGCCATTCTGATCGTTCTGATCTCGCTGCCAGCGTTCAATAACCTGGCAGGAAAGCACGTCAGCTTCCCGTTCTTTTACCCGCTTTTTTGGTTAGGACTGATTGTGTTTGCGCTGTTTACAGGACTTGTTGCGGGAAGTTATCCCGCGTTTTACCTGTCTTCTTTCAATCCGCTTTCCGTTTTGAAAGGTACCTTTAAAGTGGGCAAATGGTCGGCGGTGCCGAGGAAGGTGATGGTGGTGATGCAGTTTACCGTATCCATTACGCTGATCATCGGTACGATCATCGTTTTTCAGCAGATCCAGCATGCCAAGGACCGCCCGGTTGGCTACGACAGGCAGGGCTTGTTGCAGGTCAATATTTCTCCGAACCTGTACGGCAAGTACTATCCGCTTCGCGATGATTTGCTGAAAACGGGCTCCGTATACGAAATGAGCGAATCGTCCAGTCCGACTACGGGCATTTACTCCAACCAGATCGGTTTCGAATGGGAGGGAATGGAGCCAGGCTCGCTGCCACTTTTTGGAACGATTGCCTGTACGCACGACTTTGGTAAGACAATTGGATGGAAAATTATCGCGGGGAGAGACTTTTCAAGAGAATTCTCCACGGATACCGCTGCATTTGTGCTCAATGAATCCGCCGTTAAACTGACCGGCATCAAGGATATAATCGGTAAGACCATCCGATACAATGGTAAGCCCAAGCAGGTGGTAGGGGTGATCAAGGATATGGTTATGCAATCTCCTTACGAACCCGCAGTGCCTACCATTTTCCTGATGGATTATGAATGGGCGAACCTCATTAACATTAAGTTGACGCCCGGTGCGTCGGTTGATCAGGCTTTGAAGAAAGTGGAAGCTGTGTTCAGAAAGCATGATCCTGATTCGCCGTTCGAGTTCAAATTTGCAGATGAGGAATACGACACCAAATTCCGTGCAGAAGAAAGGGTAGGGAAGCTAGCCAGGGTTTTTGCGGTGCTTGCGGTGTTTATCTCGTGCCTCGGCCTGTTCGGGCTGGCGGCTTATACGGCTGAGCAACGGACGAAGGAAATTGGTATCCGAAAGGCCTTAGGCGCGAGTGTAACGCAGATGTGGGCGATGCTGTCCAAGGAGTTTGTCTACCTCGTGATCGTCTCCTGCGTGATCGCTTCTCCGATCGCGTTGTATTTCCTGAGCGACTGGCTGAAAAAATACGAATATCACATCGAGCTGAACTGGGTCGTGTTCGTGGTGGCAGCTTTGCTGGCTGTTGCCATTACTTTGCTGACGGTGAGTTTTCAGGCGATCAAGGCGGCGTTAATGAATCCGGTCAAGTCTTTGCGCAGCGAATGATATGGGTTGTAGAATGTGAATTACCACAAAACCGTTGCCGCCGGATACAGCGAAAATTTGGGGTCGTTTGAAATAATATTCATTTGTTCATTCAACGCAGTAGCGATTATCAAACGGTCAAACGGATCGCGGTGCGCTTCAAATATCGGGAGATTATGGTAAGCGGCGAGTTGTGACGGTTTGATTTCTATCGTTTCAATCTGATTTTTTGTTGATTCTGTATATATGACTTCAATCGGGTCGGGAAGCGTAAGTTTCCCGATTTTCGTTTTAATTGAAATCTCGAACCAACTGACGGCATGAACGAAGACTTCATTCGTCAGGTCTTCAATGAGGGATTTGGCTTTGCGTGAAAGTTTGGGATTGTCTTCAAGAAACCAAATCAGCGTGTGTGTGTCCAGTAATATTTTCATTTACATATAATCTCTAAGATCATCCAACGGTTCGTCGAAGTCGGCGGACATGTGGACTTTTCCCGTTAATACTCCTGCCTTACGCTTTTTGAGCGGTTTGGACTCTTTTGGCGGAAACGTAACAGTCACTTCTGTGCGCGACTGAACGGGTGAATTTCCCAGTAGCGTGACTTTGCCGTCTTCATAGATTCCTTTGACCGTCGTTAACATACTTTTTTGATTTTGAACCTATTCAAATTTAAAGATAAAAAGGTATTTGAGCAATCCTATCCAGCCAGCGGTCGTACCATTTCGTCGATTAAAAGCGGCTGACTATCTACTAGTAGTGACATTTCGCAGATTGTGTTTTCAGTGGGTTAAACTTAGAGGTGAAAAGTGCCTCTAAAAGACATAAACGAACAATTTAAACATTGGAAACCATGAGAAAGACCATCTTAGCCATCGCCACAATAGTTACACTGACCATCGGAAATGCCTTCGCACAGCGCTATGGTCATGAAATACCTTCCACCAATAAATCCCGCACGGATAATGCGTATGAGGAATTCAGGATCAATAAGCTGGACGAGATCGTGAAGCTGAGCCGCAAGCAGGAAAATCAGATCAAAAAGATTGAAAACAAATATGATCGCCTGGCCGGTAACAGCAAAAGATACCATACCTATCAGGGCATGAAAAAACTGGAAGAGGAAAAACAAAGAGAGATCCTGTCTGTGCTGACGCCCGCGCAACGCCAACGTCTGTTCGCTTATCAGAACCGTTTTGAAAACCGTTACAACCGCAGAGGGTAACCGATCGGATCAATAGAATGCATGAACGGCCAGGTCTCAGGATCTGGCCATTTCGTTGTTGTGAATCCACCTTTGCCGAACAAAATAGTCGAGCAGCAATAGGCCCGCCATGCCGATAATGGTGAGCGTGTAGGTTTGAGGAATGGTAGAGATTTTCCGGACCCATCCCGCGTTGGAGATCATCAGGCCATTGAGGCCTTCCCAAAGCGCAGTTTGCTGGTCGTTATCGGGAACAAAAAAGCAAGCAATCACCAGCACCGCCCATGCGGCTGCGATCCCATACCATACTTTTCGTGCGATAACCGGTTTCGGTGGCGCGACCGGTTGGCTGGCCCTGAGCCGTGCCATGATCTCTATGCTGAATGCGTTGGAAGGGGCTTCCAGGGTGTTTCGCTGCATTACCGTACGGAATGCGACTTCTTCATGTACCCGCTGCATGACCGCCCGCGCGAAACCCGCCGACGGCTCGTCAGTGCCGGTCTCGCGGATCAGTTTTTTGAATTGCTCTTCCCGTTTTTCTTCGATCGGCTCCATAATTCACGCATTATAGCAAAAACTGTAATTCTTTGCCCAGCACCTTCCTGGCTCTGAATAATTTTACTTTGATATTGCTGTTCGAGAGCCCGGTGATCTGCTCGATTTCCTCGATAGGGCTTTCATTCAGGTAATACAACGTAATAACCAGCGCTTCCATTTTGGGGAGCCGGTTGATGGCTTCCTTCACAAATTGTTCCCGCTCGCGAACCTGCAAGGCTTCAAGCGGCGGAGGACTATATTCGTAATCATAATTTTCTTCCAGATCTTCATCAATGCTTTGCATGGCCATCCGGTGCTGCTGCAATTTGGAGATGGCGGTGCGGTAAACGATGGTGTAAAGCCAGGTAGAGAACTTCGCTTTGCCTTCAAAACTGCCGATCTGCATGTAGGCCTTTATAAAACTCTCCTGTGCCGCATCCTCGGCGTCCTGCGCATTGGGCAGAATTTTCCTGGCGATCGTGAATGCCATATTCTTGTACTTATCGACCAAATAGGTATAAGAGGCCAGGTTGCCCTGCCTTACGTTCTCGATATGGATCCGGTCGTCGTGGTTTTTCATGCATTCGGTTGCTCGCCTGCTTATGAGACCGCATGGGGCGGGGCTTGGTTACATTCGGCACGATTTATTTTTTTTGCAAAAAAAAATTTAGACAAACTGTAACCATAAATGCCGATCGCCCGTCCAATGGGTAACATTCGAAATTTAACTATGTTTCAGCCATGAACGGTGTCCTTATTTCAATTGCAGCTTTCCTGGGTATTTTCGGGATTATCTATGTATTCCTGATGACACGCCACCGCGAGCGTATAGCCCTCATCGAGAAAGATGCCGATGCGTCGATCTTTACAGACAAGAACAATTCTTTTTCCCCGACACTCAAATTCGGAATGCTTTTCGTGGGCATCGCGCTCGGTATTCTGACAGGCAACTGGTTGGACAAAACGTACGATTTTAATCAGGGAGTGGCTTATCTGGCCATGGTATTTCTTTTCGGCGGCATCAGCCTCATCCTGAACTTTCTGATCGAACGGCGTTTGACTCAGGTCGGTCCATTGAATCGGTAACTGCCCTACCAATCAACCGCATATTCCGCCGCTCATCAATTAGTCTCAAAAATCAGGCATAGTACCTTGCATCACAAAGTACCTTCCAATACATTTGTAATACCAAAATCGATATTTGTTTGCATTGGTATATTAATGATTTAGTTATATTAAATTAATTGATATACTTATTGCGCCGTAAAAGAGCCTGAAAATCTCTTAGGGAATTCCTATGCCCATTGCAAAGACTATTAGCCATGAAAATTTCAACTATGAAAACATTACTCCAATTATTGATGTCTGTCCTGATCTCCGGCTTGATCTGCCGTCAGGAATCGTATGCGCAAGCGGCTCCTTCCGGAGGGAGCATAAAGGGGATTGTTACGGATTCCACCAGTGGTAAATCGCTTGATTTTATCACCCTTAACCTCATGAAAGACAAGAACACCACCGTGAAAGCCGATTTTTCAAAGGCCGACGGATCATTTGTGTTTCAAAATTTGAAACCCATGAAATACGCGCTTGTCCTGGTGGGCGTAGGGTACAAAAACAAGATGATCGAAGTGGATCTGACCGATAGTGCCCGTCAGCACATCGAACTGGGTAAAATCATGATCAGCCAGCAGGCGGTGGGGTTGAAGGAAGTAACGGTTACCGCCCTGAAACCCATTGTGAAGCAGGAGGTCGACCGGATCAGTTACGATCTGGAAGCAGACCCGGAAAGCAAGGTGTACAGCGTGCTCGAAATGATGCGAAAGGTGCCATACCTGTCGCTGGACGCCGAGGATAATATTTCCCTCAAAGGAAATACCGATTTCAAGATCCTGATCAACGGCAAACCGTCGAGTATGGTCGAGCGGAGCTATAAGGATGTGCTCCGCAGCATGCCCGCTTCGTCCATAGTCCGGATAGAGGTAATTACGACACCGCCTGCGAAATACGACGCCGAGGGTTTGGCAGGCATTATCAACATTATTACCAACAAGAAGATAGACAATGGGTATAATGGCACGCTCAATGTCAGTGAACGCTTCCCGACCGGCGGACCGGGAGTCGGTGGCTCGCTCTCGGCCCAGCTTGGGAAGATAGGAATGTCGTTGAATGCGGGTTTGAACCAATACAAAAACCCGTCGACGCAAACGATTTCCAACCGTACAACGACGGGCGCTAATCCTACCTTACTCGATCAGCGCGGCTGGAATGGAAACAACAACAAAAACGGTTACATCGGCTACGAGATTACCTATGAGGTGGACACGTTGAATTTGCTGAGTGCGCAACTGAATGTAAATGGTGGCAGGAACAGTGCCAACGGATTTCAATCGTCGTTGCTGAATGCGGGCGATGAAATTCTGGAACGCTACAACGTTTCTAATCGCAACACCGATCATGGTAATGGAAGGGACGCGGCGATAAACTATCAGAAGGGTTTTAAGGCGAATAAAAACAGGTTGCTGACATTCTCGTACCGGTATTACGGTTACGACAACAAGCAAAATGGTAATCTCAACATTACAAACCGCATTAATTATGATCGTCCGGATTACCGGCAGGTCAACGATCAGAGTTTTTCTGAACAGACGTTCCAGGTGGACCTCGTTTATCCCGTGAAAAAACTCAATATCGAAGCGGGTTTGAAAGGTATCATGCGGGACAACCGGAGTGATTTTAAGTATACGGTGTTCAATCCGGAAACGGATTCTTACGAGGTCGATGCAGCTATGAGCAACATGTATGAAAACCGGCAAAATGTGTTCGGCGCTTACAATACATATCAGTATAATTTCAAAAACTGGGGCGTGAAAGCGGGTGCACGAGTGGAACAGACTGTTATCGATGCCGATTTTATCTCTACGGATTCGAAGGTAGAACAGAACTATTTCAACTTCATTCCCTCGGTATCGGTGAACCGGAAGCTGAAAAACAATGCAGGGATCAACTTCGGTTATACCAAACGAATCCAGCGCCCGGGAATCTGGCAGCTCAATCCATTTGTGGATCGCTCCAACCCGAGCTACGAGCGCACCGGTAATCCCGACCTGCGGCCTGCTTATGTGAACGACTTGCAATTGAGCTTCAATAAGGCCAAAAAGGGTAATATCAACTTCGGCGTCGGCTACACGCATTTTAAAGACCTTATTTTCCCGATTGCAGTTTACAATCAGGAAACGCAGATCACACGGACTTCCTATGGCAATACCGGTCGTGCGCGCCTCATCAGCGGTAACCTGAATGCAAACTACCCATTCACGAAAAAATGGAATATCAGCACCAATCTCCGCATTGCCCACGGTAAAGTAACCGGTATTGTAAATGGCGTCGAGATCACCAACAGCGGGGTCATGTACCAGTTTTCGCTTTCGACGGGTTACCGCTTGCCCAAAGAATGGCGTGTCAATGCCAACTTCAATGCGAATGGTCCGGGCGTGAACCTGCAAGGCACGACGAACTCCATTCAAAGTACTTCGTTCAGCGTGAGCAAGGATGTCGTGAAGGATAAGCTCTCACTTTCAGCCGCTGTAAGCAATCCTTTTACGAAATTCAGAAGGTACCACAACGAAACCTTCGGCCCGGATTTCGACCAGTTCACGGACCGCTGGCAGTACTTCCGCTCGTTTAATTTCAGCCTGAACTACAAATTCGGCAAGCTGAAAGACGGTATCAAAAAGAACAAGCGGGGCATTCGCAACGACGACGTGCAAAGCGGAGGAAACTAACATTAGTGTGCCGCTAATTTAGTCAGCAAAGTATTCATGGGCGGGTATGACGTTAACGGTCATTCCCGCCCTTTCAAATTGGTCGGCCTGGTTCAGCGTCACAAGCGTTCCCGCTTTCAGTTCGAAATGCGTCATGGCTTCGAACAGGCCATTCAGCTCCCGGTCCAGATTGTCGGGGTTAAGGTCATAGCAAACCTGCACGACCTGCCTCACCGCGCCTTTTTCGGACACGACAAAGTCGCATTCGCTTTTTTCGGCGAAATAGTAGATTTCCTTATAATGCCTGCGCAGATGCAGAAAAACCATGTTTTCGAACAAGCTGCCAAAATCATCCGTGAACGAACCCGAGTTTGCATTGATCAGCCCTGTGTCGATAGCATACACCTTTCGGGGGTTAATCAGCTGTTTGCGTAGGGAGTAGCTGAATTTGGGCACGAAATGAAAGAGGTATGTGTATTCGAAGTAAGACAGGTAATCCATGATCGTGCTCGTAGAACCTGCTTCGAACATCATTTTCAACCTGTTTCCGGTAATCAGACGCCCCACATTCGAGACAAGATATAACGCCAGCCGCTGCAATGTGCGAACATCCCTAACGCCATAGCGCACCGCAATGTCGCGTATCAGGATATCTTCAAACAAATGGTGCATGATCTCCTCCAACCCGGATTTTACATATTCCGGGAAGCCGCCCGTTTGCATATAATCCCGGGTAGCATCAGCGGAAGGTTTGGATCCGCGGTACGCACAAAATTCGGTATAGGAAAAAGGGAACAGCTCCTTCGTGATCTGGCGGCCAGTTAGTTTGGTGCCCAATTCACGGCTGAGCAGCGAAGCATTGGAGCCGGTGATCACGACTTTACATCCTTCGTCCAGCTTTTGCCGCACGTACGTTTCCCATCGATCGACGATCTGGATCTCATCAAAGAAAAGCACGGTCTGGGCCATTTCACTTACCACGCTGTCGAGGCGTATAAAATCGGATGGCTCAAAATCGTATAGCCGGGTATCTTCAAAGTTCAGGTACAATGCGTCGGGATGTTTTTCCCGTAACAGCTGGTGTAGCAAAGTACTTTTACCACAGCGGCGTACACCCGAGACGATGAGCGCGTGTGAGGTTATGTCCGGCAGCTTGTTCAATGCCTTCCGCATTAAGCCCTGTTCAAGGCTTATGATGTTGGCTTTTTGTGCTTGCAATACACTTGCTATGGTGCTTTTAAGGATCATCGCTTTTTATTTATTTCAAATATACAATTTTGACTCTTGCTATCAAACAATATTGTCTATTAATAATGAACACTATTGTTTAATGGCATCGTATACATTGGCAGGGCTCGCTATTCCAACCCCATTGTCCGGTTTTGAACATATTGTCCATGTTAGTTGGCTGTTAGTTAGTAGGTTAGATTTATGGCATGGATTTGTTACTACCCATTAACTGACTGTTCCTTAACCTAACTTATCCGGCAAAATGGCTGACCGCCAGAGGCCTGGCTGATTTTTTATGATTAAAAACTACCTCAAAATCGCAATTCGAAACTTGCTTCGGCATAAGACCTACTCCTTGATCAACATTCTTGGGCTTGCCGCGGGGATATGTGTTTCCACGCTGATATTGATGTTTGTAGTCCATGAACATAGTTACGACAAGTTTCACACCGGGCACAGCAATATCTACCGGGTACTGGCCAAAGTAAAAGTAGGAGACAACGATTTTCAGATGAATTCCTTTGCTTCAGGCTTTGCGCCGTCCATTGCGGCGGGAGTGCCGCAGGTGAAGGACTACGTCAGGATCCTACCTACGTATAGTAACACCGTACTCGGGCACCCGGCCCGTAAGGATGAAGCGATCCCTGAAAAGAAGGTTTTGTTTGCAGACCCCTCATTCTTCAATGTATTTACTTTTCCTCTTGAAAAAGGCAATGCGGCCGATGCACTGAAAAAGCCGTTTATGATGGTGATTTCTGAGCGTGCGGCACAAAAATACTTTGGCAGCGAAGAGCCGGTGGGCAAGGCACTGTTGTTCGAAGGAAAGCACCTGATCCAGATTTCGGGGGTCGCCAGGAATCCTCCATCCAATTCTTCTTTTGACTTCGATTTTGTTATTTCAAACGCTACCTACCCCAAACTGAGCCAAATGACCCGGAATAACTGGGATGGTGGAGGGATTTTCAATGTGTATCTGCAACTGGATTTTGCCGGCGCCAAAGCAACGACCGAGCGTCGTATCAACCGGGTAGAGTCTGCAAAGGCGGGGCTGTTTGGGGGAAAGACACAATATTTCCTGGAAAACCTGGACGATATACACCTCGGCGGCGCATTCACGGACTCTGGAAACAGCAAAC
>CBFGMV010000119.1:0-24537 GCA_965649915.1 uncultured Dyadobacter sp.
ACTCATTCACTCATTCACTCATTCAAAATTACCCATTCCGCTGATACAGCGCCGGCGTTGTGCCTGTCCATCTTTTGAAGGCCCTGGAAAAGGCGCTGAGTTCATTGTAGCCCAGCATGTAAGAAATTTCTTTTACGTAATAGCCCCCCGACTCCAGGTAATGCAATGCCAATGACCGCCGTACCTCGTCTGCCAATTCCTGGTAAGTAACGTTCTCGTCTTTTAGCTTTCGTTGCAGACTGCGTGGGCTGACATTGAAATTGGCAGCCATCTCGTCCAGGGAGACAATACCCAGGTATGCATTTTTCAACAGATACTGATGTACCCGCTTTTGCCAGGAATGTGCCGCCCCTGTTTCCTGCATGGCACCTACCTTCTGCAATAGGCTTTCCTGTAATGCGTAGTTCGCTGTGAGCACAGGTAAATCCCAGTAACGGTTGTCAAACGTAATCGCGTACTGATTTTCGGCGTATTCAGGACGGCGTCGCAATACCCGCTCTAGTTCATGTATATCCGCCTCTTGAAACGGCATCACGACCCGCTCCGGGCGAATGCGTGCGAGGACGAGGCCGTCCAGCTCGTGCACGGCAAACACCAGAAAAAACGCGGTCATTTGTTCAAAGGCGGCCGGCGAGCGGGACCGTTTTTCGTCCTGTGGTGTGAGGCGCAGCGTAAACGTATGTGCATCGCGTTCGACGGTCATACCGAAGAGGTCGGTCATTAGCGGTGTCAGCGCGACGGCGTGCCCGACGCCCTCGCCGACGGTCGTACTACTTTTGATGATCTCTCCCACTATTCCCAGCGCTGCCAGTTGGAGCGATTCCCCAAGGTGCAGACCAAAGAGCGGATCATTACTCAGGCTGCATGCATTGATCCATAAGTCATTCAACTGTTTCGGGCTGATTTCCATCGGATTGTCCGCAGTAATGGTGTCCATGTCAATGCGGGAAAGCTGGCAGAGTTTCTCCGGAGACAGGTCACGCTGGGCCGCATAAGCCAGAAATGCGAGTACAAATTGCTTTTGCTGTTCGTTCATGGAGCTAATTTAAACTCCTGCTCCTGATCCTGAAAGCAACGGTCGCGTAATGGTAACTGATTGTCGTGGAAAGACTGAAAATACGCCGTAGATGCCTCAAATAAAATAGCCCTCCGACAGGGCCGGAAGGATATTTATGATTACTCAACGTTATTTAATGCACAAATCTACCTTGTTATGGCAAGCAGGTTTATAGAGTTCTAACTTTACATTTGTAGATACATTTCTACAAATTACCAGAACAGGAAATTCTTAGATTTGCAGTTGCCCACTAACACCCCGCTTGACCTTGCCCTTATGAAGATCCTGATAGTAGAGGACCACCCGCTGATCCGGATGGGGCTCAAACTGCTGATTTCTGAATCCGACTCCAAAGCTCATGTCACGCAATGCGATACATTTCCGGAAGGCCTCGCCAGGCTTGATCACGAGCGGTTTGACCTGCTGATCCTGGATATCGACATCCCAGGCGGAGAAAATATCAAGATGATGAACATGGTCCGCGCCCGGCAACCCGATATCCTCATCCTCATTCATTCCGGTTACGACGAGCAGGTATATGCATTACCGTACATCAAGGCAGGAGCAAACGGGTTTCTTTCCAAACAGGCTTCACACGAGGAATTCAAAACCGCACTGAAGGCTGTGATGAGCAAAGGAAAGTACGTAAGCTACCATGTGCAGCAGATCCTTCTCAACACGATCAAGGATAACACACTCGGGAAGGTGATGAACCCGATCACAAGCCTTTCTCCCAATGAGATGCGCGTCATGCAGCTCCTCACCGAAGGAAAATGGACGAAGGAGATTGCAGCCATCATGAATGTTAAGGAAAATACCGTGAGCACCTACAAACGACGGATCTTTAACAAACTGGACGTCATGGATTCGATAGAGTTGTCTAAGAAAGTTTCACTCCTGAAACAATTCTGACCATTAGCCGAAACGCAGCGTAAAACGGGTTTCTCCATCTTCGCTAGCCACGTGGAGCCTGATATTGATCAGCGCAGCTACCTCCTTGACAATCAACAGGCCCAACCCCGTCTTACGGCCAAGTGGTGTACCAATATCGCCCGCTTCCTCCCGCTCCGGCAGGTTGATGATCCCGATCACATGCGGCGGGATGCCTGTTCCGGTATTGGCAATGTGCAGTACCATGTTTTCATCTGCCTGCCCACTGACCCATATGCGGATTATCCCATCATCCGTAAATTTGACAGCATTGTCGATCAGGTTATGTACCATGATCGCCAGCATTTGCGCATCTGAGGACACCGATGCCTCCAACGGCACTTCGTTCCTGAAAGTATTACCTTTCTGTTCGCTTGCAACCTTGAAAATTTCGTATTTATGCGCCACAAGCGTCCGCAGATTAACTTGTTCAAACTGAATGCTGTTGCCATACACATGCACCTTGATGTAGTCCAGCAGCCCGCGCAGGAGCTCGCTCATCTGACGCGAGGAGTTTGAAATAACCTGACCAATCTCGGAAACCACATCCAGTTCCCCCTTGTCAACCATCCCGGGGATCGATCCGGAGGTAAGCATAATGTAATTCAGCGGCGATTGTATATCATGCGTCATCGATGTCAGCAGGCGCGACAGCATATGCAACTGTCGGCGCAACTCGTTACGCGACGCTTCCGCATCATGCAGCGCGGCGTTAAGACTTTCGGTCCTTTTGGCGACTACCTGTTCCAGTCGCGCCTTCTCGCGCGATATGTTCCGTATCCGGAAGGCGTTGTAGAGGTAAAAACTGTAAATAATCAACACCACCAACAGCCCTTTGGCCCACCAAGTCTGGTACCACAACGGCGGCACGATCACGCAGATCTTCCGGATCGTGTAATTATCCTTTCCAAAACCATTAGCCTTACGCAGGAGCAGTGTGTGCGTTCCGTGCGCGAAATTAGAGAATGCAATGCTGAAATCGTTGTTCTGAATCGGGATCCAGTCCTGAGCCGACACTTTTTCATTCGCACCGATCAACGCGTAGGCGAGATTGAGATTGTACGCATTGCCGAAGTAAGGCGTCGAAAAGAAGAAACGCGCCTGAACCGGATTGGCCGGCAAAAGCAGCGTATCACCCAAGCCTGCCAACAACCGACTATTGACCAACACCTTGTCCAAAATAATGCCGGCGTCGGGCAGACGGGCTATTGTTTTTTCGGGCCGGAACCAAATCAGCCCATTGAGCGACGGCAACGATACGGTGCCGTTGGGTAACGTCAAACCGCAAGGCTGGCAGCCACCATTGAACTCGTTGGTCAGAAAACCCTCTTCCTTGGCATGATAAAGATAGAATATGTCAAAGGGCGTCCGTTGATAAGCAAGCAGGTCCTTGACCGAAATCTGAAAAAGTCCTTTGTCGGTCGGTACCCAAAAGAATCCGTGCCCGTCATCGACAATGCAATGCGGACTACCGAGATAGCGGTTTCTGTCAAGCGGGAAACGTATCAATTTACCGTTTTGATAAAGCAGCAGACCATCGGAGATCGCGGTCATCCAAATACGCTTGCCGTTGTCTACGTACAGGCTTTTGATAAAAATGCCTTCGGTCCCCTCTAACAGTTTGTGTTTGCCAGTAACAACATCGAATATATAAAGCCCCCTGGTACTCCCTACAAGCATCTGTTCGCCGTAAGTCTGCAGATAAGTCCCCTTGACCGTTTTTTGCAGCAGTTTCGGACGCGGATATTCCACCGATGTCTCGATGATAAACAATCCCTTGTCCCCGGTCGCAATCCAGATATTGCTCCGGTGGTCTGCATAGATATGCTTGATTTCGGTCCCAAAATTCCAGCTTTTTAGAAGCCGGTCGCCTTCCCTGCTCAGCTGATGCAGACTATCACCTGCCTTTACCCACAATAATCCATTGCTGTCATAGCAAAGGCTCCGCTTATCTCCCGCGTTGAGTTTCCTCAGGAGCGGAATACTGTCGTAAATTGTCTCGCCAGTGCTCACGTCCTTTCCCAGGATCATCCCGGTCGGGGTGAGCACACTGCTCTGACTTTTGGGCAGCACTGCGTAAAACACATTCTTGAATGCGTCGTCCGGAAACGTCAAAGCCTCGAAAGATTGCCTGGTAAGCACATAAAGACCTTTTGACGGACTTCCCAGAAAAACGGTCTGCGTTACCGCATCACGATATACGGACTCAATTGCGCGTTCTTCGAGATCAAAACCGTCCACGATAAGCCGGGTCGATAATTCGCCCCCGGGGCCTTCCTCCGCCATGTACAATCTTCTTTGCCGATAAAAATAGAGCTGATCGTTGGTGGGGTTCCAGAAAACCTTGCTATTGTCAAGATTTGCTTGAAAACCACTATCCCGAAGCAGATCGCCGCCGACGGTAATCGCTTTCGTACCTGTTTTGGATATCGTCAAGATGGTCCCATCCTCATTACGATGATACAGCTTGCGTTGATGGCTGAAAAAATTCCACCACTTACCCCGGCTGCTGAAATGTGTTTCTCCGGTCTTCATCTTCCCGGTAAAAAACTCAATCTTAGTGCTGTCGACGACCCAAAAATCCCCATACCCGTGGCTATCCGGAATAATATAATGATGGGGCCTGACGATATCCCGCAGGTAAGTCGGAAGGCCTACCGAGAAAAACGTCCGCGGCGTCCCGTCGAAATAGGGTAATCCGCTGATTTTGCTTTTAAAGTAGGCGGAATCTACCTTCGGAATTCCATTTTGAATCCTGACAAACTGATTGAAATCAGCCGCGGCATAGATTTCTTTCCCGGCAATCTTACCCTTGTTTTCGCGCCCGCTTATCTGGTTGAACGACGGCTGGATAAGGTAGAAGCGGTTGCTGGTCGTTCCGATAAAATCTTTGTCAAAAATATGGAAGCGCTGACCATCGAACCTGGTCAGGCCGTTTTCGGTTGCGAGCCAAATAAAGCCATCCGCGTCGGCTGCAAGGCTCCTCACGCTGTTCTGAGGCATGCCGTTGTCATCCGTATAGTGAGCAACCGTATACCCATTCTGGGCAGCCGCATACCCGCATACAACGAGTACGGTCAATAGCGCAAGGGCAACGAATGGCTTGTTCACGAAAAGAAAACTTGTAATCAGCGCTGGCGAATCTGAGTATTCAAATCCATGACGGCTCCGGAAAGTAATTAGGGCAAATATAGACGGGGGAAATTTGCTATCAAACTATTCCGCTCATTGCTTACACAAGTAACTCGCTGTTCTAGAAAGTGTTGTTTTCTAAAATAAAACTAATTGTATTCTACAATGTAATTAATTGATTTTCAGAATATTTAATTGAAAAATTTTATGTATTTTATAGAAATGATTCTATTACCCGTTTGGTCTAGCGCTACAAATAATAACAAAACGGATACTTAACTTTGCGAAGTACGATGGCCAGGATGGAACGTGCTCGTTCATCGACCTGTCGGTCGGCCATCTTCATGCTTACGAACTATTTACTATTTTGTTGACAGAACACCCACACCCTATCCTGAGTTGATGAATGAAACACGTTCTTATCGTTGATGACCATTCGATTGTCAGGCTAGCTACTCTTTTCATTATACGCGAAGTAATCGCCCCGGTCGCGCACTGGGAAAGTGACAACTTCGCCGATGCGCTGTCGATCGTCACCGATCATCCGCTTGATCTGATACTCCTCGACATTCATATCCCGGGTGGCGAAGGTTTTCAGATGATCGAAAAAATACGCAGCATTCAACCGCAGGTGCTGATCCTGATGTTTTCGGGAGTAGATGAAGAGATTTACGCAGGCCATTATATCAAAGCCGGTGCCGACGGGTTTCTTTCCAAGAACGCTTCCGTGAATGAAGTCAGAAATGCCATTTCGACCATTTTCGAGCGGGGCCGGTATGTAAGCAAAAAAGTGCGGGATATGCAGCTGGCTAGCTCCCAATTTGAACAAAAAAAGCACGACAATCCACTTGGGACATTATCTCAGCGCGAGCTCGAAGTAATGGATTTGATGCTGGACGGCAAATGGACGAAAGAGATTGCTACGATCCTGAGCATCTCGGGCAGTTCCGTCAGTACCTACAAGACCAGAATATTTGAAAAGCTCGATGTCACGACGATCATCGAGCTTTATCAGAAAGTTCAGATACTGAGGAAGGAACGAGAGGGATTCTGACTCCTAACCTCCAATGCCAGTTCCTGCCAGCAGTTCGTCGCGCAGGCGCCGGGCCACTGTTTTTTCCTCGCCTGGTTGTAGCATCCAGGCCGTTACCCTGATCAGGTTTCCGCCTTTCAATGTTTCGGCAACGGCCGGATCCACAGAATCCGAACCAGCCTGGTAATGATACAGCGGTAAGCCAGAAAATCCTGCTTCGATCGATGGTGAACCGTAGCGCAACCTATCTCGCAGTTCCCGTCCCGTGAGCCTCACAATACTATCGTCCCAGCTGATCGTCAGCGTGGGGGTGATATTGCCGAGCTCAGGAACCGTTACCTTCGTCGTGATGCCGGGTATGTCCTTGACCGTATTTTGGATATGGGCGATTTTGGTCTCCCATTCCTTCCATTCGCGGTCGTGATCACCGGAGACAAACTTCTCCAGCGCCACATACATTCCGAGTATTTCCTCCTTATTGACTTTATGACCCCTTGCGACCGTAAACCCCCTTGGCGGTGCATTAAGACGTGCTGCCGCGACGATGTCTTTCCTTCCCATCAGGATACCTGCGCTCTGCGGTCCGCGCATGGCTTTTCCGCCGGAAATGAATACCAGATCGAAACCCATGTCATTGAATTTCCAGAGATTGGACACCGGAGGAACATCCGCGGCGATATCGATGGATGTAGGAATACCATGCTTTTTACCCAACGCAACCCATTCCTCATGCTTGATCTTGCCCTCATTGGCAGTGATATTGAGGAAATGTAAAAGCGCCGTCTTTTCATTAATGGCTTTCTCGACGTCTTCGATCGTCTCTACCTCCACCACTTTACAGCCCGTGTTCAGAAAAGCATGGTTGTAACGTTCGTTGTGTGATTTCTGACAAACAACCTCCGACTTCATACCGGTGCCTTCCAGATGCGGCAGCTGTTCTACTTTAACCACATCCTGCCCGGTAAGCACGCCTGCCAGACCTAGCGTCATCGCGGAAAAGGCTCCGCAGGTAACCATTGCCGCCTCCGAACGCACGAGTTTGGCGATCTTCTCTCCAACCTTGTCCTGCACCTCGTCGATCATGCAAAAATGCTTCGAGGTATTTTCGATGGTCTCGACGACTTCATCGTGCATAATGCAGCCCGACATATAAGTGAGCGTCCCGGCCGCATTGATGAATGAGCGGATGCCGAGTTCTGCAATAATATCCCTTTTTTTCTTACGTGAAACTGCCTCCGCGCGGGAAACGGAGCCTGGCAAGGCGCCGATCAATGGTAGGGATGAAAGACTTTGAATAACTTTTCTACGCTTCATGGGTTCAGGTTTAATTCGAACCCAAGGTAGGTAGAATGAGCGAATCTCAGGTATACTGGCTCTTCATATCAATCGGTTGGAATGGATTACTTGTGTGATACTTTGGGAACAATCCTGAAGTTATCGAACGACATGTCACAGTCCAGATCCCCGCCGCCGTGAAACAGTAGCCGGGTATAGTAGCCTTTCTCGCTCACAGTCAACTTGGAACCTGTGCTTTCGTAGCTCGCAGCGATTTCCTCAAAAGGGATGACGACCGTTCTCCATTCTCCTTTGGTGTCGTACGGGGGCAGCCAGGTGTATTGGCTGTTGTTGAAGTCACTGGCCAGCCCCGCGGTGATCTTCAGCACATTGTTGTTGTAAGGCTTAACCGTATTGACCTCAAACTTGAAGTTGTAATCGGAGGGTTTAAGAATCGCCTCGTCGGGGATATTTTTGCTGATAGCGCCCATGGCATCCGGAGGGCCTCCTGCTACTTCCAGCCACTGCCAGCCGCCGATCGCCTTTTTTACGCGAATGTAATTTCCATTGATCGCTATCGGATCTCCCAGTCCCGGCTTGCTAACCACGAAAGTCGCATTCCACCAGCCGGTAAAAGGATCACTGCTCAGGAAAATATTCCGGTTGTCGCGGAACCAGAGGTCCGACACCGTCTCACCAAAACTGGTCGTAACCGTGACTGGCCCTGGCTCTGCCCCTTCCGGCACGGTTACCTGAATTTCCTGGTCTTTCACAGCTACCGGCGTACCTTTTTTGCCACCGGTAAAAGTGACTGTCAGCGGTTGGTAAAAAAAATCTCCGCGGATGGTCGCTACGGCTCCCGCAGGTACGTACTCACTGAGCATACTGGAAATCAATGGCTCGCTGATCTTCACCTGAAAATCATGTTCCAGTGTTTTACCGTCATCAAAAATGATTTTCATCTTATTGCTGATCACCTCCGGGATGATCGTGGGAACGCTGACGAGGATCGTCGTGCTGGTTATGTAGGTGGGAGTCACACTGGCACGTCGGTCATTGAACCAGATTTCCCGTGCGCCCTGCAGATTCTCACCGATGATGGCGATCAGTTGGCCCTGTCCTGCCCGGACCAGCAGGGAATCCGCCGACCCGGGGGCTGTTACCCGGATGTACTTGATAACCGGCTCACCATGATTAGGCAGTTCGTCTTCGTGACATGAAATGGTCAACGTCCCGATCATCGTCAGTGCGAGCAACAGCGTCAGGTATTCGTATAATATGGATTTCGGGAAGTTTTTCATATAAGTTACCGTTGAAGGTTTAAGGTTGATAGTCAACCGCCGGCTTCTGAAGATTCGGCGCCTGGCTTAGTTCAGCAGACGGAATAGGCAACAGGAAATTCCCGCTATTGGCGTCGATCTTACGCTCCGCAGTTGCCCAGGCGGTTTTTGTGAACGTCCAGGAAGTCGGGTCCGGGAATTGATCCGGTTTAGTGAAGAAAAATCCGCGGTCCTGCGCATTCAGGATTCCGAATGCTTTGACAGGATCGTAATAATGCAGGCTGACCAGGTCGTACCAGGCCATTCCTTCCATGGCGAACTCGACGATGCGCTCTTTGAAGATCATATCGAAGGTAAGGGCAGCAGTCACAGGCGAAAGCCCTGCACGGGTGTGTACCTTATTGAAATACTCCGTCGCTTTCGCGTCCGTGGTCGACGCACCATTGCCGAGCACCGCTTCGGCATATACCAGGTACATTTCGGCCAGCCGCATCATATAGGTATCATGCCCATAGTTTTGCTGAGCTGCTTGCCCGCCTACATCCGCGGCTTTTCCGGTAATGTACTTTTTAATGGCGATAAAATTATTATCCGTGCCGACGAAGGGAAAAACCAGCTTCTGAGAACCGCCGGGGATCGTCTGCGTGATCTCTGGATAACTGGCCCCCGGAAGCATGAAAGTCGCTTTCAGACGCTGGTCAACAGTGCGGCCCTGAAGCACATTTTCCGATATCGCTTTGATGCCTTCGTACTGTTGCATGATCCACCACGTGGCCCCTTTATCACCGCCCCAGCCGTCTCCGTTCGCAATGTCAGGGCCGTAGGCGAGGTAAGCTGGTGTCGAATTCTGGGTACCCCAGGCTCCGGGCGAGTAAACCCACTGAAGCGAAAACAGCGATTCTGCATTATTATCATAAGGATAGCGAAAAAGATCCGCATACTTGCCCAGGAGCGATGCGCCGCTCATGGTAATGACTCTTTCAGCGTAGTATTTTGCGCTATCCAGAAATGCCTGGTTGCGTTGCCCGGTGGCGCCAGCGTCCACGCCCGACCGCGTCAGATAAAAACGCGCCAGCATTCCTTCTGCCGACCACCTGGTAAGGCGTCCTGCACGTACCGGCTTTTCGGGAAGATCCTCTGCGATCTGGCGCATTTCACTCGTAATGAATTTCCAGACGCTCTTTGCTGTGTTCCGCCGGACGGTCGTGTCCGACAGCAGGGTCAGATTGTTCTCGATCACCGGCACCGCGCCCCAATTCATGACCAGGAACCGATAGGCCAGCGCCCGCATAAACCGCGCCTCGGCAATCGCATGTTTCTTAATCGCGGGAGAAACCGCTGCGCCGGCATACTTCTGAATGTTCTGGATGGCCAGGTTCGACTGCCCGACCACAATAAAAAACGACCGCCAGGCCGACCCATTCTCCGGTGTATTTCCGGTCGTGTTGAAAAGTACGTTGCCGCGATCGTTCCATGCCGAAAAAGCCGTCCCGGCCCTGAAATCACCCAGGTTGTACGACGCTTTGTCATTGTAATCGAACCAAACCTTGCTGTAAAGGAGCGCAGTGCTGCCCAGCACCTGGTCGTCAGTTTGATAAAAACCAGCATCTACAATGGAGTCCTTGGGCGGCCTTTCCAGAAAATCCTCCGAACAGCCCGCAAACACGACGGCTATTAGCATAGTAACGAGCCAGATGTATCTATTTTTTAAGTAAGTCATGTTGATTGATTTAGAAGTCCAATCCTAAACTGAATGTATAAACAGGTGTAAGCGGATACCGCCCGTAGTCGAGCCCGATGGCCTGGTTACCCGGACTGGCGTCCCGCGACACATATGCGCCCACTTCCGGGTCAAACCCCGAGTATCGCGTAATTGTCGCCAGATTCTGGGCACCCACCGAAAAGCGGGCTCCTCTGATGATCTTCTGCCGCGACACGAGCGAAACCGGCAGGTTATAGGTAAGCGAAATATTCTTGACCCGGATAAACGAGCCGTCCTCTACCCATTTATTGGTATGACGGGCGAAGTTGCCATTCGGCCCGTTTGAAATCCGGGCCACATCTGTTCCCGGATTGGCAAGTCCGACCGTCCCGTCATCCGCAGTAACAGGCTTCGCGTATTCCATTGCATGTACAAGCAGGTTCCGGCTCAGATTGATATTGCTTGCATTGGTATTGAGTTTGCCCAGAAAGTTGTAGACATCATTACCGTAGGTGCTGGTCAGCAAAATACTCAGATCGAAACCTTTGCAGGAGAAGGTATTGGTAAAACCGGCAAAAAACTTTGGCCACGGGTTACCGATGATCGTCTGGTCTTTCTCGTTGATGATCCCGTCTCCGTTGACATCCTTAAACTTCACATCGCCGACCCAGATATTGTTGACATTCACAGGCAATTTCACCCCATTGTTATCCACTGGTAACGCACTGCTTTCGATCTCGGAAACGGACTGAAACAGGCCTTCCTCAAGATATCCGCGAAACAGCCAGGGAGCCTTCCCCACCTCGGAACGCTGTGTCCAGTCGGCCATCCACCATGAAGTGCGGTCGACAAATGCCGCATTTGAATAAAATGATTTGATTTTAGTCTTAAAACCCGAAATGTTCAGGCTCGACTCCCATTTGAATCCTCCGTGGTTCACATTGACCGAATTGATTGTGAAACCCCAGCCCTTATTCTGCAAAGCGCCGATGTTGACCGTCGGCGAACCAACCGCACCTACCCCATTTGTTCCCATATACCAGGGCAGCGGCTTCTCCATGAGCAGGTTATCCGTGTTCTTGATGTAGTAATCGAATTCAAGCTGGATGCGATTTTCGAGGAGATTTAAGTTGATCCCAAAGTTATTGGTCTTCGTTTCCTCCCACTTCAGGCCCGCATTGGCATACTTGGTGGGTAAAAAACCGGTGGTTGTAGGTGTGGTGCCGGTTCCCATCGGAGAGTAAATACCACCGCTGCCCTGATTGCCGGTAATGCCGGTTTCAAACCGCAGTTTCAATTCGCTGATTGCAGGGATGTTGAAAAATGGTTCCTGCGACACACGCCACGCCGCCGACACGGAAGGGAAAAAACCCCACTTGTTATCGGCACCAAAGTTAGCGGAACCATCGCGCCGCACCGTTCCCATAATGATGTAGCGGTCGGCATAATTGTAATTCACGCGCCCCAGATACGACTCCATGGCCCAGTCGCCCGAGCCGCCGGAATTGCTCGCGGTGAGCGCATCGCCTGCCGCGAGATCCAGAATGTCGTTGGTGAGGAAGCCTGTACGCGTGCCCGCCAGGTTCTTCCACGACGACTCCTGAGATTCGTGGCTGAGCATCACATTAATACTGTGCTTGCCGAGTTGCCTGTTATACTCCAGCAGCTGGTTCCAGTTCCAGTAAGTATTCACGCCTGAACCATTCGCGTAAGATGCCGTTACATTCTGCGCCCAGCCTATTTTGTAGGTCGGCACATAGTAAGACGAGTTCGAAAAACCCAGATTCGTATTGAACGAGGTTCTGAAATTCAATCCCGGCATGATCCTGATCCCGACTTGGAGCCCTCCCAGCAGTTGCCGTCTCACCAGTTTGTTGGTCGTCAGATTTGCAATCGCAATGGGGTTCACCGGGGCAAAAATATTGGCCCCGTTGTACTCATCGCCACCGCCCCAGGTGCCGTCGATGTTGCGTACCGGCACTTGCGGCGTGAGCTGTAATGCATTGGAAATGACGTTTTCCTGGCTGGTCGTCAGGTTATCGTTGGTTTGGTTGAAGCTCAGGTTTGCGCCGATGCTTGCCCATTCACGCGGCTTATTGTCCAGGTTAAGCCTGAATGCATACCGGTTGAAACCCGAACCCAATGCAACGCCCTCCTGCCTCAGGTATTCGCCGGAGAGATAGTATGTAGTTTTGTCATTCCCTCCGCTCAGACTCAACTGGTGCTTGTTCATAGGTGCATTTTTGAAAAGCTCCTTCTGCCAATCCGTGCCTTTTCCGAGCAAGGAAGGATCGAGGAACTCCTCGGGAGTTTCGCCTCCCGCAAGCTGGTGATACTCCCCGACCATCTGTGCATACTGACGCAAATCCATGACTTTCAATGGCGAAGGAGGCGTCTGGACGCTATACTGATATGCATACGAAATCTTGGTGTCTCCTGATTTTCCTCTTTTGGTAGTAATGAGTAAAACGCCGTTCGTTGCCCTGGAACCATAAATAGCTGTGGCCGAAGGGCCTTGCAGGACTTCAATAGACTCAATATCGGCCGGGTTCAGACCGGCCAGCGGATTGGTGGAGCTTTGCGTGCCGAACGATACCGACTGCCCCTGGATTTGTACACCATCTACAACATACAAAGGTTCATTGGTCCCGCTGATTGAATTAACGCCCCGGATATTGACCGATATCCCGCCACCCGGCTGACCTGAGTTTTGTGTAATGTAAACGCCTGCGGCCCTTCCCTGGATCGCTTGCTCAAGCGTAGTGTTTGTGGTCCGGGCGATATCCTTGGCCGAGACAGACGTTTGCGCGGTAGTCAGGTCGGCCCGTTTCATCTCTCCATATCCCACGACCACTACCTCGTCCAGTGCTTTGGTGTCGATTTTCATTGCCACGTCCAGCACCGATCGCGAACCGACCGCTATTTCCTGTGAAAGGTATCCTACAAAGGAAAAGATCAGAACATTTTCACCCTGCCCGAGTTCCAGCTCGTATTGTCCCGCTGCATTAGTGGTAGTTCCAAGTGAAGTGCCTTTTACGACCACGCTGACACCAGGCAAGCCGTCGCCCTTTTCATCGCTGACCTTTCCTTTCACGGATACCAATGCAGATTCAAGGCTGGACTCGGGCGGTATAACATTCGGGCCGACCGGTGTCTCTTTGATTGCCGAAGCGCTTTTCTCTGACTTAAAAAGCATAATCTGCTTTTCCGCAACTTCGTAGCCGATGGAAAGCGGCATCAGCAGGCGACCGAGGACTTCTGCAAGCGGCTCGTTGGCCGCATGGAAAGTCACCCGGGTCGACGACCGGATCTCTTTCGGATTGTAGATAAATTTGATCTCGGAACTGCGCTCGATGGACGAGAGTACACTTTTGAGGCTTTTATCCTCCATTTTTAGCGTGATCCGCCTTTCCAGCAATTCCTGCGCAGCTACACGGTTATGGCTAAACGTCACTCCGGCAAAAGCCGCTGCAATGCATAACTGCAACAAGGATAATTTCATGAAATCCCACACCATTGTTTTGAGAAGATGAATTCCAGGCATAACTCTAAATTATATTTGTTCTGTTTTGAGAAGCCAGGGCAAAAAGACCCCGAACCCATTCCGCGTCAACGGAGGGCATTTGAACTGGTGGTACACAAAAACCGCTGAGGTCACGACCTATTACTGGCTTTTTATACCGGTCCTGAAAGTTTCATATCAAGGATGTCTCCCGCCATGTCAGCAAGGCTGATCGGGATATTAAACAGGTAGTCTTTTTTCCATACCAAGCAGTTTAAATTTCACATCGCACACTATTCCGGCTTGCAGCCCTCACTATGAATCACCACCTGCCCATCCATCACCTCATATCGCGCATGAATGATCCTGCAAATCAGATCGAGCTGCTGGTACATGGGTAGTCCCGACAAATTCGCGGTCAGCAGGCAAGCCGACAGGACTTCTTCATTCAACACAATCTCAATTCCATATTCCTTTTCGAGTGCCTTAAATACATTTTTAACCGGCATTTCATCAAAAACTAACGCTGCAACAGGAAGCTCCGCTACCCTGACAGGCTCGTCGACAATCACTTTCACCAACCTGGATTCCCTCTTATCGAACAACACCTGCTGGTTGGGTTTGAGCACGACACCGGTTACTTTTTTCGAGGAACCCGCGTCCGGCACTGGCCCCTCCGTTTTCGAATATACCGACACACGCCCTGTCCTAACCGATACCGATGCATTAGCGTCCTTCTCGAACGACCGCACCGTAAAGCTGGTCCCCAGCACCTGTGTCACGAGCTCGCGGGTCATCACGCGGAAAGGGCGATCCGGATCACGGGTGACTTCAAAAAAAGCCTCTCCTTTCAGTTCGACCACCCTGTTGGCAGGTTCAAATTTTTCCGGGTATTCCAGCTCGCTTTCAGGTTTTAATGCGACGGTGCTTCCATCTTCCAGCGTGAGCGTCACTGCCTCGGCGGTATAGTTGTAGTGAACGATATGCCCATTCTTTGCATGGTAAATCCCCGCCAGTTTCCCCTTGTCCCCTTGTCCATCGTGAAGGGAACGGTTCATGAGCCATCCCAGTCCTGACAGGACGCACACCATCGCCGCAACCCCAAGGTATCGGTACAACGACGCCGTTGCACGTCCATTCCGGGAGGGTGAATCGGCCCGCAGCCGTTGCAAGGTTGCGTTCACGCGCTCGTCGAGCTCTTCTTGTCCAACCTGCGACGGCCTCCCTTCCAATACGTAAAGGAATGCCCGCGCCTCCGACACTTCTTCACGCCGGTCGGGATTTTCGGCAAGCCAACGCTCCCAAAATGCCGCTGCCGACCGATCCGCTTGGAGTACCCAGGATCGAAAAACCGGGTCGGTAACGAAATCATTGACTTGATAATGACGATAGTTCATGGTCGGGTGTGCTTCTGAACAAGAGATACCGTAAGCCACGTCCGGATACCATGATTCTTTAGATTTTTTTGTAAAACCACTCCCTATATTTTACAAAACACTGTCAATCAAGTAAATAATATGACCAATAATAAATGGATCGCTGAGCCGCTGAAACGTTTACGAAGCCGACCGTAGGCCATCTGGAGAAGATTCGAAACCGTTTGGGGAGTAATGTTGAGCATCACGGAAATCTCCTCCCGGCTAAGTTCCTGATAGTATTTGAGGTAGATGACCTCCCGCTGCCTGACCGGTAAAGCATTGACCATTTCAGAGATCAAACGTGCTTTACGGTTAATCGTCTCTTCCTCTATCATCCACCATTCCGGAGAAAACTCGATAGAGAATGTCATGTCCTCTGTCAATGACACAGAAGTTTCATTGGAGTATCCCATTTTATGGCGGTTGCGCAGGATCTTTCTCCGGAGCGAAACCAACATATACGCTTTGACATGATCCGGTTCGGTCACTTTCTCCCGGGCGTGCCACAAATCGATAAAAACCTCCTGAATGCAGTCCTTCACGAACGGCTCATCTTTCAGGAACTTGTAACCATAGTTGAGCAATGCTTTGAAATGCAGGTGCATTAACTGGCCCAGTGCCTGGTCATTGCCCTGCACCAGCTCTTTCCAAAGCCGGATATCCCTGGATTTCGACGAGTTTCCATCACTGGTCATGCACGATAGGACATTTTTTTGCTGTCGCCCAAGGTAACAAAAATATATCACTAAAAAAGTAATAAATATTGCTTTGCAGTGATGGATAATTCCCCGGTTTAAGCAGGGCGCGGACCGCTCGCAGTAGTACCGAGAAATGGAAATATATAGTTGTAAAATTCCTCCGGGACGAAAGGCTTGATCAGATAACCCGAGAAACCGCTTGCCAGTGCCCGTTCCTTCTCGTTTTCAAATGCCGAGGCTGTGAGGGCTATCACGGGTACGTGCGCGTCCGACTCTCTGATAAGGGCTGTGCTCTCGAAGCCGTCCATGACAGGCATCCTCAGGTCCATTAAAACCAGATCATACCTGTTTTGCCTGAAAAGATCATACGCCTCCTGCCCGTTAGCCGCCGTGTCGAAAAGAATATGCTTTCGTTTGAGCAATTGGGTGGCGAGTACCAGATTCACCTTATTGTCATCGGCGACCAGCACCCGCACGTTCGGGAAAAGTTCCGGCGAAGCGTCGTTAACGGGAACGACCTGCCGGGGAGGTTCCGCTGCGTAAGGCAGTATGATTTGAAATGAAAATGCTGAGCCCTTACCTTCATCGCTTCGCAGGACAATTTCACTTCTAAAAAGTCGCAGCAGCTCCTTTGAAATCGCCAATCCCAGACCCGTACCGCCCGCATTACCGGAAGGGTTCTTAGACTTGACTTGCGTAAACAGCTCGAAAATTCCTTCCTGATCGGCCTTCGGAATGCCTATACCGGTGTCGATCACCTCAAATGCCAGGGTGACCAATGCATCGGTCCGCTCCGTTTCCGTCACATGAAGGCGTACCGACCCCTTGTCTGTAAACTTGATCGCATTATGCACCAGGTTGGTGATCACCTGATTAAGCCTGACCCGATCGGCGATGAGCTGCGGCGGTAATCGGGGATCGACCGTAAAGACCAGCGATATGCCTTTTTCCTGGGCCCGGGGTTCAAATGTCTTCCGTAGCGCTTCAAAAAAGCCGAATGGATCGAAGGGCTTCGGGTCGAGCACGACATAATTGGAATTGATCTTGTTGAAATCCAGGATATCATTTACAACGGCCATCAGGTGATCCGCCGAAAATTTCAGCGTTTCCAGTAATTCATTGGGTTTTTCCCTTTTTCCCTCTTCCTGCATCATCAAATGCACCATGCCCACAATCCCGTTCAGAGGCGTACGGATCTCATGGCTCATCATCGACAGGAAATCCGTTTTGGCACGCGTAGCCTGTTCGGCAATCGCTTTTTGCTTTTCCAGCGCATCGTTTTGTTCCTGCAATGTATAGCGGAAATAGAAGTCGCGCTTGTCTTTATTGTAGTTGAGTTTGACAATAAACGGAAATACCAGATGCCCTACGAGCACAAAAATACCTCCATCCTCAAAAAATTGCAGCAGCGTGCTTTCGCTGACCGAAACGACGCCCAGCGGGTATAAAGTCAAACTCAGTGCCGAGATAACCAATGCATACCGCACCGGCCAGCGTAATACCAGGCCGGCAAATATGATCGCCAGGGTGAGGTTGAGGCACGACTGGACATAAGACAGGTGCGGACGGGAGAGCAGGTAGGCGTAAAAGAAAATGAGTGTGATAAAAGTAAAAAAACTCATCTGATGTCCGGATATGAGCTTCCTGTAATTCAGAATGATGTATCCCGTAATGATCACTCCGGAGATTACGTGGGTGCGCAGCAACGTGTAGAAAAACGGATCACCCGAAAGATAGAATGCAACCGATGATGCCGGGTTGCAGACCAGGAATGTAATACAGAAAAGGAGGTTTGGCACACGGGCCTTCATCTCCGATTCCTCCTGCCAAAGCCGTTCAAAAGATTCCGAATAGTAGATATTTTTCAATCAAGAAGCTTTTTTGAACGTTGAAAACTCAAATTAGTTCTAAAAATAGCGAACGAGGTTCATTTTTAAAGCCGAAAGTGGCTTTTTGTTGATTTAAAGGTACATCAACGCATTACTCCGGCGACAGGCTGTCAAAGAAAACTTTCAGTTGCTCCGAGCCCATGATCCGCTTACACGTTTCGACAGTGAGGGGCTTTTGCTGGTAGTCAATAACCTGTTTGAATGCAAATGCGCGGGCTTTTTCGCTTTCTTCGGTAGCCGAACTGACCATAACGATCAGCACCTGGGATAGATAGTTTCTGTCACGGAGCGTTCGCAAAAACTCCCAGCCGTTCATAACAGGCATGTTGATGTCCAGCAAAATGAGGAAGGTGGCATTTCCGTTCTGGTGATCATCCAGGTAATTCAACGCGTCCTGTCCATTATAGCAAAGCACCATGTCATACAGGACGCCGCTCCTTTTGAGGAAAGCTTCATGCAGGAATAGCATGACCTTGTCGTCGTCTACCAGTAAGATTTTGAGCCCATCGTTAACCATCGTTCTGAACTTTATCTGCCTTTTTTACAATTTCCGTGATTACTTCATCCAGTTCATCGGCAGAGCTCCGGATCAGGTCCAGGGTAACAGCCATTCCCAGGCCACCGCAATCGCCAGTTTTCAGCAAATCGACCAGTCCCATTAACCTCACCAGCGGTGCTCTCACTACATGCGACTGCGTCCATGCAATGTCCCTCAGCCGCTCGTTCTGCTGCCGGTACCGTTCGTTACTGATGCGCAGATCTTCTCCCTTCAGCACCGCCTCCGTGATATCCCGAGAGTTGGCTACGATACCACCAACGGCCGGATCGTCAATCATGTTGGTTGCCGTTGTGATGATCCACCGGTAGTTTCCGAGCCCATCCCTAAACCTGAACGGCTCTGTTTTGATCTGCTTTCCTTCGGGAATTTTTAAAAATAGTGCCAGCACTGCCGCTCTGTCCTCTGGATGGATCCAGTCAAATGCATTTGCTCCGATGAGGTCGGCCGGCTGAATACCCAGGATCGGATAGCAGCTTTCACTCACAAAATGGTAATTTCCCTCTTTATCGAGGATTGCAATGAGGTCTGCACCCTCCTGGACCAATGCTTTGAATCTTCTTTCACTCGCCATCAGCGCCTCCCGCTTCTCCATCATTTCGGTAATGTCGGTGATCACACACATATGAACGCCGGGCAGAATAGCTGGTTTGGCGTTAAAACTTCCCATGATAATTGCTCCGTCTTTTCTACGGATCCGCATCACACCGTTGAGAATTTCACCATTGAGGAAGTTCTTCCATACCACATCGAAGCGCGCCTCAGCCGGAAGATCCATGAAGCAATCTATCCGGGATCCTTTCAGTTCGTTCGCACCGTACCCCATGACAGTCGATGTGGCATTGTTGAAATCGATGCAGATCCCGGCGTCATCGCACAGGACAATGGCGTCGGTAGTATTGTCGAAAATCGCTTTGAATTTTTCGTCGGAGCTGATCCGCGCCCTTTCAGCCGCCAGCACGCCGGTAATGTCCGTCGAAAGTACCAGCTCGGCTTTACGCCCATTGATGTAGATAATGTTACTCTTGATTTTTACGTCAATGACCTCACCGTTCTTTTTACGGTGCCTGTACGTATTAGCGCTGTAAAGCCTCTGGTGTTTTCTGACGATTTCAACGGCCTCGAGGGTTACCGGAATCTCTTGTTCCGGTCGTAACGCCAGAATGGTCATTCCCAAAAACTCCTCCCTGCTGTACCCGTAATGCCTCACAGCCGCCTCGTTAACATGGAGCACCTGGTAGGTTCCGACGTCGTAAACCCACATTGGTTGTGGATTCAGCTCAAATAAATCATGGTACAATACCTCCGAAGCCAATGGCTTGCTGCTTTCAAATCCTTCCTGCTTGTCTGTACTCATCCGAATTACTGTGGCCCTTCTTGAATCGCTTTACTTAAATCTGAAAATATACAAGGTTATCCTTTAAACTCCGACCCTGTTAATCCAATAATTCTATATGAACAGAAAAAAATATAGAATTACTGCTACAAAAATCATCATCCCTTTGGCACGGTAATTACTGCGGGCTTGGGAAATCATGCTCCATTTTTATGAAAAAACAGACATTGCTGGCTTTTCTCGGTCTGACCATCGGTGTTAGCATCGGCTGCGAAAACAGCGACCAACCACAAAACGACCTCATTGCCGAGGCCGACAAGCAATTTATAATGGCCTCCGCCGACGAGACGTTGTTCCAGGTCAATGCCGGGGAAGTTGTAGCAGAAAGCGGTGCGAGTAAAGCCGTGCGTGATTATGGGCAAGAAATGACCAGCAACCACGTTCTGGCTGGACAGGCGTTGCAGGCCCTCGCGGCTGAAAAGAAACTTGAAATACCGACGACATTGGAGGATGACCGTCAGCAGGAGCTCGACAGCCTGGCCATGCGCACAGGTGTGGCGCTGGACACCCTCTATCTCAGGCAGATGGTAGCCTCGCACAACAGGGCTATCCGCCTGCTTGAAATCGGATCGACCACCTCAAACGATGCCGGGATCAAGGCTTGGGCCTCCGAAAGGCTGCCTATGGTGAGACAGTTTGCCGATCGTGCCAAAGCCCTCCGTGATTCGCTGAATTAGTGTTATTTTCACTGATCAACCAAAATCATTTCAGGCAGCGTATTATGGAAAAGCTTTTCAGTCTCAACTGGCACGACATGTGGATACCCACCACCTCCGTCCTGGAAGTCTTCATACGGGGTTCCATCACCTATTGGGCCATCTTCCTGTTGCTTCGGTTCTTCCGGAGAGGCACGGGGCAATTCAGTGTAAGCGATATCCTGCTGATTATTCTGATCGGCGATGCGGCACAAAACGCGATGGCCGGGCAGTACAACAGCATTACAGAGGGTGTTATTCTCGTAGCCACGTTGGTCTTCTGGGACGTGGCCATCGACTGGTTGGGATACAAATCGAAACGTTTCAGTGTTTTCTTCCAGGCCCAACCCAACCTGCTCATTAAGGACGGCAAGTTCCAGCACAACAACATGCGGCGCGAGTTCATCTCCGAAGAAGACCTCCTCGCCTACCTCCGCGAAAAAGGAGTAGAAAGCGTTCAAAAAGTAAAACTATGCTACCTGGAAGGAAGCGGCAATTTGAGCGTGCTGGAAAGGAATTTTGAATGACTGAATGACTGAATGACCGAATGATTTTTCTCTGAAACAGGATTAGGGTGTAAGTCCTAATTGACCTTGATTGGAAGCTAGCCTAATTAATGCGGTATTCGCTGAGAAAGTGTCTGCCAGATACAACCTTAAACAAATTCATCTCTTCGGCGACCCAATAACTCATTCAATCATTCGTCATTCAAAATTCACCCATTCAAAATTCATTCGGTCATTCAGTCATTCAAAATTGGAACATTCACTCATTCACTCATTCACTCATTGCCCCCGTTCACTCATCAGAACCAAAACCCAAGCTGCACCGCTATCCGGGGTTTTTCTTCTTTTTTCTCTTTGGGAATGAATGCGCCGGCAGCGATAGTCAGTACGTCGACCGGCGCCAGCCAGATTCCGCCGCCGTAGTCGTAATGCCAGTTCCCGGACGACTCGCCATCCAGCCACACGCGACCGTAGTCGAAACCTCCAAAAATGCCGTAAGTGAGCGGTAAGGTGGGATTATAGCTGCTTCCCAGCCGGAGCCGCAGATCGGTATCGTGCCAGATGGAGCTCTTTCCGTAGAAACGTTCGGTGCGGTATCCCCTTAACCCCTGCTTTCCACCAAGAGATGGCATCTGGAAAAACTGATACCCTTTGCCGAAGTTCACGCCCGTACCAACCTGTGTGGCCAGGACCAGGTTCTCTTTCTGATCCAAACTGGTATAGAAAGCAAACTTCGCATTCAGGCCTGTAAAGTTCCTGTCACTTTTCAGATCCGACGTCCAATTCATTCCGGCATTGAAACGAATGCCTGAATGCGGGGCAAAAATGTTATCGATACTGCTGAAATTGAACGTAAACTTCGCTCCGCTGTAATACTTGGTTTTGAAAATATCGGCAGGCAGGCCGTTTTCCACACTGGCAATATACCGGTCGGCGGTGGCCTGAATGTCGGATACTTCAAAAACAGGCCCGAGGGTAATAAACCCGTTGTTCCCGGCAAACCGCTTTTTCAATGCGGGATACACGTAAAATGCGCTCTGCCGTACCCGGTAAAAGTTAGCATCGTCGACCGGCCGTTCCGATTCATTGCCCAGGCCCGCATAGTTGAATGCATACCGCGGCCCGCGATAGTAGCTGTCGAGATAAAAGTCGAATTTTTTAAATGCATTGATAAAATCCCCGGTATAATTAACCCTGAAACCCTGCGTTCTGACCGCGAAACTTCCGCTGATAGACTGGACTGATGCATAGGGTTCTTTTTTGAAACCGTACTTCGTCATATTTACCCCCGCGCCCAGAAAGAAACCATCGTCGGGGTTGGCGCCGAGCACCGGCAGTGGCAATGTAATGTCATAATTACTATCGGCGCTCCGGCGGTCGTACACATTGAACCGGTACAGGCTGGTTCGTTTATCCCGGGTGTCGGGCCCTGCCACAACGGTGTTGTTTTTGAGATCGTCATACACGATCGTCTTCTTTCCTCCCGCGCTCACCCTCGCACTATCGGCAAAAACATCTTTGCCCAGTCCGCCGATCAGCCGCAGCTTCACGCCTTTGCGTACATCACCTTTGATAATGAATTCGTCGTCATCGCCATTGCCATAGATATTAATCGTACGTGTAACGGCATTTTCAAAAACGCGCTGGTAATTCTGATGCTTGATCGCCCCATTTTTGCCGGTTTCATACACTGTTACTCGGGTATGCGCGTCATCTACACGCTCGATGACGAAGCGTTCTTCTTCCTCTGTCCCGATCACATTCACCGATTCACTGACAAATTCGTAGTGCGCCCTGGCAATCTTCACCAGATCGGCCCGACGTGCTTTCAGACCTTCGATCATTTTTGCCGAAACCATGTCCCTCGCTTTTGCCGGCCAGTCGTCGAACGAACGCAGAATGGCTTCATCCGTCAGGTTTTCCTGAATGAACTTCGCCTGCTTTTCCCATTGCTCCCAGCTGAGCTCGGTCAGGAAAGTTCTGTCAAACAGCCGCGCACTCCAGGTGGTCCATTTCATGCTCTGGATTTCAGGACCAAATGTCTGCAACTGGCGCAGGAAGGGCAATGTAAGCCGAGCGACACCGGTGAGGAAACCATCGTATCGCGAAAAAGCCTGGTCGCGGTCGCGGGGAATGGGCCGGTACAGGATCGTGCCATCCTTCTGCTTGGTAGAGGACCAGGCCCATTGGTCGTCATGGCGGTCCCAATCCCCGATGATAAAGTCGAGCAGCCGCGTGCGGATCGCCCATTCCTGGTCCACCTTGTTTTTACTGTTTTCAAGCATTGCTTCCACCAGCTCCGGTGTACTGACGATCTTATCTGGGTTTCCGAAGAAATCGGCATCCTTCCACCGCTTTCCGTCAGCCCGCTCTTCTACAAGGTTCATCGTACCGCCGAAGAGGTTGTTAAAGGTTTCCAGCCCGGGCTGCGCAGGTACGTAATACATGCGCGGGTTGGTGTGATACACATTAACCGCACCGGCTAGCTTTGGCATATTCAACGGTGCAAACGGATTGGTAGACAAGAAGTTGTCTTCCACCAGGTATTTGGCCGCTATCATCTGGTTGAACGGGAACGGCAGGAAGCGGCTCACATCCTTCGTGAGCCCGCGCATGGCGTACTCGCGCCCCTGGCTGTCGCGCAGGCGCAGGGAGTTGGTTTGGTTACCTCCACCTTGCTTCACCGGCACTACGCCGCCCCGGTAAGTGGCCATATCCAGCACCGGAAAACGGTATTGCTGCAAGTACAATGGCCGGTAATGCTCTCCCAGCATTGCCTTATGTATTTTGCCTATCGGCTTGACTTCGTTGCTGGTGATGAATTTGGTGGTCGAATCGGCGTGCTGGTTGTATTCTGTAAAAGCAACTGTCGAATCAGGAGCCTCGACCAGCTGCTTATCCTTTACTTTACGTTGAAAAACGACTTTCGCATCTTTCCCGTCGGGCGTTACTTCCCAGAATTTCACCCAGGTTTCACCACCGGCATAAAAGCTTAATGTCGAAAACCCGAGCTTTGAAGAAGAAAACAAAGAACCTTTGCCCAAACTCACCGGGCTGTTTTTGGAACCGCTGCCACTGACGATAAACTCCTGCCCGTCGTTCTCAATAAATTGCAATGCATGCTCATGACCACTGGCGAAGATGAATTTCCCATTCTTTTTCGCACCGGCGAGTATAGCGGTGCGGAGGTCACGGTAATGCTTGTTGGCGACGTCCTGCCGCGACCCTATCGTGGCCCGGAACAAAGCGCTCAGACTTCCCAGCCCCGGTAGCGGAATGTACAGGTTGGGATTCATTTCCGTGAGCGGGAAAATGTGCTGCTTGATCGTAAACCGTCCGCCATGAGGTCCATAGGTGTACGGAGGATGGTGCATAGCGATCACTACGTTCTTGTTACGGTACTTCCTGACCACATTCTCCCATACAAACCGGAACTGTTCCCTGTTTTTGATCTCGCAGCCGTCATTG
>CBFGMV010000120.1:0-24355 GCA_965649915.1 uncultured Dyadobacter sp.
TGAATGACTGAATTTCGAATGAGTGAATGAGTGAATGAGTGGTCAAGGATTGTCAGGTTTCGTCAAGTGCTGTCACTTATTCAAACAATTTCATGACCATTACTGACCTATGACCTCAGGACTAATTCTCATTCGGTCATTCAGTCATTCACACATTCACACATTCAATCATTCAGTCATTCAAAATTCTTGACCGTTACTGCCACTTGGCCAGCAGCTCTTTAAATGCCTCTTTGTAAAGATCTCCGACCGGAATATCGACGTTGCCGAGGTGCACGGCGCTTTTGCTGATGGAATCGACCTTTCCGACGGAAACGATGAACGAGCGGTGGATGCGCAGGAATTTGCCTGAGGGGAGTTTTTCCTCAATGGCTTTCAGGCTGCTGTGCGATACCACCGACGTGCCGGTAACCAGGTGTATTTTCACATAATCCTTGAAAGATTCAACAAAGAGAATGGAGTCGAAATCAATGCGGACAAGTTTGTACTCCGATTTAACAAACAGGTAATTCTCGCCCGATTCGAGCTCTGCTTCGTGTGGCGCTTCGCGGAGATTCTCGAAATGTTTCTTCGCCTTCATAGCAGTAGCCAGGAACTGATTGTACCCAAAAGGTTTCAGCAGATAACCCAGCGCATCTACCTCGTAGCCTTGTATGGCAAACTGGTTATAGGCTGTCGTAAAAACGATCTTGGTCTGTGCCTGAGACGACTGGCTGAGTACTTTGGCCAGCTCCATTCCCGTAAGTTCCGGCATCTGGATGTCCAGGTACACTAGGTGGACGGTTTCCTTCGTAATCGCTTCGAGTGCGTCCAGCGCATTGATATACCTGCCTTGCAGGTGCAGGAAAGGTGTTTGTTCGACAAATGAGCTGACCAGCCCCAACGCCAGCGGTTCGTCATCGACGGTAATGCAGTTCAGAGTCATCTTTACGTCAGATTGATCGTCAGGTTAACGGTATATTGGTTAGCGGTCTCATCCCGGCTGATATCGAGTTGGTATTTGCCGGCGTACAGCAGGTCGAGGCGCCGTGTCGTGTTGTACAGCCCGATACCGCCATTTTCCGAATCCGCTACATGCTGAACGGGAAAAATATGATTTGTAACATGCAGGGTCAGTACACCGTCCCGGAGGCCTGCATGGATCCTGATTTCGGATTGCTGCGAGGCGTCGATCCCGTGCTTGAATGCATTTTCGATAAAAGGCAGCAGCAGCATCGGCGCGATCGGATAATCTTGCTGTGGCTCATCGCGGGTATAGATCACGTTGTCCGTGCTGCGGACACGCAGTTTCATAAGCTCAATATAATCGTCGATAAATGCGAACTCCCGGCTGAGTGGTGCCGTGTCATGCTGTGTCTCGTACAACAGGTAGCGCATCATGCGTGAGAGCGTAAGCGTGGCCTCGCGCGAAAGCTCTACGTGCGTGAATGAGAGCGCGTAAATATTATTGAGTGTATTGAAGAAAAAATGCGGGTTGATCTGCGCTTTCAGCAATGCGAGTTCCGAGGAAATATTCTGCTTTTCGACGGCATCGCGAAGGCGGGCGTCGGCCTGCCAGCGCTGGATCACCGCCAGTGTCGTACTTACCCCGATGACGAGCAGGGACGTCATCAGCAGAATACCGTCGATCAGGTGCCGTGGCTTCGGTCCCCTGTGCCGTGGCATAATACGCTCCATATGACGCCGCACGTCTAGCTGATGGTCGGCTACTTTGCTCAATAGTAATATCAGGACTACCAGCGCGATACCCCATAAAATGAACAGGAAGATTCGGTTCGTCAGCAAATATTTCGGGACGAGGTACAGCGAGTTGAAATAAAACAACAGCACCAGCAATCCGAAATTCAAAAACTGTTTCACCCAGAATGCCGCGGGCAGGCTTACGCTCCACGACAACGGCTGATAAAACACGAGCACAAAGCCCAGCAAGGCCCAGGCGAGCAGATGCATCGCCGCGATTGCGCCGCTTTTGGATTTTTCTTTGGTCATCGGCGCAAAAATAACAGGCGGGATCCGGCAAACCGCGCCCGGACCGGGTTGTTTCGACGTATCGGGGCTTTCGGAGGATAAATGGTCATAGTTAACCGGCAAGCCGGACCGGTCGGTAAACGTAGGATCGTCACCGGCAGTTTACCGAACAATTCGGCCTTTTCGGCGATACATTCGCCCTCTCTGTCTAGCGGGCTTTTAATGATCGTCGCTATGCATTCTTTTTGTAGCGGTTCAGTCCGGGAAACAGGTGCTGGATTTGTAACGCGGACCCTCCGCAGAATAGCTCAGATAGAAAGCTTCATGCATATGTTCAATTTCCTGAATAAAATTCTTTTTGACCCGAATGACTTCCGTTCGGTGGTGGAGGCTTGCCGCGCCGGTAACAGCCAGGCTCAGCATATTTTGTTTAAGAAATACTTTGGTTATGCCAAAAGCATCTGCCTTCGCTACACCTATTCGCCCGAGGAGGCGGAGGAAGTACTCAATGAAGGTTTTTTGAAAGTATTCAACAATCTGGACAAATACGACCCCGAACAACCCTTCAAAGCCTGGCTGAGAACGATCCTGGTCAACAATGCGATCAGCTATTTTCGCAGGAACAAAAAGCATTATGCGGCCCGCACCGCATTCGAGGACATTCCCGAGCCCGGACTCGCCGAAGAGGCCGTATCGCACATTACGGCCGGTGAGATCATGGAACTCATCCAGACGTTGAAACCGATCTACAAAACGGTTTTTCTCCTGTACGCGGTCGATGGGTATAGTCATAAGGAAATTGCCGGCATGCTGGACATCAACGAAGCCACCGTCCGTTCACAATACGCCCGGGGCAGGATGCGCCTTCAGGAGTTGATTGCCACCCATTACCCCGACCTGGCGGACGCTTATGCGGTCCTGTCATTTTAAGCGAAAGCCTTATTTCCCCATCCAGACTTTAAATTCGTTGGCCCGCTCCCGGCTGACGATCGTTTCCTTGTCCAGCACCGGATGCAGCGTGAGTGCCAGCCGGTGATTGTAGTAGGGCTGCATCTGTACCACCGAATGGTGCGTGACAATGAGCGATCTGTTCACGCGGAAAAACCGCCCCGGATCCAGAAACTCTTCCAGCTCGTCCATTTTGTAGTCCACGACAAACTTCTGCCCCTGTTGATTTTTGAAAAAGGTAAGCCCATTGTCGATATAAAAATAGGCGATCTCCGACGCCTCGACCGACAACAGCCGTGCGCCTTGCTTCACCAGAAAGCGTTTCCGGTATTCGGGCGCAGGCGTTTTTAAATGGAGACTTTTCAAAATCGCTTCCAGGTCGACCTGCTGTGCCGGCGGCGTATCCCGTCTGCCGGTGAGGTCGTAGAATTTCCGGATACTGCGTTGCAGATCCTCCTGCTGCACCGGTTTGAGCAGGTAATCGATGCTATTCACCTTGAAGGCCTGCAACGCATACTCGTCGTATGAGGTGGTGAATATGACCGTGCTCCTGATTTCGATCCGGTTGAAAATTTCAAAGCTTTGCCCGTCAGCGAGTTCGATGTCGAGGAAAATGATATCCGGCTCCGGGTTGCCGTTGGCCCGGTTCTCACCGATCCATTCGACGGTGCCTGCAATGCTGGGCGTAATGCCCTGAACCGCCATTTCGGGAGCGGTTTCTTCCAGGAGTTTGGTCAGCTTGCGCACTGCCAGTTTTTCATCTTCTACAATTAATACATTCATGCATTGTCGGTTTTGAGCGTAATCAGGGGCAGTGTCACTTTAAAAATCTCTCCACTATCGTCAATCGCGGGCGTGCGGTCGGAGAGCAGCTCGTACTTGGCCATGATATTGGCCAACCCCAGCCGGGTCGACCTGACGGGCGTCGATTTGTGGAGACGGTTGTTGCTGATTTCCAGCAGATCATTCCCCAGGGAGCGGATCGATACCCGCAGCGGTTTGGCTTCGAGAATGGTATTGTGCTTCACGGCGTTTTCGACCAGCAGTTGCAGGGTAAGTGGAGGAATGCATTTGGAGAGATCCGCCTCGCTGATGTCGATAATCAGGTCGAGCCCGGTGTCATAGCGGGTGCGCAGCAGATGGAAATACGACCGGATAAAACGGATCTCGACGGATAGTGTGGTGAGCTCATGCTGGTTGGTTTGAAGCAGATAGCGGTACACCCTGGCCATTTCGTCCACAAACTGCTCTGCCCGTTTCGGTTCGTCGGATATCAGGGCTGAAAGCGTGTTCAGACTATTGAATAGAAAATGCGGGTTTACCTGGCTTTTGAGGCTTTGCAGCTGTCCTTGCAGCCCGGCCCTTTTGATAGCCTCTTTATTGACCTTGATCGAATTCCATTTGTGGAGCGAATAATTGATCTCGTACAGGCCCGTGAGCAGAATTACCGCAACAGACTCGAACAGATACACGTTGATCACTGCATTTCGGTCGAGCTCGGCACTGAACGGCCTGGCATACATGATGAACACCATATAGGATGTGACGAAAATGACCGTCAATATCCAGAATGCCAGGGCGGTGAGGGCGCTTCTTTTCAAAGAGGAATGAAGGGAGGGATATTTTTGCGCGATGTAGTGTGCGGCCCAATCGTGCGGGACGAATGCCACGATGGTCATGGAAAGGACCATCAGGGTGCCGCCTACGAAGTTGTAGAGACTTTCGAGATAGGGCTCTCCGATGAGCAGATAGCTGATCGTAGGCACAAACCAGGGAACCAGCAGGGCGAATATCCACCTGCCGAACAGGCTCAGCCATATCCGGTGACCGATTCCATTGTAAAGCAGGGAGGGTGTCATGTGAAAATCAGGGGTAAGATGATGGCAAAATGCTGATCGTCTTCCTTCACTTGTACTGCTCCCGCGTGGTTGAAGAGGAATTTGTATCGGGAAATCAATGCCTGAATGTCCGTGGACTCGGCGGGCATGCTCAGTACTTTCGGCTGACGGTTATGCCGGAATTCGAGCTGGCCTGTTTCTGTGGTGGCCACTACGATATCCAGCGGGTGGGATGGTGAGACCATGTTGTGATGGATGGCGTGGTCGATCAGTATCTGCAGCGTCAGCGGCACCAGTTGCCCGCATTGGAACAATTCGCGAACAGCCAGCCGGATGCGGATCCCGCTTTCGAAACGGGTTTCGAGCAGGTAAATGTAAGACCTGATAAAACGCAGCTCGGAATCGAGCGTAACCAGGATGTCCTCCTTGTCTGGACCGTTTACGCTGAGCTGGTAGCGGTACACTTTCGACATTTCATCCACAAACTTTTCCGCGACGGAAGGGGCGTCGGCGATCAGGACGGACAGGGAGTTGAGGCAGTTGAAAAGGAAATGCGGGTTGACCTGTTGCTTTACCGCTTCCAGTTCCGTCTGAAGTTGCCGCTCCTGCATCTGTTCCAGCTCGTCCTGGTTGGTACGCCACTGCCGGAAAGTATAGGACAGCTCTGTGAGACCGGCCGCTATAAGTGAACCGCTTAATACAAAAAAGCAGATGCGGAGAGTCCGGGTCAGGTCGAATTCCGTTCCGGTCAGATCAGTCAGATCGTAAATGCGCAGGGCCATCCAGCAAATCGAAACATTCACAATGCCGTAGATGCCAAACCACAATGCAACCCGGTGGATCGACTGGTTGGTATCCGGGAAAAAGCGGGCCGCATGGTGCGAAAGTGCATTGTCGATGGCGTAGGCGGCGATCAATGCGGTGATGTTGACGATCGTCGCCGTCAGAAACAGCGAAGATTCGGTAAAGTACCGCTCCTGCCATAATGCAAACCCGGCCAGCAGCGAGGCCACCAAAAGAACCAGCCCGGAAGCGGTAAAGCCCAGGTGCTTGCGGCCGATTTTTGCCAGGTAATGATCGGGGAGCATAATGCGGAATTCGGTGATCTCGATTCCTGCAAAAGTAAAACCCAGGCCGGCCATTCGGAAGCGAAGCGGCAGTCAAACGTCGCATTTGCATGGTCAATCGTCGCCATCGGGCCATTTACCCCATTGTTTTGTCCCAAAACCAAGCCATGTACCCCCGGCTGCCGGTATGCACTTGACCCCCCGAAATGCATTGTTCAGCGGGAGAAAGTTACAATTCACTCAGGTTACTGTTTCCGGCGGCGGCGGGACATGCCAAATTTGTATCGCAGCCGGATCAAAACTCCCGGCCACTGTTAGCCATGAAAGTAAGTAATACCATCTCAGATCAATCCATGAAAAACCAATCCCCTTCGACCATGACAAATCCTGTACTGTCCATGCTGCCCGCAGAAGCTGCCGGCGAGAAAAGAAACGCGCCCGCGATTACCGTCTATAAGTTCGGAAAAGCATTAACCGTCAAGGCCAGCGACATTACCTGTCTTGAAGGGGTAGGAAACTACACATTCGTATACACGCGTCAGGAGAGGCACCTGGTTTCCAAATGCCTGAAAGAGGTGCAGGAAGAGCTGAGCGGCGACTTTCTACGCATTCACAAATCTTACAGCGTCAATGCGCGGCACATTGCGTCCCGCTGGCCCGATTACATTCATCTAAGCTGCGGGAAAGTGATCCCCATCGCCAGAAGACGGATCCGCGAGACGCATGAAATTCTGGGAAGAATGGCTCTTTCAGCCTAGTAGGCCCATTTTACATAAGCCGACGCCCAGGTAAAACCTGCCCCGAAAGCTGAAAATATCAGGTTGTCGCCTTTTTTGAGCTGGCTTTCGTAATCCCACAGACAAAGCGGAATCGTGGCCGCCGTGGTATTGCCGTAATGCGCGATATTCATCATCACTTTGTCCATACCGACACCCATCCGGTTGGCCGTCGCCTCGATAATGCGGCGGTTGGCCTGATGGGGAACCAGCCAGGCAATATCGTCGTGGCCAAGGTGGTTCTTTTCCATGATTTCCGCCGAAACATCGGCCATGTTCCTTACCGCGGACTTAAAGACCTGCTGGCCGTCCTGATGCAGGTAATGCAGGCGGGCGTCCACCGTTTCGTGACTGGCTGGAAAACGACTGCCGCCTCCCTGTTGCATCAGGTGCGCATATCCCTCACCGTCGGAACGGATCAGCGTGTCGATCACACCATTGCCTTCTGTATTCGGTTCCAGCAGCACCGCGCCGGCACCGTCCCCGAAAAGAATGCAGGTGCGGCGATCGGTATAGTCCATCACAGCCGACATTTTATCGGTCCCCACGATCACCACTTTCTTGTATTTTCCTGTTTCAATGAACTGTGAGCCGAGTTCGAGCGCATAAATGAAGCCGGAACAGGCCGCGTTCACGTCGAAGCTGCCGATCCTGCGGATCCCCGCCATGTCACAAATGAGGTTGGCGGTGCTTGGGAAGACGAAATCAGGGGTAATGGTGGCGCAAATGAGAAGATCTATTTCGCTTGGGTCAGTATTGGTTTTCGCGAGCAATGCTTTGACGGCTTCGGCACCCATATGCGAACTGCCCAGGCCCGGCTCTTTCAGGATGCGGCGTTCGCGGATGCCCGTCCTGCTCTGAATCCATTCATCGCTGGTATCTACGAGTGTCTCCAGTTCGGCGTTAGTGAGAATATAGTCGGGTACATATCCTTCAATGCCTGAAATGGAGGCTTTTACTTCTTTCATATATTAATACAGTACGGGTAAAATTTCGCTCTCTGGCGGTTCTTTTGCCATAAAGAACAAATATGCATCACTAAAGTGCTCATTCCGTCACGTTCGGGCGGATTTTTTGAAAAGATAAAACGGAGAACTATTGAAAGGCAGGCGATCGGGTGACCGGCGTTCCGGCAATCAAAGGGTAATCTTCACTTCGACACGGCGGTTGAGCCGCCGGTTCAGCTCTGAATCGTTGGGCGCTACGGGAAGATGGCTTCCAAATCCTCTCCCGCGAATCCGGCTGGATGCAATGTGACGGGCCAGCAGGTATTTTTTCACTTCGTCGACCCGGTCGTATGACAGCAGCATGTTTTTGTATGGGTCACCGACGTCGTCGGTATGTCCTGCAAGCTCTATACGGCAGGTTTCATGCCGCAGCAGGTAATCGGCGAGTATTTTCAGCTCCTGCTCGCTTTCCGGCAGGATATCCGGGAGGCTTTGCGGAAAATGGAGTACGGTCATGATATCGTCATGCAGGACCGGGATGTTGCTGGTCGTGTAGACCGTGTTACTGTTCAGGGAAGCGGTTTTTGGAGTAAGGTAGAATACTTTGGTCGCATGGAGCAGTCCTGCCGGCACGGATTCGTTCAGCATTTCATAGCCATTGGCGTGAATAGAAATGATGATGGTATCCCGGACCGTAACTTTGAATTGGTAAACACCATCTTCAAAACGCGGCGCGATCGGAACTCCCGGTCTCTGCCCGACGAGCATGATCGTGGCGCGGACGGGTTTCAGGCTATATTTGTCCAGTACCCGAATAGCGACCTTTGGGCGCATCGCCCTGCGGCCTGTCGGGGGGGTAAGGGCATTCCCTTTTTCGGAATGCTGGCCAGCGGCGGAAAATCCGATAGCCAGGACCAGCAAGAAGGTAGCTGCAAGGGTTTTCATTCAGTCAGAAGTCAGGTTTTGAATCCAAAAACTTTGATCGCAAACGAAATGGCGTCGGGGGAAATGGCGACAGAGTAAGTTACAAACAAATACACTATTTCCAATGCTACCCCCAGGTCAATGGGTCGAGTCGGAGGTAGAAATGCAATCTTGCGATGTCGGCCTGGTCCGGTCCCAGGGTTTCAAACAAAATAGCATGTGCCTTTTGTGCCTGTGCGGCATTTTCCCAGGTTTCGCGGGTGTTGCCCAGCAGCAGCGCCAGGTCCGCATAACGGTCCGCGACCCCAAGCCTGCCAAGGTCGATGAGTCCGGTGCATTGCAGGCTAGCCGGGTCGACCATGATGTTGGGCATACAGGCATCGCCATGGCAGACAACCAGGTCGCCGGCCTCCTGCGCGAGCCGGGCAGGAAGTTCGTTTTCCAACCTGCTGAGGAGTTCAACGGGCGGTACATGTTCGTCTTCCGGATCAAGGAACTCCGGATTGACAGCGTTGCGGGCCACTATATCCGTTGCTTTGCCGAACATGGTGCGGAGGTCTCGATGGAAAGGACAATCCTGAGGCCGGAGCGCGTGCAGCATTTTATACTGCCGGGCTATGGAAGGCCAGGCGGCCAGAAGCTGGGTAGGGGAGAGCTCACTGGCGGGTAAGCCTGCGATGGCGCGCGTGACCAGGCAGGCGGTTTCGCCGGAAACCGTCCAGTCGAGCACTTCCGGGCAACTGATATTTTGGGAATGGAGCCATGCTGAGCGCCGGCGTTCTTCGCTCAGTGCCGCCAGGCCCTGGCCGGTGGAAATTTTAGCATAGGCTACATCATCGGTCCGGCGGTAAACCCGATCGCCGGATTCGCCATTGTTAACAGAAACCCATTGCACACCGGCAGGAAGTCGGGGAAGAAGTGCTGTTCCGATCGGGTCTGAATTGGTGATCATGGCTTGCAGTAATGCTTTAAGGGTTGGCAGGAATGCGAATATTCCGCGAAATAAGGAAGAATGCAAGCCGGGCTAAGGTATTTTCGAGGATCGGTAGCTTTGCAGAAGCAGCATGCGACGAAAAAGTGATGTCAGCAGGAATTTTTATAAATTTCAGAACGCTGGCCGCATTGAAAACATTCATAGCCGATGAAACACTATTACGAAACCCTGTTTGGTTACATTTCGGAAATCCTCGCACTGCCTGACGGGGACAAAGATTCGATCCGGCAATCGTTTAAACCGGTATTTGTGGCGCGGGATACAGTGATCGAACCTGCCGGTGAAGTACCGGGCTATCACAACTTCATCGTGTCGGGATTCATGCGGAATTTTCATCTGGACGACGACGACAACGAAATTACCACAGACCTCAATAACGGGCCCCGGTTTTTCACATCGTACTTCCACTTCATGAACCGCACCGTTTCCAACGAAAGCCTGCATTGCATTACCGACTGCGAGCTGCTCCGTATCAGCCGGGACGACGTGGACCGTACGGCCGGAACCAGCGCCACTCAGAAGGACTACACGATTCAGATCCTTCAAAAACATTTGCAGGAGGACAAAGACCGGATCAATGACATGGCGAACCTCACGGCCGAGGCCCGCTATGCCAAATTCCTCAGGCAGAAGCCCCATATCATCCGGCATGTTCCGCTCAAATATATCGCATCCTATCTGGGTATCACTCAACGACACCTGAGCAGGCTGCGCGGCGAAGCAGGTGGCACATCCACATTGTAATAGAACCGTTCATCCGCATTGGACATTTGTCTAATTCACCTGGCAACCGAGGGCTTTAAGTTTGGCAGAAACTAAAAACCTTCTGCTATGATCGAACATACCGCACCTGCCCGCGCCACCGGATCCCAATCTTCGCTTAGAATGCTCGAAGTGGCTGCAACGGTCTGGCTGGCCGTTACTACTGCCGGCCAATGGCTGTTTGGAGGCTACATCATCGGTTTTTATGGCCGAAGTACGGCAGCGGGTAACTATGCACGATGGAATGAAGTGCTGCCGCATGGCTATGTGGCCGGCGACTGGAAGGGTAATCTGGTGGTGGGAATGCATGTGCTGCTGGCTGCGATCCTGGTGATCGGCGGGCCCATACAGCTGATGCCGCGGTTACGATCGCGATTCCCCCGTTTTCATCGCTGGCTGGGCCGCATTTATGCCGCTACGGCTGTCATTGTGGCTAGCGGCGGGCTCGTGATGGTTTGGACGCGCGGCGCAGTGGGGGATCAGGTGCAGCACATCAGTATCAGCATACAGGCAATCTACATCATCGGTTTTGCAGTGATCGCCGTAAAATACGCATGGGCGCGGCGTTTTGATCAGCACCGCAAATGGGCGCTGAGATTGTTTATGGTCGTCAGCGGGGTCTGGTTTTTCAGGATTGGGTTAATGGGCTGGCTGGTACTCCATGGCGGCCCTGTTGGTTTTGACCCAAAGACTTTTTGCGGTCCCTTTCTGACCGTGCTCGCCCTGCTGGCCTATGCGTTGCCTTTGCCGCTGGCGATCCTGGAATTTTATTTCTATGCGCAAAAGACCCGCAAACGGCCAGTGGTGATAGCGGCGTCGCTGGTGATTCTGACCGCTGCGCTGTTGATGGCTGTCGGCATTGCCGGGGCGGCAATGGGGATGTGGCTGCCCAGGATCAGGTAATGGTGCCTGATACGCGTCTGTTTCCTGCCAAAATAAAAAATCTGTATCTGTACCGGCAACTCAAAATCCGCCATTTTTGTGACGGATTAGCCGTCCTTCGATCGGGGAAGGAAGGCATTTGCACAAACAGAAATCATGACGGATACTTCGAGCATAATTATAGCGCATTCAGATGCAGATTTTGAAGCGGGAAAGAGCCTTTTTACCGAGTATGCCAACTCTCTGACGATCGATCTGGCTTTTCAGCGCTTTGCCGACGAGTTACAAACGATCCGGGTTCAGTACGGCCCACCCTCGGGTGCGCTATTGCTGGCTGAGGTAGGCGGACAGGTGGTCGGATGTGCGGGGGTACGCAGGCAGGCACCCGATATCGCCGAGCTGAAACGGATGTATGTACAGCCCGGATACCGTGGCTACAAGCTGGGCAAGCTGCTGCTCGAACGCTCCCTCTCTGTCGCCGCTGACCTGGGTTACCAGAAGATCAGGCTCGATACGCTGGCTGGTATGACAGGTGCGCGCAGGTTGTATGAACACTTTGGTTTTGAAGTAATCCCTGCCTACTACCCCAATCCGCATGAGGATGCGATTTATATGGAAAAAGTGCTTTGAGTTTACCGGGTGCTCGGGGGCCTTGTTGGGGTGGCGATGAGTAATGCCTATTATAAAGCTGCGCGAAATGTCCTGGGATTCCGGAGGGGTGTGCAGAAAGCATTCGCGGTCTGTGCTGTGCGGCGTTGGAAAAATCATTAAATTTATCAAGCCACACCTTAAACAGCCGCCATGGAACTTGACATTACCTCCCGTATCAAATTGGTCGTCCTCTGCATTTGTATGATCATGGCCTTGCAAACTGCGGCGCAGACCGGCGAAATCATCCGCGACAGGGACGGTAACACCTATCCGGTGAAGCGGATGCCCGACCAGCGGGTTTGGATGACCCGGGATCTCAATATCAAAGTCGACAGCTCCTGGTGTTTTTCCGGCGACGAAGCCAATTGCCGGACCTATGGGCGCATGTATACCTACGCATCGGCCGCTCAGGCCTGCGAATTGCTCGGCGACGGCTGGCGACTACCCAGCCGGGCCGAATGGGAAACGCTCGCAGCGCAGTACGGAGGTGCCAGCAACAACTCGAAAGACGGAGGCAAGAGTGCGTACAAGGCATTGCAGACCGGCGGTATTTCAGGGTTCAATGCTACGTTGGGAGGTAACCGGGAGGCAAAGCAGCAGGTGTTTGCACGCCTCAATGCGCATGGGTTTTACTGGACCACCACTGAAATCGATGCGCAAACGGCCTGGACTTTTAATTTCGGGGCGGGAGGTAAGGCGTTGCATTGCCAGGACGGGGGCGGCAAGGGTGAGGCCGTTTCGGTGCGTTGTATCCGGGGCGGGCTTTGACTGGCCCGCATAAGGGATTTGTCCGGATTACCCCGTCAGAATGTCTGTTTAGCACCGTATGAGTCTGGAAATGAGCGTGTAGTTTTGTGTTGTTCAATTCGATAGTAGTCAGCAACCAAAATCAATCAAGCCATGTCTGCACAAGATTTCAGTACAACGATCCTGGTCGATCATACGCAGGAAGAAGCATTCCAAGCCGTTACCAATGTCAGAGGTTGGTGGTCCGAAGAGATTGAAGGAGATACCGACCGGCTCGACGCGGTGTTCAATTACCATTTTGAAGATGTTCACCGCTGCCGGATCAAGATCGCCGAGTTAGTCCCCCGGGAAAAGGTGGTCTGGTTGGTGCTTGATAATTATTTCAAATTCACCGAAGACGAGACGGAGTGGACAGGCACCAGCATGGTTTTTGAAGTTTCCGCAAAAGGAAGCCAGACGCAGGTAACCCTCACCCATGTAGGACTTGTGCCTGCTTACGAATGCTACAAAATCTGCCGCGACGCCTGGACCTTCTATATTCAGGACAGCCTTTTCAACCTCATTACGACCGGTAAAGGCAAGCCGAATGCGAGCGGCAAGCCGCAAACGGAGAACGAAAAGAAAATCACCTCCGATCTTGCCGACTAGATCGCAGGTTTTAGGTTTGACAATCCGTACACATAAAACAGGCACCTTTCATCCCGAAAGGTGCCTGTTTTATGTGCATTCAAGGGAAAATTGCTTTCTTCGCGGTTCCGGGTTGCCGAGGTTTCCACTTCCGAAGCATGGGCTGCTTCGATGGTGGTCGGGGTGGAACTCCTTTTTGACGTGCCGCTGCGACCCGTTTCAGACGGAGGCAAGCTGTCGTGGCCCGGATTTTTAGGGATGACGGAGCGGGGAGGCCAAAGATCCTGTTCGCCCGCTCCTGTCGCGTAAACTTTTGTAGTCACTTATGGAATTTGAAGTTGTAGTATCTCTCCTTACCCTTGTTGCCCTGGAAGCTGTCCTGGGAATCGACAATGTGATTTTCATATCTATTATTGCCGGGAAGCTTCCTGCGGAGCAGCAGAAGAAGGCCCGGCAATACGGCCTCATACTGGCCGGGGTGTTGCGTATCGGACTGTTGCTGATCATCTCCCTCATCATGAAGCTGGATAAGGACCTTTTTGTCGTCATGGGCGAGGGTTTTTCGGGAAAAGAGCTTGTGCTGCTGGCGGGAGGTTTGTTTTTGCTTTACAAAAGCTCCAAGGAGATTTACCACAAAATGGAAGGGGAAGCAGGGGACCAAAGCAAGAATATCAAGGTTTCGACATTCGGGCAGGTTCTCACCCAGATCCTCATCATGGACATGGTGTTTTCAATCGATTCGATTATCACAGCCATCGGCATGGTGAAGGAGGTCTGGGTGATGTACGTTGCGGTGATTGCGACGGTTATTCTCATGTTGCTGGCTTCCGAAAAGATCAGTGATTTCGTGAACCGCCACCCGGCATTCAAAATGCTGGCACTGTCGTTCCTGCTGCTGATCGGCTTCTCATTGGTCAGCGAAGGTTTCGGGCTGGAAATTCCGAAAGGCTACATTTACTTCTCGATGGCATTCTCCCTACTCGTAGACGTGTTTCAGATGCGGGCTAACAAAGGATCGTCCGAGCCCGTTGTGACCCGCGAACACTACGAACGGGGTGAGGAAGAGCTTGGAGGAAAATAGCCGTTAAAACGGATAATGCCTCAAACCACCGTCCACCACGACCGCCGATCCCGTGATGTATCGTGCACGTGGCGATACCAGAAACACGGCCATGTTGGCCATATCCTGCGGCTCGCCGAAATCACCCAGCGGTATCTTGGCCGAGGCGAAGGTTTGCCTTTCGGCCGCTGAAAAATAGGGCCGGATGTTTTCCGTGTCGATGAGTCCGGGTTGCAGGGTGTTGACCCGGATGCCATGTTTTCCAACCTCTCCGGCCAGTTGTTTGGACCATACTGCCATGCTGGCCTTGGCGATGGCCGACACGTTGAGGCTGCGTAATTCATAAGTGCTGGTGAGGTTGAGGATAGCACCCTCACCGCGTTCGATCATATGCGGTAGCAACAGCTGCGTCAGCTGACGGGGCCGGTCGAAATCGAGTGCCATCGATTCGTCCCAGGGTGCTTCCGGACCCGTAATTCCGACCGGCCGGCTTTTGCCGGCATTGTTGACCAGAATATCCACGTGCCCAAGCGCGGCGAGGGCGGCTTCGGCGATGCGCTGCGGACCGTCGGCCGCTACGAAATCCTGCCTGAAAATAATGGGCTCCGGTACTCCCAGTGCAGCAACTTCGTCTTTGAGGCTGTCCAGTAACTGTTTATTCCTCGCAGTAGCAAACACTTTGACCCCTTCAATGGCCAGTTCCTTCACAATGGCCCTGCCGATACCCTGGCTGGCTCCGGTAACTAATGCTGTTTTTCCTTTCAGGTAAAGATCCATGACTTCTGATTCAAATTGTATCCAAAATTGGTTTGGCAAAAAACTGTTGCAAACGTAGCCGGAAGCATCTAATTTTAGCAGTAATACAACCAATTGTTGGGTACTAACAAAAGTGTAAGTAATGGCTGCCAGGAAAGAGACTTCCACCTATACAAGCAACGAAAAGCTGATCATCGAATGCGACCTCACTTACGCCGTCAACAAGATCGGCGGCAGGTGGAAAATACTGATCATCAGCAAGCTGGAAGCCGGTAAAATGCGGTTCGGGGAGTTAAAAAAGGAATTTCCATACATCACGGAGCGCATGCTTACGCTGCAACTGCGCGCGATGGAAGCGGACGGACTTGTGAAACGGACGGTGTATGCAGAGGTGCCGCCCCGGGTTGAATACGAGCTCACCGAAATGGCAAAGGCATTCGGCCCGATCTTTAAGCAGCTGAGTGAATGGGGCGGTAAGCATCGGAAGCTGACATCGGAACGGGCTGGCTAGCTTACTGGTCCGGAGGGCTTAGTAACGCTGTACGCGTCCGCCAGGCGGACTAATTCACGACGGTCGGAGACATTCAGCTTATCGAAGACCCTTCGGCGAAAGGTGTTCACCGATGTGTATTGCAATCGCAGCATTTCGCCGATCTGCGTAATCGAATAGTCCTGGATAATGTACATCGCAACCTGGAATTCGCGCTGGGTGAGTTTGTCGAATGGGTTGGCCGACTTGCCGTTGATCGTGTCGTTGACAATGATTTGTGAAAGTTCTGAACTCATGTACTTCTTACCGGAAAGTACCGTGTCGACAGCATGGAGGAGTTGTTCGGGAGAAGCGTATTTTTCAATATAACCGTGAGCGCCCATTTGCAGAGACCGTTTACCAAAAGTCGCCGCATTGTTCATCGAGACGATCAGGACCTTGGTTTCGGGATGGAAATTACGGATCCATTGGAGCAGTACGCCGGAGTCGGTGTCCGGCATGGATAGGTCCAGCAGAACGAGCTCATAAGCATTGTTTTTCATCTGGGCCATTACCGAATTGCCATCCCAGGCCTCGTCGGTCTGGCATTGCGCAAAGTGATTTTTGATGGCCATTTTCAGGCCATAACGTATCAGGGAATGATCGTCAGCGATCAGGATTGTTTTCATACAATGGGGTTAGGAGCAATCGGAACTGGGGAATAGGATACACAGTTTCACTGCGACTATCCCGGTCGGGGATAGCCTGAGCCTATAACCGCGGGAGCGCTACAATCGTGCCAGCGTGCCCTGGTACAATGTGGCGGGACTGATACCTTGCCAGTTGCGTACACGGGTAAGCGGCAGATTTCCAGTCTGATAAATCGGGCATCGTGATTTTTTATTTTTTGACCCTGCGGGTTGATGTGACTACCGATCATGCACCTACTTGTTCGTGGTGATGATCAATGTGCCGTTAGCGCCCCTGGCACCAAACGCGGCGGAATTTCCATATCTGACAGCCGAAATGGATTTGACATCCCGCACGGTCAGCGCATTCAGCATGGGGATTACAGTGTCGCCGCCACTGTAAAAGACGTTGTCGAGCATTAACGCAACACTATTGTCGAACTGGCTGTCGCCGTTGATATGGGTATTATTTTCAATAAAATACACTTTGTAAGTATTCGACAGCGCGTCGAACGTCACCCGAAGTCCCGGGATCCTCTTCAGCAGATCGAAAATGGTACCGGCATTGTCGCTTTCACGTATGGAGATTTCATAGTCTGGTTTCATGAGCGAAGGCTTTTCATCCGCTTGCAGGAGCCCGTCTTTGTCTAGGCCTGTTTGCCGGGCTTCGATGGCCGGGAGCCGGATGTCCGCAGGTCTGTTCCATTTGGCCCCGCTGATTTTCGGAATGGAGGAAACAGCGGCAGGTATTTCATCGCCAGGGAAGGCGTAATCCGTCGGCAGCATCTCGGCAAAACCCTCCCTAGCCCAGTTGTCGTGTATCGTAATGCCGTTGGGGGCAATCAGCCAACCGTTTTCGGAAAAAGAACAAAAGCGGTTGGGCAATATGATCTGGGAGTATTTGAAGGGGTAGTCCGAGAATACCGAAGCGCTGTTGAAAAGGCGCCGCTGGAATACGATGATGGGGGAGTTGGAATACAAAATGAAATGGCCATTGTCTTTGTCATAGGTGCATACAGAGTCTGCGCTCAACGGGGTGAAATTGCCCGCCGCAACTTCCTTTTCCAGCGGCACTTTGGTGAGGTAGAATTCCCGCATGGTTTTCATCCTGAACATCTCGAAACCACCTTCTTCCAGGCTGTTGCGGGAGAGGGACACCAGGAAATTGCGGAACGAATCCCTGAATGCGGTGCCGCGGTTGCGGAGCTGCTTTTTTTGCTTTTCGGGGTCTTCGGCCAGCAAACTTTCGAAGAACTTGTAGCCGGCCAGAAAAGTCTTCCGCCCGTTCGACTCGAATTTGCTCATGTGAAAGCTTATGGTGTAGCCAAGCGCGGCATTTTCGATCCGTACGGGCTCCGCGGCGCTGGCCGTAACACGTCCGGTGTTTTCATTCAGTCCGAGCGTCACCGATTCGGGGTTCATGATCCTGCATTGACTGGCAAAAGGAGAGTCTCCGAACAGTCCGTTTTCAAATATCCGCCATTTGCGCCGCCAATGCCGGTCTCTCTTCCCCATGACCACCACTTCGCGGATCGCATTCACCAGATCCAGTTTAAACACAACGTTGGCGGTCCGTCCCGGTACGGACGGAATATGCTTCACCTCGGGCTTGTATCCTACGTATGAAGCAATGAGCTCCACTTTCCGGTACTTTACAGGAACGGCGATTTTGAATTGACCTGATTGGTCGGACACGGTGTTCATGGAGGTGTTGTTGATATACACCGTTGCGGATGGCAGCGCTTTCCCGTTGTCGTCGTATACCGTTCCGGCAATGTACCATACCGGACTTTGCGAATAACCCGATTGGTGTAACGCCAAAAGCAGCAGGAAGATCAAAACGGGGCTTTTCATAGTATCATATCTGCCGGGGCCGACGGGTGCGGTTTGTGAAACTGATCCTTCTCTTCCAATTTACCGAAAGATCCCGGTCTTACGAATTGATTCCGCCCACGTATTTCTTCGCGAGATAGGCGCCGTGGCCCAGCCCGAATGTGGCTAGAATGGTGCTGTCGACGTCGGGAAGGGTGACATTCCTGTGCAATTCAATCGTACTCAGAAAGTCGTAAACCTGGAATGTGTACACAGCCACTGCCAGGATCGTGATCACCACCATCTGGAAATCGGCCATATCCACCATCCCGGTGTCATCCTGAAACAGGTCTGTGGGGAAATGCGGCTCGGTGGCAGGTTGCTTGGGCATCTGGTTCTGCTTGATGGCCTCCTGATTCTTACTTTCGGTGATCCCCTTTGCCGTAGCGAACGTAAGCGCGCTGAATCCGGAAAGCAGGAGCAGATTGGAGGGAATATCTACGCCACCCACAAAATCGATGCTGACTTGACCCCGCAGAATGGTTACCGCGATGTAAGTGACGATCAATGTGAAAAACCACATGACGATCTGGAAATTGGAGTTACTGTACCGGTTGTCGGCACCCAGAATGAGATTTCGCAGTTTCCGCCGTAGCAGCAGGCGGAAAAACAGCAATACTCCCGCTACCGAACCTGCCAGTGTCCATATACGTTGCCATTTGCCGGTCTGCACTTTTTCGATGGCCAGCGCCGTCAGCGTTTTCTGGCTTCCGGTGCTGGTGTAGGTAAGGTCAACCCGGTCGCCTGGGGAGAATGCCGGCAATATCTTTTTGAGCGCCGGGGCGGTGAGCCCGAATGTCCAGGTAGTGTCGTTGCGCCGGGCTTGCAGCGACGCCTGATCCGCCCCGATGGCCACAATCTCCGCGCCGCGCCAGGGGAGTTCACCTGTCGTCGCGGCCGGCGTGACAGTCGGTGTGGCTGGGATAGTTGTGGTGTCGGCCGGTGCCTGACCTTGCACGCACCGACCGGCGAAGACGATGAAAAGGGCGCAAAGCACCCGAAACAAAAGGTAGTTTTTCATCAGGAAAGAGTAGGATAGTATAGATGTAATACTACAAATTCTATGTTTATTTACAAATTTGACTTACTGAATGGTTATCCGTTACATTTGATCCATGAATCGCAACCTGGTTGTCAAAGATCTGCACGAGTTGTACGAATCGATGGGACTTCCCCTCGACCCGGTGGATGCTTCATCCGGATTCACGATCCATTATTTGCAGGATACTTTTACCCAGTTCCCATTTACTTCCGTCCCGTTCAGGCCCAACTATTTCAGCTTTCTTTTTGTCAGGGAAGCATTCGGGAAGTATACCATCGATGATCAGCGCTTCGAGGTGCGGCCGGGGACCGTTTATTTTACAAATCCTGGTAATTACCGTGTTTTTGAATGGCACAGCATCCAGGATGCCTGCCTGGTCACATTTAATGAGGCTTATTTGAAAGAAAACGTTCATCAGGATGTGTACCGTGATTTTTCATTCCTGCTGACCGAAACCGTGGAGCCGAGGGTTTTGTCGGCCGAAGAATTCGGTATGGTCCGCAGGCTTTATCAGCAGATCCATGCGGAACACCTCGGGCATTCACCTTACAAGAGCCGCATCATCGGCAGCCTGATGGTGGCGCTGCTTCTGAAAATCAAGGAATACTTTTTTCAGGATTACAACCCCATTTACGAGGGAAACCGCAGTTCGCAGATCGTGCGGACTTTCAAACGCAATCTTGAACAGCATTTCAGAGAACTGGTAAATGGCCGGGCTGAGGTGCCTTTGCGCGTGCAGGACTACGCCGATATGCAGTCATTGCATGTCAATTACCTGTCGAGTGTAATCAGTAACAAAACGGGCAAATCCATCAGCGCCTGGATTGCCGATAAAACGGTGGCTGAGGCCAAGGTAATGCTGCAAGATCCGGCGCTGAGCGTCAAGGAAATAGGGGGCAGACTAGGCTTTCTGGAAGCGCCGCATTTTAGTAATTATTTCAAAAAACACACGGCCATCAGCCCCGCAGCATACCGCCGCCAGCACACCTCGCAGCCATTCTGAGATATTTGCAACTCTTCCTGTAATCCTTGTACGTCGCAGGCGGTGCTCGTGGTGCACCTTTGTATTGTCATTAACACAAAACAAAAACGACCATGAATACGCTCAAAAACAAAGTCGCGCTCGTAACCGGCGCATCACGGGGAATCGGTGCGGCAGTCGCACGCCAACTGGCAGCAGCCGGCGCAAAGGTCATTGTCAATTTCGCAGGAGGACTGGATGCAGCTCAGCAAACCGTCGCGTCGATCACGCAGGCCGGGGGAGATGCCGTCGCATTACAGGCCGACGTAAGCAATCCACAGCAGGTGAAGGAGCTGTTCGACGCAGCGATCGCGCATTACGGCAAAATCGACATCCTGGTGAATAATGCCGGGATCATGATCACGAAGCTGCTGAAAGACACGACTGACGAAGACTTTACACGGCAGTTTGAAATCAATGTACGCGGGACGTTTAACACGCTCCGTGAGGCAGCAACCCGACTCGCAGAGGGCGGCAGCATTATCAACTTCTCATCTACCACCACCCGTCTGATGATGCCTACCTATGCCACGTACGTAGCCACCAAAGGCGCCGTCGAGCAGCTCACGCGTGTTTTCGCGAAGGAGATAGGCGCAAGGGGCATCAATGTGAATGCCGTCCTTCCCGGTCCCACCAACACCGAACTTTTTACGAAAGGAAAGCCGCAGGAAGTCATCGACCGCCTGGCCGCATTGAATGCGTTCAACCGCCTGGGAGAGCCGGAAGACATTGCCGGAACGATCGCTTTCCTCGCTGGTGACGATGCCAAATGGATCAGCGGGCAAACCATCGGGCTCAACGGAGCCATGGCCTGATCGTCTTGTATTCTAGATGGTTATCTTTTCATTATCAATTAGTTATTAGTCAAAATCATTCTTAAAAATTTAGTAATCATGAACTCACTGAAGAATAAAGTAGCCCTCATTACCGGATCGGCAAGAGGTTTGGGCAAATCCATCGCAGAACGTTACGCAGCATTGGGGGCCGATATTGTTCTCAATTACTCCCGCGACAAGGTATCGGCCGAGGAAGTCGAAAGCAATATCCGGGCAATGGGAGCCCGCGTGATCTCGGTGCAGGCGGATGTGAGCAAGGTGGCGGACATCCGGCGCATGTTCGAGGAAGCCAAAAACGCATTCGGTAAAATCGATATCGTAGTAGCCAACGCGGGGATCGAAATGGTGGAAACGCCTGTGACCCGGTTTACGGAGGAGCAATTCGATCGCCTGTTTGCGATCAACACCAAAGGCGCCTATTTCACGATGCAGCAGGCTGCATTACATGTCGGAGACCATGGACGGATCATCTACATCGCATCGAGCACCACGGCATTTCCCGTCGCCGGGATGGCCGTTTACGGGGGCAGCAAAACGACACCGCGCTACCTGGTGGATGTGCTGGCCAAAGAAATCGGCTACCGTGGCGTCACTGTGAATTCGATCATCCCGTTTGCGGTCGATCATTCCGGCATTTTCGCGGAAGCGGATAGCTATCCCGAACTGAGGAAGTCGTTGCTGGATAGCTGCCCCATGGGCCGGTTGGCGGAAGTGGAAGATGTCGCCAATGTCGCCGAATTTTTCGCGAGTGATTTGTCGTCATTCGTGAACGGCCAGCACTTGCTCGTGAATGGCGGGGCAAACCAGTAAAACGTGATAAGTAACCAATGTTACATTTATTGGATATTTTAATGGAAATTGGCTAACATTGACTGATCAAATCAAATCCGGAATGATACCAGCCATGAGATATTCAGCATTGTTTTCCCTGACCCTGGCACTGTTTGCCTGCGACAGCACCGAGCTGCCCGACGACGCGGCTGCAAGGGCAGCAGGAGATTATCAGGTGCAATCCTACGTGGTCAACGGAGACACCTTGTACAGCGCGGGGAGGACGGACAAAATCGGGCTGAGCAAATTTTACATTTCAGTGGGCCGGAAAACCGCCGACATGCTGTATGTGCGTTTAACCGTACAAAAAATCGGTGATCCGGGGGTGATGGCTTTTGTCCGAAAAGTAGGCTTCCGTGAAGCAGGGGGAACTTACGAACTCAACCTCCCTCAAACCACCCCGGATGACTACCAAAGCAGCATTAGCCAGGGCTTGTTCGAAGAAAAAACGGCACTGGGCGCGTTTGCATTTATCATGTTGCCGCCATTGTATTCGCTGCCCGAGCCCCGGGACCCCGCGCTCAGGGGTGTGCGGATACAGGCGCGAAAGTAAGTGCGCCTGCCGCCCGAAATCAAAGTATTTTTATCTCTGTTTTGTGATAGTTTTTCTATAAATAAAACTGTAAATTAAAGGCATGATCACCCTCAAATACAGTTTGTTATGGAAACGAAACCCGCTCATCAGGGAGCCTCGGGGCATGCTGCCGCCGGCAGGCTCCTGGTTTGGCTGATATTGTTCAGTACAACCGGGGTAATGGCGCAGATGATCGTGCCTTATCAGTCGGATTGGAAATACCTGCAGGATGGGACCGTGCAAGGCAACAACAACTGGGCTGCCACCGGTTTCAACGACAGTGGCTGGTCGACCGGAAAAGCACCATTCGGATTTGGAAGTAACTCAGGCTACACTTACAACACCACGCTCATTCGGGGCGTCAACAATACCACTCCGAATTACCCTGTCTATTATTTTCGCAGGACCTTCCAGGTCGCTAATGCATCCGCGTATGCCCGTATACGTTTGAGGGCGACACTGGACGACGGTATGGTAGTGTATATCGGAGGGGCGGAGGTGGCCCGGAAGAACATGACACCCTATCTGAACGGCTTTGCAGGTGCCCCGGTAGGTACGCCGTTGCTGACCATTGACACTGTTCTCTCCGCAAGTTATCTTCAAAACGGGACCAACGTGATAGCGGTCGAATTACACCAGACCGGCAACATGAGCTCGGATGTTTATTTCGATGTGCAGCTGGAAGGGCAAACGACGGGATTGTCCCGGTATCCGTACCTGCAACTCGCGTCGCACAACCGGATGACCGTCTGCTGGTACACCAATGCGGTGACGAATGCAACGGTCCGGTACAGCAAGGATGCCGATCTGGAAGATTACAAGGAGGTGAGGTCGTCGGTCAATGACACCCTGCACAGCATTACGCTTAAAAACCTTTCTCCTGATACCCAATACTATTACAGTGTCGGCTACTACAACGGCTATGATTACCAGCAGCTGCAGTACAACCCCACCGTGAACTATTTCCGTACCCTGCACGACCCGGTCGATACCACCAGGGCTGTGCGGTTCTGGCTATTGGGCGATTCGGGAGCCGGTACCTACATTAACCCGCGGCCCTACAAGGTGCGGGATGCTTACCTGGCTTATCTGGCCTCTAAAAACAACCCGAAGGTGGACGGTTTGATCTTCCTGGGTGACAATTCCAACACATCACCTTATGAGGGACTTCAGGCCGCTCTGGACACGACGCTGTTCAAGTTTTACAACCGGCCGGCCGATAAGCAGCTGCTTTCTCGCATACCCTCGTGGACGGTGATCGGAAACCATGATTATGAACCGGATCTGACCTATGTGGATAAAAAGGGTAAGCCGATCTGGATCAGAAAAGCTTATCATAAACAAACGGCCGCGAGCTTTTCGACTTTTGCTTATCCGGACAGCGCACAGATCGGCGGAGAACCTACGTATAACAAGAAGGGGTATTATTCTTTTAACCAGGGGAATGTCCATTTTGTAGTACTGAACCCACCGCTGATCGAATCCCAGAATGTGAATGAGAACTGGGAGAGAAAATTTCAAAGTACCTCTTACTATGACATTTACAGTAAAAACTCGATCGCGATGGACGATTCTACCAATTCGCCCATCGACTCCCTGCCGCAGGTCAAATGGCTGATCAGGGATTTAACCAAAAATAAGCAGAAATGGACCGTGGTGACCTTTCACCTGCCTCCATTCTCTACGATAGGCCATTTCCCGACGGAGAACGACATGAAGCGGGTGCAGGAAAAACTGCTGCCTATTCTGGAAAAGCCGGAATACCACGTCGATGCGCTGGTGGTGTCGCACTCGCATGCATACGAGCGTGCAGGAATGATCCGCAAGAAAGGTACACAAGCGAGGACAAGCGATTATACCCAGAGCGGCGGACAGGCGGGCAATGGAAACCTGGGAAGGTATCCCTCGACGCGCCCTTACACCAAGATAAACAGCGAAACGGCCTATACCTATGTCCTTTCCGGCTCAGCGGGGCGTGGTTGGTACAATACCGGCAATTATAGTCAAAACGATGCAGGGTTTCCTCCGGGATCTACGAATGTCAAGCACCCTAACACCTCGGTCCCGCCGCTGG
>CBFGMV010000121.1:0-23879 GCA_965649915.1 uncultured Dyadobacter sp.
CCGTAAAGTCGAGTTTATCACTGATGTTACTACTTACGACAAGCCCTTGAGACAGCGCATACGTATTCGGGAAGTTGGGCACATTATTGATCATACCCGGCGACCGGAGGTAATTAAACCCGGTGGTAAGATTCAGGTTCAGTTTCAATGGCGCCACCGGTTTTCCGTAGGTAAAAAAGGACCGTGCATTCCAGCTGCCGTCAACGTTAATGGGCGAGGTTAGTTTCGCGCCCCTTTCCAGTACGATCCCGTTTGGTAACGGAGTAGGCTCCTGGGCAATGAATGTGGAGTTGACAATCGCATTGTTGGTCTGGGTTACAAAAAGCATCGCATTGAAATTGTAAGGACGTTTGGCACCCGCCAGCGAGTACCGGAAGCTTAACATGTTACGGTATTCCTGTTTCAGGTCGGGGTTACCGGCTGTCAGCGACAATGGATTACTGTTATCTACCACATTCTGCAACTGCGAAATCGAAGGCTGATTGGTGGAGCTCCGAAAAAAGGCGCGGAACTGCGTACCGGTTTTGGAACGATAGTTCACCATCAGGTTCGGCAGGACGTTGGTAAACGACTGATCGACTTTGTTGTTGACCGGCGCCAATTGCTGGCTGTACAATCCGGTATTCTGGAAATCGACGCCCAAGTTAGCCGACCAGCTGTTCTTACGGTAACGGTAGCCGATCCCGGCGCGGTTGGTAATGTAACGGTTATCAAAATTGTTGGTCAGCAGCGAATCCAGATCCGAATAGGTCCCCTCGTCATAGCTCATATTGTAGGTATCCTTGTTGGAATTGCTGTTACTGACCGTCAAACCGTAATTGAATTGTAACTGCCCGGTGGTGCTGATGGGTTCGGTGTAGACCAGGTTACCTCCTAATGTCACTCCATCCGAATGCGTAAAGCTGCGCTGGTCGATCGTATCCCCGCGCATCGCTGTGTCGGGCAAGGCGAGGTTATCGAAATAAATGTTCCGCGAATACAGGTCACGGCGTCCGTTTTTATCATTAATCTGTGTGTTGAAATTAAATGAAACCGTCCGGCCCTTCTTCTCAAATGCGTGGCGGAACAAGAGGTCATTGGAAAAGTTATAGCCCTTATTCACGTTCGCGGAACTGTTGTTGGAACTGTTGATTTTGCTTCCGTCTGTTACCAATGTGGTTAATCCGGCCTTGACACTACCTGAATGATTGTCCTGAAAACTCAGGCGGGGCGTGATAATCAATGAATTTTTCGGGTCAATGTTATATTCCACACGAAAATTCAGTCTGTGGTTCGAGTTGGTCGAATTGGTCCGGCTGTTTTCATTATAGAGCTGATCCCCTGCCCCACCCTGTAAAAAATACTGCTGGGCAGTCGATTGCACATTGGTATTGCTGGTTCTGTTGAAGAAATAGCTTCCCGAGACCTCAACCTTCTTACCGATCTTATTGGCATAGTTCAGGCCGAAGGAATTGGTTCCGGTAATGCCACTCTGATTGCCCACCAGGAAATTGCCGGCCGATCCGCCCCCACCGCGATTGCCCCCGCCTCCACCGGAAACGCCCAGCAGATCCTGACTTGAAAAGTTCTGGACATTGATATTATTGCTAAGCCCGATCACCGATATACGCTGATTGCCTTTGAAAAAACTGACATTACCGCCGGCCTGGTAGCGGTCATCCAGTCCGTAACCGGCAAATACCTTTCCAAACTGCCCCATTCTCTTATCTGCCTTGGTTACGATATTGATGGTTTTCTGCGCACTGCCGTCATCGAAGCCTGTAAACTGCGCCTGGTCGCTGAGCTTGTCAAAAACCTCAATTTTATCGACTACTTCGGCGGGCAGCGATTTCAATGTCAATGCCGCGTCATCACCAAAAAAGGGCTTACCATCGACCAGGACCCGATTCACGGTCTCGCCATGCGCGGTGACCGTTCCGTTTGTGACCGTGATGCCCGGCATTTTTTGAATAAGATCTTCGGAAGTAGCGTCCGGGTTTGTTTTAAATGCAGCAGCATTAAACTGGGTAGTGTCCCCTTTTTGTTCCATGGCGGTTACCTGGCCAACCACTTTCACCTCTTTCAGGTTAGCCACCGATTCGGTCAGATGGATCGTGCCCAGGTCCTGAACATCCTTACTAACCGTCACCAGCTGAGTGAAATCCTTGTAGCTCAGGTAAGTCACTTTTACCAGGTAGGAAACCTGTTTGGTCAGCCCGGTAAAAACAAATTTGCCATTGACATCCGTCGTCACATACTCCGGTTTGGCGTCCGGAGTGTTCCGGCTCACGGCCACGTAGGCCCCTGCTACCGCATCCCTGCTCGTGCTGTCGAGCACGGTGCCGGTGATCTGCGCATTTTGCGCCTGAGTGAATGCCGGGCTGGCCAAACCGGCCAGCAAAAGGACGAAGCATGTAATTCTGTTCATGACATGTAAAGGTTTATTGCTGGTTAGAGCTCCCTTACCCAACAAAGTTTAATGCCTTCCGGCAACAAACCTTTACAATCGACAGATTCCGATGTATTTGTAGATCAATCCCTGAAATTTACCGACGAAAACCTCCGTGCTATCCAAGCCATTCTCCTAACAATCCCTTATAACTGGCCAAAAATCTTGCATATGCCTTTTCCAATTGGGGCAATGCGTCCGCCAGTGTGCTCGTATCATCCGATTTGAGCCTCCATTCCGCGTCGCGCGCGATTTCAGCCACTTGGGAAACGCCGACGGTCCCTCCGCTTCCCTTCAGGGTATGCAGATTGCTCTTGACGGTTTTGATATCGCCGGTCCGGTAAGCTTCCACTGCGCCCTCGACCAATTCGGTGGCTTCGCTGACAAAATCTTCAAAAACCGACCAGACCAGGTCTGCTCCTCCGATCCCCGCCAGCTGGTCGATAATTTCCTTGTCCAGCACCGGCAGCATCGCTTCCTGCGCAATTTCCTTTTGTATCTGTTCGAGCTTTCGGTTTTCCATATTCCCCATCAGCTCTTTCACCTTTTGAACCAGCGTCTGAGCCCGGATCGGCTTGGCGATATAGTCATCCATTCCCTGGCTCATAAACCGGTCCCGGTCTTCCTTCATCGAATAGGCGGTCATGGCCACGATCGGCGCCAGGCCTTTTGCATACCGCTTTTTCAGTTCCTGGGACGTTTCCACTCCGTCCATATCAGGCATCTGGATATCCATGAAAATAATGTCATAGGCTTTTTCCCCGGACCCGTACCTGGTTTCCACCATTTCAATGGCCTTGAATCCGCTTTCCGCCAGATCGACCTGGCAACCGGATTTTTTCAGGATTTCGTTGGCCACTTTACGGTTTACCGCATTGTCGTCCACAAGCAGTATCAATGGGTGATAATCGCGGAACACATCCTCGATCGGCGTTTCTTCCATTAAGGTAACCGTGCTGACCTGCGCAATGGAGGTTTCCTTCGTTTCAAATGTAAACCAAAAGGTACTGCCCTCTCCCAGCGTCGACTCCACACCGATCTCTCCGTTCATCAATGCGCAAAGCTGTTTGGAAATAGCCAATCCAAGTCCGGTACCTCCAAACGACTTGCGGGACGAATTATCGAGCTGCGTAAAAGAGGTAAACAGGATCTGCCGGTCGGTCGCACTGATACCGATACCCGAATCCTGGACCTCGACTTTGATCTTATGAAACAGGCCGTCTTTTTTCAACAAAGTCAGAAACACTTGTACCGCTCCGTTCTCGGTGAATTTCAATGCATTGGAGGTCAGGTTGGAAAGTATTTGCAATAACCTGGTCTGGTCCGCGATGATGAACTTGGGTATATCCGGGGCGATGTGGTAGCTGAGTGTATTGCCTTTGCTCTTGGCGGTTTGTCCAAACAGCGACACGAGTTTGAGCAGCAATTCCTCCACGGAAATCGGTGCCTCGTGCAGCTCCATTTTCCCTGCCTCGATTTTTGAAAGGTCCAGAATGTCGTTCAAAATATTGAGCAGCGTCTCCGAAGAGCGCTTGATCGTCAGGACATAATCCTTTTGTTCTACATTCAAAGGCGTTTCACCGAGCAAATCGATCATCCCGATCACCCCGTTCATCGGCGTCCGGATCTCGTGGCTCATATTAGCCAGGAAGCCTTCCTTCACCTTCAGGGAACGCTCGGCATGCTCTTTGGCTTTGAGCAGTTCCAGCTCATTGCGTTTCAACTCGGTGATATCGCGTGCCAGTACAGCCACTTCCGTGGGCTTCCCCTTGTCATTGGTAAACATCAGCATGTTGATCATGAACTGACGCTCGGTACCGTCCTTGCGGTACATGGTAATCTCGAAATTCCGCAGGCTCTTGGTCTTTCTAAGTCGTATCAATGCGGAATGGATGCGCTTTTTATCCGGGAAAAATTCCGTGATCCTGTGTCCGATCACATCCTCAGGCAGGTAACCCAGGCGTTTAAGCACCGACTGGCTGATCATCGTGATCTCTCCTGCGCGGTTGATCCGGCAATAGATGTCCTGCAAGTTCTCAAAGATTCCCCTGAAAAGCTCCTCGCTGTGTCTCAACGAAAGCTCTGCCTCCTTCCGTCGCGTGATGTCCCTGGCAATACCGGAGACCTCCTCGATGACCCCATCCGCATAATGGATAGGGTTGAGGTAAAATTCAAGCCACATTTCCCCAGAGTCCTTCCGGTCGATCTTGAACTCGAAATACTGCGGCTCACCGCGCAGGGCCTGCCGGTATTTGGTTTCCAGTGTACGGCGGTTGCTGTTACCCACCATCCGCCATCCGAATTTCTCGGCGCTGACCTGAAGTGAAGGTCTGACACCAAGCTGGTTATGAATCAGATCGGCATAATTCCTATTGAATGAGGTGAGTTGCAGTGATTTATTCACCGACCAGATCAAATGCGAGCTGCTATCGAAAATAGCATTCAATCGGGCCAGGTACTTGCTGAGCTCCTCTTCGTTCTGCTTGCGGGCGATCGCCATCGCTACCTGTCCCGAAATGAATTCGAGCAGTTCCAGGTCGCGGGTATCGAACATCTTGGGATCGTCATAGGACTTGACCCCGATAATGCCCGTCACCCGATCGCCTATACGCAACGGTACGCAAAGCAGTAGCTTCGGCGTGACCCCGTACAGGTAAAGACTGTTGGTCTTGGCCAGCTGTTCAATGTTTTCGTCGGAAAGGAATAGCGGCTTGTTGGAAGCGATCGCGTATTCGGTGAGGCCGTTTCCCAGTTTCCGTTTGGTAAATCGCACATTTCCCCTGAAATACTGGTCCACATAATAGGGAAAGTAGATGTAGCTTTTACTGGGATCGTAGAGGGCGATGAAGAAGTTTTTCACATCGATGATCTTGCCCAGCTCTTCATGTATTCCCTGGTAAAATTCATCCAGGTTCTGCGTATTGACCGTCCAGTTCGCAATGCTGTAATACAGGTTCTGTGCCTTTTCTGCCCTGATTTTTTCTGTAAAATCATTGAGAATGCAGCGGAATGCGGTCGGTTTGCCGTTATCGAAGCGGCAATTGACGCTGCCCGCCACAAAAACCTTTTTACCCTCCCTGCTCAAAAATACCGCTTCAAAGCTAGGATTGGCAATGCCCTGCTCGATCAGCTTCAATTGTTCGAGCGCCTGCTCGCGATGCTGCGGATGCAGGATGTCCTCCATGCGCATCGATGCGATTTCGTCGAGCCCGTACCCCAGCACCTCCCGCCAGGCCTTATTGACAAAAATGAACTTGCCATCGACGGCTACCAGCTGAATGAGATCGCTGGTATTATCGACCAGATCCTGCAACTGCGAATTCGACTTGGCAATAGCGGACTCCATTCGGCGGCGCCTCGTAATATCATCTCCGACAAGGGTAACGCATTCCACTTCATCGTTTTCCTGATGCATCAGCACCGAGTTGATCGAGAATGTCCGCAACGTCCCCTTCTGCGCGAGAAATGGCACCTCACGTTGTTCCAGTTTGCGTTTGCCCTGAATACCCTCTTCGAGCATCTGCCTTACCTCGTGCTCTTCTTCCTTGGGAATAAGCTTGTCGAAAATGCTGAAACCCACCAGGTCAGCCTCATGCCAGCCCGTTTTCATGAGCGCGTGGGGGCTTACGCTGCGTATGATGAAGTCAGGGGAAAAAGTAATCCCGATCAGATTTAAATGCTGCAGTGTGTGGTGAATAGTCTGCCAGTCGGTTTGGGATAAAATCAGTTCCATGGGTCCCGTACAATCGCACTTTTAAGGTTCCTTCCAATTCTTTATTCGATAAATCTACGAATTAAGACGTAATTTTGGCTTGTGAAAATGAATTATAAAAAACCGGATAATTCCAAAGTACGGGCCAAAAAGCATTTGGGCCAGCACTTTCTGAAAGATTTAAACATTGCCCAGCGTATCGTGGACGGGCTCTCCGGGCACGGCGGCTATGACCGCGTTCTGGAAATCGGACCGGGCATGGGTGTGTTGACCCAATATCTGCTGCCCAAGTCCGGTTATACCACCTATGTGATCGAAATCGATACCGAATCGGTGGCCTATCTTGAAAAGCATTACCCCGACCTGGCGCCCCGCATTATTTCGGGAGACTTCCTGAAACTGAACCCGGATGATTACCTTCCCGGCTCCTTTGCGATCATCGGGAATTTCCCATACAACATTTCCTCCCAGATATTCTTCCGGGCGCTGGAAATTCGTGACCGCATCCCCGAGATCGTATGTATGCTGCAAAAAGAGGTAGCGCAGCGGATCGCTTCCCCTCCGGGTAATAAAGACTACGGCATTCTGAGCGTCCTGCTCCAAGCATTCTACGACATCGACTACCTTGTCTCGGTGCCTCCCGGTGCATTTGATCCTCCTCCAAAAGTACAGTCAGGGGTGATCAGGCTGCGGCGGAACCAGGTGACAGCGCTGGAATGCGATGAGAAACTGTTTTTCAGAGTAGTTAAAACGGCATTCAACCAACGTCGTAAGACTTTGAGAAATGCATTGAAACCGGTAGGCGAAATACCGGACCATCCCCTGCTCAACAAACGGGCCGAACAATTGAACGTTCAGGACTTCGTTACGTTGACATTACTTGTGCAAAACGCGCAAAGGCCTAACTAAACCCGACCTGACCGAGTATACTGATTAAGCTATAAGCATTTCGCCAATCGCTAAAAGCTAATTTCCAATGACGTTCGAATTAACCCAGCTATACGTAGACCACATTCAGGAACTGATTGAAAAAGAGGACTCTGCCGCCATACGGTCGGAAATGGAGAATCTTTTTTCGGCAGATATCACCAGCCTGCTTTCCGAGCTGGAAACAGGAAGTGCCAAGTTTCTGATCAGTCAGCTTAATATCGAAACCGGTGCGGCTATCCTGGCGGATATGGATCCGGGCGAACGACGTGATTTTCTGAAAGCATTTACCTCCGAGGAGATCTCAAAGTTTGTCAATCTGTTCGACTCTGATGATGCCGTCGATTTGCTCAACGAGCAGCCCATTCGGGTGCGCGAAGAAGTGATTGCATTGCTCGAAGACCGGGAGCAGGCGCGCTTCATCCTGGACCTGCTTCACTACGACGAAGATGTGGCGGGTGGTCTGATGCAGAAAGAGCTTGTGAAGGCCAACGTAAACTGGACAGTTAACCAATGCATTGAGGAGCTGCGCAAGCAAGCCGAGGATGTAGGCAAGGTCTATGCGGTGTATGTCGTTGATGACTTTGGAAAGCTGCTCGGTCTGCTGTCTTTGAAGAAAATCGTGCTCGCCCATAAGAATACGAAAATAGAAAGCCTGTACGACAAGGATGTGATTTTTGTCGAAACCTACCGCCCCGCCGAGGAGGTGGCCGAACTGATGAGGCGTTATGACCTGGACGCATTGCCGGTCGTGAATGTGCAGGGTAAGCTGCTGGGCCGCATTACGATCGATGACGTCGTCGACGTGATCACCGATCAGGCCAGTTCCGATACGCTGGCGATGGCGGGTATCACCGGGGATGTAGAAGAGGATGACAGTATCTGGCAGCAGACAAGAGCCCGTTTGCCCTGGCTGCTCGTAGGTATGATGGGGGGAATTCTGGCGGCGAAGTTTATCAGCTTTTTCGAAGGCGACCTCAAAATCATCCCTGCAATGGCTGCATTTATTCCAATTATCGGTTCAACAGGGGGAAATGTGGGCATTCAGACGTCTTCCATTATCCTGCAAGGTTTGGCCGACAAGACTGGCTTGGACACATCGCTCGGCCAGCGATTGATCCGCATGTTTGCCGTTGCATTTATTAATGGATTGATTATCAGCGCCATTGTTTTTGGTTTTAATATGCTGATCGGAAATGATCTGCAATTGGCGCTGGTCGTCTCCATTGCATTGATGTCAGTGGTGTTTCTGGCCTCATTCATGGGCACGCTGACGCCGATACTGCTTGAAAAGATCGGCATTAATCCGGCAGTGGCCTCGGGTCCCTTTATCACGACGGCCAATGACCTGATCGGCTATGGTGTGTATTTTGGGCTGGCGCATTTGCTGCTGAGATTGTAACGGCGATCGGCAGCTAGCACTCACTGAGGCTGATCGGGATATTGACGGCGAGGCCACCTTCCGAAGTCTCCTTATAGCGGTTGTTCATATCCAACGCCGTCTCCCACATGGTCTTGACGACATTATCCAGGGATACTTTCGCATTCTCCGGGTTGCTTTGCAGGGCAAGTTGCGCAGCCGTAATGGCTTTGATGGCCCCCATGGTGTTTCTTTCAATGCAGGGAATCTGTACCAGGCCCCCCACGGGGTCGCAGGTAAGTCCCAGGTGATGCTCCATTGCGATTTCCGCGGCCATCAGGCATTGTTCCACCGATGCGCCCGATACCTGGGCCAGCCCAGCCGCCGCCATGGCCGAAGAAACGCCTATCTCAGCCTGACAACCTCCCATAGCCGCCGACAAAGTAGCCCCCTTTTTGAAAATGCTGCCTATCTCTCCCGCTGTCAGGAGAAATTTGAAAATATCCTCTTCGCTACCACCGCAAAACGTGATGTGAAACTGTAAAACCGCAGGAATCACCCCAGCCGCACCGTTGGTGGGCGCGGTAACAACCCGGTTGTAAGAAGCGTTCTGCTCATTGACCGCCAATGCAAAGCAGCTGACCCAGTCGAGCGTGTAATTGAATCCCGAACCGCCACCACGGATCAGATCGACCCATTCGTCGCACCCCGCACACGAGCTGCCTTTGAGCAGCTTCTCGTTCAAAGCGGCTGCGCGGCGTTGCACGTTGAGTCCACCAGGCAACACGCCCTTGTGCTGAGAGCCCTGAAAGATGCAATCCCGCATCACGTGCCAGATATTGCCCAGGTCTTTCCGGATCGTTGCTTCGTCACGCCATATTTTCTCGTTGTCCAAAACAATTTCCCAAATGGGTTTGCCTGTGAGGCGATGCCACCTGAGCAGATCGGAGGCATGATCGACGGGATATGGAATCTCCGGGCGCTCGGAAGCGGTGTTTCCCTCACCGTTTTCCTGCACGACAAACCCGCCCCCAATTGAATAGTAAGTCTCAGAAATCTCCCCGCCCGACCCGGCATCGGCGACGAAAGTCAATCCATTAGGATGAAAAGGCAAAGATTCGGCGTTATGGAAAACGACATCCGTTTTAGGATTGAAATGAATGCGCATTTCCCCGTGCAGCAAAGTGGATTCCTGTGTGGCGATGTCATTCAGAATGCGGTCAATGGAGCTGGTCTCGATCGTAACCGGGTCGTAGCCGCTCAGTCCCAGGATAACGGCGATGTCGGTGCCGTGGCCCCTGCCAGTTTTTGCCAGTGATCCGTAAAGATGCACTTTTACGGCCCTCACTTCACTCAAAACCCCACGCGCTTTAACAGTGTCCAGAAACTGCTGCGCAGCCCGCCAGGGCCCCAGCGTATGCGAACTCGACGGGCCAATGCCTATTTTAAAGATGTCAAAAACCGAAATGCGCTCTTCTTTCATTGAAATGGCGTGGGTTAGAAATACTCCTGAATGCAAGGTACAATCGTTCCGTGAGCCAAGCTGCATTCACGACACCACTTTTTATCCGATAGCTTTTAGAGGCGTTTGAGTATGTTCGGTGATTACCCGTATTTTTGGATACTTCAATAGCATCGACCTATTTAACTTATGATTGCAGTAGTCCAGCGCGTCAGCAGCGCTTCCGTTAGTATTGACGGACAAGTCCGGGGAGAAATCAAAGCCGGCTTTATGGTTCTTTTGGGCATCACCCATTTGGATACCGACGAGGACGTGGAATGGCTTGGAAGGAAAATCACAGGCCTGCGTGTATTCAATGATGACCAGGAAAAAATGAATCTGGATTTGAAAACTGTTGACGGAAATATCCTTTTGATCAGCCAGTTTACGCTTCATGCCAGTACGAAAAAGGGCAACCGGCCTTCATTTATCCAAGCAGCAAAACCGGACATCGCCATCCCTCTTTACGAGAGAATGATAACGTTTCTGGGTAATGAAGTTGGTAAACCGATTCAATGCGGAGAATTCGGGGCTGACATGAAAGTATCCCTGCTGAACGACGGCCCGGTAACCATCATCATCGATTCCAAAAACCGAATATAACCATCAAGACAACCATCCCCGATCCACGGCGACTCATCATTCCCCGTTCCACGGCGGCTCATTCACTCATTCAAAATTAAAATGTCCATTCAAGAAGCACAAGACCAGGTTGATCACTGGATCAAGACGTATGGGGTCAGGTATTTTTCTGAGCTCACCAACATGACCATCCTCACAGAAGAAGTGGGAGAAATGGCCCGCATTATGGCGCGAACCTATGGCGACCAGTCGTTCAAAAAATCAGATCTGGGCAAGGATCTCGGAGATGAAATGGCCGATGTGCTTTGGGTACTCATTTGCCTGGCCAATCAGACCGGGGTGAACCTTACTGAGGCATTTGAAAAGAACATGGCCAAGAAAACTGAACGCGACAAGGAGCGTCACAAACAGAATCCGAAGCTATCATAGCGTAGCCTGTAAACAGAACAAGCCCGGAAACCCGGGCCTGCTCTGTTATCTATTTTTCCGAAATGATAATATTACATATCCAGTAGCAAACGCATCGGATCTTCCAGAAGCTGTTTCAAGCGAACCAGGAAGCTTACCGAGTCTTTGCCATCAATCGTACGGTGATCGTACGACAATGCGACATACATAATCGGGCGAACCACGATCTGTCCGTCCACCACCACTGCACGCTCCACGATATTGTGCATACCCAGAATAGCCGATTGCGGCGCATTGATGATCGGAGTGGAAAGCATTGAACCAAATGTACCGCCATTGGTGATCGTGAAGGTACCGCCAGACATTTCGTCCAGACCCAGCTTACCGTCACGCGCACGAACCGCCAAACGGACAATCTCCTTCTCGATCGCAGCAAACGACAACGTTTCGGCGTTGCGGATCACTGGTACGACCAATCCGCGCGGGGTAGAAACTGCCACAGAAATATCGGCGAAATCGTTGTAAACCAGCTCTTCACCATCGATGTAGGCATTGATAACCGGGAAATCTTTCAATGCAACGGTTACCGCCTTCACGAAGAACGACATAAAGCCAAGGCCTACCTCGTGTTTCTCTTTGAATTTATCTTTGAATTTAGAGCGCAGATCCATCACAGGCTTCATGTCCACCTCGTTGAAAGTGGTCAGCATCGCTGTTTCATTCTTCACTGCTACCAGGCGTCGCGCGATCGTCTTACGCAATGAAGACATTTTTTCGCGGCGCGAGCCACGTGCGCCAGCCGGTGCCGGTGCGGGGGCAGAAGGTTTTGCAGGTGCCGCGGCAGCTTGCGCGGGGGCAGCCGCTTTTTCAGCCTTCAATGCATCGTCCTTCATGATTTTCCCGCCTGATCCCGAACCGTTCACATCCTTCGGATCAATTCCTTTTTCGGCGAGGATTTTCGCGGCCACGGGCGAAGCGTGCTTTTCGCTATATGCTTTTTCAGCCTGTGCGCCAGCCGCCGGAGCTGCATCCTGCGGTGCGGGCTGTGCTGAGGCAGGAGCTCCGGCTCCTTGCTCGATCGTGCAGATCAATGCGCCGATCGACAGTGTTTCTCCTTCTTTTCCTACAATTCTTATTGTACCGGCCGCTTCCGCAGGTAGCTCAAACGTCGCCTTGTCAGACTCCAGTTCGCAGAGTATTTCATCCAATTCCACATGGTCACCATCCTTTTTACTCCACGAAGCAATGGTCACCTCGGTAATCGACTCGCCTACCGCCGGAACTTTCATCTCATAAGGCTTACCGGCTACGGCCGGCTCGGCTGCTTGGGGCTGAACCGGTGCAGGTGCACTTTCAGCCGGCGCTACGGCTGCCACAGGCGCCGCTGCTTCTGCTTTCGGAGCCGTTTCCTTAGGAGCAGCACCGTTAGCGGCTTCTATTGTCGCGATCAGATCGCCGATGTTCAGAGTATCTCCTTCCTGCGCCTTGATGTGCAAAACACCTTCCGCTTCTGCCGTCAGTTCAAATGTGGCCTTATCCGAATCAAGCCCACAGATAACTTCGTCCATCTTCACAAAATCGCCATCATTTTTGAACCAGTTTCCTATCGTAACCTCGGTAATCGACTCGCCAACGGGCGGTACTTTTATTTCAATTTCAGCCATTTTATGTGCAATCTTGTTATCGAATTAAGTCAAAAATTATAGGAACAATCATTCAAAAGCTCTGTTGATAATCTCGGCCTGCTCCTTGGTATGGATTTTCGAGAAACCTGTCGACGGAGAAGCGCTGGATTCGCGGGCAATGACCTGCAAAGGTTTGGCTCCTTTGTACATGCGAAGCATGAATGTCCATCCTCCCATATTGAAAGGTTCTTCCTGTACCCAAAATACCTTCGCATTGGAATATTTGCTCAAATGAGCATCAATTTGGGTCTGAGGGAAGGGATGCATTTGCTCCAAACGGATGATAGCTACATCGTCACGCTTGTCTGCCTGCTGCTTCTCATACAGTTCATAATATAACTTACCTGTACAAAGCAATACCTTTTTCACTTTCTTCGGATCTGCATAAGTGTCCCCGATCGTTTCCTGGAATGAGCCGTTTACAAGGCTGTCTACCGGAGAAACGCAAAGCGGATGTCTCAACATCGACTTGGGCGACATCACGATCAATGGCTTCCGGAATGGGAACTTCAACTGCCTGCGCAGCAAATGGAAGAAGTTGGCAGGCGTAGTGACATTGGCAACGATGATGTTATAATTGGCCGAAAGTTGCAGATACCGCTCAGGACGTGCATTGGAGTGCTCTGGTCCCTGACCTTCATAACCGTGTGGCAGCAGCATCACCAGGCCTGTCCAGCGATCCCACTTGGTTTCACTCGACGTTACGAACTGATCGATGATCACCTGCGTACCGTTGGCAAAATCACCGAACTGCGCTTCCCATATCACCAGCGCATTGGGGTTGGCCATAGAATAACCAAATTCAAAACCCAGAACCCCATACTCTGAAAGCAGTGAGTTGTAGATCATAAATGGCCCCTGGCCTTCCTGGATATGTTGCAGGCTACTATAAGGTGCATTGGTTTCAACATCCCGCAATACCGCGTGACGGTGCGAGAACGTACCGCGCTGAACATCCTGACCGCTTAAACGAACAATGTTGCCTTCCGTAAGGATCGAACCGTAGGCCAGCAATTCCGCTGTGGCCCAGTTAACCTCCTTCTTGTCAAAGATCATCTGCTCACGGTCTTTGAGCAGCTTATCGATCTGTTTGAGTCTGCTGAAATTCTCGGGCGTACTAATAAGCGCCTTACCGATTTTTTCCAGGACATCCAGCGGCACACCGGTTTCAGGTGATTTCTCAAAATCTTCCGGTTTAGATTTGCGGAGACTGTGCCACTCCTGTTCCAGTTTGGGCATCGAGTAGGGCAATGCTTTTTGCTTGACCATATCCAGACGCTCCTGCAACAGCTGTTTGAACTCTTTGTCCATATTGGCAGCCAGTTGCGCATCTACATCACCGCGCTCGGCGAGTGTCTGCTGATAGATTTCGCGCGGGTTCTGGTGATTCTCAATCGATTTGTATAAAACCGGTTGCGTAAACTTGGGTTCGTCGGCCTCATTGTGTCCATGACGGCGATAACAAACCATGTCAATGAATATGTCCTTATTGAACTTCTGACGGTACTCTACCGCGAGACGCATACAGAACACCACCGCCTCCGGATCATCTCCATTGACGTGCAGCACCGGTGCATCGACGATCTTCGCAATGTCAGTACAATAAATGGACGAACGCGCATCGACGAAGTCAGTCGTAAAACCTACCTGGTTGTTGATCACAAAGTGAATGGTTCCACCCGTGTAGTAGCCGTTCAATGCCGACATTTGGGTCACCTCGTACACAATTCCCTGTCCCGCAACAGCTGCATCGCCGTGGATGAGCACGGGAAGCACGCGATCGTAGTCACTGTCGTACATGCCATCGGCACGTGCTCGGATATAACCTTCCACTACCGGGTTCACCGCTTCAAGGTGAGAAGGGTTCGGGGCCAGTTTCAGGTGTACTTTATTGCCGTCTTTGGTCGTGATCTGGCTCGCAAAACCCATATGGTACTTCACGTCGCCATCACCCCAAACCTGGTCGGGCAGGTTACCTTCAAATTCGTTGAAGATCTGACCGTATGTTTTCTGCATGATGTTGGCAAGCACGTTCAAACGACCGCGGTGCGCCATTCCGATCATGACTTCGACCACTCCCATCTCGGCGGCCTTGTTGATCATCGCGTCCAATGCCGGAATCGTTGTTTCGCCGCCTTCGAGGGAGAATCGTTTCTGTCCGAGGTATTTGGTATGCAGGAAGTTTTCAAAAACAACCGCCTCGTTCAGCTTCGAAAGAATGTGTTTCTTCTCATCGATAGAGAAAGACATGGTCAATGCTTCCTTCTCGATTTTTTTGCGCAGCCAGCTTTTTTGCTCGCGATCGCGTATATATAGGTACTCGAAACCAATATTGCTTGCGTAGATGGTCTTCAGAGCGTCGACGATCTCACGCAATGTGGCCGGACGGTCAAAAACCTCCACACCAGCTTCGAAAACGGTATCAAGATCCTCAGGTCCGAGGTTAAAATCAGCAATGTCTAGTTGAGGACGACGGTCTTTTCTTTTCTGGATGGGGTTGGTGGTAGCCATCAAATGCCCCCTTGACCTGTAACCACGGATCAGGTGAACCACTTCCATTTCCTTGCGGATACGGGCCGGATCCGATTTACCAACTACGGCTGCTTCCTTACCGTTGGCAGCACCATTGGCACGTCCGTTACCGTTAATGGGGTATTTTTGATAAAAGTCGTAACCCTCAAAGAATTTTTGCCAGCCTTCGTCTACGGAAGCTGCATCTTGCTTATAGGAATTGTACAATTCTTCAATATAAGCGGCGTCGGAATTTGCTATATAGGTGTATTTATCCATCACAAAAGTGAGTATTTCATTTACGGCACAAAGGTACGAGACTTATGTAAAGATTACGAATAAAAATATCCTTTTAAGTCAACCTAAAAAACGATTTGGAACAGTTCCTGACGTTAATATTTCTGAAATCCTTTGGGATTCGGAATAAATTTCAACATGAGTTCGTGAATCCCTTTTGGCCCCGAATAGGACGAATAAATCTGTTCGACCTGCCTGGTGCTGTAAAAATACCCCAAACGCACATTCCTTCCGAGCTGAACCTCAGCGGTTAACTGCAAATAATCCACTTTCGCAGAAACAGAGTTGTAACCTCCTCCAACCCTGTATGAAGCCCCTATCCCCACCTTCTTATTGAACCAGAACCTCGAACCGAAGTCGGCGCGCAACTTGTGATCTTTTTCCTGTATGAACAGCACGTGCGGCAACATCATGACCTGCTCGCTCAGGTCGTAGCTGCCGCCCGCCATAACATACAGCGGGCGCCGGTAAAGACTTCCCACCACCTGATCACCGAATTCCTGTGAGAGGAGCTCTGGTTTGGAAATGCCAAAATACAGCTGGTCTGAACGCAGCCATGCGCCCAGTCCGAAACTACCCAAAGCCCTGTTATTGGTAATAAAAGTCCCATCCGAAACCGGCAGCACATTGATTCCCCCCTGCGCGCCCAAGCCCAGCTTCCAGGTATCAGAGAGCCCCAGATGAAACGCGAAAGACCCGACAAAGCCCGTAGTGGTAAAATAGCTGGTCTGATCATTCAGCGCCTGGAATCCTACACCAAACTTCCCATTGGAAAACGTCCCGTCCGCCGCGAAAGTCTGGCTGGAAGGTGAATTCGGTATGTTAAACCATTTGCGGCGGAACATGGCCGTCATATTGAAATCTTCACGTACGCCTGTAAAACCCGGATTGATAGCCATCGGATTCTGGACATACTGCTCGTACAATACCTCTCTTTGCGCCAGAACCTGCTGCGCAGTCGAACCAAACAGCAGGGCCAAAAGGCAGGCTTTTACGAAAGAATGGGCTGCATTAATAGAAAACATCTTCATTAAGTGTGGTTAGCCGAAAACAAAAATGGCAGGAGAGCTGATCTCTTGCCATCTTCATAACTCCCGGATTGGTGGTTTATACTGCTTAAATTGATCAAAAATCGTAACCCAATGTTACGTAGGGAATTGGCTTATTGGTGTAACCATTATCCACGCCCCATGCGTAATCAAATTTGGCGTAGAAGCCGAACAATGTCGTTCTCACCCCTGCTCCGTAACCCATCAGGTAAGGATTTTTGTAATTGGTAACCGTTGCCCGGAAAGGATCGTCCTCACTTCCGATGATCTGCGTATTCAGGCTGTTGTTCTCGCTGAATGGCCCTTTGCCTGTCCAAGCCGTACCGATGTCGCCGAAGCCGACAATCTGAAAGTTGCGCAGGAAGCTTGACGTTATCGCGCCGCGATAGAGATATTTAACCAATGGTATCCGCAACTCAGCGTTCAACAACATATAGCTCGTTCCCGATAGTCTGTTCAATCTGAATCCACGTAGATTGGTCGCAAAGTCGGCAAAGAAAATATCACGGTTGTCGCGTTGGAAGTTGAGCGGGTTATCGCCGGTCCGGTTTTCCTTTTTGTTACCCAGCCAGTTTTCCATACCGCCCAGAATGTTCTGTTTCGGAGCATTTCCACCCGAATGGCTGGCAGATGCCCTCACGGCAAAGATCAGGTCACGATGGATTTTCTGGTAGTGACGGAAGTCAAGACTTACGCGATTGAAGCTTTCATTTCCATCGGTCAATCCCTGGTAGAGATCATAACGGACTTTAAAACGGGTACCCTCCATCATGTTCATACCATTGACCCTGGTGTTGTCAAATACAAACTCACTTCTCAAACCGCCATAGTTAGAAGACAGATCCGGATTTGGCAACAGAACGTCGATCATCCTGGTCGAAGTGAACATCGGGGAAACCGATAACCTGCTTGTAGTAGAGAACGGATAGGAAGCTGTGAACATCAGCTGATTGAAACGGTATTTTTGAATCAGCCCTTCCGAGTCGTTGTAGAGTGTTTTCCGGTCGATTCTTAAACCGAAATCAACCCGGTAGGTATTGTTGTTGTACTCCGCAAAAAGGTCGCTGTTCCTGAAATTGGAGGAAATAAAGAGCCCCGCCTTGATGACATGATTTTCGAGCAGGTCGTTCATCGAAATGGACTGCCCGTAGCCAAATCCACGGATCGGGTCAATGCGCCAATCAGAGCTCGCATCGTTAGTAATGAAAAGACCTTTATAAGCATAAGGGCCTTTGATGGCAATATTCTCACGGGTCGCCTTGGTGCGCGATAACACACCGGGTGTTGTAGGGAAAGTACCTCTGTTTCTCCTGGATTCGAAAGTCTTTAATACGTCCTCGTCGAATTCATAATGATCGGTATCCACTTCACCTTCCTTTAAGGCCAGCTTAGACGTCTGATCCGCCTGAGCCGGCTTTGCAGCCGAATCAGCCTTGGCAGCACCTGTTGTATTGCCACCGGCTGAATTTCCGGTACCGGCGATGCTCAATGAGGGAGGATTAACCGTCGCATTCAGGTCGAAGCCGTTTTTAAATGCAGCAGTGTAATAGCCGTCATTGAGATAGGTATATGCCAAAGCTCCGCCGCCCGTTTTCAGATTCACATCCGCATTTCGGATGTTCTGGATGTAATTGGTTAGCTGAGAACTTGTCTGAGACGCCCGGTTGTATTTGAAAAGATTATTAACGCCCTTGCCATTCGAGAGGTACACGACGTCATTTTCATCCGCGTAAACAGCGGTCACCTTTGCCTTACCGTCCGACTGAACCAGCTTGACGATATTTTGCGACTTGGGGGTTCCGTCGTGTTCGAAGATCGTATAGGAAGGTGCAATGGACTTATAGTTTCCCTTATCACCCGTCCCTAATGAGTCAACGGGCCTGTTCGATGAGAATACAACCCTTCTGGAAGAGCCTTGGATAAATCTGGGAGAAAGATCATCGTAGAGATCACTGGTAAGCGGTAATGCCGAAGCCCGTGCTACACTGACCAGGAACAGGTCATTCTGCCCGGCCTTGTCCGCACTGACGGCAAGCATGGTACCGTCGTGAGACACATCCATGTCCACGATCTGATCAAGCCCCCGAATGTTCCGTTTCAGTTTGATCCTGATTTTTTTGGTGCCCAGGTTTTCATACATGTATAGGTTCTTCTTGTCGTTTTCCGACGCCAGGATCGTCAGTACATTGTTTCTGGACCAGCCCAACAGCGGTGGCTGCGTCTTCATTCTGCCGCCGATAATATCCAGCTTGCCCTGGCGAATCACTTTCTTTGAACCAGTTTCGCTATCGAAAAGATATACCCGGTAGCGGCCGTTCTTGATCTCGCTTACCGCTGTAAATTTTTTGTCAGGAGAAATTTTGATCACAGCGCTGGCGTCGGCTACGTTGAATTCGTTCAGCTTATATTTCCAGGTCGGGTTCGGATCACTGTAAAACTGCTCCGCATTCTTGCTCTGGTTCAGGTAGTAGGCACGCCAGTCACGCAAAAACCGGTTGTAGGATTGAACGCCCAATGTGCTGGTGATGCTGGTTTGCTCGGTGCGGATAATGCGGGTCAGGTTGAGGATATCCGAGATCTTATCTTTTCCGTAGCGCTCTGCAATGTAGTTCCAGATCGAATGCCCGATCAGCGTGGCATCGTCACCGGTCATCAGCGTTGGCTTGCGCACATTGCGGTTTTTGAAGAAATCACGCATGTAGTCATTCAGCTCCGGTGACCAGCCTTCGGCGATGTACGCGGCTGTACCGGACATAAACCATTCCGGAAGGGTCAGCAGTAATGAGCTTTGCAGGGCTTCCTTCATGTTACCCCCATAAAGCATATCGTAGACGAACAGCAAACTGATGTCCCGCACGAGCTTTTTCCGGAAACCGATCTGGTCACCCGAATAGGCTACCTCCACGCGCGACTGGGAAAGATTCAGTTTCTGCTCATTGAGGTTATCCAGCACTGAGAGCCCCATGTTGCTTTGTTCGAGCTCGGCTGGCGAATTATAAAGGAAGATTTTAACGCGGTTGTAGGGCGTCCATCCCAGTATGTCTGTGATTTTATCGAACTCACTTTCCGCATATTGGGCCGTCAGCTTGGCCAGTGCGGTACCGCCCTGGTAGTGGTAAATCTCGAAGTTTGTAGTCCGGAATATCTTCCAGTTGAATTTTTTATACTGGACCCGGTTTTTTCCAAAAGTCTCCTGAGAAGGATAGCGCTGTGCTATTGACTCTGTAAATAATCCTAAAACCGTTAATAGACCGATCGAAAAGGTTAATTTGTATATATGTCTTATGCTCATAGTGCTAAGGCTGACTTCAACGGAAATATAACGAAAAATACCTTTTTATATTCACTAGCGGGTTCAATTCTTTGCCCCCTGTAAGGTGGTTACAAAACTCGCTGGCCAAAAAAGGAGCAAGTGTGACACCCTTCGTGCCTAACCCATTGAAAATAGCTACATTAGAAAACTCCGGATGGATTCCTACCAGCGGTCTCCGGTCCCGGACCGATGGGCGTATACCCGCAGCGGCACCTTTCAATTCGTATGAGAAGTTCAGCAATCCCTTCATTTTTGCTTCCAGCTCCGCCGTGGCTTCTTCGGTCGGCTCCCAGTTTAAAGGGTCCCAGGAGTAGGTCGCTCCCACTTTCATCCTATTTTCAGACACCGGCAATGCGAATATTCCCTGGTTGATGATATAGGGTTTGAGCGCAACATCTGTGGCAATCTCAAGGATTTGTCCTTTTACCGGTGTAAACGGCAGCCAGTCGAAGAAAGCATTTTCCAAAGCCATAAAACCCTGACAAAAAATCACTGTCCCAAACCGCTTTCCGTCCCATTCGACCCAGTCATCGTTCCTATTCAATCCGGAAACTTTGAAAGTGGCTTCTTCATACAAGCCTTCGTTTTCAAAATAAGCCCGGCTTGCGTCCAACAATGCTGGAAGGTCTATCCAGCCGGCCTGTATCACATGCAGGCCGCCGAAATCCCCATTCACATAGGGCAGTTCAGTGTCCTGTGTTTGCGAGATGTACGGAGCTATCCCCGGATCCGCTGTTTGCGCCAGATACGTATTCTGTTCTTCAATGGACCTGAAAGGGCGGTAAATGGCAGCTTCATGCACCAATCGGCACTGCAATTTGTCTTCCAGCTCTTTATAGAAAGACTTCGCGTACGGAAACAAATCGTCGGCAAGCCAGGTTTTGACCAGCTTTTTACCCGTCAGCGGATTAAAAATGCCGGCTGCTACCCGGGAAGATGAAGGCAGGGATGAGTCTCCAACGATCAGTATTTTTTCACCGAGACCGTGCAGATGCCAGGCGAGGGACGTGCCGGCAATGCCCTGCCCTATGATGAGATAATCGTAGTCGAATTGCGGCATATCAGGCTTTGGCAGCGGCCCGTCTGAGCGACAACCCGATCTGCTCGTCGGCAAGCCGGACGACCAGCTCCACCTGCTCGTCCAGGGTCATCAGCGAATTGTCTATATAAACAGCGTCTTCCGCCTGCATCAGCGGACTTTCAGCGCGGTGTGTATCGATATGATCGCGCATTCTGAGGTTTTCAAGGATTTCTTCCAAGCCTACTGTATCGCCCTTTTCCATTAATTCCAGCTGCCTTCTCTGGGCACGGATCAGCGGATCGGCGGTCATGAATATTTTCAGCTCGGCCTGGGGAAAAACGACTGTACCGATATCTCTGCCGTCCATAACGATACCTTTTGCCTTGCCCATACGCTGCTGTTGTGCTACCAGTGCGTGCCTCACTCCTGCTATCGCACTTACCTCGCTCACTCTTTCCGAAACGTACATTTTGCGGATCTCCTCCTCCACGTTCAGTCCGTTCAGGTAGGTATCATTTCTGCCGAGTTCGGGGTGACGCCGAAAGGTGATCTGGATCTGTCCGAGTGCGTTTTCGACCTCCTTAGGGTTGGTCAGGCTGATGTGGTTCTGGATAAAATACAGGGTTACAGCCCGGTACATCGCGCCGGTATCTATATATGGGTAATTCAGTTGCTTGGCAACCAGTTTCGCAGTCGTGCTTTTGCCGCAACTGGAATAACCGTCGATGGCAACGATAATTTTGGGCATATTCAATAATGTAGTTCTGGCAGACCGTAAACTACCAATTTACAATTCGGAAAATGATCGGATTGATCTTCGCAAAAATAGGGAAAGAATGCAGAGGTAAGCTCGTTAGCAGCAGTTTTTAAAAACGTGCCGCCGATTACTCGCCGGCCAGCCTGACAAACAGGTACTCGTCGAGCACCATATCGTTTTTGATAATGGCTTTACGGTGAATCGCTTCCAGGCGGTAACCTGCTTTTTCAAGGACGCGCATGGAGGCCTTGTTGGTTTCAAACACACCCGCGAACAGCCTGGTGATGCTCGTATTCTCAAAAATCCAGCCGGTCATCTGCAACACGGCTGAGGTGGTAATGTTCAGGCCCCAGTAGGGTTCGCCCAGCCAGTAGCCAATCTCCGCATTATTGCGGTGGATATCCTCCTGCCTGAGCACGCCAATGCCGCCTACGAACGTCTCTTGATAGTAGATAGCGCGATGAAAACTTTCTCCGCTATGCCGCCCGTTACAGAAATCGATCCAGTAGTGTGCGTCAGATAAAGTGTAAGGCGAAGGAAAATTATCCCTCACCTGTGCGACAACATTCTTGTTATTGGCCAGAAACGCCAGCCTTTCGGCGACGTTCCTTTGAAATGGCCTGAGCGTTACCTCTTCCTCCATAAAAACTACTCACCATCGAGCAAAAAGATCACCATGCTGCGCGCACCATGCGCACCGATAACCAATGATTGCTCAATATCAGCAGTTTTAGACGGACCTGCAATAAAACAGCCCCAACCCGTAGTCTCCTGCAAGCGCACGTATGCGTCATGCATATTGTCCACCAGCGCACTACGCGGGATCACCAGCGCGAGGTTCTGCGTTATAAACGGAAGCGCACGATGCGGCAAGTGTCTGTCTGAAATCCAGACGGCCCCATTTTCCGCAACTCCGAACTCTGCTTCCAGAATGGCCATTTCAACGGTTTCCAATTCATGAGGATCCGAAACGTTGAGGCTGAAATCGGCCCATCCGCCGAGCTCAGCAATGTTTGTGGCGCGGTTGACGATCATACCGTAAAGCTCGTGTGCTTTCTCCGCTAATTGCGCAAGGTCTTTCACGACGATTACCTCGGTGTAAATGGCTGCGAGCGTTTCTCTGAACTTCTCTTCGGTATTGTCGTAGAGGCTTTCGTAGCGCAACTGGGCCGGTAATGCCGTTTCTGAGGGCTTGTTCTGCCTGATCTGCTGTAAAATTCTGTCTCGTGAGCTCATGGTTATTCCTTTCTGTTTCTTACATACCAGTCGCGGAAGCTTTCCTTGGGAGCCTCGGGCATGTCGCGTTGCTTGTACCACGGATTCATACCGTTATTGACCATAAAAGGAACAGCCCGCATCATCGTACGGCCTAACCGCCCCGACCATTGGTAAAACCGGGGCTGGGCCAGCAATGTCGACATGGCGCGGATACCGATTTCCTTTCCCTTGTGCACGTAACCTTCTTTGGCCAGCACTTGTCTCCATTTGTACAGCTGATCGTGGATATCGATCTTCACCGGACAAACATTGGAACAGCTGCCGCATAAGGTGCTGGCGAAGGGTAAGTCCGCATTCTTGGTCATATCCAGGTTGGGTGCCAGGATAGAACCGATCGGCCCCGCGACTGCATTGTGATAGCTATGTCCGCCGCTCCGGCGATAAACCGGGCAGGTGTTCATACATGCCCCGCAACGGATGCATTTCAACGAGTTCCGGAAATCCGTACGACCGAGTTGTGTGCTGCGCCCATTGTCCACGATCACGATGTGCATCTCCTGCCCTTCCCTCGGCTTCTTGAAATGACTGCTGTAAGTAGTGATCGGCTGGCCGGTGGCGCTGCGTGCGAGCAGGCGAAGAAACACGCCCAGATGTTCCTGTCTTGGAATAATTTTCTCAAAACCCATGCAGGCGATATGGATATCTGCCAGGTGCGCACCCATATCGGCATTCCCTTCATTGGTACAGACCACGAATCCGCCCGTTTCCGCTACTGCAAAGTTCACGCCCGTCAATGCAGCGCGTCTTGTGAGGAATTTATCACGCAAATGCTGCCGTGCGGCTTCTGTGAGGTATTGCGGATCGGTTGCGCCCGCTTCCGTGCCCAGGTGTTCGTGGAAAAGGTCTCCGATATCCTTCTTCTTCAAGTGGATCGCCGGCAGTACGATATGACTGGGAGGCTCGTTCCGCAGCTGCACAATGCGTTCGCCCAGATCGGTATCGATCACTTCAATACCATTCTTTGTCAGGAACTCATTCATATGGCATTCCTCGGTCAGCATCGACTTACTCTTCACCATCTTATCGATCCGGTGCTGTTTCAAAAGACCA
>CBFGMV010000122.1:0-23744 GCA_965649915.1 uncultured Dyadobacter sp.
GAATCGCATCATTTGAATGCATTCGTAGGGCTGGAATCGATCGACTCTTTCGGTGATTTTATCAATGCCTACCGGCAGGGTTTCTTTTCCAATAATGTAGATCTGCGTTATATCGATGCCGGTAACCCGGCTACGGCCACCAACAGCGGCTATGCGTCGTCATCCTGGTCGTTGTTCTCCTACTTTGGTCGGGTGGATTATGCATTCGATGACAAGTACCTTTTGCAGGCTACCGTCCGGCGTGATGCCTCGTCGCGGTTCCAGGCGGCGTCGCGCTATGCCACGTTTCCGGCGGCCAGTGTGGGCTGGCGCATTTCAAAAGAGCCCTTTATGGCCGGAGTCGATTTCATCAGCGATCTGAAACTGAGGGCCGGATGGGGGCAGACCGGGAATCAGGAGATCGGGGATTTTAATGCATTTTCAACTTATCAGAGCAACCCCAACAGCAGCGGTTATGGCCTCGGCAGCAGTCCGATCGGCTATGTGCAGGGCTTCGACCTCGGAAGGTTCGGTAACCCAAAGGCAAAGTGGGAAACAACGTCGACGGTGAATGTAGGGCTGGACGCCAACCTGTTCAAAGGCAAGTTTGACCTGAGCCTGGACGTATTCGATCGCCAGACGAAGAACCTCCTTTATACCAAAGCCTACGACCCGCGCCTGGGCGACGCCGCTATTCCCGCCCAGAATATTGCATCCCTGCAGAACCGCGGCATCGACCTTGGCCTGAATTACAACGGCAACGCGATCGACGGCCAGCTGACTTATAGTTTAGGAGTCAATTTCTCGACCTATCGCAACAAGATCATCGCCCTGGATCCGCAGAACCCCAATGACTTTCTGCCGGGCTTTTCACTCCGCACGCCCCCTGTGACCCGCTCCATTGCCGGTCGGCCGATCTCGTCCTTTTACGGCTATATCATCGACGGTATCATGCAGAACGAGGAAGAAGTAAAGGGTCACGCCAAATTTCCGGGCTACTACGACTCAAACATTTATATCGATGGCAGGAAAACGCAGGGCGTAGGCAAGTTTAAATACAGGGACGTCAATAATGACGGCATCATCAATGCGCAGGACCAGACCTATATCGGAAGTCCGCACCCCGATTTTACCTACGGTATCAATGCGAATGTAGGATATAAGAATTTCGATCTGACGATCTTCGCCCAGGGTGTTCAGGGCAACGACATCTTCAACCATGTGCGTTACTGGACTGATTTCGAGGTGTTCCAGGGCAATCGCTCCACACGGATGCTGTATGACTCATGGCGGCCCGATAACCCTGGTGCGAAGCTGCCTATCCTCGATGCCAACGATGCGCAAAGCGGAGAACCTTCGACCTATTTTGTGGAAAACGGGTCCTACCTGCGGTTCAAGAATATCCAGCTGGGTTACACGCTCCCGAAATCGATGCTGAGCAGGATCGGTGCCGAGCACCTGCGGATCTATGTCCAGGGGCAGAATCTGCTCACATTCACCAAATACACGGGGCTGGATCCGGAAATTAACCTGCGGAACTTCAACAGCGGCTCCGACCGGCAGATCGGTGTGGACGAGGGGGTTTATCCCACGCCCAAATCATTCATCGTAGGTGTTAGTATCGGTTTTTAAAATTGATGATCATGAAAAAAATATTCATACCCGTTTTGTTACTTATTGCATCTTCCTGCGGCGATAGTTTCCTCGAAAAAAAGCCTCAGGGACAATACAGTCCTGATATTATCACGACGACCTCGGGCATTGAAGGAGCACTCGTGGGCGTTTATGCATTGCTGGATGGTATCGGCACGAGCGGCGTTACGAGCTGGCACGGGGCTGTTTCCAACTGGATTTTCGGCAGTGTGGTGTCCGACGATGCCTACAAAGGCTCGGATGCCGGTGACCAGCCCGAGCAGACGTTCCTCGAACGGTACGTCTGGCTTTCGACAAACACCCACATTTATGGGAAATGGCGGACCTTGTACGACGGTATTGCGCGTGCCAATGACGTTTTGAAAACCTTGCCCAAGGTCACGGGAATGGACGCGGCGCGCAGCAAACAGATCCAGGCCGAAGCCCGCTTCCTGCGCGGCCATTACCATTTCGAAGCCAAGAAAATGTGGGGCAACATTTCGTACATCGATGAGCAGACCTGGGACCCCGAAAACCCGGAGAGCGTGCTGATACCCAATACCGTGGATGCATGGCCGAAAATTGAGGAGGATTTTAAGTTTGCTTCCGAAAACCTGCCGGAGACGCAGACACAACCGGGACGGCCGACCCGGTATGCGGCGCTGGCGTACCTCGGCAAATGTCATATGTACCAGGGCTTTCCGAAAGGGCAGCCGACCGTCCAACATCTCACTGCGGCCAGGGAGGCGCTGCTGAAAGTGGTGACAAGCGGCAAATACAAGCTTGTGGACCGCTTTCATGACAATTTCGCAGCTGAAACCCGGAACAATGCCGAGTCCATCTTCGAGGTGCAATATACCGTCACCGCGGCCGACGGGTCGGGCGGGAACCAGGGCGACGAGCTGACCTATATGTATCCCAACGGTCCCGGCGGATGCTGCGGCTTCTATCAGGCCTCGCAGAATCTGGTGAATGCCTACAAAACCGATGAGAAAGGTTTGCCGCTGATCAAGACGTTTAATGACGTGGATGTGAAGAACGATGAGGGATTGCTTTCTTCTGCACCTTTTGAACCTTACACCGGCAGACTCGACGCACGGCTCGACTGGACGGTAGGCCGCCGGGGCATTCCGTACATCGACTGGGGTGTACATCCGGGCCGTTTCTGGATCCGTGACCAGTCCTACGCCGGACCTTATTCATCGAAAAAGCAGATTGTCAGCAAAGCGGAATCCGGTAAAACCGGCAGTCCGCGGTTGAGCTCCAATAACTACCGGCTCATGCGATACGACCATGTGCTGCTATGGCTGGCGGAATGTGAGGTAGAGCTGGGAAACCTTGAAAAAGCCCGCGAATACGTGAATACCATACGCAAGCGTGCGGGTAACCCGGACGGATTTGTGAAAACGGACGATGGGAAGGCGGCCGCCAACTACGTGGTAGGCCTCTATAATGATCCCTGGAAGGACGCTGCCGCTGCCCGCGACGCCGTACGCTTCGAGAGCCGTCTGGAATTTGCAATGGAAGGCCACCGCTTTTTCGAACTCGTCCGCTGGGGCATCGCAGTCCCGGTCCTGAATGCCTATCTCGACAAGGAGAAAAACCTGCGCACCTACCTCAGCGGTGCGAAGTTTGAGGAGAAGCACCAGTACTACCCGATCCCGCAGCAGGCCATTGTGTATAGCACGAAGGGCGGACAGGCTTCGCTCGTGCAAAACCCAGGCTATTAGGTGCTTCTGCCGATCTGCGGGGCCGGAATACCTTGCAGGTCGGCATTAAATGAATTAAATTAGATTAAGGAAGAGGGGTGAATGTGCTTTTGATATGACGTAGCGCCTCACATGCCTGCCACCCATTAATAGTTGTTACCAATGCTGAATACCTGGTTAAAATATTGCCTGCTGGTCCCGGTTGCCGGATACATCTTTATTTCCTGTGACAAAAAGGTGGATCTGCCCGATGATGTGGCTGCTGAAATGGCGACGCTCGTCGCACCGGTCGACTATACTTACGATGTCAAACCGATCCTTTCCGATCGCTGTTTTGCCTGCCACGGGCCCGACGCCAACCACCAAAAGGCCGATCTGCGGCTGGATGTGGCGAAGGTGGCCTACGAAAAAGTCGGAGAGAACGGCTTAAAGGCGATCAAACCCGGAAAGCCCGGAAGCAGTGAGCTGGTGCACCGTATTCTATCGAGCGATCCCGACGTGATCATGCCGACTCCGGAGTCCCATTTATCGCTGACTGCCCGTGAGAAGGCTATTCTGATCCGATGGGTGGAGGAAGGAGCCGAGTACAAGCCGCACTGGGCTTTTACTCAGGTGACCAAACCGGAGCTGCCGGAGGTGAAGAATGCGAAATGGGTTAAAAACGATATCGACCGGTTTATTCTCAAAAAACTCGAAGATAAGAATTTGAAACCTTCGGCCGAGGCAGATAAAACGACGCTACTGCGTCGGGTATCGCTGGACCTGACCGGCCTGCCCCCGACACCGGAAGAAGTGCACGCTTTCCTGAACGACAAATCGGCGAATGCATACGAAAAAGTAGTGGACAGATTACTCGCATCGCCGCATTACGGAGAGCATATGGCAGTGCCATGGCTGGACGCCGCCCGCTATGCCGACACGCACGGTTACCAGGACGACGGGCTCCGCACCGCATGGCCGTTCCGCGATTGGGTGATCAATTCATTTAACAAAAACCAGCCATACGACCAGTTTGTGACGTGGCAGCTGGCCGGCGACATGCTGCCCAACCCGACCCGGGACATGATGGTGGCGACGGCATTCAACAGGATGCACCAGCAGAGCCAGGAGGGCGGCATTATCCCGGAAGAATACCGGGCCGCCTATGTATCCGACCGCGTGGATACTTTTGGAAAGGCATTCCTGGGCATTACCGTCGAATGTGCGCGCTGCCACGACCATAAGTATGACCCGATCAGTCACAAGGACTACTATTCGCTGTATGCATTCTTCAACAATAATGATGAAAACGGCCAGATCCCTTACAATGGGGAAGCCAGTCCCGCCATTACATTGCCCACACCCGAGGCCGACGCCAAACTGAAATTCATTCACCAGAATCTGGCCCGGGAGCAATCCGCTATAAAAACCAACGCCGCCGCCTACGAACGCAATTTCCAGCAGTGGCTGGCAACGGCCCGCACAGCACCGGAAAAAGCATTACTTCCGGAGAAAAGCGATCTTTTGGGTCACTTTACCTTCGACGAACCGAAGGGTAAGGACTTTCAAAACCTCGCCGACCCGAAGCACAAGGCGCATGCCGAGGGGGACGACAGCCTTTCCAATGTGGCATCTCGCAACGGAAGGATAGGCAAGGCACGCTATATTTTCGGGGAAAATGCGGTGAGTTTTGGGGATAATTTCGCATTCTTCGAACGGAATCAGCCATTCAGTATCAGTATCTGGCTCAACCTGCATGATCCTTCGGTAAGCGGTTCGCTGCTGCACAAATCCAACGGGGTGATGAACGGCTACCGTGGCTGGAATGTGTTCCGGGAAAAGGACGGCCGCATTCGGTTGACCATCAGTCACGTATGGCCTGAAAATGCCATTGAAATACAGACCGTGGATAAATTCCCGATGAACAAATGGACGCAGCTAGGTTTTACGTACGACGGGATGAGCAAGGCTGCGGGACTAAAATTGTTTGTGAACGGACAACCGGCGAAGGTGACCGTCCACAACGATCATTTGACGGAAAGCATTCTGTATGGTAAAAATAAAACCAACTGGTACGTCGATAAACTGAACATCGGCCGCTTATCGGACCAGCGGACCAAGAATTTTGAAGTAGACGAATTCAGGATTTATACCAGGGCAATCAGTCCGCTGGAAATGAAGGGGATGTATACGCTGCAAAACGAATTGCTGCTTGCATTGAAAACCCCCTCGGCCCAGCTCAAACCCGATCAGCTGGCGTCTCTGAGAGATTATTATCTCACGAATATAGACGCAGGATTCAGGAAAGTAATGGCGGACAGCCGTGCAATGATCGGCGAGGAAACGGAGATTATGGACAAGCAAATCGATGTGATGGTGATGAAGGAGCGCAAGTTTCCGCGTAAAACCTTTATTCTTAACCGGGGAGCTTACGACGCACCCGGTAAGCAGGTCACGACGGATACGCCCGACGCATTTTTCAAAATCCCGAAAGAATATCCCAAAAACCGCCTGGGGCTTGCCAAATGGCTGCTCGATAAAGACCATCCGCTGTTTACCCGCGTGACTGTGAACCGTTTTTGGATGATGTATTTCGGAAAAGGGCTGGTGATTTCGAGTGACGACTTTGGGAACCAGGGCGAACTGCCCACGCATCCCGAACTGCTTGATTACCTGGCGGCGCAATTCCGCGAGTCGGGCTGGAACGTGAAAGCCATACAAAAACTGATCGTCACTTCGGCGACATACAGGCAATCGTCGCACACGAATGCGAACGATCCGGACCCGGATAACCGGCTTTATGCACGCGGCCCAAGCTATCGCATGAGCGCGGAGCAGATCCGTGATAATGCATTGGCATCGAGTGGATTGCTTACCCGTAGTGTAGGAGGGAAGAGCGCGTACCCCTATCAGCCCGCGGGCCTGTGGGAGGCGCTGGCGACCCGCAATGAGGTTACTTACAAGCAGCAGCACGGCGATAGTCTGTACCGGAGAAGCCTGTACACGATCTGGAAACGCAGTTCGCCCCCACCGATGATGCTCAATTTCGATGCGGCTGAAAGGCATTTCTGCATTACCAAACGTCAGAAAACCAGTACGCCATTACAGGCGCTCGTGGTAATGAACGACCCGCAGTTTGTGGAAGCCTCTCGGGTATTGGCGCAACACATGCTGAAAAAGGGTAAGACGATCGACGAGCAGATCAGCTACGCATTCACCGCGCTGACGGGCCGTGAGCCGGATTCGAAGGAGCGGACGATCCTGAAAGAGCTGTACGACGAGGAGTTAAAGGATTTCAGCCAAAACCCGAAGCGGGTGAAATCCATACTGAGCGCGGGCGAATATCCGCTGGACAAATCCCTGGATCCGGCGCAATTGGCCGCAGGGACTATAGTGGCAAGCACGGTAATGAATTTTGATGAATTTTTGATCAAGCGATAAAAATCAGAATATGAGCTTTTACAGAGAACTTGAAAACCATGTCCACGAACAGCTGAGCAGGCGTAACTTCCTGTCGAAAACCAGCCTGGGACTTGGTGCGGCGGCGATGGCATCGCTTTTAAATGCAGATAATTCGATGGCGAAAAAAGCCGTTGAAGCCGGGAAGGAAGCAGCCGGGTTACCGATCGGCCACCCGCATTTCGCACCCAAGGCAAAAAGGATCATATACCTGTTCCAAAGCGGAGCGCCTTCCCAACTGGAACTGTTCGACTATAAGCCCAAGCTGGAAGAAATGTGGGGAAAAGATCTGCCGGAATCGGTTCGAAAAGGGCAGCGCCTCACCGGCATGACCGCCGGGCAGAGTAGCTTTCCATTGGCGGCATCGCGCTACAAATTCGATAAGTATGGCGATCATGACATGATGATCAGCGAATTGATGCCCTATACTTCGAGTATCGTCAACGACGTGGCGTTCATCCGTTCGATGTTCACGGAAGCGATCAATCATGACCCGGCTGTGACCTTTTTCCAAACGGGAAGCCAGCAGGGCGGACGGCCATCCTGGGGCTCATGGGTAAGCTACGGGCTCGGCTCCGACAACCAGAATATGCCCTCCTTCGTAGTGTTGCTATCCAAGGGGCGGGGCGGTGACCAGCCTTTGTATGCCAAACTGTGGAGCAATGGTTTTCTGCCTTCCGTGCACCAGGGAGTGGTGTTCCGCTCGGGACCGGACCCTGTTTTTTACCTCAACAACCCCGAGGGCATCGACCGGACCAGCCGCAGGCGCATGCTGAATTCGCTCGCCAAATTGCAGCAGGGACAATTTGAAAAGATCCTGGATCCGGAAATCAATTACCGGATGGCGCAATATGAAATGGCTTACCGCATGCAGACGGCCGTGCCGGAGACTATGGATATTTCCAACGAACCCGACTATATCTTCGACCTCTACGGCGAAGAATCGCGTAAACCCGGCACTTTCGCCGCCAACTGTCTGCTCGCGCGAAAGCTCATCGAAAAAGATGTCAAATTCGTGCAGCTTTACCATCAGGGCTGGGATCAGCACGGCAACCTCCCGAACGACATTAAGACCATGGCCAAAAGCGTGGACCAGGCATCTGCCGCATTGATCAAAGACTTGAAACAAAGAGGATTACTGGACGAGACGCTGGTGGTATGGGGCGGAGAATTTGGCAGGGGAGCCTATTCACAAGGTAAACTGACGCGCGACAACTACGGGCGCGATCACCATCCGCGCAGCTTCACGATCTGGATGGCCGGGGCTGGCGTGAAAAAGGGGTTTGTGTACGGGCAGACCGACGAATTCGGCTATAATGTCATCAAAGACCCCGTGCATGTGCATGATTTTCAGGCCACTGTGATGCATTTGATGGGGGTTGACCATGAGCAGCTTATCTTCAAACACCAGGGCCGCCGCTATCGCCTCACCGACGTGCACGGCAAAGTTGTAAAACCATTACTGACCTGACATCCTGATCATTATGTTGTTGCTTGATTCTGAATGGGCGCTCTTTCTGGGGCGCTTCCACCCCCTTGTTGTGCATTTACCAATCGGTTTTTTCCTGATTGCTGTTCTTTTTGAAGTACTGGACAGAACCGGCAGGCAGGTCGTAGATGGGGCGGTCGTGAAGATTATCCTGCTGTGCTCTGCATTAGGGGCCACGCTTTCTTGTGTACTCGGATACATGCTGGCATCGCCGGGCGGTTACGACGAAGTACTACTGGCCAACCATATGTGGAAAGGCATTGCCCTGGCCGGTGTTACATGGCTTTGCTGGCTGCTGAAAACGGGCGCGTTTCGTGCCAGAATTGTATTCGCTCCTAAACTTTACCTGCCGTTGCTGGCATTTGCATTATTATTAACGATGGCGGCGGGCCATGACGGCGGCTCCCTGACACACGGAGAGGAATACCTGACCCAGCTTACCCCGGAACCAATCAGAAGCCTGGCGGGAATCGAAGCTGCCGGAACGTCCGCGGACACGCGGCAGCCGATTGCCGACATTCAGAAAGCAGTGGTATACAGGGACATTGTACAACCGATTTTACAGAGCAACTGCACGAGTTGTCACGGACAAGGTAAGCGGAAGGGCGACCTCCGCATGGATGGGCTGGACTATTTGCACAAAGGCGGCGAGAACGGACCAGCGCTCGTGAGTGGCAAATCCGTCGAAAGCGAATTAATTAAACGGTGCCTGCTACCCGAAGATGACAAACTGCATATGCCGCCAAAAGGAAAACCACAGCTTTCACCAGAGCAGATCACATTACTTGCATGGTGGATCGATCAGGGGGCGCCGGAGGGCAAACGCGTGGAAGAGTTGAAACCAACGCAGCAGGTCGGACCTGCATTGGCCGCATTGAAAGGCACTGGTGAAAATACAACGGCCCCCGCCGGTCCGGAACGGGTTGCGGCATTGACCATTGAGGTCCGGCCAGCGTCGGACGGAGCGCTGAACGCACTGAGGAAAGAAGGCCTGGTGGTGAGTACCATTGCCAGCAACAGCCATGTGATTGAAGTCAGCGCGGTAAATCACAGCAGTTTTAACGATGCGCAGATGACCTTATTGAAACCGGTTGCCGAGCAGCTGATAACGCTAAAACTCGGGAACACCGGAATTACCGATCGTGCATTGAAGGAAATGGGGGTTATGAAGAACCTGACCCGGATTTACCTTGAAAACACCGCAGTCACCGACGCCGGAATAGCCGCGCTGAAAAACAATACGCCCCATTTGGAATATGTAAACCTGACAGGTACGAAGGTCACCGATGCGGGTTTGATGGAATTGATGGCTAATCCGAATGTGAAGAGAATATTTGTCTGGCAATCCGCGATAACTGAAAACGGCATTACAGCCGCCAGGAAAAAGAGACCAGATGCGCAAATTGAAACCGGGGTGAACGAGCAGTCGGTCGCGGCGTTTGTGAAGCTAGGCCAACCCGGTTCCAGGTAACTTTTTCAGCCGAACAACCAGCGGAAGATCGCGCGAATCGCATCGATGACGTACCATATCGAAAACAGCCAGAACACGGCTCCCATTCCTGCAAAAACATAAACGAAAAAGTAGTTGCCTTTCAAATGCACGTTGTCGGGATCCTTGGGATCGTAATACAGCGTTACTTCTTCACCGATCTGGTATTCGGGCGGGTTACGTGCCTCTGAACTGTGAAAAACGTGTTCAGTACCATCACTCTTCCGATACCGGATCGATGGGGCCAAAGGGTATTCACGTGGTTTCAAACGATGGAGATCAATGACGGTACCTTTCGCCTGGATTCCGGTCTCGATCAGGTTGCGGCTGTTACGGTACATCGTATACGAGATACCGACGAACACGCCGCCGACCAGGAAGAAAAGCATGATGAAGAGCTCAAAACCGGGTATTCGGGTAGTTGCCATGCAGGATCGGGTTAAAGCCAGTTGATAATCTGCCGCAAAGTACCCTCGAATTGTTGAGGGGGTGCCGCGGGCGCTTTGGAAAAGGAATAGGAACCCCGTGCCGCCGTGCCGGTGCCGGTCCGAAGATCGAGTTTCAGGTCGCAGTAGACGCGGCCGGGATAGAGGCGGGTTTTGAGCTCCACTGTGGAATCGTCCAGCCAATGGACTTCGTCGGCGCTCCACGTTGAAGGCATTTCGAAAACCAGTTTGTTGTCTGGAAGGCTGTATATGCCCGGTTCGTTAATCCAGTGGCTCATGCGCACTTCATAGGTACTGAACCGAACTACATAGGTTTTAAGAGGAGAAATGATAGCATCCATGGGGATACGCGAGAGTGGTTTGTATAAACAGATTTACTTTTTGGGTGCCGGGATCAGGTAGATCAAAAACGAAAGGATACCGAGCACACCGAGGATAATCCCGGCCCATTTATAGAACGGCAGGACATAGGGCTTGAATCTGATAAAAATTCCGGCTCCGACGATGCCGATGAAAAGAGCGACAACGCCGAGCGCGATCATCAGTACAAACATGGAGCCGACACCGGAATCGCGTGAATCGTGGTAACGGATGGCATTGCAGATACCGGCACTGATGAAGCACACGCCGAGGACACCGGAAATGCCTATACGCAGGAGCCACCAGCCAAGTCCGTTTGACGACCAGATCAGGGGATGAAACGAAACGATGACCGCGAGGAGCAGCACATACCATGCTGCGGTTTCGAGCCGGGCATTCCCCGACTCGGTAGGTGGCTGATTGGGCGCTATGACAAAGAGCATGACGCCGTACATGAGCAACCAGGAAAGTTCAGGACCGAGGAGGAACGTTGTAATGCGGTTGGTGTTCATTGTCAGAACGGCTTGTAATCCTTTACATTGGCCTGTAATCCGGCGAGGATGGCTTTGAGTTTGGTTTCAAGCTCAGCAGTGGCGGCTTTGTTCTCGGGTTTCTGGCTGAAAACTTCCAGGGCTGTGGTGCGGCCGCTGGTGATTTCCAGCAATTCCACGCTGGCGACCGACGCCCTGTACTTGCGGTTGGCACACTCAACGGAAAGCACGTAGCGGAACTGATAAACGCCGCCTGCCGAGCCCTCCGAGCGGGGAATGGTCAGTGTAATGTGCCCTTGTGCCACGAGATCGCCTGTTTCCTTATCGGAAACCAGTATTTTGTTGTCTGGCGAAGCCACGCTGACCCACAGACGGGCGCGTCTGAAAATGTCGGTCAGCGAAACGCTGCCGCAATCGACTGTTTCGGTGTAAGCAATTTTGCCGTTCATAGCGGTAAGGATGGAATGCGCATGCGCAGAACCGATCATGCAGGAAAGCACGACGATCAAAATGGATTTTGACATAAGTGTGAGATAATAAATTGGTTATGACTCGATTTGGTGGTGCAAATTTGCACTGAAGCCATGGAGTCCGCAAATTTATTGATCTACCGGTAAAGCAGGCCCATATGTGAAAGCGATGGTCGCTGATCCGGGTTGTAGGCTGTTCCAATGCCTCTTATCCTGCTTATTTACCGGCTTGTTGTTACTGTCAAAACCGCGCACCGACGCCTGTCCGTGTACACCAAGAGAAGACACCGACCGCTTCGGGCCGGGAAGGGAAATGGGGCTTTGAGAGAAGCGCCCTAGTTGTCTTTCGCGTACTTATTCCTGTATTCGATGGGTGTCAGTCCTGTCACCTTCTTGAATACATCGCGGAAAGCTTTGGTATCGGTATAACCCACGTCGTACATCACTTCCGTCACGTTTTTGCGTGATACTTCAAAGCTGCGTTTAGCCGCTTCCACGCGCACGCGGCGCACATATTCATTAATGGTATTGTTGGTTGCGGTTTTGAAACGCCGTTCAAAACTTCGTCTGCTCACGCTGGCAATGTCGGCGAGATCGATGATCGTCAGTTTTTCGGTGTAGTTATTCTCAATGTATTGCTGTGCGGCCAGGATACCGTCGTCGTTGTGGTTTTTCTGGCCTTTGAAGATCGTGAACGCCCGTTGATTGTCGCGGTCGATGTCGATGGCGAAGTATTTGGCCGACAGGATCGCAATGTCGCGGCTGGTGTATTTTTCCAGAATATAGATCAGCAGATTCCAGATGGAGTTAGCCCCGCCGCTGGAATAAACCTTGCCCTCGTCCGTGATGATCGTACCATCCACGATTTCGATCTGCGGATAAATCTCCTTGAATTCTTCGTAATAGGCCCAATGCGTTGAGCATTTCTTTCCATCAAGCAGGCCCGTTGCTCCGAGCAGAAATGCCCCGAGACAAAGCGACGCGATTTCGGAACCTTTGCCTCGCATTTCGAGCATCCAGGGAATGGCCGGCCGGTCGAGCTCGACAGACTCACGCAGGTTGCCGCACAATGCAGGGATCACGATGAGATCGGTTTGGGCAACCTCATCCAGGAGCTTGTCGATCCGGATGGTGTACTCACCGTCCTGCGCCTTGATATCGTGGTTCATACCGACGAATTCCACCTTGAACATGGGTTCTTTGCCCGAAGCCCTCAGGAAATCGTTGGCGGTGTTGAAGAGCCTGTATGCGGGTGAAACGGCTTCAATGTAGGAGCACTGGGGGACATATACCGAGATATGCTTCATAACGATCTGGATTTAGAAGCAGTAAATATAGAAAATATTCGTTTGGCATTTTCCCCCCTTGTCATAGGCGTATTTACACCCCATTAATTTCTGTTTAACCCTGCAATTTTGTAATGTCAATCGAACAGCAAACTGAAAACCAAATTCTAACAACAAACCAGCCATCCCATGAAAACACCTCGTACCATCCTATTTTCCCTGCTTATGCTCGCAGTGGCATTGTTCCCCCGCACGCTGACTGCACAGGAAATAACTTCGCCTAAACCTTTGAAATCAGGCTATGCGCCCGTGAATGGGTTAAAGATGTACTATGAAATCCACGGTCAGGGTCAGCCGCTGGTGCTGCTGCACGGGAGTTTTATGACGATCAGCCTCAACTGGGGGCAGATCATCCCGGAACTCGCGAAAACACACCAGGTCATTGCGGTGGAAATGCAGGGGCACGGGCATACCGCCGACATTGACCGGCCCATTACCTATCAGGCCATGGCTGCGGACGTAGCCGGCTTGCTGAACCACCTCCGGATAGCAAGTGCCGACGTGCTGGGTTATAGCCTGGGCGCGACGATCGGTATGCAGCTGGCCATCGAGCATCCTGAGCTGGTCAGAAAACTGGTATTTATTTCTTCTGCCTTCAAAACAGAAGGCTGGACCAAGGCCACCCGGGACCAGATCGCGATGCTGAAACCCGAGTTCCTGGTGAATACCCCATTGAAAACCGAGTATGACAAGTATGCGCCGGATCCGAAGCACTGGAATGCATTTATTTCCAAAATGCTCGTGTTTGAAAACCAGCGTTTTGACCTGGGGATCGACAAGATCAGGAAGCTCAAAATGCCCATCCTGATCATCAATGGCGACAACGACGGTGTGGAGTTTGAGCATTCTGCGGAGCTGTACCGGGCATTCGGCGGGGGCGTTATGGCAGATGTGATGGCAGCACCGAAATCGCAATACGCCATCATACCCGGTACTTCCCACGTGACGCTGATGATGGACACGCCCAGATTGACTGCTACTATTGTACCTTTCCTGAAATAAACCATTCACCTTCAACAATTAGACAATGAGCAATTTAGCAACGACCCAGGGCATTGTTCCCTTTCTATGGTTCGACGGCCGCGCCGAAGAAGCGATGAACTTTTACACATCCGTTTTCCCCGATTCACAGATCAAGATGCTGAAAAAGTGGGGGCAGGGCAGTCCTTTTCCGGCAGATCAGGTCATGACAGGCTCGATCGAGATCAATGGGCTGACGATGCATATGTTCGATGCAGGACCGATGTTCAAGTTCACCGAGGCGGTTTCGTTTTTTGTGTACTGCAAGGATCAGGAGGAAGTGGATCACTATTGGGACAGCCTGACAGGCGACGGTGGCGAAGAGAGCATGTGCGGCTGGCTGAAAGACAAATTCGGATTGTCATGGCAGATCGTACCTTCAATCATCGGTGAATGGTTCAATAGTGGCGACCCAAGGCGTGTAGGACAGATGTTCCAGGCATTAGGCCAGATGCGGAAGCTGGATATTGCAGAGCTGGAACGCGCTTATAATCAATAAAAATATAATGGCGATTTACCCCTTCCTGACATTCAACGGCAATTGCAAAGAGGCAATGCGGTTTTACCAGTCGTGCTTCGGAGGCGAGCTGCAATTTACCTGCCTCGGCGATACGCCGGGCGGCAAGCAGTTCCCGATGGAGATCCGGGAACTGGTGCTGCACGCAAGTCTGGTGTCGGAGCACGTCCGGCTGTTTGCTTCCGACCTGGGTGGAGAGGATGGGGTATCGTCCGGTAACAGCATTTCGTTGTGGATCAGCATCGCCGCCCCGGAGCAGCTTCACGCCGTTTTCGGCAAACTGGCCCGGCTGGGGGAGGTTACCGCCCCGCTGTCGGCCGAGACACTGAAAGGCCAGTGGGCTACATTAACCGACCGTTACGCGGTGCAGTGGATTTTTTCGGCCGGGGCCGGTGCCTGAGAGCGGTTTTGTTTAAGTTTGTGTCCGGAGGGAACGGTTTTTTATACTACCGTTCCTTTTTGCTATTAGCCAACTTTAAACCATTCGTATGAAAGAGCAGGAGTACATCCGTATCCGTGGTGCGCGGGAGAACAATCTCAAAAATGTCTCACTCGACATTCCGAAGCGGAAAATTACCATTTTTACCGGTGTTTCGGGTTCCGGAAAATCATCCATCGTTTTCGACACCATCGGCGCAGAAGCACAGCGCCAGCTGAATGAGACATTCAGTATGTTTATTCGCAACCGCCTGCCGCGGATCAGTCAGCCCGAGGCGGATGCGATTGAAAACCTGTCCACCTCCATTGTGATCGATCAGAAGCGGCTCGGCGGCAATTCCCGCAGCACAATGGGTACCATTACCGATATTTCGGCCGTACTGAGGTTGCTCTTCTCCCGGCTCGGGAAACCTCACGCCGGTTTTTCCAATGCGTTTTCGTTCAACGACCCGGCAGGTATGTGCCCGGAATGCAATGGATTGGGCAAAAAAGTGGAGGTCGACCTGGACAAGTTCCTCGATCCGACCAAATCGCTGAACGATGGCGCGATCCTGTTTCCTACCTTTGCTGTGGGCAGCTGGTACTGGAAAGCGTATACATTTTCGGGTATGGTCGACAGCGAGAAGAAGCTCGAAGACTATTCCGAAGAGGAAATGCATACGCTGCTGTACGGGAAGGGCACCTACGAATCGAACTACAACGGAATGACTTTCTCGACGAAGTACGAAGGCCTGGTCGACAAGTTCAACCGGCTGTACATTCAGAAAGACAGTAGTGAAATTTCCGAAAAGACCATAAAAAAGGCAGAGCGCTTCTTAAGATACGGCTCGTGCCCTGCCTGCAAGGGCGCACGCCTGAATCAGAAGGCGCTCGATTGCAGGATCGATGGTCTGAACATTGCTGAAATGTCGGCGCTGGAAGTGTCGGAATTGGTCAAAATAATTCAGCATATCCATGATCCGGTTTCCAAACCGATGATCGATACTTTGTCCGACCGGTTACGGCATCTGGTGGACATTGGCCTGGGCTACCTGAGCCTGGACAGGGAGACGGGAACATTATCGGGCGGGGAATCGCAGCGTATCAAAATGGTGAAGCACCTCAACAGCAGCCTGATCGATATCACCTACATTTTCGACGAACCCAGCATTGGCCTGCATCCGCGTGACGTTCACCGGCTGAACGAGCTGCTGCAAAAACTGCGTGATAAAGGAAATACCATCCTCGTTGTGGAGCACGACCCCGACGTGATCCGCGTCGCAGACCATATTGTGGACGTCGGCCCCAGGGCGGGCCAGGCGGGGGGAGAGGTCGTTTACACCGGGGATTTTAACGGTTTGCTCGGTGCGGATACGCCTACCGGCCGGTTTATGAAGCGGAAGGTGCGGATTAAGGACAGCTTCCGCGAGCCGACCGGCGCATTGAAAATTAAGAACGCCAAATTGCATAACCTGAAAAATGTGTCAGTTGATATTCCCACGGGCATATTCACGGTGATCACCGGCGTGGCGGGCTCGGGCAAAAGTTCGCTCATCAATGGTGTTTTTCTCTCGCAGCATCCCGAAGCCATTGTGATAGACCAGTCTGCCGTGGGCACTTCGATCCGATCCAATCCGGCGACTTACACGGGCATTATGGACGATATCCGCAAGTTGTTTGGTAAAACAAATCATGTGAGTCCGTCACTGTTCAGTTTCAACTCCGACGGCGCCTGCCCGGAATGCCAGGGGTTGGGCTTCATTTTTACGGATCTGGCGTTTCTGGAACCGGTTAAGACGGTTTGCGAGACTTGCGAAGGAAAACGTTTCAAGCCCGAGGTGCTGGAATTCAAGGTCAATGGGAAATCCATTACCGATGTACTGGATATGCCTGCCGAAGAAGCCCTGCATTTTTTCAAAACCAAGGACATTGTGCACAAACTAACCGCGATGAATCAGGTGGGCCTGACTTACCTGACGCTGGGCCAGCCGCTGAGCACCCTGTCCGGTGGTGAGTGCCAGCGCATCAAACTGGCGGGCGAGCTGCATAAAAGCGGCACGATTTATGTCATGGACGAACCCACTACTGGTTTGCACATGTCCGACACAGGCCATCTGCTTGAAATCATCGACCACCTGGTGGATCAGGGGAATTCGGTGATCGTGATCGAGCATAACACCGAAGTCATGAAAAATGCGGACTGGATCATCGATCTTGGTCCCGAAGGAGGCCATAAGGGCGGGCAGATCCTGTTTGAAGGCACACCCAGGGATTTGCTGGGGGCCAAAGGCTCACTAACCGCACAATATCTAAGAGATGGTAAATGATGCCTGCCGGTTCGATGTACGTTTGTGGTTTACGATGATCTTGTCGTAAACCGCAAACCTGAATGCCACGTGCGATCTCCGCGTGTATAGGCACACATACATACAGATAGGCATATGTCTATGCGTATACATGCGGGGAAAGCACTGATCCGGCAGGATTTTCTGACAGCGCTAACTTGTCCCGTTACGCCCCTCCGATGTCCTGTTTCCCCAACTGCCGCGCACCTTGGGTTTGCTACATTTGCGCATCAGAAAACAACTCAATAGTAACACCATGGAGAAAATCGAGCACATTAACTACATCAATGCACCCATCTCAAAAGTGTATGAAGCACTAAGCAGCCAGGAGGGTCTCGGCAGCATCTGGACTACGGACTTGACGGTCGCAAATGAAGTCGGTGCGGTCAGTGATTTCGGCTTCGGCGACGATGATCGCGTGCTGATGCAGATTTTAGCCCTGGATGAGAACAAGCGTATCGAATGGCTCTGCACGCACTCCGACCCCGAATGGATCGGTACAGGTGTGTCCTTTGAATTATTTGAAAGAAAAAATGGCGTAACCGCAGTTGTTTTGAAACACTTCAACTGGCGCGAACTCACCGAGTTTTACCGATGGTGTAACTATAACTGGGCGATGTTCCTGCTCAGTTTGAAGGATTATTGTGAGAAAGGGAAGGGATTACCCTATCAGCAACGGGAATTTTAACTTAGAAGCACTTGTGCCGGAATGCCAAGCTTTTCATGGAAGAGCTTGGGGGATTTTCCCATCGTTACTCGCTGAAATTATCGTAGTAGGTGAAGTCCCGCGTGATCTTGCCGTTTTCGATCGTGAAAATGGTGCAAATCGGTAGTTCGAACGTGGTTTTGTCGGGTGCTGTACCCGTGGAAATGAATTCGACGACGATGTGCTTGTCGCCGGAAGGATATACCGTGACAATGCTGTCGCGTACATCCTGAAAGATTTGTTGAAGTTCGCCGTATTTCTTAACAATCTGTTCGTGACTTTGCTTCACAATGCCCTCGCCGAGCGAGGGATCTTTGAAATCCGCACTTTCCGCATACATGGCTGCCATTTTCTGCCAGTCGTGGTTGTTGAAGTGCTCGAAGTACTGCCTCACAATCTTTTCGTTATCGGTACCAGGCGAGTTTGATGTTTCCTGTTTGGCTTCTTTGGGCTGGCAACCTGCCAGCGCGATCACAATGAAAAGAATGGAAAGTTTTTTCATACAATACCTGATGATTAATGGGTTGTATCGGCTAATTCCAAATGCAAAATCGGAAACGGCATTCCTTGCGCATCCAGCTCCGAGCGGCTTTTTACTTGAAAGCCTGAGCGTTGGTAAAAAGTCAGCGCGCCTGGATTCTGCTCGTTGACATCGACTTTTCGTATAGCTCGTGCCGTGACCGCGTGTTGGAGTAGTTTTTTGCCAATTCCTTTGCCGAAGTGCTGCGGGTGGACGAAGAGCATTTCAACCATTTCGTCGGACAGGCCTGAAAAACCCATGATCTGCCCGGAAGCATCGCGAATACAAAATAAATGAACAGCATTTAAATACTCATTCAAAATCAAAGGTTTGAAATACTGAATGTGTTCTTCTTGCAGAAAATGGTGCGTAGCCCGAACAGCCACTTCCCAGATTTCGATCAGGGCAGGGTAGTCGGTGGTTTGGGGAACTGTAATCGTGTGTTTAAAAATATCGTTCATGGCGTGTTACTTTCAGGAATGCAAGATAGTGACACCTGGTATCTCCTGCGCATTTACTTTAAATAACCATTATCTGCAAGCCAATCGGCCATCCGCTGCGGCCAGGATTTGATGCTCTGCCAGGCGGAACGGTTACCCATATTGAAGCCGTGGTCGCCTTTGGTGTACAGGTGCGCTTCGACCGGCCGCTTGGCTTCGCGGTATTTGACGAGCAGACTCGCCGTGGTAACCCCGCAGCAAGGATCGTCGTTGGCGGCGAGCAGGAATGCGGGAGGTGCATCTGCGGGTACGGTTTCCGGGATGCCGAGCGGCCCGGGATAGATCAGCATCTGGAAATCCGGTTTGCCGTCGAGCCGGTCGATGAGATCTTTTGCCTGAGGATCGCCTTTGCCGGATGCGTACGCCACCGAGGCCACGACTTCGCCACCGGCCGAAAAGCCAAGCATTCCAACGCGGGCCGGATCGATACCATATTCCTTCGCGTGGGCACGTACCTGGCGCATCGCGCGCAGTGCGTCCTCGCGCGGGTGCTTGTCCAGCGAGTAGGGAGAGCCTTCTTCGCGGGGCAGCCGGTATTTCAGCACAAAAACGGTGATGCCCAGCTTAGCGAGGTATTCGGCCGGTTCGATGCCTTCGGCCTTATATACCAGCAGCCGGAAGCCGCCACCGGGACAAACCACGATCGCCGTTCCGTTTGCCTTTCCGGTCGGCGCGAAAACCTGCAATGAGGGGTTATGAATATTTTTAACCCAGTAATCCTGGGCAGATTCCGGCTCGCTGCGCTTGTTCTCGAATCCAGGAGCGCCGTTTTCCCAAAGTGGGATGATTTTGCCGGTGCTGGTTTGCGACCAGCAGGTGGCGGGAATGCAGGTCAATGCAATGGCCAGCATCGCCATAGGAGTGCGAAGAATGGAAGGGAAGTTCATAAATCCGACGGTTTAGGTGGGCTCGGCGATAGTCGGCCCACACCCGTTAAAAGTGCAAACTTTACTTTTTTACCTGTCGCCCTTAACCCTTCTCGGTGCCGGCTAGCGCGTTTCATTCACATTCGCAACCCGGTCAATTTCCCGGATCACGGCTTTCAGAGGAACCTGCTGGTCGACGAGGTGTTCGAGCATGAGGAGGCTGTCGGACGGGAAAGGACTCGGGCGGTTGTGGAGTGCGCGGTACAGCAGGTCCCGGTCGTCCCATAGTTGTCGTATTTCAAGAACTGTGTTTTGCGCCACATCCACTTTTTGCGCAGCGCATTCCTGCCTGAGGTTCATGAGTTGCCAGGTAATCCGGATGCGCACCCGGTTGTATTTTATTTGCGATGCCTTTGTCATATGTTCATTCCCGGAATGATGCTGAATCAGAAGTAACAGGGTTAAAATTGCGGCCACAGCAATGCCAGCCCAATGTTTCATATTCAGCTTCATGGGTATTGGATTGTAAGAGCCGGTACTAATGGCTGCGTGTCAGAAAGCCAGTCCCACCGCGATGTTGGTCTTAAAACCGAAATCGGTGCCGCCCGTTTTCAGATAGTTCTGAACGTTGTAAGAAGTGTTGAAGTCGAAATAACCATGACGGAATAGCCGGAGCTGGTAACCCAGCAGGGGGCCTGCCTGGATAGCCCGCGTCGTTCTGCGGATATCCTCTGCTTCAAGTCTGAAAAAGCGGTGCTCCCCCTTGTAATATACGTAGGCGCTGTTGATTCCGGTGTAAGGACCCGAAAAACCATTTCCGCCCCTGCCCCTCAGTCGCTGGACTTTGCTCAGGAAGTAGTAGCGTGGCTGTACGGATAGCGTGGCCGTCTTTTCCTTAGACCGTACATTGACGTAACCGAGCCGCCCATACGGACTGGCAGCTTTGATTTCGTTGAAGCCGTCGCTGTAGTCCGCATTCAGCTGAAAATTAATGGTGAATGCCGACGATGCAATTTTCTGTTCGTAGGCGACTCCGGTGCGTGTCCGGATCATGTATCGGCCCAGCGTAAGCTCCGGAAGGCGGATCTTCCATTGGCCGGACAGGAATTCATCACATAAGAACACGTCGCAAAGCGGGCCGATCTGCGCTTTTTTCCAGTCCCCGAAAGCAAAACCGAAGCTGGCCTGCGTCGATAGGTCCCAGTTATCAAAAACGCCATAGTGGAAAAACGGCGTTCCCTGCTGCAATGCGACGGCGAAGTCCATAAACCCGTAATTCAGGAAACGCCGCTGAAAACCCAGTTTGAGGCCAATCCGGGGATCATCGTCCCGGGTGCTAGGCATATTGTAGAAAATAGCCAGGTAGTTCCCGCTGAAATTATTGGCGGCTTTCCCGGTTTTTATACGCCTCTTCATGGCCATAAACCAGCGCAGCTGTGCATCCAAAACGGTGTTTTGAAAAGACTCTCGAAACCGTGTCCGCATGTCGTAGTAAGGAATATGCCCCGCGAGCGCGATGGAGAATGCGGGTAAGAACTTGAATTCATACCCCAGCTGCAAGGAGGTGTTATTGAAGGCCCTATCCTCGGAAAGCGCAAAGGTCCTGGCCTGGTAATATTGCGAAAGGCCGATCTTAAACATGTGCCGTGTCGGTACTTTGGTCATGAACACATTGTCGTACCGGTCGATGAAGCGTTGCTTCGTCAGGGTGTCGGATTCTTCGGCATACGAAATCCGGAGGGTATCCTGCGCACGTGTTTCCAGTGCACCCGCCGAAAGAAGCAGGAAAAACAATAGGCCTTTTTGCATAGGTTTACAATAGGGGTGGGGTTGAGCAGTGATGTAAACGTATGATCGAATAGGCAGTTGGTTTAGTGTTCCGGAAATTGGGTGATGGAGAGGAGGGTTATTTTATTTGTTCATGACTAATAGTAAAGCACCCATTATTTTATCGTGACCCGGCCGAATTCTGCATTGATTTCGACATTGGCCAGTTGGTTTTTTGAAAAGAAAGCTTCTTTGAAGTCGCCTGAATTGCGCTTCCATTTGAAGCCGTTGGGCAATTTCATGGTGGCATAAGCGCTATTGATGGTGTAGTCGAAATACTGCCAGTTTTTTGCAAGCAGTGTCACTTCCGCCTTTTTAGAATGGATACCAAGGCTGGTAAGGCCTGTTGCGGGATAAATTTCCACGTTCCCGTACACGGCATCCAGCCTCACTGCCCCGGAGATCTGTTCGAGGCGGATGTTGGTGTGGTCGCTGGCAAACGAAAAGGCCCCGGTAATTTCTTCTCCTTTGAGCTCTCCGAATGTCGTGTTGAGCAGCCCCTTGCCACTGATTTCCGAAATATTCGTCGTGCAGAAGTCGGCTTTGAGATTGAGCTGGTTGGTAAGCCCTTTCAGGTTGATGGTCCCGAATGAGTTTTTCAGATCCACCGCGCAGGAGGGCGGGAGGTGAATAGTGTACCGCGCTTTCAGATTCGACAAGGGTTTGTTTTCCCCGTCTTTCAGGACGATGTAGTTCCGCAGAAAATAATCCTTTCCGTTCCGGTCGGCAATGTACTGGAACTTGGAGAGGTCTTCCGTGGCAGTGGCCCGGTTGGGGTGCCGCGCGGAGAGTTCCATCACGACGGATATGTCGGATTTGTCCCAGGTGACCATTTCGATATCGGCTTTTTCGGCAGTGATGTACAGTGTGCGTACAGCGGGGGCACCGATGGTCCTTTCTATCTTTTTCGTTGCTACCTGCAGCGTACTTTGGGCGCTTGCCGGGCTGGGTAGCATAACCCAACAGAGGAGGGCTGTCAGCAGGTTAAGCCAATGTGGTTTTGGTTTCATTTTTATTTGTGCTAAATCATTTTGGCCATTTTATTCAAAATCAACGTTTTTTGCTGCTCTACATCATTGAATTGCCGCATAAGTTCCGGCTCGGTATTAAAGCTGCCGATTGCCTGCTGCAATGCTTCCGATGCGGAGCTTAATCGTTCGTATTCCTGTTGCAAATACCTGTAATCCTGGCTATTGCATACCAGAGTTTCCGTCTCGCAATAAGTTTTCAGCTTCTGATACTGCTCGTCGGTGACCAGGTGAGTGTCGGTTTGCAGACGCACATCCACCTGCTCTTCGGTATAGGAGACGGGCAAGCCGGTTTTGATCTTTCCCAGCAGCAGACCCGCACTGATGACGATCATGGCTGCGGCTGCATATCCCCATCCAAAGCGTCGGTGTACGGGTCGGCGGTTTATCAACGTCCATAGTCGTTCATCCGGCTCGTACTCCGGCATTTGTGCTAATGCGGCTTGGAGCGGGGCGTCGTTCATTTTCTGCCTCATTCCCTCCCAGATGCGCTCTTCCGGTTCGTATTCCCGGAGCTGCCGCAGCGCATTTTGTAAATTCTTATGGTTTGTTTCCATTATAAACGTCAGTTAGCCGAAAGCATCGCGCGGAGCTTTCTTTTGGCATAAAATAACTGGGATTTCGACGTGCCTTCCGAAATGTTGAGCATGACGGCAATTTCCCGGTGTGTGTAACCTTCGACCTCGGAAAGGACAAAAATGGTCCTGAAACCATCCGGCAGCGACAGTACCGCCGTTTCCAGGTGGGCGGCATTGATGTGGGATTCGCCCCAGTCGATGACTTCACCCGTATGGTCTTCCACATTCTGCCAGACCACCATTTTCTTCTTCCTGGTCGATTTTCTGACGACGATCTGCTTGATCCAGGCGCCCAATGTAGCCTCGGCCCTGAACTGATCGAGATGCCGGAAAACGTCCAGGAACGCGTCCTGCAATACATCATTGGCGTCGTCAAAATCCCCGGTAATGCGGTAGGCGAGCGTGTACATCGCTTTTTTATAGCGATCGTACAGTTGTCGTTGAGCAACTCTGTCGTGTAAAAGGCATCCTGAAATTAAATCAGCCTCCGAAGTCATGCGATGGTTTTTAGCGTATTCGGGTTAAAGAGGCTGCAAGATCCGGAAATGGTTGTATGGATTTGAAAAAAATG
>CBFGMV010000123.1:0-23591 GCA_965649915.1 uncultured Dyadobacter sp.
AAAGGAGGAAAGGAGGAAAGGGAGGAAGAAGAAGAAGGGGAGGAAGGTGGAAGAATTGGAGGAAGGGAGAAGGAATTTCTTCCTTTCCTCCTTCCTCCCTTTCCTCCTTCCTCCCTTTCTTCCTCTTACTGACCTTGTCCGAATGCCGGGTTGTTTTTGTCGAACCACAGGCGCTGGCTGTTCAGCGTGGGAGCGGTGCGGTCGTTGGGCGTGAATCCTTGCTCTGTCTGCGCTTTTTGCCAGTTGGCGTTGTTAGTGCCCAGGGGCGGCTCATCGACCCAGTAGCGGCGCGGAATGACCTCATTGAACAGGTCGCGCGGGTAATATGCCGACCCGTTTTTAGGATAACCCGTCCTGCGGACGAATGTAAACGCCTCTGTGGGTAGCCGGAAGAAGTTCAGGTATTCCTGAATATAGATCCTTTCGAGGTCGTTTATTCCGTTCAGTTTTACCGACGGTTGGGCCAGGTAGGCGGCGATTTCAGCATCCGCATTGGTCGTGAGGCCTGTCGTCGACAGGGCAGCCTGTGCGATGGCATTCATCGTGCGAAGGGATGATGTGATGCCTTTTTTGTACCAGTCTTCCACCGTCCCTTTGGTGTTGACCCCGGTGGCATAGCCTTTCAGGATCATTTCGGCTATGTAAAAACACGTCTCCGCGCTGGTGAGCATGTAATCGTGGAATGTGCCCTTGGCGCCATTCCGTGTAGGTGCGAAGAAAACCTTGTTGATGGTAGACATTACGACATACTTGTTACTGCCCGCATTCAGCGGATTCTTGTAGAAGGCCGCTACGGTCGGATCGGTCGTCCAGTCGGCGGGACCGCCCTGGTAACGGATCAGCAGATCGGTTGCGCTGATGAATGCGGGCAATGGCTGACCGTATTTTTTCAGTGAATCCAGTGCATTCGGAGTCAGATCGTTGGGCGCGAAATAGATTACCATTCTGGGATCTTTGGACTGTTTCAGGAAAGTCATGATCGATTTCGTCGCGAAACGGGTGCTACGGTAGTCGACATCGCCGCCAATGGGCCCGTTGTCAGGATCCAGGTATGCAAACTGGTCGGTATCGGCGACAATCGGCCCTATTGCGTTTTCCATTACTTCTTTAAAGATCTGCTGCGTCTTGGCCTTATCCTGGCCTTCGTACCGCAATGCAATGCGCAGTTTCAGCGTATTGGCCGCTTTCACCCATTTGATCCAGTCACCGTGATAGATGATATCCGCGTTGCCATAACTTTCCTGATCCGCGGCGTCGGCGCTTAATGCTGCGATTGCCGCGTTCAATTCGCTTAGCCAGGTGTCATACAGCGCTTTCTGCGTGTCGTATTCGGGCGTGTAGTTCTCCTTGTCGCGACCTTCGATCGCCTGCGAGTAGGGCATGGAACCATTCATGTCGGTGACGCGGAGCCCGTGCAGGACACCCACGACATAGGTCGCGGCCCGCATTTTCTGGTACCGCTCCTTGTTGGCTTTCAGGTCGATTTGCTTGCGTATTTCGATCAGGTTGGGCAAAATATTGGTGTAGTAGGCCGAATAGCGCGAATTGATGTTGGTAGAAAGCTCGTAAGGATCGGTGGTCAGGTGCTGTGAAAAGCGTAGCAACTGTTCGAGATTTTCCCAGATCCATTCCGCGCCCTGGTAGGTTTCCAGGCTGTTGAGCGAGTAGGTAAACAGGAACTTGGGGTCTGGTGTGATCACGATGCTTGGGTCGGTGTTGATATCACCGAAGTCATTTTCGCAGGCAGTGGCAAACAGTAAACCGGATGCAAGCACGGCGCCGGATGTCCATTTCAGGAGTATGTTTTTCATTGTAAAGTCATTTTTTGGAAAATAAATCAATACCTGTCAACTACTAGAATGCTGCGCGCAGTGTCACGCCGAGTGCCCGGGTCATCGGTGGTATGAAACCAACTTCCTTTTGCACTGCCGTGCTGTTCGAATAGTTGGACGCCGGGTTGAAGTTCAACGGCAATGTGTTGTACAGGTAGAAGAGATCTCGACCTACGAGATTGATCGACAAGGTGTTGAGTTTGATTTTCTCGCAAATCGATTGCGGGACCTGATAGCTCAGCGATACCTGCCGCAGCGATATCCAGGAGTTTTCGGCGATCCAGTAGTCGCCTACTGCCGTTGAGAATGAGCCATAGCGGTAACTGTATTGAGGCAAATGCGTAGGCTCGACCAGGCCTTTGTCATACGCTTCCTGGAAGGTCATGCCGCCCACATTCACATTGGTGCCATTGGGCTGCGTGATGGTTTGCCCGGCCGCGAAAACACCTTCCGGAATGATCCCGTCGTCGTAGGATTTGCCGTCAAACTTGCTGGTAAACGCGATGCCGCCATGTTCGGCGTCGCGGCCCTGTAACGTGTTTTTGAAAACACCGGTATGTGTTCCGTAGCGCAATGAGGTGATGATCATATCACCGCCGATCTTCGCATCGAACAGTACATTGAGCGACAATCGTTTGTAGCTGAACGTATTATCCCAGCCGCCACGGAACTTGGCATTGATATCGCCCACATCCTTCCATTCGTTGCTGCGGGCGGGGAATGCCGCACGTGCATCGCCGCGCCAGGACAGAATGGGCAAGCCGTTGCGGGGATCGCTGGCGTCGGTACCCTGGAAACGGGCGGCGGCGATCTTCGTCCGGATCACGCCGTACGCGCCGCCCACTTTGGCGTAAGGAATAAGGTCGTTACCGCCGCCCGATTCATCGGCCAGGGCGTAGTACTCGCGATCGCCGTACAACTCAATGATCTTATTGCGGTTACGGGAAAAAGTAATGGTGCTGTTCCAGCTGAACGAGCCGACTTTGATCGGCGTCGCATCGAGCGCAATCTCGATCCCGGTGTTCTGAATATTCCCGGCGTTGATGAGAATGCTGCTGACCCCGGTTTCGACCGCAGCTGAGATCGGAATGGGTTGGTTGCGGGAATTGTCGCGGTACACCGAGAGGTCCAGACCCAGACGGTTGTTGAGGACTTTCAGTTCGAGACCAATTTCCTTCGCGATCTTTCTCAAAGGCTTGATATTGGCCTGTAACGCCGAAGGAGAATTGAAAGTAGACAGTGCCTGATCGCCGAAGCCACCCGCATTGGTGTAGCCCTTGAATGCAAAGCCGGGGTTGAGCAGGAATGGGTCGATATCGCCGCCCAATGCCGCAATATTCCCTCTCAGTTTACCGTACGTCAGCCAGTTGGGGAGCGTTGAATGGAAGGTTTGAGAGAAGACCCACGACAGGCTGGCAGAAGGATAGCTGTAAAAGTTGTTGCCGGTGCCGTTGGTGTATGTCAATGCAGATGACCAGTCGCTTCGCCAGGTTGTTTGGAGAAACAGTTGCTCCCGCCATGCGAAATCTGCGCTGGCATAGAGTGACTTATACGAACGACGCGTCTTGATTCCGCCGGTCGATAGTTGGGACTGCACCGAGTTGGCGAGGAAGAAATTTCCGGGATAGGAAAGCCCTCCCTGCGTCTCTGCGTTGTTGAAAGAGAGGTTGTACGATTGCGATTCGCCGCCCACATAGCCATTGAAATCCAGGTCTTTGGTAATGGGTTTGTTGAAGATCGCCAGCCACTTCATAAAGTTGGTCTGCTTGGTAGAATGGCCAAGCGCGTAACGGCCGCCCGTGAAGTTGGCGCCCTGGCCTAGCTCCTTGATTTCGCTTTTGGTGTACAGGTTGTTGAAATTACCTTCGATCTGCAATTTGAGCCAATCCGTGACGGTGGCCGTCAGAGCCAGTCGTCCGCGGACCATCTGTTCGCGCTGGAGGTAGCTGTTTTCGAAGATGTTGAACCAATAATCCGCGCCGGGAACGCGGTTAGGCTCGTTTACATCACTTGTATTTCGGATGCCGCCCGTGTAGCCGATGTAGTTCTGCCGCTGCATCCAATAATTGGTGTCATAGTTTCGCGGGAAGATCCAGATGTAGTTATTGAGCGAGAGCGATGGTGGGTTGGCACCTTCGGTCGTCGTGTAATCGGCTGTGACGTCGGCGACCAGGAACTTATTGAGGTTCTGGGTCGCGCGCAGGTTGAATGCATTCTTGCCGAGCGTATTCTTAAAGTTGATACCGCGGCTATCGACCCGGTTGTAAGAGAACCGGAACGTCGAACGCTCGTTCCCGCCGTCGATGGCTACATTGGTGAGGCTGCCTTTGCCGGTCTGGAATGCGTCGAGATAGTTGTTGGGATAAGCCTGATAGGTGGTCATTTTTCCGTCGTAATCAACCACCTGCTGACCTGCGAAACGCGGACCCCAGTTTTCCAGCTCGCGGTTGACCTGCCGGTCGATATAGGGCTGGCCTTGTGCATTAGTAGGAAAAACCTTGGTTGTCCAGCTTTCGTCGGGTTTGTAGTTCGGTTCGCGCGTGTCGGTGAAGAATGCGCCCACGGTTCCGCCGCCGTATTCGTTCTGGAAATCCGGGCCGCGGTAAGGTTTTTGCATATTGAAAGTCTGGGAAACGCTTACGCCGATGCCTTTGCGTTGCGTGCCTTTTTTTGTCGTGATCAGGATCACCCCGTTGATCGCCCTGGTGCCGTACAAAGCCGCCGCTGCGGATCCTTTGAGGACGGAGACACTTTCAAAATCCTCCATATTGAGGTTTTTAAGTGAATTTCCGAAGTCCCGCGGCCCGGCTTTCTCGTCGTATACATCGTTATCGAGAATGACGCCATCGATGACGAAAATGGGCTGATTATTAACCCCCAATGTAGAGTTCCCGCGGATCAGGATTTTGGTATTACCCATCAGCCCGCCCGCGCCCTGGTCGATCTGAACACCGGGAATCCTTCCCTGCAGCGCGCTGATCGGGCTGAGTTCGTTGGTTGCGGCCATTTTACTTCCGCTGATTTCGGAAACGGTGTAGCCGAGCTGTTTTTTCTCACGCTTAACACCCAACGCAGTTACGACCACTTCGTTGAGTTGCTGGTTGTCTTCTTTGAGCACGACGTTGATCACGCTCTGGTTGCTGATGGCAACCTCCTGTTTCTCGAAGCCGACAAACGAAAAGACGAGGGTGCCACCCGAGGGCGCGCTAATGGCGTATTCCCCCGCGGCGTTGGATGTGGTGCCATTGTTGGTGCCCTTCACAAGCACTGAAATACCGACCAATGCAGTATTGTCGGATGCCGAAGTAACGGTTCCGGTCACCCTCACATTTTGGGCGTGCAGTGAAAAGCAGCATGCGAGGACGAGGCACAGCAGGCCTGGTAACGACCTGCCGGGAAAGAGGTACATCTTCTTCATAGTAGCAGCGGTTTGAGGTACGAGCAGTATTCTGTTTGTGTAAAAAAGTTGGATTATGCCTAGAATTACTTAGGTTATAATGAGTGTTAATTTATTAAGAAAATTTATTAATTAATTATGAATTATTTATCTTTTTAAAAGACGTTAGTTGTGAAGAGCACGTTGCATCGAGCATCTGCTGGGGGATGGAAACTGGGGTCGCCGCTAATGCATTGCCAGTCAAGTACTTTAACTGCATTACTACATATTAAAAGTTCTATATGTTTAATATGTATTAAGTTTATTTAATGTTTAATAAGTTTAAAACTATTTATATGTGTTAATATTTTTAATAGTTTTAACCATATTAAAAGGAGCTAACAATATCTCTGAGTCGTCATTAGAGGAATGATGCAACTGTCAGCCGGTGCTGATCAATGCCGGGCAAAAGTGACGACAGTCGGCTTGGAAGGGGAGTACCAGGGATGGCTAATGTGAGGGCGAAGGCGATCGCTCCGCCGGGGAAAGTAGTGTACTTACGTGGCTTATTATACTTTAAATATATATTAAAAGTATTTATTGTGTAATACTTACTTTGCTTATAGTTAATATTATATATATGGATCTAATAAATAATATAGCCCTATACATTCATATGAATAGTATAGGGCTATATTATTTATTATCAACTATTTAAGTATAGTCAATCCACCTTTGTAAGAGCGCTTGGTGTACTGAACGACGAAGTAATAGTAGCCGGCGGAGACCTTGTCGGGGCACCAGTCATTCGGCCTGACCTTGGAATAATAGACCTGCTTGCCCCAGCGGTTGAAGATGGTCACGTCTTTAAAGAGGTCGGTGCAGTTGTCGGCAGGGAGATCCTGGAAGACGAAGCAGTCGTTTTTGCCGTCGCTGTTAGGGGTAATTACATTGGGAAATTCAGGGAACGGAGCCGAGCCATTGTCTTTGAGCGTCACCTTGACGGTAGTTGTGTCGGCGGCTGAAGCACAGCTTTTGTCCTGTGTCACAAAGTCGATCATGAACGTCTGTTCAGGCTGGCCGTCCAGCAGCGCGCATTCGGGATTCCACACATAAGGCGAAGTGACCGATTTTATGCCCGACCTGGCTTCGAAGAGCATTCCGGCATCCTTCATGTCAAATCCTCTTCCGGCGGCCGTCAGAACGATGGTATTCGTGTCGGGATCGGATGCCAGTACATCGAACAGGATGCCGTTAGAACTGCCGATTTGGTAGGTTATTTCCTGAACGGGCAGGGAGGTTCTGACGGCGGGCGGATTGTTGGGCGATTGGTCGACGACAAAATAGACAGGCTTGGCGACGGGCAGCGGGTTGCCTTCGCAGCGCATATCCTCGACCTTGAAATCAACCGCGAGCGTGTCGCCTTTCCTGGCATTGCATGGCGGCACCCAGGTAAACTTCTGTTCTATGGCCTCCTTGCCTGTGACCGGCTTGAAATCCATGCCCATGTCGGTCATATTGAAGTCCTGGCCCCGGCCCGAAAGCGCCAGGTTATCTTTGTCTTTGTCCTTGCCGAAGACCGTAAAAGTCACCGGTACGCCGGCGGTCACGTGTACGTAGTCGCTCGTGAGCGAGGTGGTGACGGTGGGTGCATTGTTTCCGCTGTTTTCACGCCGGATATAAATGTTCAGCGTGTCTGTCAGCGGGATAGGGCAGCTGCCGTCCTGTGCCACGAGCTGGACCTTGATGGGACGGTTGTCGTAAGTGAGAAAGCATTCTTCGAGGCAGATCTGAAATTTGAGCGTGTCGTTCGCGACTTTGGTAGTGAATTGGGCGGGAAGCAGCGTGAAATAGTCCTTCGAGTTGTTGACCGCATGGCCATCCACACTGACGATCTGGTTGATCGAAGGGTCGGTTACGATGACCTCGAAACAATTGGGATCGTCCTTTTTGACCGTGATGATCTCGTTTTCGGTATAATAGCTATTCTTTCCCTTTGGTTTGAACAACAGCTTTGGCGGCTCCATTTTAGGACAATCCACCACCTTCAATTGAAAATCGCGGGTGAGGGTACCTATTTTCTGGCCGTTGCGGTACTCATCGACCTGGACTGCAAATACGTACAAGCCCACCGCTCCGGCCGTTACGGACAACATACCCGTCGACGGGTTCACTTTTAATGGGTCGGGGCCGGGGATCATATTGTTGACGCCGATGCCGTTGATCCACGTCAGCCGCGGGTAATTCGACGACCCGCGGGCCTCAGCGCTCGGATTGGTTTTATCCGAAAAGCCTTGCATAGGCGTCGCGAGCGAGTAAACCAGGCTGTCGCCATCGGCATCCTTGCCGCCGAAGTCGAAGAAAAACGGCGAATTTACACAGGCATAATCACCCCTGATAGCCGGGAAAACAGGCGAGGAGTTTTTGAAATTAGCATTGTTTTTAAAAAGCGGGGGAAATTCCAGGTAGAAAAGGCTGCCCGCATCGCCGGGTGCCTGTATGTTCGTGATTGTGCCGTTTCGGCAGCAACGATCCCACACCATGTAGTAGCCTTGGGAATCCGCAAATTCGGTCGGTTCGAGGTGCAAAGTACTGCTGTAAGTGATCATGTAGGTCTGCAGCGTTGAGATTCCACAGAGCGGGTTAGCGTAGGTGACCGATTTTCGTTCTATTTTTGGGGCTTCAAGCCAGCCTATGGCGACGTTGTCACGCTTTCTGAACACGTAAATCGTAACAAACTCGTCTTCGGCGCCGGGATTACCATTCAGGGCATCAAAGTACATGGTGAGGCCCATGTTATAATTGTAGTAGCTGTTGGGATTTTGGGTAATGAAAAGCTGGCCGCCGACGATGTGCGTCGCACGGGCTTCGCAAATGGCAAACAGCATCAGAACAAATAAGATGAACCGTTTTTTCATGGAATGATGCGGCAGTAAAATTGATCCGATAGGATATTGGGATTAGTAATTAAAACAGGAAATAATGTCTAAGAGTAACAAGTACGAATACGTTGAAATTACCGATTTTGCGGCAGAAGGCAAATGTATATTTAAATCGGAAGACGGCGTAATCTTTGTAGAAGGGAATGTGGCTCCTGGTGACATTGTCGATCTTCAGGTCGTCAGGACAAAGAAGAAATTGAAGGAAGCCGTGGTCACCAAAGTCCATTCATTATCGGACTTACGTACAGAACCCTATTGCGAGCACCACGGCGTTTGCGGTGGTTGTAAATGGCAGCACATCGGTTACGAGCATCAGCTCCGGTTCAAAAGACAGCAGGTCGTAGATCATTTTGAAAGGATAGGTAAGATCAGGAATGTGAGTATCAATGAAATCATTGCTGCCCCTAAGACTGAATATTATCGTAATAAGTTGGAATTCACATTTTCGAACTGGCGCTGGCTTACCAAAGAGCAGCTGGATTCGGGGTTGCCTTTCACGAAGAATGCCCTGGGTTTTCACGTTCCCAAGCGTTTTGACAAGATTTTTACGGTGGAGCACTGCCACCTCCAACCCGATCCTTCCAATGCGATCCGAAACTCATTGAACCGCTTCGGGAGTGAAAAAGGCTTTCCTTACTACGACGTACGTTTTAATGTAGGTGTACTCCGCAACGTGATCATCCGTACAGCCAATTCTGGTGACGTGATGGTGATCGTTCAATTCGGGGCACAAAATGACGAAATTATCAGTGAAACGATGGCTTATGTGGCGCAAAACCACCCGGAGATCACGTCGCTGAACTACATCGTGAATTTGAAAGGCAACGATTCCTATCAGGACCAGGAAGTGATCCATTATGCAGGCGAAAAGGTGATCCGGGAGACGATGGAGGACCTGACGTTCCTGGTGGGGCCCAAATCGTTTTATCAGACCAATTCGGAGCAGGCTTACCAGCTGTTCAATGTTGCGCGCGAGTACGCGGGCTTGACAGGCAGCGAGTCGGTATACGACCTGTACACCGGAACGGGGACAATAGCCAATTTTGTGGCGCGTAGAGCGAAGAAAGTGGTCGGGGTGGAATACGTGGAAGCGGCGGTGCAGGATGCGCGCATTAACTCCGAATTGAACGGCATTACCAACACGTCATTTTTCGCGGGTGATATGCGCGCGATCATGAACGAAAGTTTCCTGCAAACGCACGGCAGGCCGGATGTGATCATTACAGACCCTCCGCGTGCCGGAATGGACGTCCCGGTAGTAGAGACTATTTTAAAAGCGGCTCCCGATCGTATCGTGTACGTGAGTTGTAACACCGCTACACAGGCGCGCGATCTTGCATTGATGTCGGAAGACTATGAGGTGACACGCGTTCAGCCCGTCGATATGTTCCCGAATACGCACCATGTGGAGAATGTGGCGTTGTTGGTGAGGAAGGGGTAAGGGGTAATAGGCTTTAAGCTGTAAGCTATAGGCCATAAGCACAGCTGATGCTTCGAGCGCACAGCCTACAGCTTATAGCCTAAAGCCTATGGCCCTCTCAAAACGGCGGTTCCGAATCGGGGCCTTTGTAGTCGAAATTGCTGAGATCGTTGGCTCGGCTGCGGAGTGTGCCTCCCATCGGTGCTGCTGGCTTGGCCTGGCTTTCGAACGATGAAATCGGGTTGGAAGTTTGGATCGGACGGTCTACCGAGAATGGGGCAGGCGTGAAACCTGAATCGAGATCGGCGAACTTCGTATACTTTCCGATAAACCGCAATTGAATGGTATCCAGCGAACCGGCCCGGTTTTTAGCCAGGATTACCTCACCGATACCTGCTACGGAATTACCCGCCTCGTCTTCTGTAATGCCGTAGTATTCAGGTCGGTACAAGAATATTACCATGTCGGCATCCTGCTCGATCGACCCGGACTCCCTCAAATCGGAGAGCTGCGGCCTTTTCTCACCGCCACGCGTTTCAACGGCCCGGCTCAGCTGCGAAAGTGCGATTACCGGCACGTCGAGTTCCTTTGCCAGGTTTTTCAACGATCGAGAGATCATCGCAATCTCCTGTTCACGGTTACCCGGACTTTTACCTCCCGTATCTCCCGTCATCAGCTGGAGGTAGTCGATAACGATCATCTGAATGTCATGCTGAGCTTTCAGACGACGACATTTGGCCCGCAGTTCAAGTACCGAAAGGGCAGGGGTGTCGTCGATATAAATGGGGGCATTGGTGAGCCTGTGAATGCGGTGGTGCAGCTGCTCCCATTCGTGCGGTGCGAGGCTTCCTTTCCGGATTTTCTCGCTATCGATCTCCGCTTCGGCGGAAATGAGACGATTAACCAGCTGTACCGAGGACATTTCAAGCGAAAATATCGCAACCGGCATATTAAAATCCACGGCCGCGTTACGCAGGGAGGAAACGACGAATGCGGTTTTACCCATACCAGGACGTGCCGCGAGGATCATCAATTCCGTTTTCTGCCAGCCCGAAGTAAGCCTGTCGAGCGCACTGAAACCGGAAGGGACACCCGTAAGCCCATCTTTATTGTTCTTTTTCTGGTCCAGTTCCGCGAGGGCCTGACGCATGAGCGCGCCCATGTCGGCGTAGTTTTTCTTGATGTTGGATTCGGATATCTGGAACAGCGATTGCTCGGTTTTGTCCAGAAGCCGGAATACATCGGTAGTATCTTCAAATGCGTCGCGCTGGATCTCGGACGCCACTTTGATAAGTTCTCTCTTGATGTAAGCCTGCGAGATAATGCGGGCGTGGAATTCGATGTTGGCAGCGGAGTTGACCTTGCTGGTCAGCTCCATGATGTAGGACGCTCCGCCGATGAGTTCCAGCTCTCCGGTACTCCGTAACTTGGAGGTAACTGTGAGCATATCGATCGGTTCCGAATCGGCGAACAGCGTAACGATCGCCGTGTAAATGCGAACGTGCGCCTCTTTGTAAAAACTATCCGGACGGAGGATGTCCGCTACGGCAGTCAAAGCATCTTTTTCGATCATCAAAGCACCTAAAACGGCCTCTTCCAGATCAATAGCCTGAGGGGGTAACTTGCTGAAATTCTGGTCGATAGATGGTGTACGGGTGCCGAATGCCTTCTTAGTGCCGTTGCCTGCCTTGGAGCCGCTCCTGGGATAGTTGTTGGGTGCCTTTTCGTTTTCCATATTAAGACAAAGTTAATCATTGGAGCCCTGCGGAGAAAGAAAGGAACGGCAGTTTGGAGCAATAATTTTTTTTCACCGGAGCGACTTTTTTCTGCCAGGCTGATAATGAAAGACTTGATTGAAAAACGGTGTTTTTTTGCTTTCCGGTTTGAAGGAATAATTGTTTTTTAGACGATTATGTTTTATAAATGTTGGTTATTATTACTAAATTTTACAAACAATAGACAAACATTAAACAACGATTCATTTGCTGGAAAAAATCATCACGCTCGAAGACGTATCCATGGTCGATTTCCTTGGCATTCACAATTCGAATATCAAAGAGGTAGCCGCCGCTTTCCCTGAAAGTAAAATCATCTCACGCGGAAACGAGATCCGCATCCAGGGGACAGCCCCCGAAATTATCCGAATCACAGATGTAATCGACTCGCTTCTGGCGCATTACCAGAAGTATGGTAAAATAACGAATGACAACGTCAAGGGTTACCTGAACGGGGTCAGTAAAATGCCGGTGGCCAGTGGGGAAGATGACGATGACGTCATTCTCTTCGGCAACAAGGGGCTTGTCGTGAAGGCTAAAACGACGAACCAAAGGCTGCTTGTGGAGCAGGCTTCCAAGTACGACCTCGTTTTTGCAATCGGTCCCGCGGGTACCGGTAAAACTTATACGGCAGTTGCCATTGCTGTTAAGGCATTGAAAAACAAGGAGGTGAAAAAGATCATTATCACGCGTCCGGCCGTGGAGGCAGGAGAGAACCTGGGTTTTCTTCCGGGTGATCTCAAAGAAAAGATCGATCCTTACCTGCGACCTATTTATGATGCGCTGGACGACATGATCGCTCCGGAAAAGCTGAAATTGTACCTGGAAAGCCGGGTGATCGAGATCGCGCCGCTGGCCTATATGCGCGGCCGTACGCTGAACAATGCATTCATCCTGCTCGACGAAGCGCAGAACACGACGCCGATGCAGATGAAGATGTTCCTCACCAGGATGGGGCCAAGTTCCAAGGCGATCATTACCGGCGACAAGTCGCAGATCGACCTTCCGAAAAACCTGAAATCGGGATTGATAGATTCGCTGACTGTCCTGAAAGGCATTAAGGGGATCAGTTTTGTGGAATTGGATGGATCTGACGTCGTAAGGCATCGTTTGGTGAAGGACATTCTTGCTGCCTATGAAAAATCTGAAAATTAGCATCCTGCTGGCCTGTCTATTGCTGGTCTCTGCGCCCGGAAGGGCGCAGGACTCGCTCGTTACGCGCTGCGCAAGCACCGAGCGGGATTCTGTCAGGTTGATGAAGAATCCTGCTCTGCGGAACCTCCGACAGCGCTCAGAGGCAGCCATCGAGGATTATGTCCGTCTCAGTGCGCGTGCGCGGACTGCCGCTGGCGAAACCGTCACTATCCCGGTGGTCGTGCACGTGGTGCACAACCGGACCGACAAGGTCGCCGGCGGGGCAGGGAATAGCAACATTTCCGACGCGCAAATCCAGAGCCAGATCGACGTGCTGAATGAAGATTACGGCAACACTTCGGGCTACAAGGGATTTTATACCGATTCACTCGGTGTCGATACCGGTATCCGGTTCAAACTTGCGGCGATTGTCAGGACTTACAACGGGACCTCACAGTTCAGTCCCATTACCGACGCGGGTAACCTTGCGGATATTTCACCGGCATGGTTTACCAACCGCTATCTGAACATATGGGTGACAAGGCTGAACGACCGCTACCTGGGCACTTCCCAGTTTCCGGTGGTGACGGAGCTCAACAGCCGCACAAATGGCCTTGCCACCACGGAGAATGAGGAAACCGACGCGCTGACCGACGGCGTTATCATCGATTACCGCTATTTCGGACGAAATTCCGATGCCATTACCAGCCGGATTTATAACCTCGGTCGTACGACCACACACGAGGTAGGGCATTGGCTGGGCCTGATCCACATTTGGGGTGATTCCACCTGCGGTACGGATTACTGCGATGACACGCCCACTGCCAATACCAAAAACGAGACTACGGACATCTCCTGTTCGCCTGTATACTCGCAATGCCGGAGTAATGTGGTTACCCGGAATATGATTGAAAACTATATGGATTATTCACCGGATGTGTGCATGAGCATCTTCACCAATGACCAGAAAGAGCGGATGCATGCCGTGCTGGCGCTAAGCCCACGGAGGGCCAAATTGGTAGAATATTCGAAACTCACAACAGATCATCTGGTGGTCGATATTTACCCGAACCCGGTTAGGGAGACGCTCACGGCGAACGTCTTTACCCCGGATTTTGAAAATTACACGGTCAGCGTCTATAACCAGAAAGGCCAAAAGGTTACTGCCGATGCCATGAACCGTGCGTACCTCAACGTTAAAAACTTTCCGAGCGGTTTGTATTATTACAAGGTTACTACCGCCAGTCAGACAGTTACCAAACGTTTTGTTGTACGATAATCACACATGCTACCACGCGCTCCGTTTGTAAGCGTTGTTTTGTTCTTCGCGATCGGGATTTTGTCCGGTGACGCAATGCACGCGTCGGGGCATGATCCGGTCGCTTTTGTTTTTGCCGGGTTTGGAGCAGCGTGTGTTGGCGCCATTGTTTTGTATTACTACGAACGCATGCTTGCATTTGGCGCCGTCCTGGCGCTATCACTGGTGCTTCTGGGCGCCGGATGCAAAATGTGGGGTGAAGTGGCCAAGGATCGGCAACTACGCGGAATTCAGGGATTGAAGTATGGACATTATATGGCCGAAGTCAGCTCATTACCTGAGAAGCGCGAAAATTCGATCCGTTTTGAGGTGGTAACCAGCCAATTCAGGACGGCCGATGGCTGGGTGCGTTCTCCCGTTCGCGCCATGATGTACTTCCCCAATAGTGTTGTTTCTTTGCCCCGGCCAGGCGATCGTATCATCGTGAGGGGAACTTTGCAGGTGCCGTCCGCCCCGGAAAACCCGGAACAGTTTGATTATCAGCAATATTTGCGCAATAGAGGCATTCTATTTTCTGCCTATATCAAAGCGGACGCATTTAAGATTTTGCCGTCCACCGCGTTTGCCTCTCCGTATTACTGGCCTGCCGCCGTCTCGGGCTGGGCGGATGCCCGTTTTCACGAAAACATCGGGAATGATAATGCCTACGGGCTGGTGAAAGCGATGTTGCTGGGCCGGCGGGACGACCTCCGGGTACAGCAGGTCGGGGATTATGTCATTTCAGGTGCAGTGCACATTCTGTCAGTTTCCGGAATGCACGTCGCGATTATTTTCCTTGCGATCAGTGCGGCCTTAGGTTGGATACGCCGCTGGCGGTACGGGAATTGGATTTACCTGATCGTGGTGGCGCTCCTGTTGGGTTTCTATGCCCTGGTCACCGGATTGCCGCCGTCGGTCCAGCGTGCGACGCTGATGTGCCTGGTGCTGGTGGTTGCCGAAGTTACCGGCAGAAAGCATCACCCGGTCAACACACTTGCGTTCTCCGCATTGATTATCCTTTTGGCTGATCCCTGCGCCCTTTATGACGTGGGTTTCCAGCTGTCGTACCTCGCGATGGCCGGCATTTGCCTTTTTTACAACCCAATTTACGGGCTTTTTGAGCCTTCCAACCGTTTGTTCAGGTTTATCTGGCAGGTTTCGGCGCTGGCACTGGCGGCTCAGCTGGCGACATTTCCCCTCGGCCTTTTCTATTTTCACCAATTCCCCACCTATTTCTGGCTGGTGAATCCGTTTGTGATCATCTTTACGAATATCCTGTTGCCCGCAGCCCTGTTGTTGCTGATGGTCTCGGCATTCGATGTGCCGCCGCTGCAATGGTGTGTCAATCAGGTGGTAGCGCTTTCAGCACGGTTCACGGACTGGTCAGCCGCATTGCCACGTTCCTTTCCGGGTCATTTAGTGGAAAACCTGCATTTGAATGCATTGGAAGTCTTTTTACTTTACATTATTCTCTTTTCTGTCTGGTATACGCTGCATTCCCGGCAGTACGCTTATTTCAAATTTTCAGTGATGCTGGTGCTCGGCTTTGCGAGTGTCTCCGTGGCAGGTAGCCTGCTCACATTTACGGCAGCGGAACGGGTGAGCTACCGGATCCGGAAGCATGAAGTGATGAGCTTTAAGAGGGGGAACCGGCTCTACATCGTGAGCGACCCGGCATTTCCCGCGGATACCCGGGCCTATGATTTCAATGTAAGGAATTACGCCATCACCCGGGAAATACAAGACGTGGTGTTTGTTGGGTCAAAGCATTGAGCGGTTTTACTGGACAGCGTAAATAGCCTCGATCTGCCGCGCTACCTTCTGGTCCCAGGCTGCCTGCATCGAGGCATTAAGGCCGTGACCTGTTTCTCCGTCGTAAGCCTCCTGGTCGCGGTTCATTTCCCGGAAGGATTCCAGAAACTGGTACTGGATCTCACTGTCGTAGTCTTCGATCGTTAGCTCCGCCTTCCGCAGTCGCTCCTTGAATTTTTCAACCACCAGCCTGGTAATGTCGAAATGGATCTGCTCGTGGCGGAGCGTACTGGCATTGCGCGACTCAGGACGGCCCCACGACATACTTTTGACCATGAAGATCTTTAAACCTATTTCCACAACCAGATGGTCTTCTTTGGGATAGGAGCGGCCTTCGTATCCGAAACTCGTGAACACAGCCGCCGCATAACGGCTACCGGGTTTAGCGCTCCTTACCTTGAAGTCATCCCAGATTAGCGGTCGTTTGGGAGAATAAAAAACAGTATCTTCAGACGCGGCCGTTGTGACTTCCCTGAACGTCAGCACCAGGTTGCGGGCCAGCGCGGGGTTCTTTCCGGCATTATTGGTCATCCACTTATGGAAATGGCTTAATGCCTGTTCAACGAGCTGCTTCACGAGTTTGTCGTGTGTGAAAGCTGTTTCCGGCCGGGTATAGCTCGCTGCGGTCTGGTATCCGGTTAGTTCCACGGGCTGCATATCGCGGTACCAGCGGAAGCTCACGTTCAATTTGACCTCGCCCGTAACCCGGTTGGGTGCTACGCGTTTTTCGCTCACCGAGAGCTCCTTGACAGTCACGTAGAGCGGCAGGAAAGTCTGTTCTTTTTTGGGAGCCAGGAAAGACCAGTAGGCGAACAGCTCATCCTCTGCCGTTCCGGCGAGTGTGACCGGGACTTCTTTTCCTAGTGCGATCACTTTTCCCAATGCTGCGCCCGGTTGCGGGCGCTTGTCTTCGACGTTCTGAATAAAAAACTTGTAGGATTTGAACAGTCCGGCAGGATCCTTTGTAAGGGTAACAACCGCCCTGTCCTGCTGCGCCAGAAGCGGAGAGAGGGTGGTTAGCAGCAAAAGAGCAAGCAGAATGCTTTTGGTCATACTTTTCAAACAGCGTTGAATCCATCGGCCATTTCCCTAAGTTTGTACCCGAAATTGGATTAACAAAGAGAATGACATTATCTACAACGAATTTGCGGCCGGAATTTGATGAGATTTTCATGGACCTTGCAAAAAACCTTGCCAAGCGTTCCCATTGTATAAAAGCGCAGGTCGGTGCTGTGCTAACGAAAGATACCCGGATTATTTCGATCGGCTACAATGGCCCTCCGGCCGGTACGCATAACTGTGATGAAGAATTTCCTGAAACAGGCTGCCCCCGCGACGCGAAGGGAAGTTGCTCGCTGGCGTTGCACGCGGAACAGAATGCCATTCTTTTTGCCGTCAAAAATGGCTCAAACATCGAAGGATCGACGCTTTTTGTGACGCTAGCCCCCTGCATTTCATGCGCGAGGGTCATATATACAATGAAGATCAAAAAAGTGGTTTTCCTGCATTCCTACGCCGCTTACAAAGGAATCGCGGTAGAAGAAGGTGTAGAGTTCCTTAAACGTTTCGGCGTAGAGGTGGAGCAGTATTGAATTTTGAATGAGTGAATGACCCAATGAGTGAGTGAGTGAATGAGTGAATAGGGTATTTATCATTCACTCATTCACTCATTCAAAATTCAGTCATTATCAATGATGATGCACTCCGCCGGTTCCGTGCACGTGGCCGTGGTCCAGTTCTTCCTGTGTGGCAGCACGTACGCTTACGATCTTTCCTGAGAAATGCATTTCCTTGCCGGCCAGCGGGTGGTTGAAGTTCATGATCACCACGTCATCGCGGATCTCAACGATCTGGCCATGCAGCCTTTCGCCATCCTCATTGGTCATCGGAATGATGTTGCCTACCTGAAGAAGCTCTTCCTGGTTTACTTCGTCGGTCTGAAATACGGCTTTGGGCAGGTCTACGACGGCTTCTTCGTCGTATTCGCCATAACCTTCTTCGGGTGTGACGGTAAAATCAAATGTATCTCCTGCCGACAACCCTTCTATCTGTGTTTCAAAGCCTTCGGGCAAGCCGCTGATGCCGTGAATGAAGTACATGGGATCGTTTTCATTCACTACTTCAACCACATCCGTTTCTCCCTCCGAGTCAGGAATACTCAGGGTATATGTCAACGCTACGACGCTATTTTTTTCGACTTTCATTTGCTAGTTTGATTAAAATAATGGTTGTTGTAAAAGAATTGTTCACTGCGAGAGTGTAGGAACAAACGTACGGCAATTTTGTCAAAATGTCATTTACATGAATTTTTTAGCACATATTTTGCTGTCTGGTGAGCGTGAGGGTGTGATGATGGGAAACTATGTCGGCGATTTCATCAAGGGACGTTTGACCGATGAAAAGACTGCCAACTGGAACCCGGATTACGTGCTGGGGCTGAAACTCCATCGCTTTATTGATTCCTATACGGACAGGCACCCGGATGTGCTCGACGCCAAAGATGTGGCGGCAGTTTCACAAGGCAAGTTGGCGGGGATTGTCATGGACATTTACTTTGACTATTTTCTGGCCAAAAACTTTCAGCACTACCATTCAGAACCCCTGTTGGTATACGCGCACCGGATGTACTCGGTGATCGGGCGGAATGAACACCTGATCCCCGAAACGATGGTCCCGATGGTCCGTTCGATGATCAGGCAGGACTGGCTCACTACCTATGAAACGCTGGAAGGGATCGATACTACATTTCGGCGGCTTTCACGACGGGCGGATTTCTTGGCGCCTATTCAGGAGGCTGTCAGTGATTTGCGTGAGAATGAAGCATTTTATTACAGTAAATTCATTTCCTTTTTTCCTGATCTGCGCAGCCAGGCCGGTCAATTTATCGCAGAAAATGCGGCATAAATGACGACGGGACGTAAATTTGCTGGCCGGTCCGATTCAGGCCGCAATCCGCAAAGCCATGGCACAAACACCAGATATCGTTCTTAAAGAACTTAAAAGCAAGAAGTTCAGGCCGCTCTATTTTCTGCACGGAGATGAGTCCTACTACATCGATGCGATCGCCGAGGAACTTGAAAATAAGGTAGTGCCGGAATCAGAACGGGGGTTTAACCAGTTTATATTATATGGAAAAGACACCGATGTCTCGGGCGTTTTAAGCTATGCACGACGGTTTCCATTCATGGCGGAGCGTCAGCTGGTGCTGGTTAAAGAAGCCCACAAACTGACGGGTATAGAGCAGAAAGAGCAGCAGCAAAGGTTGGAGGACTACGCTTTGAACCCTGTTCCGAGCACTGTTCTGGTTTTCTGTTTTCATGCCAATGCCGACGAGCGGAAGTCGTATATCAAAGCCTGCAATACACACGGCGTGGTAGTGCAGTCCAAAAAGATGTACGACAACAAGCTGCCCGACTGGGTAGCCGCATTTTGCCAGCACGAAGGGGTTAAAGTCAGTCCCAAAGCGGTTCAAATGCTGGTGGACAACATTGGCAATGATCTGAAACGATTGTCGAACGAGATCCGGAAGATCATGGTGAACCTGCGCGTGGATGAAGGAATCGACGCCTCGGCGATTGAGAGGTTTGTCGGGATCAGCAAGGAGTACAATGTGTTTGAGTTTCAAAAAGCATTGATGCACCGGGATGTGATGAAGGCGAATCAGATCGCGGCCTTTTTTTCCGCCAATTCCAAGGATAACCCGCTGGCCCCGGTGCTGATCATCCTTTTCGGTTTTTTCTCCAAACTATTGCTGACACACGCGGCGCGGGACAAGTCGGAGAAAGGCCTGGCTGCCGAATTGGGTGTTAATCCCTATTTTGTGAAGGATTATCTGCTCGCAGCGAGAAACTACCCCATGCCGAAAGTGGCGAACATCATTCACTATCTCTGCGAATGCGACGGCCGGTTAAAGGGCCTCGACGGAGTGAGCATTCCGGAGGGTGAACTGCTCCGTGAACTGGTATTTAAGATCGTGCATTGAGGATCCGCAAGAAACAGGTTTGAACAGGATTGCTTTTCGGGCTAATTTTAATGCATGAACGATCATCCAGCGCTCCTTATCCCCATTCCGCCCCTGTTCAGTTTTCAGGAATGCCTGTGGTTCCTGAACCGAAATTATGACGATTGTCTGCATTCCATCAGCAGGGGCGCCATTAGCAAGGCGGTACGTTCGCCGCAGGGCAACGTGCTGTTCAGAGTTCGCGAAAGCGGGAATTTCCTTCATACCGACATCCTTGCAGGTGAAGACAGTCGCGAATGCCGTGATTTTGTTACTGCCTACATTTCCGAATGGTTCGACATGGGGCGCGACATTCAGCCTTTTTACGACTTGCTCAACCTGGATGGCCGTCTGAACTACATGACGGGTGCATTTCACGGTTTGCGGCTGATCGGTATCTCGGACCTGTTCGAGGCATTATGCTGGTGCATTATAGGCCAGCAGATCAATCTGACGTTCGCCTACAAGCTGAAACGTCGCCTTGTAGAGCGGTACGGGGACGTAATCGAATGGGGAGACGGCACCTTCCTGATTTTTCCGGCAGCGGAAACACTGGCCCGGGCCGACCCCGGTGAACTCAGAATGATGCAATTTTCTGAAAAGAAGGCGCAATACCTGATCGGCATAGCTGCTGCATTTGCGGACGGCACGCTGAGCCGGAGCTCCATTGCCGCATTACCCGATTTCGAATCCAGGCAGAAAGCGTTGATAAGCCACAAGGGTATCGGTGTCTGGACAGCTAACTACGCATTGATGAAATCTTTACGGGAGCCGCAAGGTATTCCGCACGGAGATGTAGGCCTTTTGAATGCATTGTCGGCGCACGGTTTTATCGCTGACAGAAGCGAAACGCAAAAGATCGAATCGTTTTTCAACGGCTACGCAGGGTGGGAGAGTTACCTCGCGTTCTATCTGTGGAGAAGCCTCGCTGTAAAAGAGTTATCCTGATCGCTCCTTCCATTGCATATAGGCACTGCGCATGCAATGCCCGCAAGGACGGTAGCCGTGAGAAAGTGCATCGGCCTCGTCCGGGAAAAACACCCTGTTTTCCCGCTTCATCCGCTTTCCCGAAGTGCAGGAAAGTTTGCCGTAGATTTTCAGTTTCCGGTTACCGCCATAGGTGATTTCACCAGCGTCGATCAGCGTTTTTAGTTTTCTGCTGTTTCCAAATGAGCCGGGGCCTATCTCGTTGTGAAAAATCATGGGTATCAGCTTAATGCATCGTGAAAAATGATGCCGAGCGTGTACCGGCTTCCGGAGTGCACTTCACTGACGCCATGCTTCATATTTACGCGGTAATAGCCTTTGCTGCCCTGTACGGGCCGGAAGTTGGTTGTGAAAAGCAGAACGTCTCCTTTGCGTGGTTTTAGGACAATGGCCTTGGATTGCGCACGGGGGATCTGCTCGGTCAAAACGAATTCGCCGCCGGTGTAATCCGCGTCAGGTTCGCTGAGGAAAATCACCATCTGAATGGGAAAGAAAATGTCGCCATACAGATCCTGGTGCAGTGTATTGTGGCCTCCTTCTCCGTACTTCAATATCAAAACAGTGGGTTTGATCTGGCCTTTTGCTTCACACAGCATTTGAAAATCTGTAAAACCGTGTGGGTAGCGGGTGGGTTGTTTCAGGGCTTCCATCCATTGATTTGCCAGCGGGGCCAGTTTGGGATACACCTGCTCCCGGAGCGACTGAATAATGGGAGGGAGAGGGTAAGACATGTATTTGTACTCGCCGAGCCCGAAGCGATAACGTTCCATCACAATGGTTTTGCGATAAAGGGACTGGTTGCCGTATTGGTCGACCAGGTGGTTGCATTCTGTGGGGTCGAGGGCTTCGGGGAGCACAGCGTATCCCTTTTGATGGAGCTGTTCCCGGGTGGCCGTCCAGTCGAGGTCTTCGATGTTAATCATGGTTTTTAATCGTTTGTATTGATTTGAACCAAAATTATCGCGTGGCGAAGGACCGGCAAACCTGTTTCTTGCGGACATGCAAAACGCCCGGTGTAGGCCGGGCGTTTCGTGTCGGGAACTTGTATGCAATGCGGGCGATCAGGCAGTGAGCACCGGCTCGTCCTTCCGTTCCCCGATTTGCTGTCTCCACATGGCATAATACAGCCCTTTCTCTTCCAGAAGCGCATGATGGCTGCCGGTTTCGACGATCCGGCCTTTTTCCAGCACATAAATGCGGTCGGCGTACATAATGGTCGATAGGCGGTGTGCGATCATGACGGTAATGTGCTGGCGTTGATCGGTAATGTTGCGGATGGTGTTCGAGATCTCCTCTTCGGTGAGCGAGTCCAAAGCAGAAGTAGCTTCGTCGAAGATAATCAGGTGCGGGTTACGCAGGAGCGCGCGTGCAATGGACAGCCGCTGGCGCTCGCCGCCCGAGAGTTTGAGCCCACCCTCACCAATGACGGTATCGATGCCGTTTTCGGCCCTGGCCAGCAGGTTGTAGCAGGCGGCTTTCATCAGCACATCGTTGATCATCTCTTCGGTAGCATCGGGATTAACAAACAGCAGGTTTTCCTTGATAGTCCCGGAGAATAGCTGGGTATCCTGCGTTACAAAACCTATTTTGTTCCTGATCTCGTCGAAATCGATCTGTTTGCCGTCTATTCCGTTGTAAAATACCTGTCCTTCAATGGGTTGATAAAGTCCTACTAGAAGCTTCACCATCGTAGTCTTTCCCGAGCCGGATGGTCCTACGAAAGCAATGGTTTCGCCTCGTTTGACGTCAAACGAAATATCCTCCAGCGCGGGGCGCTTGGCCGATTGGTGCTGAAATTTCACATGGTCGAACTGCAATTTTTCGATGTCGCTGATTGCATGCGGATTGGAGGGTTTGTGCTCCACGGGCCGGGCGAGCAATGTCTGCAGGTTGGCGAGCGACGCTTCGGCCTCACGGTAGGAGAGTATGACGTTACCAAGCTCCTGCAATGGGCCAAAGATGAAGAATGAGTAGAACTGCATCATCATCATCTGACCTACGGTGATCTTGTCGCGGAACACAAAGAAGAGCAGCGCAAACATGATGCATTGTTGCAGAAAGTTGACGAAAGTTCCCTGTATAAAGCTAACGGACCGGATACTTTTCACCTTCCGCAATTCCAGTTTGAGGATCTTATAGGTGGTGGTGTTGAGCCGGCTGATCTCCTGCTGAGTGAGGCCAAGACTTTTGACCAACTCTATATTGCGCAAGGATTCGGTGGTAGAACCTGCCAGTGCCGTGGTTTCCTTGACGATATTCTTCTGGATGGTTTTGATCTTACGGCTCAGTACGCTCGTTAGAAATGCGAGGACGACGGAGCCTACCAGGTAGATCAGCGGCAGCATCGGGCTCAGTTTAAATGCCACGACCACCACAAAAACGATACCTACCAGGGTTGCAAAGAGTACGTTAACGAAGTTGGTGATGAACTTTTCACAGTCGGCCCGGACTTTTTGCAGGACTGAGAGGGTCTCGCCGGATCGTTGGTCTTCAAAATCCTGGAACGGGAGCCTCAATGCATGCCTGAGGCCATCCGTGTAGAGGCTTGCACCAAATTTCTGGATGACGACGTTCACCAGATAATCCTGGAATGCCTTGGCAATGCGTGAAACCATCGCTACGCCGATGATCATGAGCAGACCCATGAGTATTCCTTTGAAAAAGGCGTCGCTCAGACCATTGCTGCGGAATTCGGCTGCTTTGTTGGCGTAGGGGTCGATCAGATAGTTACCGAGGATGTAAGGGTTGAGCAGTGAAAATACCTGGTTAATAGCTGCCATGACAAGTGCCAGGAATATGAGCCCTTTATACCTGGACAGGTATTGGAATAATAATTTCATACAGTTGTGAGGTGATTGGTGGTGTTACCAATTATTGTAAACCGAAACTCGCTGAATTTAATTCTCGTGCGGTCGCAAATGGAGGAAATAAAAAAAGACACCCGGGATGGATGTCTTTCGTGTAGCGGGGAGCAGGATCGAACTGCCGACCTTAGGGTTATGAATCCTACGCTCTA
>CBFGMV010000124.1:0-23470 GCA_965649915.1 uncultured Dyadobacter sp.
TGCCAAACTAAATACCGGTGCTTTTGGTTAATACAGGATCACAACAACAACAAACTTACACCGCATATCCATTCGATAATCCCCTATGATGCATTTAGCTGTGCCCCGGATCGAGGCTGATCAATTTGATGAGCTGGATCCGAGACAATACATTCTGATCAAAGGTGCCCGCGTTAATAATCTTAAAAACATCGATGTAGCGATTCCGCGCAACAAGCTGGTCGTCATTACCGGTCTTTCCGGCTCGGGCAAGTCGTCCCTGGCCTTTGACACGCTGTTTGCTGAGGGCCAGCGAATGTACGTGGAAAGCCTTAGCAGTTACGCGAGGCAATTTCTCGGGCGCATGGAAAAACCCGAGGTTGAATACATCAAAGGCATTTCACCGGCCATTGCCATTGAGCAAAAAGTAAATACCCGTAATCCCAGATCGACCGTTGGCACATCTACCGAGATCTACGATTATCTCAAATTGCTTTTCGCCCGCATCGGACATACCTACTCCCCTGTTTCGGGACAGCCTGTCAGAAAGGACTCGGTGACCGACGTCGTGAATTACATGCTCGCGCATGATGAAGGGACGCGCGTAATGATCCTTGCCCCTTTGTTGATCAGAGACGGGCGTTCTCAGATGGAAGAACTGACGATCCTGCTTTCAAAAGGGTATAACCGGATCGTACTCAACGAGGAAGTAGTTTCCATTGAAGATGTTCTCGAAAATCCCGATCAGTTCCCGCAGGCAGGAAACCAGGTTTTCATTCTCATCGACCGCGCTGCTGTACGCCACGATGACGAAGATACCCAATACCGTCTCTCGGATTCGGTGCAGACCGCCTTTTTTGAAGGGGAAGGGACCTGCACGGTGCATATTGTGAATGGTGAAAAACGGGTATTTTCGGATAAGTTTGAGCTCGATGGCATTACTTTCGAAGAACCGACCGTCAACCTTTTCAGCTTCAACAATCCATTCGGAGCCTGTAAGAGATGTGAAGGATTTGGAAAAATCCTCGGCATTGACCCCGATCTCATTATTCCCGACAAGGCTCTTTCGGTATACGATGGAGCCATAGCGCCCTGGCGCACCGAAAAAATGAGCGAATGGCTCGTGCCGCTGGTCCGGAATGGTGTGAAATTCGACTTTCCGATTCACAGGCCATTTAAAGACCTCACCCCTCAGGAAAAAGAACTTCTATGGACGGGAAACCAATATTTTCAGGGAATCAATGACTTCATTTCCGAGCTCGAATCACAGACCCATAAGATACAGTACCGTGTAATGCTGTCCCGCTTCCGGGGCCGGACCACCTGCCCCGACTGCCGTGGTTCGCGGTTGCGGAAGGATGCCTCTTACGTAAAAATAGGTGGCAAATCCATTACCGACCTGGTATTGATGCCGATTCAGGAGGTTTCCGCGTTTTTCAAAGAACTCGAAACAGGTGATCACGACCGTCAGATCGCCAGGCGTGTTTTAACGGAGATCGAAACACGGCTGGAGTACATGAACCGGGTGGGCCTTGGCTATCTTACACTCAACCGCCTTACAAGCACATTATCCGGTGGTGAATTCCAGCGTATCAAGCTGGCGACTTCCCTGGGCAGCGCATTGGTAGGCTCCATGTATATTCTGGACGAACCCAGCATCGGCCTGCATCCGAGGGATACGCAACGGCTGGTGGGAGTACTCGAATCGCTCCGGGATCTGGGCAATACAGTCATCGTGGTTGAGCATGAGGAGGAAGTCATGCATGCCGCTGACCAGATTATCGACATCGGTCCGGAAGCCGGTACAGGCGGCGGACATGTGGTTTTTCAGGGTAACCAAAGCGATATTGTGACATTGAAAGACAATGGGCATGAACCCGAAGAAAGCAACGCCAAATCTCATACGCTTGATTTCCTGCTGGGCAATGATTCCATTTCCGTGCCTTCTGTGCGCAGAAAGTCCTTCCATTTTCTTGAAATCAAAGGGGCGCGTGAGAACAACTTAAAAGAACTGGATGTAAGGATTCCACTGAATAACCTGACAGTCGTTACGGGCGTCAGCGGTTCGGGGAAATCGACATTGATCAGGAAAATCCTCTACCCTGCACTGATGCGCCTCAAAGGTGAGTTCAGTGAGGATGTAGGAAGATTTGATGCGCTATCCGGCAGCGTCGACCGGATCGAGGCTGTGGAGATGATTGACCAGAACCCGATCGGCAAATCGTCCCGCTCGAACCCGGTTACTTATATTAAAGCATACGATTATATCCGCCAGATGATGTCGGAACAACCGCTATCGAAGGCCAGAGGATATAAACCATCCCATTTTTCCTTCAATGTGGATGGAGGCCGATGCGAGATATGCCAGGGAGAGGGTGAGGTGAAGATCGAAATGCAGTTTATGGCGGATATCTACCTGACCTGCGAAGGTTGCAACGGCAAACGCTTTAAGCAGGAAATACAGGAAGTGCGATACCACGACAAGGATATTGCGGAAATCCTCGACATGACAGTGGACGAGGCTATCGAATTTTTCAGGGCGACAGAACCTAAGCTGGCCGACAAATTAATGCCATTACAGGAGGTTGGACTGGGTTATGTGGGCCTGGGCCAATCCTCAAATACCTTGTCGGGCGGGGAAGCCCAGCGGGTCAAGCTGGCATCTTTTCTCGGAAAAGGTAGTTCCGGCAAAGGTAAAACCCTGTTTATCTTCGATGAACCGACTACGGGATTGCACTTCCATGATATCAAAAAACTGCTGAAGGCCATTAACGCGCTCGTCGAGCAAGGCGACAGCGTTATCATCATCGAGCATAATATGGAAGTCATCAAAAGCGCCGACTGGATACTTGATCTCGGACCGGAGGGCGGCGATAAGGGAGGATACCTTACGTTTGCAGGTACACCCGAAGAGATGGTGAAGCTGGAAGACAACTACACCGCTGCATTTTTGAAGGAAAAGATTTGAAAAGCGAAATATGTCACATATATTAGTGACTGATTTCACCATAATTGTTTATGGAAACACCCATTCGCTTCTTTCAGGAAGAGTTTGTGCCTTACGGCAAAAAACCTGCTTCCGACTTTGCGGTCATCAATACATCACGCGAGGGTGTACTGCGCGGCGTTGCTGACGACGTATCCAGGCTTGTGGGGCTGACCGACAATGAAATTGCGCATGTACTGGGGATGACCCCGCGTAATTTACACCGCATCGAAGCTGAAAAGCGACTGAGTACGGATGCTTCGGAGCGGCTGTTGTTGCTTCGTAATGTCCTCCTCCACGCATTGGACACTTTTGAAGGGAAGGAAAATATCGTGAGGCACTGGCTCCGCACATCCGTCAGCGAGTTGAACGACCAGTCACCGTTGCAGCTGATGGATACGGTTACCGGGTTCGGCCTGGTGGAACAAGTACTCGGGCGTCTGGATTACGGCCTGCCAGCCTGACCAGCCTATGCCTGTCGTTTACAGAATCATCCGTGAAAAATTCAGGCATGACTGCCTTTCCGCAGAGGGTGCCCGCCTTTTCGGTGCGCGCTGGAATCCGAGGGGCATAGGGGTACTTTATACTACTTCTACACCCGAACTCGGGCTTGTTGAAACACTCGCACATGCCCCGGGGGTTCGCTACGAAGATCTTCCGGTTTACTGGCTATCCTCCATTGACATTCCCGCGGACATCCAATATTACTCCCGGGCGGATATGCCGGCTTTCTGGCAGGATAAAACCTACGACCGAACGCAACTCTGGCTGAAAGACTGGCTCATTAAACCCAGCACACTCGCCGTTGCCCTCCCGTCCGTTATCGTACCTTTTTCACACAACATCATTATCCATCCCGATCACGCTGCATTTGCCCAGGTAAAACTTGTTGCGCAGGAAACCATTCCCATTGACCGCCGTTTGTGGCGACCGATTTAAATATGCATTCAAGCGGCAAGCCATGGCCTGAAACAGTTTCCTGTCCGTATTCACAGTAAAGACAACAGGTAAGATACTTATTCAGGCTAAACCAAAAATTTGCATTCAATGAAGTTATATAAGACTGAAAAAGGCATTCTCCTCGAAACGGAGGACCTTTTTTATCGACTCCACGAGACAGACTGGGACGGTGTCGTGAACCGGAATAATTTATACGAATGGCTTGAAAACCAAACAAAAAGCCTGATTCCCCTCACTTTCACCGATGATATCCCGATGCCGGAAGTGCTCGCACCCATCGGCTCGCAGGAAGTATGGGCCTCCGGTGTGACGTATTTCAAAAGCCGCACGGCAAGGATGGAAGAATCTGAAAAAGCAGGCGGCGGCAGCTTCTACGACCGCGTTTACGAAGCCGAACGTCCTGAATTATTTTTCAAATCCACAGCCTGGCGCGTAGTAGGCCACCTCGGCACCGTACGTATCCGTAAGGATTCAACCTGGGACGTCCCTGAGCCTGAGCTCACCCTGTTTGCCACTACCGAAGGCGCACTGGTTGGTTACACGATCGGAAACGACATGAGTTCCAGAAGTATCGAGGGAGAAAATCCATTATACCTGCCGCAAGCCAAATCCTATACCGGCAGTGCTGCATTGGGGCCGTGTCTTTATGTGTTCAAAGAGCAGTTACCAGCAGATACGGTGATAGACTTATCGATTGTGCGGGGAGGCGAAGAGGTTTTTAACGGAGAAGTTGCCCTGTCACAAATGAAGCGAAAGCCCGAAGAGCTGCTGCATTTTCTCTACCGGGAAATGGCGTTTCCGCACGGCTGCTATCTGATGACCGGAACCGGCATTGTTCCTTCCTCCGATTTTACATTGCAGGCTGGCGATATTGTCCATATTACCATTGAACCGATCGGCACATTGACAAATACCGTAGGCTAATCAATCAAAAAGCTGCAAGGAGTACCTTGCAGCTTTTTGAAGTATTGATAGAAGTATTGCTTACGAATGACCTAATTTTGGAATGAAAGTGTAAATCACGCAGCGAATTGCGCCGACCAGCTTGGCCACTACCGACTCTTCGCCGCTTTCTTCACTTGTTTCACTTTCAAAAAACGCCGCAGGACCTTCTTCCAGGATCCGGGCATTCAAAGTGACGATATCCGAACCCGGTATCGTTATCGCTGCATTTTTGACAACACCTGCATGCTTTACATGTGCAGGCATCTTCACCGCTTTCACCGCAGGCTTGACCTTCTTAGCCGCTACCCTCTCATTAACGCATTCTTTTCCGGACTGAAGCTTTCTGTGCGCAACAAACATGTTATGCACGTAGCCGGTAGCGCCTGCCTGAAGGCTCAATAAAGTGAGTATAATGAAGAGTCTGATCGTTTTCATGGCTTTGTTCTCAATTGTTAAGATTCCCGAGCGGAGCCGGATGGAATTGGGTGTAACTAATTGACCTTACAAATATATATGTTTCATTAGGTATCTTGCAATACATAGTACCTTGTTTTTAACAAATTTTACGATTTTTTTTTCGGCGATCGTAATGGTACTCTGTATGGCCGCTTAACAGATGTAAAGTTACGACAAAAGGTTGCTGCAGATGCTGCAAAAAAGACGAACCATCATATTTTACTGCTGAACAGTAGCTCGTTACGGATCAATTGAAAAGGCCCGCCCGGGATTTACCGGTCGGGCCTTTTCAATTAATTGCCTTCCACTCTACTTCTCGCGGAAGAAAATGGTGATCGGAACTCCTGAAAAATCGAAATTTTCGCGCATTCTGTTTTCAAGGTATCGCAGATACGGCTCTTTTACGTGCTTCGGGTTGCTGCTGAAAAACACGAACGTCGGTGACGGCGTAGGCAGCTGGATCATATATTTGATATTGATATACTTACCACGATGCGCCGGCGGCGGGTATTTCTCGATCTCCGCCTGCATTACATCGTTGAGCTTCGAGGTAGTGATTTTCTTTGTTTTGTTTTGATAAACTTCCATCGCTTTCTCCATCACCTGGTGAATGCGCTGCTTTTCAACCACAGACGCGAAGATGATCGGCATGTAATTCATTGGTGCCAGTTTTTCCATCAACGCTTTTTTATAGGTGTCGGCTGTTTTGGAATCCTTTTCGATCAGGTCCCATTTGTTGACCATAATCACGATCCCCTTCTTGGCCTTGTCCGCCTGCCCGATAATGGTCATGTCCTGACCTTCCAGCCCTAATGTGGCGTCGAGCAGAATAATGCATACATCCGACTCTTCCATCGCTTTCACGGAACGGAGCGTGGAATAGAACTCAATATCTTCCTTCACCCGTGATTTTCTGCGGATTCCGGACGTATCGGTCAGGATAAACTCCATCCCGAATGCATTGTAATGCGTATGGATCGCGTCACGCGTGGTGCCCCCGATGTCTGTAACAATGCTCCGGTCGGTGCCTGTCAGCACATTCAGGAACGAAGATTTTCCTACGTTAGGCCGACCCATGATCGCTATGCGAGGGATCCCTGCCTCTGGATTTTCTACGCCTGCCGTGTCAAAATGTTCTATGACTTTGTCCAGCAACTCACCGGTTCCGAAGCCGGTCTGAGCAGAAATCGCAAAAATTTCATCGCCCAAACCCAATTCATAAAATTCGGCTGCTGACTGGTACCTTTCCGTGGTTTCCGCTTTGTTGGCCACCAGGTAAACAGGCTTCTTAAAACGACGCAACACATTTGCGAAATCCTTGTCCAGGTCGGTCAGCCCTGTCATGGTGTCGACCATAAACAATACAACGGTAGATTCTTCAATAGCCAGCTCCACCTGATCCCGGATCGCTCCTTCAAAAATATCCTCCGAACCCACCACATACCCGCCGGTATCAATCACTGTGAAATATTGGTCTGTCCATTCTCCATAACCGTAATGCCTGTCGCGGGTTACGCCGCTCTGGTTATCCATAATAGCCTTGCGGCTTTCAGTCAGACGGTTGAACAATGTAGATTTGCCCACATTCGGACGACCAACAATCGATATAATATTTGCCATTTTTTTGTACTAATTAATATGATCCGGACAGGCATCGAAGGCCTGTTCTTCATTCGTTTTATTTAAAAATTATTCCTGGTATCCGAGCTGGCGCAGCTTATTTTCCTTACTTCTCCAATCCGGCTCTACTTTCACGTGCTGTTCGAGAAAAACCTTTTTGCCGAAGAATTCTTCCAGATCCTGCCTGGCCTGAATGCCTATTTTCTTTAACATTTCACCTTTTTCACCAATAATGATCCCCTTCTGGCTTTTACGTTCCACCAGAATCTCAGCGCGGATCACGATGATCTCATCCTTTTCTTTAAATTCTGTGATTACTACTTCGGAGCTGTATGGAATTTCCTGGCGGTAATTCAAGAAGATCTTTTCCCGGATTATTTCGGAAGCAAAAAAACGTTCGGGCTTGTCGGTTAGTTCATCTTCATCAAAATAAGGCGGGTGAAATGGCAGACGCGACACGACCGCATCGAACAATGTACCTATGTTGGCATTCTCGAGCGCCGATATCGGTACAATGGCGGCTGGCTGGATCTCACTCTCCCATTCTGCCATTTTCGCCTTTACCTCCTGCTCATTCGACAGATCGATTTTGTTGAGCACCAGCACCACAGGAGAATCCGTCCGTTTCAGCAACGGCAATACTTCATGGTCCGCCGCCTTTTCTCCTACCTCTACTACAAAAAGGACAACGTCCGCATCTTCCAACGAGCCTTTCACAAAGGTCATCATGGAATCGTGCAATTTGTAGGATGGCTTGATGACCCCCGGCGTGTCTGAATACACCAGTTGAAATGGGATGTCCTCGTGCTTGCCGTTCAATATGCCTATGATCCGATGCCGGGTCGTCTGGGCTTTCGAGGTAATGATCGACATCCGCTCCCCTACCAGCACGTTCATCAGCGTGGATTTGCCTACATTGGGTTTACCGACTATGCTCACAAAACCCGCACGGTGGTTACGCAATACTGTATTTGTTTCCGGTTTTTCTTCCATAAAAATTACTGCTTCACTTTTTTTGCTCACAAATAACAAGATTACTACGGCGATACCGTCAGGCGGTCGTCCAGCATCCGGTTGGAATACTGCTGGATAAAAGCCTTTACCTGCAACTCCATCGGTCCCTGAACTGCCGGGAGCTGCCCTGCCAGGTTATTTTTCAAAAGCTTGTCTTCCTGATATTTATACAAACCTACGGTTTTCCTGCCATCAAATTGCAAAACATACGGCCCATTGAACCATTGATATACCCCGTCATAATTGACAGCAAAGTTCAACGCGGGGTTCCCGAAGATGTTTTTTCCGAAACCAAAATAGGGTTTGTCATAATGCAGATACCCTAATACCGAGGGCATAATGTCTATTTGCTGGATCAGCGTAGTGCTGTCTGTACCTGCCATTGCACTGTCGCCGGGCGCATAGAATAAAATAGGTATCGAAAAATTCCCCACGGATGTCTGGTACTTTGGATAATGGGCAAATGTTGCCGAATGATCGGCGGTGATGATAAAGAGCGTGTTTTTAAACCAAGGCTTTGTCTTGGCCGAATCAAAGAACTTTCGGATGGCCTGATCCGTATAGCCCATGGTTTCATAAATAGGCAGCGGCCCTTTCGGGAACTTTCCTTTGTAGCGTGCCGGAATCTGAAAAGGGTCGTGCGAAGAAACCGTAAACAATGTGCTCAGGAAAGGCTCATGAAACCCATCCAGCTTTTTGGACCAAAATTGCAGAAATTCTTCATCCCATATTCCCCAGATGCCGTCATAGTCCGCATCGTTGTTATATTCTGTTTTCCCATAGTAATTTTTGACGCCGATGAGGTTCGTAAATGCTTTGAAACCCATTGAACCGTTGGGCGCGCCGTGAAAAAAAGAGGTATGGTAACCCTTCGCTTCGAGCATTTGAGGCAAGCTGGGTAGCTTGTTATCGGTATACCGCGTCAATATGAACGGCTCCATAATACCAGGGATACTGGTCAGTACGGACGGGATCGCCTCAATGGACTTCGCGCCATTGGCAAATGAGTACCAATGCACATTGCTGTGCTGCATGAGCGAATCGATGAATGGCGTATATCCTTTGTATGTGCCGTTTTCCAGGTCATGGTTAAAAGATCCCACCATTTCCTTCCCAAAACTCTCCCAGATGAGGATCACTACGTTTTTTGGACGAAAAGCAGGTGCTTTCGGATCCGGGTAGTGAATCGGGGAGTAAACAGCATTCGTTTCCTGCTCCGACTTAAAAAAATCTACACGCTGGTAGTCCGACTTCTTAAGTGTTTTATAAATACAAAAAGGGGTGTTCAGGACAATGAACATTTCCTTCGGTTTATCGACATACTCTCCCGCATTGCTTAATGTAATGGGCCTGGTGCTATGCCGGAATCCGCCTTTTACACCGCCGATAAAAAGGAACACACAAATGGTCATCAGGGCGCTGTGAACAAGAAATATCTGCCAGGCGGGACGGCCCGGTTTGGCACCTGCTTTCCACCGCCGGGTCATATATACGACCAATGTCACAAGCAAGACCCAGATCAGGAATACATACCAGTAACTGAATAAAAAGCCGCCGAACAGCTTATGAAGATTGTTTTCATGGGAAAACTCCTGCAATACCGTCCATGTGCTTCTTTTGATCGTAAACCGATAATAAATGAAATCGGCGCAGTTGGCAAGTAAGGCAATGCTGTTCGTGGCTATGAACAGATAGTCCAGGAACTTCTGATATGCCTTTCTGTACTTGAATGTGAATGGGATGAGCGTCAGGAACACATACAGGATATTGGTGTACAGAACTGCAACCAGGTCGAAACGAACACCGCCCAGCAACAACCTTGGTGCCGAAGCCCAGCCAACTTCCGGAAAAAAGGACTGGTTAAATAAATAAAACAGAATCCGGCAGGCTGTAAACAAAATCATGATGCCCAGCAGCCGAACCACGAGCATCTGATGAATGCGCCATCCAAAACCGGTAGCGCCTGAATATGAACTCATAAAACTGATGTCAGGATGTTAGAAGCAAACTTTTTTGAAAAGTTTTCACAAAAATAGTTGTTTTCTGTAAAAGATTTGTTGTATGTTTGCACTCCAATTCAACGACACCGCGGGATGGAGCAGTTGGTAGCTCGTTGGGCTCATAACCCAAAGGTCGCTGGTTCGAGTCCAGCTCCCGCTACAAGGCAAAAGCCACTTTCGAAAGAAGGTGGCTTTTTTGCGTTTTAATCTCCTTCACCGATCTCGCCATGGTCGAAGCTTCCATTCCGCCCCCTCGCTTAATCTCCTACCCTTTGCCCAGGGCACTTTAAATTGCCGCTCATACAATTCGCATTGATGATCTGTTTCCAGGGATTATCGCGATCATAATCAATTACTTTACCGTTAAATAAAAATAGCCGCCGCAAAAAACTATTTGCTATCGGTGACATATTGTTTTACACGTTTTGCGTTATATTTGAAGAAATTTAGAATGAATGATAAATTTATTCTACAATTTATTACAACAACACCTACATTGTTGTATCTTGCTGTCGATTTACTCAATGATGCCATGCAATAAGATTATGACAAACCCCTATTTCTCCGGCTTCGACCATAGTGCAGCGCAAATCCGTCGATTTCTGCAAACACACAAAACATTTACACTTTTACTTTCGGGAGGACGTATCGTTCACCATCAGGTAGAAGATGCATGCCGCTTCAGGAACTGGCTTTTGACGCACCAAATTGATGATGTGAGGGAGTCATTCACTAAAAATTATTCGGCTTACAATCTCATGTCGGCCTGAAAAACAACAAACGGAGAACATCGCTCCGGTTTTCATTACCTATTCTGCGGCAGGCCTACTAGCGCGCCCGTTTAAAATAAATGTCTTATGTTTGGATACTTCTTTCACAAGAGTAAGAACATATGACACAATATTACTCCTGGTTTTCTAATCCAGACAACAGATCAAAACTGCTCGTACTCGCATTTTTTGTACTGCTATTTCCATTCGTCGCCGTTTCATTCTTCGCATTCCCTACCACAGATGACTACTGTCACACACTGGCAGTAAAAGATCTGGGTTACTGGGGATATCAGCAACACTACTGGAAAACCTGGTCAGGACGCTACATCGGAACGCTTATCTCGTCTACCCAACCGCTGGCCTACGACTCATACCTCGGTTACAAGCTCGCGCCGATCGTACTTTTGCTATTTTACGTGCACGCCGCGCTCAGGTTTGCCGGTGCACTTACGGCAGATAAGCTACCCAAATGGCAGACTTATCTGCTGGCATTCCTGCTCATTTTCGTTTTGATCGCCGAGTTGCCGGTCGTTTCGGGCTACTTTTACTGGTACACCGGCTATTACTACACAATCGCCGATATAGGAACACTATACCTGTTCTCCTACCTGTTCCGGAATTATTCAAGCCTCTCGTCCAGGCATATCATTATACTGTGCGTTGGCGTGATCCTGCTTGTCGGCATGAATGAGTACACACTCGTCTGGCTCGTGATCCTGTCGGGCGCTTTGTTCTTTTTCAGCAGTGTGCTCAGCCGTAAGCTGCAAGTGCGCTTTATGGTCCTAAGCCTGGTAGCACTTGCTTTTGGCGTACTTTCAGTGACTGCGCCAGGTAACGCGGCCCGCGCGGAGTCAGGGCTTTATCCTACCCCGCTGAAGTACAACCTTCTGTTTTCCATTAAAAACAGCCTTGCCTGGGAGATCCACAATTTTTCCAAAATGGCACCCGCATTGTGCGTGTTGACGATCGTACTGATACCCATTGCCTGCCAACTTTACAAAAGCAAAGGCCCCGGCGACTTCAAATTTTTCGGGGTACATCCGGCACTTTCGATTCTGATTTTTGCAGGTTGCCTTTATCTCAGCTATTTTCCATCCTACTGGTCCATCGCGGAACCGCCAAACCTACGTGGACAGTGTGTAATCACTTTCTGGACGCTGGTCGGCTGGACCTATAATGTCTTTGTTCTGACATTCTGGGCTATGGAAAAGGGGCATATGGTGCAGTTGAACAATCAGAATGCATTGAGCTGGGTTGTCGGGCTGTATTTCTTTTTCCTGTTTTCCGGTAACTTCAATTACCGCTCAGCCTGGTCCGACCTCCTGACTGGTCGTGCAGCCCGCTTCAACCAGGAAATGCACGAGCGCACGGCGCTGGTACTGAACACCAAAGAACCGCAGGTATATGTACCCAAACTTAAAAATGTGCCTTACACGATTCTGATCGTAAACGATGAAACTGATCCCGCCTGGGCGTCCGTAGAAGTCAATAATGGGTGTGCAGAGTGGTTTTTTAAGAAAAAGTTCTTCTATAAATAGCATAGCCTGCAAGCTATTTTCTGAAAAAAGTTGACAAACTTTGACTTAATTTAATTTTTTATCTACCTTTGCAAGCCAAAATTACGGGTAGACAGAGATTTATATCGCAATAATTTGATACTGAGATGAAACGTACCTTTCAACCATCGAATCGCAAGAGGAGAAACAAACACGGTTTTCGTGAGAGAATGTCCACGGCAAACGGACGTAAAGTAGTCGCTGGCCGCCGGAAAAAAGGCCGTTGGAAATTAACCGTTTCTGACGAAAAACGTCACAAGCAATAGTCGACGCTTGAAGGTTTGAGTAGAGGACGCCTAGTCTCTCATAGTCTGATAAGTTTGATTCATCGAACTTATCAGACATTTTTTTCTACAAGAACTTGAAACAAACATTTGGCAAAAGCGAGCGGCTGTGCAATCTCCGTATCATCGCCAGGCTTTTTAAGAAGGGTAGTCCGGAGGTCCAAACATTCTACCTTTTTCCATTCCGGGTGCTGTATATGTATGATAGACAGACTCCCCCTTCCCTTCCACAAGTACTTTTTTCTGTTTCCAAAAGGCAATTCAAAAAAGCAGTGGACCGCAATCAGGTCCGTCGCCGCTGTCGTGAAGCTTATCGGCTGCACAAAGCCCCGCTTACTGCATTAGCCCCGGAAACCCGCCCTTCCTACATTGCTTTTTTGTATCTTGCAAAAGAAATAACCTCGTACGACGTTATTGAAACGGCCATGAAGCTGTCTTTCAAAAAACTTGAAAAACAACCGCCAGCCTTTCCCAAAGAACAATCCATTTCCTGAACATAGATGAAAAAGTATCTTCGCTCCATTTTGCTGGCCGCTCCGGTAGTCGGCGGGCTGGCATTCGTTTCTTTCCGTCAGGATGACCGGCTTTTCGAAATAGCGCGAAACCTGGACATCTATGCCACTCTTTTCAAGGAACTGAATGCTTATTATGTGGATGAGATCAACCCTAACCAGCTGATCAAGACCAGTATCGATAATATGCTGCGCTCGCTGGACCCCTACACAGTCTACTATGCTGAGGATGATATCGAGGATTACATGACGATGACCACCGGCAAATACAACGGCATCGGAGCCATGGTGAACTCGGCTGACGGCAAGCATACCGTGATGATGGTGTATGAAGATACCCCTGCCCAGAAAGCCGGTTTGCAGCTTGGGGATGAGATTACCAGAATCAATGGGATCGACCTTTCTACCCGCGAGGATTTTGACACCGGGAAGCTGCTCAAAGGCCAGACCCAGACCAGTGTAACCCTGACGGTGAAGCGTTACGGCATCACCAAGCCGCTTGAAATCGCTTTGAACCGCGACATTGTAAAGGTCACCAACGTTCCGTACTACGGCATGCTCAATGCTGAAGTAGGTTACATTGACCTCAAAGATTTCACGGCCACGGCTTCGAGAGAAGTTCGGAATGCATTCCAGGAGCTGAAAGGAAAAGGGATGAAGTCGGTTGTGCTGGATCTTCGGGATAATCCCGGTGGCCTGCTCAATATGGCTATTGAGATTTCCAATATATTTATTCCAAAGGGAGAAGAAGTAGTGTCTACCAAGGGGAAGGTAAGCGAATGGAACAAGACCTACACAGCCTATAATCCTGCCCTGGACACCGAAATTCCGATCGTGGTATTGACCAACAACCGTAGCGCATCCGCGGCGGAAATCGTTTCAGGCGTAATTCAGGACTACGACCGCGGCGTGCTGATAGGCCAGCGTACATATGGAAAGGGATTGGTTCAAACCACCCGTGACCTGTCGTTCAACACCAAAATGAAGATCACCACGGCCAAATATTACATTCCAAGCGGCCGCTGCATTCAGGCGATCGATTACAGTCACCGCAACGACGACGGCAGCGTCGGTAAAATACCGGATTCGCTCATGACTGAGTTCAAGACCCGCAACGGACGTGCTGTTTTTGACGGCGGCGGCATTCTGCCGGACATCATGACCGAAAAGGAGAATTTCTCGCCGCTGGCGATATCCCTCGGCCGCAATCGCCTCTTTTTCGACTATGCAGTCAAATATCACTTTGAGCACCCTACCATCAAGCCCGCCAAGGAGTTTCATCTGACCGATACCGAATATGCCGCATTTACCAAATGGCTTGGTGACAAAGAATATGAATACACGACACAGGTAGAACGGGATTTGAAAAATCTGGAAGCCTCAGCCAAAAAAGAGAAGTCGCTGGAAGTGATCGAAGACCAGCTGAAAGCCCTGAGGTCCAAGCTATCGCATAGTAAGGATAACGACCTGCAGATTTTCAAGCCTGAGATCAAGCAAATCCTGGAAGAAGAGATTATTAAACATTACTATCTGGAAAAAGGGATGCGGGAAGCTTCGTTCAACGAAGATCCGGAAGTGAAGGCCGCCCTGGCGCTGTTCCAGGATCCCGCACGCTACAACCAGATCCTGAAAAAGAAGTAATACCATCCGGCCCGTCGTTCGCGGCGGGCTTTTTCTTTATATGCTCATATTAAGTATCGATACCTCCATCCGCGGATGCTCCGTAGCCGTTCACAACGATTCCGGATTACTGGCAGCTTACGATCTTTTTACCGACAAATCCTCGTCGGCGATGCTGACGCCCCTCATGCGTGACAGCGTGGCGCATGCCGGTTTCAAACTATCGGATTTGGACGCGATCGCGGTTGCGAAGGGCCCTGGATCGTACACAGGCCTGCGTGTGGGTGTATCCACTGCGAAGGGCTTATGTTACGCACTCGACAAGCCATTAATCGCCGTCAATACTTTACAGGCCATGGCATTGCAGCTGGCGCCGTTCTTTCCCGGACATTTGTTGTGCCCTATGATCGATGCGAGAAGAATGGAAGTGTACGCTGCGGTCCTGGATCAAAACAATGCATTCATTCAGCCGACACAGGCGGTGATCATGGATGAAAACTCCTTCCGGGACCTGCTTGCCGAACATAAGATAGTATTCTTCGGAGATGGCGCCGCGAAATGCAAACCGCTGTTGGAAAAGCATCCCAATGCCATTTTTCCTGACGAAGATATCAAACCATCAGCCCGAACGATCGGACAGCTTGGCGCAATCGCTTTCCGGAATGCGCAGTTCGAGGATGTGGCCGCCTTTGAGCCTTATTACCTGAAAGATTTCATGTCACCTGCTCCGCGGAAAGCCAGCACGCTTGTTCAATAGCCGCGGATTTTAGGAGGTTTTCTAAACAATCACCGGTTTTTTGTTGTTAGCCTTTTTGTAAAAGAAATCTTAGAATGGAAACTGACGAAATTGTAAACCGGGTTGCCACCAGCGGCATTGTCTCACTGGACCTGGAAGAGCTTTACCATCCCGGCGAACGCATTATTTACGACATTAAAGACAATCTTTGGCAGGGCATGATCCTGCGGGAAAAGGATTTCCGTGATTTCCTTAAATCCCATGACTGGTCGCAATACCAGGGAAAAAATATCTCCATTATCTGTTCCGAAGACGCCATTGTTCCTACATGGGCCTACATGCTGCTTGCGGTCCAGCTGGAACCGTTTGCCAACACATTTGTTTTCGGTGATCTGAATGCTCTGGAAGACAAGCTTTTTGCAAATGCCATTTCTAAGCTGGATATCAGTGAATTCGCAGCAAAACGTGTCGTTGTAAAAGGATGCAGCAAGGTTCCCGTGCCGATTTCAGCTTATGTAGAAATAAGCCGACTTTTGAAACCCGTCGTGCAAAGCCTGATGTTCGGTGAGCCTTGCAGCACTGTTCCGCTTTACAAAAAACCTAAATCGGCGGTTTCCTCGACAGACTGATCACCGTCTTCTTTCAGCAACTTGAAAGACATCCTGTGGTAAGCACACGGGCCATGTGCTCCAATGGCCTTGCGATGGTGGATCGTGGGATAACCGACATTATGTTCCCAGCCGTAATGCGGGAATTGCCTGGATAAGTTTGTCATCAGCTCATCCCTGTAATTTTTGGCCAGCACAGAGGCTGCTGCAATAGAAAGATAATGCGCATCCCCTTTGATGATGCAGGTGTGGGGGATCATGGGATACGGTGTAAACCGGTTTCCGTCCACCAGCAAATGCTCCGGACGGGTTCTCAGCTTGTCAACGGCACGGTGCATGGCGAGAAAGCTCGCTTTCAGGATGTTGATCCTGTCGATTTCCAGGTTATCTACCTCTGCTACCGCCCAGGAAATTGATTCGCGGATGATCTCTTTTTCCAGGTCCAGTCGCTGCATTTTTGTGAGCTGCTTGGAATCGTTAAGGAATGAATGCCTGTAATCCCTCGGCAAAATAACTGCTGCCGCGACCACCGGCCCTGCCAGGCAGCCCCGCCCTACCTCGTCAAGCCCTGCCTCGACTGCGTCTGAATTATAATAAGCTTTGAGCATCAATCTTCCAGAATATTTGCCATAAATGTACTTTTTGTCCCGATTGCGATCAGCAGCAGCACCACCGCCCAATACAGGTATACCCGATAAAAATCCTTGACGTCGCGAGACAGCACATCCCTGGACTTTACCTTTTCCAATTGATCGATTTGTTTAAACACGGTTTCCAATGCCGTATTGTCGGTAGCACGAAAATACTTCCCATTCCCGATCCCTGCAATATTCTGCAACTCCCCTTCGTCGATCAACGCACCGGCATTAGCCGTGGTATCTGCCCTGGAAACGCTTTTGGGCCTTCCTACTGAAATTGTGTACACCTTAACGCCAAATGCATTGGCCAACTGGGCCGAAGTAGTGGGCCCAAGGTTACCCGATGTGTTATCTCCATCGCTGATCAGGATCGCTACCTTACTTTCTCCCGGCGTATCCCGCATCCGGTTGACAGCCACTGCGAGCGCACTGCCGATCGCCGTTCCGGGTGTCGGGATCAGGCTGGGATTGACCTCGTTCAGAAAGCCGTACAACAACTCATAATCAGTCGTAAGCGGACAAAGCGAAACGGCCTCCCCGGCAAAAACGATCAGGCCAATGCGATCCTGCAAGCGGCCTTTGATAAACTGTCTCGCCATTCGCTTGGCCGCTTCCAGCCGGTTAGGGCTCAGGTCCTTTTCGATCATGGAGTCAGAAATATCCAGAAGCAGCATTATATCGATCCCTTCCGAATATTGGTCTTTCCGCTCAGAAACCACTTGTGGGCGGGCCAAAGCGACGAGAATCAGGCAGATGGCAAGTCCGACGCAAGCCGGTTGAACAAAACGCAGGAGTGTCAGCCAGCTTCTAAAACCCGTCACGGATGTGTAAGTGATCGTCAACCGCTGCTTGTGCTTTCTATGCAATGCATTTCGAAGCCAAAACAGCATAGGTACCAGCGGCAACAGATAAAGGAAATAGGGGTACACCCATTCATAGGACCGTAATGTGCCATACCCAAACCATTCCAGTGAAAACCAGTTTTCCATATACCGATGGGTTAAGCAACAGGGCTGTCGAGTACAAACTTCCTTTTGCTCCTGTACAACCTGGTCGCTCCTGTTTTGAGTACTTCCAGGTGTACGTCCATATTTCCCGATCGGCTCTGGCCGTACACGATGCTATCCATATTCTTCAATGCCTCGGCCAGCTCATCATCGGGCATGTTGTCCATAACTTCACGGGTGGTATAGGTTGCAAATGGCTTCTTTTCCAACCTTTCGAGGTAATTTTTCCAAATAATGATCGCTTTCTCGGCGTCTTTAATATCATTTTTGTCGCGGGCGTTGCGCATCAGTCGATTGAAGGACCGCAGATATTCCAGATGCCTCCGTTGCAGTTTCAGCAGCTGCCATTGCTTATAAATGTCCTGCCCAAAAACCCAGTAGATACTTCCGACCACACCGATGATCAATGCGATCGAGCCGATCAGCACCGAGAAGTTGAACTCGCTGCTCAACGGAACCAGGTCCGTCTCTTCTTGCAACACCGGCTTCTTCCCAAGATCAATACGATTACTCCGGATCAACAAAACCGAGTCCGCTGGCGCAAAAACCGCCGTGCAATCCTTTTTTTGAAAGACATAGACCGGCAATCGAAGTCGCTGAACGCGTGAAACATCGAAAGATATCAAATGGTAAACAGCACTGTCCAAACTGCCGCGGCTGTCGGTGCTGGATATAAAACTCCGCTTGGAGATCAATTCAAACGGTGCAAAATTGAAGGTGCTGTCGGGAAAGAAAATCTCGGAATCGGGACTATGACGGACGCTCAGCGAAAAATACACCGCCTTTCCGACTTCAATGCTATCTGTGAGAAAAATGCCCTTCGGCCGGAGAGCCTGCGCCGCGGCACTGCTTACACTACTCATAGCAGCCAGCAAAACGCACCAAACCATCCGCCTTTGAAAAACCATTCTACCCATTTGACGACGCAGCTGTGCTTTTGGTATAACGCCTGACCTTGAACAAATGGATCAATGCAGGAACATAATCCTCTTGTGTGTTGATGGAAATGTAGTCTGCCCGGTTCTGGTGACACAATCTCTGAAGTTCAGAACTCCGTTTGCCAAAACGGCTGGCCATTTCCTGGCGATATTGTCTGGAAGACGTATTGACCCACACTGTGCTCTTTTTTTCCGCATCATAAAGTGGAATAATGCCTAATCCCGGCAAATTAACCTCCCGTGAATCGTACAAATGGATCACGATCAGATCGTGCTTCCGGGCCAGCGCTTTCAGATTATGCTGATAGTTATTGTCAATGAAATCTGATATTAAAAAAATAAGGCTTCTGCGGCGGAGGACATTGAGTGCGACCAGAATGGCTTCGGCTATGTTGGTTTTCGTAGATTCCGGAACGAGCTTATACAGTTCAGATATCAGGCCGTAGCCATGTTTCATCCCGTCGGATGGACGGATATAGCGTTCGTTCCGGTCGGAAAAGCAGAGCAACCCGACCCGGGACGCTTCCTGGATCGCCGAAAGTGTCAACACACCGCAGATCTCTTTCGCAATGTCGATTTTCAGCCTTTTGACCTCACCCACCTGCTGAGATGCACTGACATCCAGCATAAAAAACGCCGTCTGTTCTTTATCTTCCTTGAAGATCTTTACAAATGTGCCGTGCCCCTTCGCGGAAGTGTTCCAATCAATGGCCCTGACGTCGTCGCCGTACTGGTACAACCGCAGGTCGTCGAACTCCAGACCGGAACCTTTGAAGACGGAATGAAAATTACCATGGCGCTCGCTGGTTACAGCTTTCCGCATCCGGATCTCATACTTCCTCAACTTTCCCAGAAACTGCTCAAACATATCTTTTGCAAAAAAATTACCACCTTTGTCCAATGGTGTACCTAAACAAAGATAGGTATTTTGAAAGTATGCTGCGTCCGACGACAAAATTCAAAACCGGAGTAACCCTTCTTGCGCTATTAATGACGGTCCTCTCGGCCTGCTCAGAGGACGAAAAGCCCCCGAAAGGAACGTTATCCGAGGAAAAAATGGCTTCCATTCTGACGGACATCCATTTGGCAGAGTCGCGGGTCAACCGGCTGCAATTGAAATCGCTGGATTCGTCCCTCATGATTTTTAACAGACTGAAGAGCGATATCTGGAAGACCCAGAAGGTGGATACAGTGGCCTATCGGGAGAGTTATTCGTACTATATGACACGCCCGGAGCTGATGACGCGTATTTATGAAAAAGTGAACAAGAAGATTGAGGTTCGGGAGAAAAATAATAATATTAAGCTCTGAAAATCTGTATTGCCCTCTATACTACACATTTAACTTTAAAACCAGACAATTCCTGTGAACGATTGTATTGTAGTTATCCCCACCTACAACGAAATTGAAAATGTTGAAGCCATCATCCGGAAAGTTTTTAGCCTGAAACATCCGTTTGACCTGTTGATTATAGACGACGGATCTCCGGACGGCACCGCAGCGGTTGTCAAAGAATTAATGAGAGAATTTGAGGGCTCCCTTCACCTCGTCGAACGGAAAGGAAAATTGGGACTCGGCACCGCGTATATCCATGGTTTCAAATGGGCGCTTGAAAAAGGCTACAACTATATTTTTGAAATGGATGCGGATTTTTCACATCCGCCGGAGGACCTGATTCGGCTCTACAATGCCTGCGCCAACGAAGGACACGACGTAGCTGTCGGGTCGAGGTACATTACCGGGGTAAACGTGGTCAATTGGCCGATCAACCGCGTCCTGATGTCCTACTTTGCGGGATATTACGTCCGTATGATCACAGGAATGCCGATTATGGACCCTACTGCCGGCTTCATTTGCTACACCGCCAAAGTGTTGAATACGATCAGTCTGGACAATATCCGTTTTATCGGTTATGCGTTCCAGATCGAAATGAAGTTCAACTCCTGGAAATATGGTTTCAGCATCACCGAAGTGCCCATCATCTTCACCGACCGCACCAAAGGCGCCTCAAAAATGTCAAAAGGCATTTTCAAGGAAGCCATCTTTGGTGTGATCACTTTAAAAATCAATAGTTATTTCAAAAGGTATATTCCTAAGCATTCAGCTCAGAAATTGCCAGCCAACTCATAAGGCCGGTCGATATTTCGAGTGCGCTTTCGTCGATATCGAATGTAGGTGTGTGCACGCCGGAAATAATGCCGCGTGCCTCATTGCGCGTTCCGAGGCGATAGAAACAGGAATCGACCACCTGTGAGTAGAATGCGAAGTCTTCTCCCGCCATCCACAAATCGAGGTCAATCACATTCTCCGCACCCATATAACCCACAGCAGCCGTTCTTACTCGGCGGGTAAGTTCCGGGTGGTTTTTCAGGTAAGGATAGCCTTTGACAATTTCAAACTCACAGCTTCCGCCCATTGCTTCGGCGATATTTTCTGCCATTTTCTTCATTCTGCGCAGGCCATCCTCACGCCATTCCTCATCCATACAACGCCAGGTTCCCTGAATTGTCACCTCATTCGGTATCACATTGGTAACGCCGTCGGCAATGAAGCGTCCGAACGACAACACGGATGGGTTTGCCGGGTTACGGTTGCGGCTGATGATCTGCTGTAATGCCACGATGATGTGTGATGCCATTAAAACCGGATCCACCAGTTGGTGCGGAGCCGCTGCGTGCCCACCTTTGCCTTTTACGGTCAAATACAATTCATCGGTGCTGGCCATGTACATGCCTTCGCGAAAACCGATTTTACCCACCGGAATATTAGGCGCCACGTGCTGGCCCACCATGCTGGCAGGTCTTGGGTTTTCCAGAACGCCTTCCTTGATCATCAATGATGCACCACCGGGCGCTTTTTCCTCAGCCGGTTGGAATACCAATTTGATGGTCCCCTCAAACTCCTCGCGCAATGCGTGCAGGATACGCGCCGTACCCAGGAGCGACGACGTGTGTACATCGTGCCCGCACGCATGCATGACTCCCGGAATAGTGGATTTATAGGGAACGTCGTTGGCTTCGAGGATCGGTAATGCGTCCATATCGGCACGAAGCCCAACAATTTTCTTACCGGGATTGCGTCCTTCGATGATCGCGACCACGCCTGTTCCGGCAATGCCTTCTTCGGGTTGGAGGCCCATGGCCGTCAGCTCCGATGCAACGTATTTGGCGGTTTTGAACTCTTCAAATGACAACTCGGGATTACTGTGCAGATGGTGGCGGTGGGCAATAATGTCTTCCGACTGATCCTTGGCAAGCGCTTTGATTTTTTCCTGAAGCTGGGACATAATGCAACTGGGATATTGAGTACTATGCTTTGTCTTTACAAAACATTCAAAGGTAATAATAAAAAAATGGCCTGGTAACGTTACCATGCAAGAGAAACACATTGCCCATTTGCTAAGAAGCCGCCGTGCATTGGCTGGTGTTCCAAAGAAAAAAGGTAATTTTGACCAGATATGAATCAATCAGACACGCAAAAATGAATCAACAGGAGTTTTTAGAATCATTGGTTTGTCCACGCACAGGAACCCCTTTAACAATAGCCGAAGACGGCAAATCACTTAAAAGCGAAGATGGTACCATCTACGAAGTGGGTGACACAGGCATTGTTAACATGCTATATCCCAAAGAATTATTACCGGAAGACGCCCGCGAGCAATATTTGTACGACCAGGCTTTCCTTCGCTACGACAAGGGTGTTTCCTGGGTTTTCGAAACCCTGAACCATTCCGACGAAGCAGCAACACGCCGCTTTTTTATTGATCTGATGGAGCTGAAACCCGGCATGAGCGCTCTCGAAGTAGGTGCAGGAACCGGCAAAGATTCCGCATTGATTCTCGACAAAGTAAGGCCTGGCGGAACTGCGGTATTGTCCGATCTTTCCCCTAACATGCTGAAACTGGCGCAGGAAAAGCTCGTTACCGATGATTTGAACGTGCATTACTTTCTGGGCAACGGTTCCTACCTGCCTTTCCCCGATGATACTTTCGACGCCGTGTTCCATTTCGGTGGCATTAATACCTTCTCCGAGCGCAAAAAAGCGTTTGAGGAGCTGACCCGCGTCGTGAAGCCCGGTGGGAAAGTAGTGGTAGGAGACGAAAGCGTGGCGCCCTGGCTTCGGAATACCCCTACTTACGCTACATTACTGAAAGCGAATCCATTGTTCCGTGCCGAAGTGCCGCTGGAAGATGTTCCGGCCAATATCGAGAACTTCAAGCTGCATTATGTGTTCGGCAATGCGTTTTACGTCATGGAGTACCGCGTGACCGCCAAGGCTCCGGAGGTGGATATCGATCTGCCGATCCCGGGCAAAGATTTCGTTGATAACTGGCGCATTCGTGCTGAAAAAGCAGTCGACTAAGCTTACGCCATTTTTCAATACCAAAATTCAGCGATTCCAATGTGGGTTAAAAAAGGAGTTATTTATAAACCTGACGGCAGTCTGGCGCATAGCCAGAGCCATGCGCAGGTGCCATTTGCCTATAAACACAAAGATTTTCTGAGGATCTATTTCTCGACACGGGATTCCAGCACACAATCACGGCCGACATTTATCGACGTGGATTACGATGATCCCAAAAAGATCCTTTATGTACATGACAGCCCTGTGCTCGAACTTGGAGGCCCGGGTGAGTATGACGAAACCGGCGCCATGCCCGCATGGTTTGTGGACCGCCCGAACGGGGATATCTGGCTCTATTACACCGGCTGGAACCGCACCTGGAACTCCTACCGGCTTTCAATGGGCCTTTCTGTGAGCCACGACGGCGGTTTGACGTTCAAAAAGATGTTCAGAGGTCCTATTATGGACCGCAGCATCGAGAATCCGCTCTGGGC
>CBFGMV010000125.1:0-23392 GCA_965649915.1 uncultured Dyadobacter sp.
CCCAAATGGGTAAGCGGTTTATCAATGCTGGTGTTGCCGAACAAAATATGGTGGGCGTGGCGGCTGGCTTTGCACATAAAGGCTACAAGGTGTTCTGTTACAGCATTGCGCCATTTATCGTTTACCGCTGCCTCGAACAGTTCCGTAACGACGTTTGCTTCAATAACCTGCCTGTTTTTTTGGTAGGAAACGGCGGTGGTTATGGGTACGGCATCATGGGCAGCAGCCATCATACGATCGAGGATCTGGCTTGCCTGAGTGGTCAGCAGAATGCGCAGGTATGGGTGCCGGCTTTTGCCGACGAAGTAGAACCTGCTGTACGTCGGATCGTCGCCGACGGACGTCCTGCTTACCTGCGCCTGGGCGCGGGGAAAACGACTCCGCCACACAGCTATCAGATGGGTTCGTTCAAGGTAATACACCAGCCTGAACATGCGGAAATCACGGTTTTTGCATTAGGACCGATTGCCAACAATGTACTATCAGCCCTGGCGCTGGCACCCGAGCTCGCCGGGAAAGTCAACGTCGTCACTGCAGTGCATTTCCCGTTACAGATTACCGATGAGCTGGCGTCCCTGGTCAAAAAGGCACCGGCGGTGCTGGTTGCCGAGGAGCATGTCAGCACAGGCGGTCTGGCACAGCAACTGACGGTTCAATTACTTGAAAGGGGCATTTTCCCTTCGGTTTTTAAAAGTCTCAAAGCGGAAGGATATCCTAACAGCCGCTACGGTAGCCAAAGCTATCACCAGAAACTTTCAGGACTTGACCCGGATTCGATTTTGTCAAGCATCGGTCAACTAATGATTACGGCATGACAAAAAAGGCTTTAACCATTATCCTGAGCCTGATTCTGCTGTTACCCGTCGCCATTTATTTCACGGTTTGGGATTACTATGCCATCAATATTCCCAAGTGGGACGACCATGCGCTGAAGACTTTCATCGTCGATTACGCGCAGGCCGGCAACTGGCAGGAAAAAATCCAGGCACTTTTCAAGCAGCATAACGAGCACCGCATCGCGCTTACCCGCCTCTTTGCCTGGATCGACTACGCTGCTTTCGGGCATCTGAATTTCCGGCATCTGATGACCGCGGGCAATCTGCTGCTCCTGGCTGTGATCCCGCTCTGGTACGACTTACTCAAAAAAAATAAGAAGCCGCTTTTTGCATTGGTACCCATTCCATTCCTGTGGATGACGCTGGCATTCTGGGAGAATATGTACTGGGGGATGTCGGCAGTGCAGAATTTCGGAGTGGTAACGCTTGTGCTATGGACATTGTATCTCTGTATCAATCCCAAAACACTGCACTTTTGCATAGCGCTGCTGTTGACGGTAGCCACCGTGCTGACAAGCGGCAACGGACTTATGGTACTTCCGCTGGGCGCCTTGCTGATCTTTTTGACAGGCAACCGGAAACGCTTCGCATTATGGATCATCGTAAGCATCGCCGAATTCTTCTGCTATTTTTACTGGTATACCAAACCTGAATCTAATCCTGAATCGAAAGCTGGCATTATCCAACTCGCGAAGGGCTATATGGCATTCCTGGGTTCATTCGCTGAATGTATCCCGGTACTCGATCACGTCAAGGTTTGCATTTTTCTCGGCGTAGTACTTTTCCTGGTTGCCGTTTCGATCGGCTCGACAACGCTTTTCAGAATCCTCAGGAACAAGTATACCCATAAATTCGAGCGTACTACCGACCTGTTCTGCTTTGGGGCGATACTGTTTATCCTGGGCACTGCGGCGATTGTCGTTCAAGGGCGCGCAGGTTTTGGGTTCGATGTGCTCATAACAAGCAGGTACAAGATATATTCCGTTCTCCTGCTGATCATCGCCTACATTTACGTCGTAGTCCCGATACGTGGCAGTTTCCTTTCGCCTTACATCACCGCCATTGTTGCGTTGGCTGTGACGTTCAATGTGTTCAGCTACCATTATCATTTGGTAGATGCTTATAATTTCAGGAAGCAAATGGTGACGTGGCAGTTCAACTGGACATTTACCGATAAATCGTTGAAATACCCGACCGACACTTCATTCGCAGCCCGCATTGTTGAAAAAACACCGGTGATTTATGACAAATGGCTCCCGCTTATCGCTATTGCCGATCGTCAGAACTATGCCGGGAGCTCTCGCGGGATGGTCGACCTGTACGACAAAACCACATTCGCCACAGATACGGCATCGATTAAGATAAGTAATACCTCATTCACCAGCCAGCGGTTGCAGGATAGCGGCGTGTATGTGCTGCTGAGTTCCGAGGAATGCTATTACATTTTCCCGGCGCTGCGAACAAGGAATACCAGCCGGAAGCAGCTTTTTCTCAAACAATACTATTTCGCCCCGGGCTTCTACGCCGACATTCCGTTCTCGGCAATGGACAAGGGCACTTACAGAGTCGCGCTGATCCATCAGCAGGGCGACCAAACCGGCATTCTGTTCAAAGACCAGCGTGTGACGGTCAAAGAATCGCGTAAAAAAGAAGTGAAAGTTAACTGGTAACCATGCGCACCAATTCGGAAGGACACATTATTCAGCTTGACGGCGTGCGCTTTATTGCAGTGGGACTGGTATTACTCGATCACCTGATCGTGGAAATCAATATCATCCCGTTCGGAGCGCTCGGCGTGACTATTTTCTTCGTGCTCAGCGGTTTCCTCATTTCACGTATTCTCCTCAAAAGCAAGGAGAAAATGTATGGGACGCCCGGCGGATTTAAAAAATACCTGCGTAAGTTCCTGATACGCAGGACGATTCGAATTTTCCCAGTCTATTATCTCATCATTGCGTTACTGTTTATCTTCAACGTGCCTCCGGTACGCGATAAGCTGCCCTGGCTCGCATTGTATGGGACTAACATTTACATTGCCCTGCACAAAACCTGGATGGGCTCGGTGGATCATTTGTGGTCGCTGGCAGTGGAAGAACAGGTATATCTTTTCTTTCCGTTTTTGATTTTCTTCATTCCGAAGAAAAAATTGGTGCCTGTGCTGGGCTTGATGGGCGTTTTCAGCATTCTGCTGCGTGCTTACATCTTCTATTCGGGCCGGATCCCCGGTACCAACTTCGTCACCATGGGCGAATGGACCGTCGCGTACGTATCGACGCCTGCCTGTTTCGATTCGTTTGCATTGGGCGGGCTCATGGCATGGATGCAGCTTTATAAAAATGACTTATTTGTCAGATTCTTCAACAAATCGTGGCCGGTACTGCTGGGGTTCCTGGGATGGGTGCTGATACAATGGTGGGCCAAATCACTGGCTCAGCCTTTCAACTTCCCGTACGTAGTGCTCGACAGAACCATGTCGTCCATTTTCGGGTTTATGCTCATAGGACGCGCTGTGATGGGTTTCAAGGGTTGGATGGCTGCGTTCCTTGAAAATCCTGTATGCATTTATCTTGGCAAAATCAGCTATGGCCTGTACCTGTACCACAACTTTGTTTACAACCATTTTCACAGTGGCCCCATGCATCCGACAGTCAGGCTTTTCCGGAAAATCTATCAAAACATTCCCAGCCTCGAAGGCAATATCGCGTTCGAAGCAGCGGTGGTAGTCGCGCTCACTGTCCTGGTAGCGTCGGTTTCCTGGCATTTCTTCGAGAAACCTATTAACGCCCTGAAAGACAAGTACGCTTACTAAATAATGAAACCCCATAGCCCGGTTACAGGCTTTATTTATTAATTTCGCGCAACCATACCAAATACGCTTTTTGCATGTCATATCTTCTGAGTATAGTAATGCCCGCATACAATGAACAGGATTGTATCGAAAAAGTAGTTTATAGTTGGACAAACTTCCTGAAAACCAAATTCCCTAACGATAACACCACACTGATTGTAATCAACGACGGGTCTAAGGACAATACTCAGGTTCTACTCGATAAGCTGGGCGCCGAAATCTCCAATCTGACGGTAGTTCATCAAAAAAACGGTGGTCATGGTAATGCGGTGGTTAATGGTTACCGTAAAGCATTGGAACTGGATTCCGAATATGTATTCCAGACAGACAGTGACGATCAGTTCGTTTCTGATGATTTTGACAAACTCTGGGCAAAGCGCTCTCAATCCCAATTCATATTAGGCTATCGTGAGGTAAGGCATGATGCAGGCGTGCGCCTGTTCATTACCAAGTTCCTCCGTGGCACCATCTCAACTGTGTATGGTACATTCATCATGGACAGCAATATCCCATTCCGTTTGATCAAGGGTACATTCCTGAGAAAGCTGATGGCGCAATTACCCAATCCGGAACCCTTCGCTCCGAATATCTTCCTGGCCGTGATGGCAAAAAAATCAGGGCAGGAGCTGTTCGATATCCCCATCACCCACAAAGACCGGGAAACCGGCACCGTTTCGATCGTGAAATGGAACCTGTGGAAAGTTTGTATACGAAGCTTTAAAGAACTCCTGCGGTTTCGCCTCGAACTGAATGATAAAGTGAAAGCGATCCGCGCTTAAAAAACAGGCTTGTGTCGAAAAAAAAACTGATTGCTATCCTGCTGATCGTATTTATCGCATCGGCAGGATATTTCCTGTTCAAATGGTCGAGGGGTTCGTCAGCAGCCTGGCAGTTTATCCCTTCCAACGCCATCGTAGTCATCACCAGTGAGCACCTTCAGGACTCCGCCTACACCGCGACGGAAGCCGGTCTTGACCTCAAAAGGCTTCCACTGCTGGATATTGCCAGTGACAACCTGACGTTGCTTAACCTGCTGACGAAGGATCAGAAAAAGTGGAAGCAATTCCTCAAAGACAAAACCCTCTCCTACTCCTACCATCCCCGTACCAGTACCGAATGGGGAGTAATTATGTACATTCCGGTAACCGAGGAGGAAACCAAATGGCTTGCGAGCCCCCAACACGCCAATATCCGGCTCCTGCACCACAACTTCCAGGATCACCGCATTACCGACGCGATAGACGCCAACTCCCGGCCACTTTTTTCATACCTGGTCAAGGATCACTTTCTGATCGTCAGCTATTATGGCGACCTGATCGAGGATGCGGTTCGCGCTTCTTCGCTGAACATCGGCTCTTTCAGGCTTCGTTCGCGTTTTTCCAACAGTAACGACTCCGATTACGGCACCAGCCTCTACCTGCGCTCAGACGCGTGGAAATCAGTGGTCTCCGTGAACGATGCCGGCACATTGACTGAGTTTGGAAAAAGCTTCCCTGCTTATCAGGATTTCCATATAGAAACTGCAAAGGATAAAGGTAACCTGGTCGTCAAGTCGGACGGAACCGATGCACCGGATTATTACCTCGCCGATATCCTGAAAGATATTCCGGGTGCTCCCTTCACCGGGCACAAGCATATTTCACAGCAAACCTCATTTCTCTACCGGTCCGCGGCATCCGACAAAGCCGCATTCAAGGCAGCATTTCTCAAATGGCATAGCAAATACAAGTCGGCCGCCTGGGACAAACTCAACTATTATATCACGGGAGAAAGCAATCTGCTCATCGACAATCTGGGATCGGAGCTGATCCTGTGCCAGCTCGAAGAGAATAATAGCATTACGGATGGCAAAATCCTGCTCGCGGAGTTCTCCAACTACGACAAACTACGCCCGGTCCTGCAAAAGCTGGCACGCCTGGCCAACCAGGAAAGCAATGTCTCGGCAGACCAGTACCAGGGTTACGATATTTACTCTGTCCCGATTCCCGAGTTGCCAACGGGGCTGTACGGGCCGCTGTTTACCGGCTTTCCAAGGAGCTATATCACCTACATTGCGCCTTACCTCGTGATCAGCAACAATTCCCAGGTACTACAAAACTACATTGTGGATTACGAGAACCAAATCACCTGGAAACAGTCCCCGGAGTATGACAGCGTGCTGACCAACGCTAACATGGAAGCGCAGCTTTCGCTGATCGTCAACCTCCGCAAAGCACAATCCGGAGAGACCACCTCAGCCAATACGAAGTACAGCGATCTGACTGCGAAAATGGAATCCATTACGCTTCAATGCTATTTTGACGGCAGCGAAGCCTATCCCGAACTGACATTCCAACCCAAAAAGCGCCAGACCGCGAGCAAGGTATTGAACCGGACCTTCCTGAATATCGATATTGAATGGCCGGAAATTTATGACACGGACCTGGCTGCGTTGCAGAATCCGATCGATGGCAGCTCGGAAATTCTGCTTACCGACAAAGCGCATAACCTGCTGCGTACGAATAACCTGCGCGAAGGCAAAACCGAAACCATCGCCAAGCTGAATGGCCCTATCGGAACTGCCGCCTACAAGGTCGACTTCCTGAACATCGGAAGGCAGCAGCGCATTTTTGCCACCCGCAGAACCGTATATGCGCTCGATGAGGACGATTCGACGCTGGTGACCACATTTCAGGGACATTTACCGACCAGTGACGATATTTCCGCATTGTACCTCATTGACGGTGATGATGACGGCAGTAACCGCTTCATTGTCAAAAGCTCTGCCGAGGAATTGTTTGTTTGGGAGAATGTAATGAGACCCTTGCGCCGATTGAATCATTCGGTGCAATTCGACAGGATCGTCGGTCCCGTGGTCGTGCTGAATCAGATCGGGAACCGAGGATTTATCGTGACGCAGCAAAATGGAAAGATCTATTTACTGAAAGAAAACGGGACCGTCAAACCAGGCTTCCCGGTCGATATCCTTACGAGGGCAGAAAGCCCGTTTACCTGGGCGCAAAATCCTGCCACGGGTCAACCCGAGCTGGTCGGTGTGAGTGTGTCGGGAGAACTTGTCCGGATCAATCTGGACGGTAAAATCACCTCCCGCAAGCAATTGTTGCGCCCTGAGCCCGGATCGCGGTTCAAAATTCTTTTTGACCGTAATTCACTGGACTGGATTCTGGTTCGGTCAGTGAATTCCAAGACGGCCATTATCACGAAGGACGGCCGGGAGCTTTTTGAAATCAAGGATATCCTGCCGAATGCCGTAATCCAATACCACTTCTTTGGGGCAGACAACCGGTTTATCACGATCAAATCGGGAAGCTACACGACGGTTTTCGATATTGCAGGCCGCCGTCTGGGAGACAAGGCCATTCCGTCGGAAATGCCGGTTCAGTTGACTTACCAGCCGGGCTATTATAAACTATTGATTTTCAGCAGATCCGAAAAGAAAATTCAGGTCTGGTCTGTGAAATTACGCTAATTGGCTATGAAGACTTTAAGATATCTCGTTCTCTTCGCTGCATGTGGGATCTGGGTGGTGGGACTAATCCCTCCGATCCTGCCCGCGCTTTGGAAAGAAGGGTTGGTGGAAGACGGCTACCAATACGGTGACCTGTATCGCCTCTCGACCCTGTCCGAATTCCGCGACCCGCGTAAGCAATGCACAGACTATACCCCGCCTGCACGCACGCCCTCAACCCGTAAAGTACACTTGTACATTATCGGGGATAGCTTCATGGAGACCGGACGTGTGCGCAAAGAGGATTTCGCGGTCGACAATTTTACTTATGTCAAATGGGCCGACTTCCTGCACATTAAACTGGACACCACCGAAACCAATGTCCTCCTCCTCGAAAGCGTAGAGCGGCACTTCCGCCAACAACTGGCCACCAAATTACGGGTGCTCGTTCCGGATACAGCCACATTCGTAGCCAAGTTCACGACCGGCAAGTTCGTTCACCGGCTCGACGACGCATTCAAAGGCTCTTTCACCGCTGACCGGCTCGATGGCTTTCTCTTTCAGAATGACCTGGCGCTAAGCGTGAAAGAGTGGAAATCCGATCTCAATCACCGTTTTTTCAATCGGGTCAATCCGAGCGTTACCCTGGTGAATGACGACCGTGATATCGTATACTATATGGATACCGACACGCCCGAAGTAACTTCCGCCTTCACACCGGTCCGCCCGACGGAACTGGATTCGCTTATGGACAACCTGAACGCAAGCCGGGCATTTGCGGATTCACTGGGCTTCAACCACGTTGTCCTGTCTATTATTCCCAACAAAACATCCGTCATCAGCCCGGAATATGGAGCCTACAACAGGCTCATTGAAAAGGTATACCAACATCCGAAGATGGCAATGCCGTACATCGATGTTCTGGGCGATTTTCGCTGCATGGGCAAAAGCTCCTACTTGAAAGGTGATTCGCACTGGACCTGCGAAGGACAGACCCTCTGGCTCAACAAGTTCAATGCGCTGCTGAACAAACTGGTGACCGGGCCCGCATCCTGATCTACCCTGCTGCTTCTTCTTCGTTCGCCAATCGGGCAGTCAGCTTACTGACGGTAAGTCCCTGCACGATGATAGAGAAGAGCACAACGAAGTAAGTGATCGCGAGCAGTAAGTCCTTGTTCAGGCCCTGATCGATGGACAATGCCAGGGCAATAGACACCCCGCCGCGCAACCCTCCCCACACCAGGATCGTGATGGATTTCTTGCCAAAGCGTGTTTTGAAGGGAATTAGTTTAACTGGGACATAAATCGAAATGAACCGTGCCGAAAGTACTACCGCAATCGCGATCAGTCCGGCCCAGCCGTATTGCTTCATATCAGGGATGAGCAACAACTCAAATCCGATGATCAGGAACAGGATCGCATTCAGGATCTCGTCAATCAACTCCCAAAACTTATCGATGTAGTCGCGCTCTGTATCCGACACCATCCCCGGGTTTTTACCGTAATTACCTACAACCAGCCCAGCGGCCACCATGGCCAGCGGACCCGACATATGTAATGCCTGTGCAGCCAAATGCCCACCCATGACGATCGCCAGTGTTATGAGCACGTGTACATTATAACCATCCACCCGGTACATCATCTTCGAGCCTATAAATCCAAGCAGCAAGCCGAGCAAAATCCCGCCGATGGCTTCCTTCACGAAAAGTCCGGCAATGCCCGTAAACGAGGTATTCACTTCTTCACCCCTGGCCAGCGCCAGCATTAATATGAACACAACAACCGCCATACCGTCGTTGAAAAGCGATTCACCGGCAATCTTGGTTTCCAGTGATTTGGGCACACCAGCCTGTTTCAGAATTCCTAAAACAGCAATGGGATCGGTAGGAGAAATCAACGCGCCGAAAACGAGGCATTGAATTAAAGGTATCTGGAAACCGACCAGCGGTAAGATGTAGTAAATCAGGAAACCGATCACAAATGTGGAAATCACCACGCTGACCGTCGAAAATATAATAACCGGCAGGCGCTGTTCCCGGAGGTCTTCCAGGTGGAGGTGAATGGCTCCTGCAAAAAGGAGGAAATTCAGCATCGCGCCCATCAGGATTTCGGTAAGGTCAACACTCGCGATGAGCGTGGATATGCGTATGAAAGTCCGCGGAAAAATGCTGTCCGTTGCGAGCAATCCCAGCGAAACCATCAATGCAATCACCATTACACCGATGGACGGAGGCAATTTAAGAAAGCGGGAATTGAGGTAAGAAAATATTGCAGAGAGGACAATTAAGGCAGAAAAGGAATAATATAGCTCCATGAAAATATTTTTTAGACTAGCCAAAAATAAGAACTTCCGAGGCGGCATTCAAGAACGATGGGCAAACTCTAATGGTATTCTAATTTGACAAACCCATTGAAAATCATGCCCGAATCAGAATAGGAACTGCAAAAAAGAACCGGGAAACGATTGTTTTCCTACATTAGTAACTGAAAGTTAGCTTGGTCGTTCACCATCACGCAATTACCAATGACAAAGACATTTACCTGTTCCGGCTGGCGATACGCCAGTGTGTTCTGCCTGGTCATCCTATACACATCTGTATGTTTGCCATGGCAAGCCGCTGCTCAGAGTACCAGGCTCAAACCGGGCTTTGATAAGGCCGAATACAAGGAGCTCATGTACATGCACGTATCACTCTATGACACGGCCATGACCAACAGGAACAAGTTTCCTATCCCAAAACCCACTCTTTTCAAGTCCATTTACACCTCTCCGGTCATGGGACTGGACAACAAATGGGAGTTATGGAAAAACGATACGCCGGTTGCGGTGATCAATATCCGGGGGACCACCACCAATGCGGTAGGATGGCTCGAAAACTTCTACGCTGCCATGGTCCCGGCCAAAGGTGTACTCAGCCTCGGCAATGCGCAGACGTTTTCCTACGACCTGGCCGATCATCCCAGGGCTGCGGTACATATCGGATGGCTATTAGGCACGGCTTATCTGGCGACGGACATTGTTCCCAAAATTGACTCCCTGTACAAAACGGGAACCCGGGATTTCCTCATCATGGGGCATAGCCAGGGTGGCGCGATCAGTTACCTGATGACTTCGCATTTGTATTCACTTCAAAAACAGGGTAAGCTGCCATCGGACATCCGTTTCAAAACCTATTGCAGCGCCAGTCCGAAAGTTGGTAATACCCATTATGCCTACGAATATGAAAATCTGGTCGCGGGCGGCTGGGGTTTTAACGTCGTCAATTCGGCCGACTGGGTGCCGGAAGTGCCATTTACCGTACAGACGCTGCAAGATTTCAATACGACTAATCCGTTCAAGAACATCGACGGTATCATCAAAAAGCAGAAACTGATCGCGCGCATAGGGCTCAGGCACGCGTATAAGGGATTGAAAAAACCAAGTGAAAAGGCGCAACGGAATTATGAAAAGTATCTGGGTAAATATGCCGGCAAAATAGTCGTGAAAAACCTTCCGGAATATCAGTCACCTGCTTATTTCAAAAGCAGCAATTACGCCAGGATAGGCCCCACCATCATGCTTCTGGCAGATCCTGCGTATTACCAGCAATTTCCGGATTCCGACCAGCAGGTTTTTGTGCACCACGGGCTGCCGCCTTATTTACACCTCATAGACCAATACAAACACTGATCCTTCTCACGCCATTCATGCGAAAAACACTCATTATCCTGTTACTGCTCGTTGCGATCCGGGCAACAGCCCAGTACCAGACCCGCTTTGAAACCAGTGATAGCAGGCAAACACCGACTTACGAGGAAGGGATTGCGTATTACAAACTCCTCGCCCGGCATTTCCCTCAGATCCAGATGCGGAAAAAGGGGCTTACGGACAGCGGCAAACCCCTTCACCTGGTATTGTATTCCAAAAACAAAGTATTCGATATACAGAAGCTGAAAGCACAGGGGAAAGTTATTCTGCTGATCAACAATGCCATTCATCCGGGCGAGTCCGATGGCGTGGATGCCTCGATGCTACTGCTCCGGGATATGCTCGTCAATCCTGCCCGGTTTCCGGAACTGGATAGCGTGGTCGTGGCCATTATCCCCTTTTACAACATCGGTGGTGCATTGAACCGCAACAGCATGACACGGACCAATCAGAATGGCCCGGAAGAGTATGGATTTAGGGGAAATGCCAGAAATTATGACCTCAATAGGGATTTCATCAAAAGCGACACCCGGAATGCGCGAAGCTTCGCGGCTATTTTCCATGAACTGGATCCGGATCTTTTCGCCGATACGCACGTCAGCAATGGAGCCGACTACCAGTATGTGATGACGCTAGATTATGCCCAGAAAGATAAACTGGGCGGTCGCCTGGGCGATTTCAACGATCAGGTGTTCCTGCCCTACATGTACACACATCTGAAAGAAGCCGGCTTCGAAGCGACCCCGTATGTAAATGCTTATGGGCAAACGCCCGATAAAGGTTTTGTGCAATTTCCTGACTGGCCGCGTTACTCAACCGGCTATGCGGCATTGTTCCATACCATCGGCGTCATGACCGAGACCCATATGCTGAAACCCTACGACCAGCGCGTCAAAGCCACTTATGCCTATCTGCACGGGAACATCCGGTTTCTGGCGGCCCATCGAGCCAGGTTACTGAAACTGCGGAGGGAAACAAAGGAGGCGGTAAAGGCGCAGGAAAAATTTGCAGTTTCCTGGCAGATCGATAAAACGAAGAACTCGACGATCGCATTCAAAGGTTACGAGCCCGAGTACCTGCCCAGTGAGGTAAGCGGGCTTCCCCGGCTGCATTACAACCGGTCCAAGCCATTTACCAAAAGCATTCCGTTTTATGATACCTACGTGCCGATGGACGAGGTCTCACGTCCCAAGGCTTACGTGATCCCACAGGGTTGGCACAATGTGGCAGCGCTGCTGAAATTGAATGGGGTGCAAGTAAAAACCCTGGATAAGGACACCGAAATGGAGGTTGAAACCTATTATATCGAAGAACTTGAAACACCCAGACAACCCTTTGAAGGGCATTACTGGCATACTTCCGTAAAACTGCGGACCGAAAAGCAGACAATTGTTTTCAAAAAGGGCGATTGGTACATTCCCGTCAACCAATGGACGAACAGGTACATCATCGAAACACTGGAACCGAAGGCCGTTGACTCATTCTTCAAATGGAATTTCTTTGACACGATCCTGCAAGCCAAGGAACACTATTCGGGTTACGTGTTCGAAGATCTGGCCTCTGAGCTGTTAAAAAAATCTCCGGAACTGAAAGCGAAGCTGGACGAAAAGCGCAAGTCGGATCCGGAATTTGCCAAAAATGCCGGCGCTCAGCTCGATTTCCTCTACCAGCATTCAGCTTACAGCGAGCGGGAATATATGCGCTACCCGGTTTTCAGGGTTATCAAATGACGTAAATCAGAATCTGAATCCGAGATTAAAATTAAATTCTCCGGTGATTTCAAAACCCTTTGTCCGGCTCGTGCGGGATTCGTAGGTCTCACGATCGATGTAGCGCGGCCCTACACCGGCATTCAAGCCGATCTGGAAGCGGGATGTGATCTGGAAATTGACAAAGTTATTGACGATCAGACCCATTCGGAAACGGTCGCGCTGTTCTTCGTGACTGATATACACGCCGGTTGTGGGATTATAGTCGGTATAGTTGTTCCACCTGCTGCCTACTCCCGCGTACAAGGTGGGGCCCACCGCGTAAGTGACACGTTTCTGCCCGAAGGGGTAGATTTTCAGCGTGGGCGAGAAGTAGTACATTTCCTCGTTATCAATGTTGTTTGAGCCGACCGGAAAGTAGTAGCTGTCGGAGACCGTCATGGTAAACGGCAAAAGCAAGCCGAAATAGCCGTTTTTGTCCAACAACCTTTCATAACTAATTCCGAAGCCGGGCCCGCTGTCCAATGCTTTGAACGGCGACACATTGATCATATTCTTGCCGTAACCGGAGTTGACCTCCACAAATTTCTCTTTCCGGACGCGTTCGGTACGCTTGTCGATCCAGATGGTCTGTCCGTTCCCAAACTCGATCCGGCTCAGTTCACTCTTCCTGACCACAAAATTGGCGCTATTTTCCTCCTTGCTGATTTTGTAAAGGACTCGATCGATGCCCACCTCAACAACCTTCCCTTCTATAATGTCACCGTTTTTCTTAACCAGAACATCCTGCGCAAAGGCTCCGGTAAAGAGGAGCGATAACAGGAAAGTAAGTGTAGTAAATCTGCCCATAGCGATACTGCGTTGATGAATATAAGCCAAATGTAAATATTAGTGAATACTTTTGCGAAGTATATACACTGAACGTTTCCAAATATACTTCTGTTATACCGGAGGCCAAAAGGCTCAGACATATTACTCAGGCCGCAGGTGAAACGAACTTTGTGTGCGCGGCCCTTTAACAAAACCAGATGACATTTCAGGATTTAGAACTCATTGAGCCGATCAAAAAGGCTCTTCAAGAAGAAGGATACACCACTCCCACACCGATTCAGGCCAAAGCTATTCCCATTATTCTTGAAAGTAAAGACCTGCTGGGTTGTGCTCAGACAGGTACCGGAAAAACGGCTGCATTTGCTATTCCGATGCTGCAATTACTGCATGAAAATCCCGTGGGTAAGTTTGAACGAAGCCGTATCCGTGCTTTGATACTAACCCCAACACGTGAGCTGGCCATTCAGATCGGCGAAAGCTTCACCGCATATGGACGGCACACCCGCGTCAGGCACACCGTTATTTTCGGAGGCGTCGGGCAAAAACCACAAACGGATGCTCTCCAAAAGGGCGTAGATGTGCTTATCGCCACCCCAGGCCGCCTGCTCGACCTTATCAACCAGGGATTCATCAAGCTCAACCAGCTCGAATTCTTTGTCCTTGACGAAGCTGACCGCATGCTGGACATGGGCTTTGTACATGATGTGAAGAAAGTGATCAAATTGCTTCCGGCAAAACGTCAATCACTGTTTTTCTCAGCGACAATGCCACCTGCTATCGTAACACTCGCAGGGACAATTTTGAGAAATCCGTCAAAAGTAGAAGTAACCCCGGTTTCTTCCACGGCCGATACCATTCGCCAATCGGTATTTTTTGTAGACAAATCCGATAAGAATTCGCTGTTACTGCACATTCTGAAAGACGAAAGCATCGCCACTGCGCTGGTTTTTACCCGTACCAAACATGGTGCCGACAAAGTGGTAAAAGTACTGAGAAAGGCTGGCGTTACTTCGGAAGCGATTCACGGCAACAAATCACAAAGCGCTCGTCAGAATGCATTGAAAAATTTCAAAAGTCAGACTACAAGGGTATTGGTAGCGACCGACATTGCGGCAAGGGGCATCGACGTGGATGATCTCACGCACGTGATCAACTACGAAATCCCCAACATCCCTGAAACCTACGTACACCGGATCGGTCGTACAGGACGTGCGGGCGCGAAAGGCATTGCATTGTCGTTCTGCGACCGCGAAGAGAAGCTGTTTCTTCGTGATATTCATAAGCTTATCGCTAAGAACATACCCGTAGTGAACGATCATCCCTACGCCGTAGGCAGATAACTGTACGGCGATGGTGAGGAAGAATTTCGCAGATATCAGTCTCCGGGAGGCGCTGGCCATTTCCAAAAGTCCGGACGCTGTGTTGGTGGATGTGAGAGAGAACTGGGAATTTGAGGAATTCAACGAAGGCGGGCTTAACATCCCGTTGGCTGAAATAAGGGACAAACGCGGGATCTTGGCGCCCTATCATACCATTGTTGTGATTTGCACCAATGGCGTGCGAAGTAAAGTGGCCGCCATGGACTATTGCCGGGTTCCCGAATGGAGCGATAAGGAGATCTACCACGTAAAGGGCGGCATCATCGAATCAGAATAGGCGAGGCAGGCTGTAATGGCCTGCCTCGTTTGTTATATTGTCAAATTTCCTTCGAAAACCCGCGCTGCCGGACCGATCAGGAAAACATCCTCAAACCTTCCCTCCCCTGCTTCTCGGTAAGCCACTTCCAGCGACCCACCGATCGTTTCTACTTTCACGGGGCTTTCCCAGCCTTTTCGTATGTGAGCGGATAATGCGCAAGCCGTGACGCCCGTCCCGCAGGAATAGGTCTCATCTTCCACACCACGCTCGTAGGTACGCACGCTCAGGTGATTGTCTTCGATGACCTCCACAAAATTGACGTTCGTGCCGCCTTTCGGGCCATAGACCGAGCCGTAACGGATCTCGCTTCCAATACCGACGACATCTGCTTCATCAACCGCGTCGACATAAGTGACGTAGTGCGGCGAACCGGTGTTCATAAAGTCATACTCCTCGTATTGCTCCACACCCTTTACATCCGACATTTTCAGGCGGATGATATCGCCAGAGACAGTAGCTTCGTGCTCGCCATCGACGGCGATGAATTTCGTTTCGTTCTCAAAAAGGCCGAGGTCGTTGGCAAAACGCACGACGCAACGGCCGCCATTGCCGCACATGCTTCCCTCGCCTCCGTCCGCATTAAAATACACCATACGGAAATCATATCCCTCCGCATTTTGCAGCAGGATCAGTCCATCGGAACCGACGCCAAAACGTCGGTGGCATATGGAAGCAATGAGTTCTTTGGAAACGGGAAACTGCAAATCCCGGTCATCGATCATCACGAAGTCATTGCCGGTGCCTTGGTATTTATAAAAAGGAATAGACATATCAGTACAAATATTTGCAATCAATCAGATTCTCAATCAATTCTTATCAGTTCTTATCAATTCCCGTCAGTTTAAACTGACGGCAGGGTTTTGTTTTTAGAAAAAATCAGACTGATTTTTTCTAAAAACAAAACCCTGCAAGAAAAATTCGCTTGCAGGGTTTTAAAATTCTGGTCCGAAGATTTATTTTTCTTACTTCGATACTTTAAGCTCTTTGATACGAGCGGCTTTGCCCTGACGGCCACGCAGGTAGAACAAACGTGAACGACGCACCTTACCACGACGAATCAATTCGATTTTCGCGATGCTTGGTGACAGGATTGGGAAAACACGTTCTACACCGATACCGTTGGAAATTTTACGTACAGTGAAAGTTTCACCGCTTCCATTAATGTTACGGCGCTGCATAACAGTGCCTTGGAATTGCTGGATACGCTCTTTGTTACCTTCACGGATCTTCACGTGAACATTGATCGTGTCGCCTGATTTGAAATCAGGATACTCGGATTTACGATTTTCAATCGTAGCTTCTACGAGTTTAATAAGTTCGCTCATGACGAGTGATTTTATGGATTTAAAATGATAGCTTGCTTCCAGCGGACGGGGTGACGCCCCTTCATTCAAAACAACCTTTGAGAAAACGAGTGCAAAGCTAGCATTATTTGTCCGTAAGTGAAAGTGATTCCGTGCTTTATCTATGAAAATATTCAACGTTGGGCAGATCCGACAGATGGACGCCTACACGATCGCCCACGAACCGATCACCTCCATTGATCTGATGGAACGTGCTTCCCAGGCCTTCGTGAGATGGTTCTGCAATTTGTACGTCAACACACGCCCCATTGCCGTCTTTTGCGGAAAAGGCAACAATGGGGGCGACGGTCTGGCAATCGCGCGCTTGCTGAGCGCATGCGGTTACGACGTTTCGGCCTATGTGATCGAATACACGACCCAGGCCTCCAAAGACTTCCAAACCAACCTGACGCGTCTGAACCAACATCTCCACCCGTCACACATCCATTCATTGGATGATCTGCCCCAAATCGCCAGGAACGTCGTTTGCATCGACGCATTGTTGGGCTCAGGCTTGTCGCGGCCTGTTGAAGGCTTACTGGCCGAAGTTATCGGTCTGGTCAACGCGCTACCCAATAGGGTCGTTTCGGTGGACATCGCAAGTGGTCTCTATACCGACCAGCCCAACAGTAACAGCGATACCATCATCAAACCCGACCATACCATTACATTCCAACTGCCAAAGCTGGCATTTATGCTGCCGCAAAACGCACAATATGTGGGCGAATGGCACGTAGTCGACATCGGTTTAAGTCAGGATTACATCCGGGACACCCCAACGCCCTACCATTACTCCGATAAACAATCGGCGGAAAAGCGGATCAGGCCACGGCAGAAATTTTCGCATAAAGGCACATTTGGCCATGCAGTGATCATTGCAGGCAGTTTCGGCAAGATGGGTGCCGCCGTCTTGTCCGGCAGGGCGTGCCTGCGCTCAGGTACAGGCCTGCTCACGATGCATGTTCCGGCTTGTGGCTACGATATCACGCAGATTTCCGTTCCGGAAGCCATGGTCACCGTCGATGACGCAGACAAGCGCATAACCCGGTTACCGGATCTGGCATCGGCAACGGCCATCGGTATCGGTCCCGGATTAGGACAGGCTCCCGAAACTGTGAAAGCGTTGCAACAGTTGCTGGATGAAGCAAAAGTACCATTGATCATCGACGCCGACGCGCTGAACATACTTTCCGAAAACCGCCATTTACTTGACAAATTGCCGGAAGGCACCATTCTCACGCCGCATCCGAAGGAATTTCAGCGCCTTGCCGGAACAACCAGCAATGAGTATGAACGATTAGAGACCGGTCGCGCATTTGCTGCCCAATACAACGTGATTGTATGTCTTAAAGTAGCTAACACCGCTGTGATTCTTCCCGATGGTGAGGTGCATTTCAATTCGACCGGTAATCCCGGTATGGCCACAGGAGGCACCGGCGACGTGCTTACCGGCATTATCACCGGTCTACTGGCCCAGAAATATGCGGCCAGAGACGCTGCTATAATGGGTGTTTACCAGCATGGTCTGGCCGGCGACCGCGCCGCCGGAGCGCGTGGGCAAACTGCACTGATCGCCTCGGATGTGGTTGAACACCTGGGTTGGTAACTTGCTCGATTTAAAGTGAATTTGATTAATCAACCATACCGAGCAATGCAATACCTTGAAAGAATCTCGATCGATCCTGCGATATGCCACGGCAAGCCTTCCATCAGGGGGATGCGCTGGCCGGTAGAGGTTATTATTGATATGCTAGGTTCAGGCATGTCAATCCCGGAAATACTGGAAGACCATCCCGAACTTGAAAGAGAAGATATTTTGGCGAGTCTCAACTATGCCAGGAACACCATTACCCTATACACCTTCTAACTCAGCAACTGATAAACTGCAAACGCCGAACCATAAGCCAGCGTCATCAGATAGGCAAGCTGGATCATCGGCCATTTCCAGCCGTGGGTTTCGCGATAGACGACAGCGATCGTACTCATACACATCATTGCAAACACATAGAACATCAGCAATGAATAGCAAACCGCAGTCGTAAACATCGCACCGCCGGTTTCCGGATTCTTTTCCTGAACGAGCCTTTGCTTGACCGTTAGTACATCCTCCGAATCGCCACTAATGCTGTAAATCGTAGCCATCGTACCCACAAACACTTCACGGGCTGCAAATGACGCCAGTAATGCAATACCGATTTTCCAATCGTATCCTAATGGTCTGATAACCGGCTCGATAAAACGACCAAACTGTCCTGCATAAGAACTTTCCAGCCTTGCGGATGCCACCGCCGCGTCGATTTCCTCCTGCGGAACTGCACCCATGGTAGCCACTACCTGTTGCTCTGCCAACTCCATTTTGTCGCCCGGGCCGTAAGACGCCAGCACCCAAAGGATAATGGAAATGGCCATAATGACCTTACCCGCTTCCAGCACGAATGATTTGACACTTTCATACATCGAAAAGCCGACATGCCCCCAGCGAGGCAATTTATAAGACGGCATTTCGAGCATAAAATAGCTCGGCTCTTTTCTTGGAATAAACAATGAAAGTACCCAGGCCGAAAACAATGCACCTACCAGGCCCAGCAGATAGAGCCCAAACAGCACAATCCCCTGCATATTGAAGACGCCGAGCACTTTTGTAGTTGGTACCACCAAGGCTATGAGGATGGAGTAGATCGGCAGACGGGCCGAACAGCTCATGAGCGGCGTTACAAGGATCGTTAGCAAGCGCTCGTACCGGCTGCTGATGCTGCGCGTAGTCATGATCGCGGGAACCGCACACGCTACCCCTGAAATCAATGGCACCACGCTACGACCGTTTAAGCCAAAACGACGCATCAGCTTGTCCATGATCACCATCACACGGGCCATATAACCCGATTCTTCCAGGATCGCGACCAACGCGAACAGAATGGCTATTTGCGGAATGAATATGACGATCCCCCCGATCCCCGCCAGGATACCGTCCGTAATCAGGTCATTCAACACACCTGCCGGCAATGCACCTTTGGTCCATTCGATCAGGGCGGCTGTACCGGCATCGATCATATCCATCGGATAGGACGCCCAGGCAAAGATGGCCTGAAAAACGATCAGCAAAACCAATGCAAAGGTCACATAGCCCCACACCCTGTGCAGCAATATCGCGTCCAGCTTGCGCGTCCAGTAGGGCTGTTCCGTAGCCCCTTCGGACTTAACGGCTTTGGAAACAATGGGTTTTATCTTTTCGTACCGTGCTACGGTCTCTTTGGCAAGAAAGTCATTCTCGTCGAACCCGTACTTCTCGATCAGCGTGTCGAGTTTAGCCCTCACGGGTTGTTCCAGAAAGGAAAAATTGTCGTGCTGACAAACGTACTGCAATGCAACATAGTCGTTATCAAGCTGATGCAACTCCTTCACTTCTTCAACAAGCCCGATTTCGTTACCCTGAGGTTTGTAAAAATATTGAAGCACAGCCCTTTCCTTCTTTTCAGCAACCTGCCGGACGGCCTCCCTAAGACCCTTGATACCTTCACCGGTTCGCGCATTGATCCGGACGACGGGTACATTCAAATGCATTGCGAGTTGTACTGCATTCACAGACAAGTTCATGCTCGACGCCACATCCAGCATATTCAATGCAAGCACAGCGGGCAAGCCCAGGACGCTGATTTCGGTAAAAAGCAGCAGGTTACGTTGCAGGTTGGATGCATCGGCGACGATGATCACCACATCCGGAAAATCAGGATGTTTGGGATTGGCCAGGATGTCCATGACCACGGTTTCATCCTTTGATTTCGGATAAATACTGTAAGTACCGGGCAAATCGACCAGTGTTACGTGCTGCTCGTCATGCCCGTCAGCGGCGGCAATCCGGAACGTTCCTGATTTTTTCTCGACTGTCACACCGGGAAAATTCCCTGTTTTCTGACGCAGGCCGGTGAGTGCATTAAATAATGTAGACTTGCCGGCATTCGGGTTACCTACCAGCGCAACTTTTATGTTTCCCTGTTTCAATGGAGAGGCAGTAAGCGGAACGTATTCTTTACTCTAATTCGATCACCGAAGCTTCGTTCAGGCGCAGCGACAGGCTATAACATCCACCGACGTTGATGCAGATCGGGTCACCGAAGGGCGCAATAGCATCCAGTCGCACTTCACAACCCGGCAAACAGCCCATTTCGAGCAGTTTCAATGACATCTCGCGATCTGTAAATGACTTTATTATGCCTTTTTCACCCTTTTTAAGGTGTGAAACCGTACGAGCCGACATACGTTCCTTATTTAGATTCATTTTATTTAAACTGCAAATAAAGCACTCTCAGACCGTAAATCAAACATTACCTTTTCAATTGTGCCCAACGGTCGTCAAATCATACAAAATCATGATCGTTTTATTATTTCCCTCCGGCTTTGTGTCGTACTTTTGCAGCGCGAAACAAAGTCCCCGAACAGGGAAAAAGTGGCACTGATGACAATCAACAAGTAAATCGAAAGCCGAAAGCTAAAAGCGGACGGTCTGCACCAATCACCTTGAACGAGATTAAAACCCTGATCTGGAAAGAAGTAACACTGGAATGGCGCCAGAAGTACGCGTTGAGCGGCATGTTGCTCTACGTAGTGAGCACCGTTTTTGTGTGTTACCTCAGCTTTAATCTCCGCCGGAACCAGCTCACTCCGATCGTCTGGAATACGTTGTTCTGGATCATACTGCTTTTTACGGCGGTCAACGCCATTGCCAAGAGTTTTTCGCAGGAACGTCACGGAAGGCTGCTCTACTATTATAATCTGTGCAGCCCGCAGGCGATTATCATTTCCAAGATCATTTACAACTCGCTGATCATGGTCCTGCTTTCGGGAATGGGTTTCCTGTTCTATGCGTTTGTCATGGGCAATCCCGTTCAGGATAATGGCCTTTTCGCGATTTGTATCCTGCTTTCGTCCACGGGTTTCGCATCCGTGCTCACGCTCATTGCGGGGATCGCATCCAAAGCGGACAATAGCGCCACGCTCATGGCCGTGCTCAGCTTCCCGATCATTCTGCCGATGCTCCTGATGACGATCCGTTTGGCCAAAAACGCGCTGGACGGCCTCGACTGGTCGGTCAGCACCGATGAAATCACCACACTATTATCAATCGATCTGATAGTAATTACGCTCAGCTATCTGCTTTTTCCCTATTTATGGAGAAGCTGAAAAACAGCAGGTTACGGAGCAACAACTTTAAAGTTCTATTTTAAAATGAGAAAGATTTGGTGGAAAATCCTCTGCATTGTGATCATCTTCTACGTGATCATCATGGGATTTATCGGCCCCGTCCCACGGCTTGCCATTATCAATGAGAGTATCCGCAATACCTATTTCCACGTGGCATTATGGCTTGCCATGACCACATTGCTCTTTCTATCGATGGTATTTTCGATACGCTATCTGATGAAAGGGAATATCAAAGATGACGATATCGCGAGCGAAGTAGCCAAAGCAGCTATTTTCTTCGGGATTCTGGGTTGCCTTACCGGCTCGGTCTGGGCTAATTACACATGGGGCGACCCCTGGCCAAACGACCCTAAACTGAATGGTGCGGCCGTTGGAATCCTCATTTACCTGGCCTACCTGCTCCTTAGAAGCTCGTTCGAGGACGAGCAGCGCCGTGCGCGGATTTCTTCGGTGTACAACATTTTCGCATTCGCCGTTTTCATCCCGATCATTTACATTCTGCCTCGTCTTACCGACTCTTTGCACCCGGGCAGCGGTGGCAACAGCACTTTCGGTTCATACGATTTCGATAACAATATCCGCCGCGTTTTTTACCCTGCCGTGATCGGTTACATCCTGCTGGGATTGTGGATCGCCGAACTTAGGATCAGGATCAAACAGATCAACCGGGTTCGTGAGGACGCCTTGATCGAATCCGGCAAAATCTGAGCATTTCACGCTGATTAATGCGGATTACAAACGTTTCAAAGTAAATTTTCGTTAAGGTTTAGTCCATTCATATATACAATGAAAAGAATTTCCCTCATCCTTCTGACGTTGCTGGCCATGTCCGGCAGCTTGTTCGCACAGGCAGGCGACACGTCCGTAGAAATGGCCGACAAGCTTCGCGCCGACGGCAAAATATGGGTCGTGGTGGCGGTCGTGGCCGTGATTTTTGCAGGAATAGCGATCAACATGCTCCGCATCGATTCCAAATTGAAAAAGATTGAAAAGGAACTCAATATCAAGTAAGCCCTATGAAAAAGATACAGATATTCGGATTGGTGATCATCGCGGTTGCAATTGGTATTATTGTTTCGACTGCCGGTGACGCAAGTACTTATGTGGATTTCACCAAAGCCAAAGAAATGGCGCAGGGTGGTGATAATGAGAGCATTCACGTTGTAGGTAAACTCAAAAAAGACCCGGCCGGTCAGATCCTGGAAATGGAATACCGGCCTGAAATAGATCCTAACCTCTTTGTTTTTACGCTGGTTGACAACAACAACGTGGAACAGAAGGTAGTTTATAAAAATACCAAACCACAGGATTTCGACAAGTCAGAGCAGGTGGTTGTCGTGGGAAAAATGAAAGACGGCTCATTCTCGGCCGAAAAGATTCTCATGAAATGCCCGTCAAAATACGAGAACGGTAAAATGGAAACCACAGAACATACTGCAAAACAATCATGATTCACAGTACGATCGGAAATGCAGGGCACCTGCTGGTTATAGTTTCATTCGTTACGGCCATTCTGGCCACTTTCGCTTATTTCAAGGCGGGTATCGGAGCGAGCAACCTTGAAGACACGCAGAGCTGGAAAAAGTTCGCGCGGCTCGTTTTCTGGATGCATTTGGCGGCAGTGATCGGCGTAGTGTTCTCACTCTACTGGATCATCGGCAACCATTATTTCGAGTACCATTATGCCTGGAAAAACTCGTCACTCTCTCTGCCGACCGGATACACGATTTCCAGCTTCTGGCAGGATCAGGAAGGCAGCTTCCTGCTATGGATATTCTGGAACGTATTGCTC
>CBFGMV010000126.1:0-23070 GCA_965649915.1 uncultured Dyadobacter sp.
TAAAAACGGAATGCCCTATTCACTCATTCACTCATTCAGTCATTCAATCATTCAGTCATTCACTCATTATCACTTACTCCGCTCAATCGTGTACTGCACCAGTTGTTCAAGCGAACGGCGGTGCGGGGAATCTGTAAATTCATGCAGCAGCACCAGTGCTTCCTGCACGTAACGCTCCATGACTTGCTGCGCATAATGCAGCCCGCCCGATTCCTTCACAAACGCGATCACCTCGCTGACCTTCTTGGGCTTATGGCTCTCGTTCCGGATGATATTGATAATCCTTCTTTTTTCCAGCCAGGACGCATGGTTCAATGCATAGATCAGCGGCAAAGTCATTTTCTTTTCTTTAATGTCGATACCCAGCGGCTTACCGATCTCGTCCTCGCCGTAGTCGAAAAGATCGTCCTTGATCTGAAATGCCATTCCGACCTTTTCCCCGAATGCGTGCATTTTCTGCACTATTTCCTGAACCGCTCCAACCGAACTCGCCCCGACCGCGCAGCATGAAGCGATCAGTGAAGCCGTTTTCTGACGAATGATCTGATAGTACACTTCCTCGTTGATATCGAGTCGTCTCGCCTTTTCGATCTGCAACAATTCCCCTTCGCTCAGCTCACGTACGGCGGTTGAAACAATTTTGAGCAGGTCAAATTCCTGATGATCTACCGACAGCAGCAAGCCGCGGGAAAGCAGGTAATCACCTACCAGTACCGCGATTTTGTTCTTCCACAATGCATTGACTGAAAAAAAGCCCCGGCGGTAATTCGAATCATCGACCACGTCGTCGTGGACCAATGTAGCTGTATGCAATAGCTCGATCAGGGCGCCGCCGCGATGGGTGGATTCCGAAATGGTGCCACAGACGCCGGCAGAGAGGAAAACGAACATCGGGCGCAGTTGCTTGCCTTTCCGCCTCACGATGTAGTTCATGATCTGGTCCAGGAGCATTACTTCGCTTTTCATAAACTGACGAAATTTATGCTCGAAAGCCTTCATTTCATCCGCAATAGGAGCCTGGATATCCTTTATTGAAAGGGTCATATGCATGTACGAGGGCTAAAAGCTCCCTCCTGATAATAAAAGGACGCGAATAAGAGGATGTGATCCGTTATAATGTTCGTCCGAACGTCTGAATACTGATCTTCAAATTTGGAATAAAATCTTCTGTTTATATCAATTTTAAACCGAAAATGTTTAGAATTGAGAAAAGGGCACCAGGACCAAAATAACCAAATGCCAACGGCCAATGGCCGAAGTTCAAATTAATCCGCGTAAACCAGTTGATATGAAAGCACTCGTCCTCGGCGGAGGATCAATGAAGGGAGCATTTCAGGTGGGAGTGATCCAGGCAGTTCTGGAAAATGGCTTTCAGCCCGAGATGGTATACGGAATTTCAGTGGGCGCATTGAATGCGACGTTCCTGGCCAATGAGGCCGGTCGGCAGATGGCAGAAAAGCAGGAAATCCAATGGCCTCTCGCCGGGCGCAAACTGCTGGAATTCTGGATCAAAAACATCACCCAGCCACAAGATATTTCGACGTTGCGCTCGCGCGTCATGCTGGGTATGAATACGCTCATGAGCCGCTTCGACGGCATTGTGGATCCTATCCCACTGCATCAGCTCATCCGCAGGCACCTTCACGACGACTACCTGATCAATACACCCATTAAGACCAAAGTCGGGGCCGTGAATATCGGCACGGGCGAGATGAAGTATGTCTCCACAAAGGACCCCAGTTATATCGATTTTGTGTTTGCCAGTTCCTCGATCCCGATGCTGATGCCTGCCGTGGAAATTGATCAGCAACTGTATCTCGACGGCGGGCTCCGGGAAGTAGCGCCCATTCGGGAGGCGATCGACGACGGTGCAACTGAAATTGTGCTCATCGCCTGCCATTCTCCCCTGCTCTATCAGCCTGAAGACATTAACACCCGCAACCTGATCACGTTGATTGAACGTGTCAGGGACATCACTGTCAACCAGATCGTTAACAGCAATATCACCTGGGCTGAATCTTACGTCGACCGTTCTAACCTGCGGGGTAAACCCATGAAACTGACTGTGATCCGGCCGGTAGCACCTTTGTTCCTGGATTTGCAGCATTTCAATTCCGAGGACATTTCCAGACTGATCATCGAAGGCTACCGTGCAGGCGTGGAGTCAATTCTGAAGACGGAGAAGGTTTCGGAGTAGAAACGATATACAAAAATGAAAAATAAAACCAGGCAGTTCATTACGGCATGCGTGCTGGCTGCCGTAGCACACACTATTCAGGCCCAGCCCGGAGCTTGCCGGTTCACCGATGCGGAAGCATTGAAAAACTACCTTAAACCAGGCAAAAGGACGACACCCCTGATCATGGCCCATCAGGGAGGGACCGAAGACGGCTTCCCGGGCAATAGCATGGCCACCTTCCAGAGAACTTACTCGAAAGTACCGTGTGTACTCCTCGAGCTCGACGTCCGGGCCACTGCCGATAGCCTTCTGGTAATTTCCCACGACGACGATCTGTCATTTCGGACGAACGGCAAGGGCTTGTTGAGCAGGAAAAAGTGGAGAGATGTCAGTAAACTGAGGCTTAAAGATCCCCGAGGCTCGATAACGGAATACCCGATACCGACATTCCAGGAGGTATTGACTTGGTCGGGCGATAAAAGTCTGGTCCTGATCATTGACAAAAAGCCTGAAACCAGCATCGCGCGAACCATTCTGATGCTGCAAAGCACCGGCAATCTCTACAAATCAGTTTTAATCTGCTACTCACTACAGGAAGCTCAGTTAGCCCATAGACTGGCCCCTCAACTTATGTTGGCGGTCGGATTCAACAGCATGGGACAAATCGATGCGATAGAACAATCCGGTTTGCCATTTGATCAACTGTTAGCGCTCACTCCAAGGGAATTACAGGAAGGCTCTTTTTACCAGCGCCTACATGATCTTAATGTGGCTTCTTCCCTTGGTACCAATGGAAACATCGACACGCTGCAAACTGCTGAATCAAGGCCATTGTATCAAAAAATAAGGGATTCGGGCGGGCCTGATATTATCTGCACCGATAATCCTGTTTTAGTAAATAGTATTTTTAATAAAAAGGACTAAAAAACGAAAGCGACTGCATGATGCCGACGCTTTCGTTTTTCGTTTATCTGGATTTCTTACAATAACAATTCTCTAATAATTCCCTTTATCAGGACTGGTTACCGCGAAATTCACATACTTTCCCGAAGTAACATTTCCATAGTTCGTATTCCCGTAGTTATTATATCTACCCAGCCAAATCGCTCCCCGTTTATTCTATGGTATTGCAGATTGTTCAAAGACGAACTGTATCCTCTCTATGCGTTAGCCTGGTTTAACTGCTTATTTAAGTGGCAGCCCCATTGCGAGGCATCATAAATTAATGTTATCAATATTTAATTTGACAATCACCAAATTTGTAGATATAGTTACAATAAATAAATAAAACTATATCTACAATGAACATCTTCCTAACACGAACTTTTGGTTTCCTCACCAATACTTGGGAGGCTTTTTCAAAATGGCGAGGCCCACCCTGTTTAAACACCTGCTGATAACAATGAATGTTATACTTCAATCACATCTAATTCAACAATAAATGAGAAAGCTTACTCTACTAACCAAAGCGGCTGCATTATTTCTTACCCTGCTACTTTTTCAGTCGTCTTGTGACACACATTCACCTTTGAATGAACCTTCGAAAGAGAATTCTGTGCAAGGCGACGAAACAAAGCGCTTAGTCGCATTTGTCGAGAATCAACTGACCTGTGGAAGCAAAGTGACATACGAGGACGGCTATTTCACTTTTCAGGGTGATATCCGTATCAGTTACAAAGATGCGAATGACAGGTACCAGGAATTTATTCAAAGTCACGTTAACAGGACTACACAAACCAAATTCCAATTCCTGGTAAGCGATTTTTACGTCAGCGGTATAAATGTTTATGTACCGCCAGCAATTTCAGCCACTGTACGACAAGCAACGATAGATGCAATCGCAGATTACAACAGCATCACGGGGACAAAATTGCGATTCTATCTTACCAATTATCCTTCCGCAGCCAATATTACCGTAAATGAATTCACAGGTAGTGGTACCGCATGGGGAAGCTTCCCTACAATCTCCGGTGCACCTGGCCCAACTATCCATATCAATGCAGGAACGACCTGCATAAAATGTAATACGGCAAACAAAAGAAAGCAGATGGCTGCCCACGAGCTTGGGCACGCCGTAGGCTTATGCCATACTACAACTTCATATGAGGCAAACTGTACGCAAATTGCGGGGACCCCTCAACTTGATGAGAATTCGATTATGAATGGTTCGACAGAAGGAACGCCTATCACAATCATTATGGATCGGGATCCGATTTTCACGCAGAATGACATCACTGCGATCCGCACGTTGTATCCTAACAATATCAATCCGCCTGTCAGAGCGGGGATTGTCTTTCGAAACAGGGTCGCTAATCCACCGGATCAAAATGGAGGAGATTATTCCTATGCCAGCGGATACATCACGCTGACCGACGTAAATGGCAACCCTACAACTCCAAACTTCAATGGTTCAGTCCAGGTTACTTATCTAGAATCGACAGATCCGACGTTTGCCACCAGTATTGTCCACACAGCTACTATCAACAACGTCAGCTCAGAAGTTTCCATAGGCGAGAAGATTTTGGGCGATATATCCTGCTCTTCACCAACCAGCTGCTCTGGTAACTATTACTACTTTAAAACAATTGAAACCAATTATAGCACATACAGGCCGAGAGCAACACAATACTAGGCCCAAGGGCTGGGCTAATGCCCATGTAGCAATAAAAAAGGTGTCCGACGTGGACACCTTTTTTATTGCTATTGAATAAGAATACCGAACCTAAAATAAATACCTAACACCCACCAACATACTCCATGTCGTAGAAGTAGTGGTGATATCGCGGAATACGCTGGTAGGTAATACAGTTTTACCACCCACTTGAACGGCGTTCATAGTAAATGTAGGAACACCATCAGCTGTAACACTTGCGCGACGTAGTGGCATATTCGCGCCGGATATAATTTCCTGACGAACACCCCATTTCGAGTTCAAAAGATTCCCGGCGTTGATAATATCCACACTTAACTGCAGCGTATGTTTTGTCTTTCCGATATTGGTAAAAATATCCTGCAAAAACTTGAAATCGAATCGGTTGAGCCAAGGCATTAGATCACCGTTACGCGGCGCATATTTCCCGCGATTCTCGTTCAGGTAAGGATTACCTTTAATGTAAGCCTCAAAAGCGTCGCGCTGCTGTTCAGCGCTAAACGTAACACCGCTTACAGTTGAATTGGCAAAATTGATTTCCGAGGCGTTCTTTGGAATGTATAACATATCCGCGCCGATAGCGTCCCCATTCAAATCTCCATTATAAGTGTAGGAAAGTCGTCCCTGATTCGCTCCATTATAGAGTAGCGAAAATGTGGATGCCAGGTGATTTGCGTATTCAATACGGTAGGAAACGGTACCAATCAATCTGTTTGGAAGTGCTCCTTCTGAACTATACAACCTCAGATCATTCGGGTTGTTGATATTCGGAGTTGCTCCCCATGCCGAACTTGCATTGGATCCAAGGTTATCCGTCGTCGTTTTAGCCGAAGTGTGGGAGTAAAAAAGTGATCCGTAAAATCCACGTCTCGCTTGCATTGTTAGACCAATGGTTGCATTGATCGAATGCCCTTTGGAAGTATTGGTCAAAACACTCACAGAGTTCGCCCCGATCTTGCTGTTATATTGGTAAGACGCGGTGGTCGGATAGAATTCGCGGTCATCACCGCTGTAATTCATTTTTTGCGTGGCAGCCTTACGATTAGCTCCGAACTGGTATACCGCCTGAATGTCCTTCGTATAAATTACATCACCCGTGATGGCGAAAGGTGTTCCCGGAATTTTATAGTCAACCCCGAAACTTGTTCTCCATATCTGGGGCATTTTGAAATCCTCGTCAATAAGTGCAAGAGTGCTGGGCAATCCCGCACGCGGGTTTTTGATGAGAACATTTTTCGCACTTTCAGGCGTGTTGTTCAACCAGTAATATTTTTCAGGTTGGAAACGAATGTCTTTGATCCAGGGCGCCGATGCTGCGTAACTTCCAGGTTCAATGGTGTTCTGTATCACCCCCAGGTTGGACGGCATGTTGGTTAACCAGACAAACGGAACCCGACCGGCGAAAATACCTGTACCTCCCCGAAGAACTAGCGAATTATCACCCTTTGCATCCCATCTGAAACCCACACGAGGCGATAGCATCACACGTGTTTTAGGCCATGATCCTGTGTCGTACCTGCGCGGTCCTCCGCCAACACCCAATAACTGGAGCGTGTCGACAGTAGTATTCGGAGTAAGTTCATTCAGGAATACCGGCATTTCAGCCCTGATACCCGCCGTTAAAGTAAACCGTTCGGAGATATCGAATTTATCCTGAATGTAAACAGATGGTAGCCCGTACCTGATAGGCGCATAGGGATCCTGACCTTCATACGGGTAGGTCAATGCAAACTGCAAAGGGGCTACTTCATTGGGTGTTCCGGTTGCCAGGAATTCCTCCACCGATGCGTAACGGTAGTAAGATGTTCCATTACGGAGGTACCTGTTTCCAAATTTCTGCATTTCGAAGCTCACACCCCCTGTAAAATTATGCTTACCCACCACATAAGAAAGGTTGTTGGTGATGGTAAAATTGTCGTTCAAAACATCATTACCATAGGTAAACAACTCATAACCAGCACTAATATAGTTTTGATAGGTCGTTACGCCTGGCTTCCTGAGGTCGTCTCCCGCAAAACCAATGTCGATCATCGGGAATTCCGAACTTGGGGAACTACGGGTTGCCTGGATTCGGCTGTATGTGGCAAGGAACTGATTGGAAAGCCGGGGTGTGATTTCACTGTTCAGCTCGGCAGTGAACGAGCGCACGATATTCTTCGTCGAGTACATGGTATTCGCGAATGACATTGAAAGGGAGCTCACGCGTCCCGTTTCGAACGGCGTGCGGGGATATGCGCCCGAATTGGCATTCACCAGGGAAGGAGCCGAGCTTTCTACCTGATTGTAGCGAACAGCCAGTTTATTCTTCGCATTAATATTCCAGTCAATGCGTGCCAAAAATGAATTCGTTTTTTCGCTGTTATCATTCGCATAGTTCTCATATGCACCCGGGTCGTAGCCCCATTGATTAACAAGGTGGTTTCGTACCGCTTCCAAATCCGACCTTTTCGTTCTCGAGATGTTTTTGCCCGGATCCGCAACGCCGTTTTCCGAGGCCTGCCACAAATTGACTGCACCTACACCTGAACCGGTCTTTTTAATATGCTCTGCATTGACGAAGAAGAACAATTTATTTCTGATAAGCGGCCCGCCCAATCTGAAACCGATCGTCTGACTGGTAGCGTCAGGGCGTGTGATGTCCTCACCGTTTACTTTCTTCCCCTGTAAATCCTGATTGCTGAAAAATCCGTAAGCCGATCCTGTGAATTTATTGGTCCCGCTCCGGGTAACCGCATTGATACCAGCGCCCGAAAAACCGCTCTGTCTCACATCAAATGGAGCAATATTGACCTGTATTTCTTCGACAGCATCAATAGACAATCCTCCGCCACCAGGAAGCGGATTGTCATTCAGTCCGAAACCGTTGTTAAAATTGGCACCGTCCACCTGGAAATTGTTGTAGCGACCATCACGTCCGCCGAAGCTGTTTCCTCCGTTGGACTGTGGACTCAGGCGGGTGAAATCGGAAATACTCCGGGTTACCGTCGGCAAAGTGCGCAGCTGTTCCGTGTTGATGGATGTAGCAGCACCGGTTCGCTCCCCATTGAACACCTGCCCTGCATTTGAAGTGATCAGGACTTCCTGCAATTGCGTTCCATCGTCTTTAAGCGAAATGTTGACGCTCGCTGCGAGCCCCAGCTCGGCGAAGATGTTGCTCCTGCTCTGCTCCGCAAAACCCACATAGGTCACAGTGATTTTGTAAGGTCCGCCGATACGTACCGATGGAAAAGTGTAGCGGCCTGCTTCGGTTGTAACGGTACCGTAAGTCGTACCGGATGGCTCATGTACTGCCGAGACCGTTGCGCCCGGTAAAAACGCGCCACTGGCGTCTGTGATAAAACCGTTGATTGATGAAGTAGTCACCTGCCCAAAAGATTCGGAGCTGATCGACCAACAAAAGAGTAGTAACGCGGCTGTAAAAGCCCGGAAGAGTAAACTTTTCCCGTTCATAAATTTGGTGATTTGGTTTGTAAGAATACTAGCGGATTCATTCAGTGAGGATGAATAATTAGTGCAAAATAATGCCTTTTTATATTTAGAAACAAAAAGCTAAATCCTACTAAAATGCAATACTAATATTCGTAACTAGCTGATCTATTGAAATAATGCAGATTAGTGCACCAATAATTCAATATTTCTATTATTAACAAATCATTAAGGAATCGAAGGGGAAGCCCGCGGCTTTTAAATTCTGTTTTCAGGAGCAAAAAAAAGGTCTTTTTCGCTTTTTGGGAGAGCTTGGTGCCACACCTGGGCACGCGCCAGATGATCAAATTGTTAATTTCCCGGGTGATGCATTTTTTTCATATTGAAAATCCTCTGCAACTTTGCAAACCGCACACTCGAAACAACCGCCGCTAAGAACGTAAAAGTATTTCTATATTTCAACTCGAAATTATTAGTGTCTTCTGATTTATGCAACTCAATTTCAAACAAATAGGAGAAACAGGTAAGCCGCTGATTATTTTGCACGGCGTTTTCGGATTTCTCGACAACTGGCTCAGCATCGGCAAATCCCTGTCTGAGCAGGGTTTCCGGGTCTATCTCGTCGACCAACGCAACCATGGGCGGTCACCGCACGAGGCACCGCTCGACTTCCCGACCCTGGCAACCGACCTCAAAGAATTTCTCGATCAGCAGCAGATCGAATCTCCCATTCTGCTCGGCCATTCTATGGGTGGGAAAACGGTCATGCAATATGCGGTCACCTATCCGGGAACTTTCAGTGCGCTGGTGGTAGTCGACATTGGGCCCAAAGCTTATCCCATTCACCATACTAAAATCCTGAAAGGGCTGAATGCGATCCCGGTTGACGAAATCGAAAACCGCAACCAGGCCGATGACATCCTGGCAGGATATGAACCGCTTTTGGGCGTAAGGCAGTTTTTGCTGAAAAATTTGTACAGGAAAGAAGAAGGCGGTTTCGACTGGCGGTTTAATCTGCCATTGCTGACCACCGAGATGGCTAATGTGGGTGCGCAAATCAAGTCGGAGGCGCCCGTGGAAACACCCACACTTTTCATGCGGGGTGCCAATTCAAATTACATTCTGGATGAAGATCTGGAAGGGATTCTGGATTTGTTCCCCAACGCTGAACTGGAAACCATTGAAGGAGCAGGGCACTGGGTACAGGCTGAGCAACCAAAGGCGTTCGTCAGCACCCTGCTGGAATTTCTTGAGAAAGCTATTTGACGTATCTGATTCTTGGCGAATTACAGGTACCGATGATCATCTGGTCGTCATTCCAGGATATTTCCCATGTGGGACAAGTCACGCAGTTTAAAAGTGCACATTCGGGATTGCCTGGCAGGGCTGTCTGGGGTTTCACATCCAGTAATATGCCGTTGATCGTGAGGGTACTCGGAGCGCAGCACCGCGGTTTACCGTCTGCATTCAGGATCACGCCGTCGCCGCGAAAAATCAGTGTGTCCGTTTGTGTGGCAGGAATGGCTTCCCATACACTTTTGTTATCCAGGGACGACCGCTCAGCTTCTACGGAATACCACCTGCCCGAGATCGTCGAAAGGGAATTCAACGCAATGGGATCGCTGTCGCTACTACTCCTGCAAGACAATAACCACACCAGGACCACGGGTATGTATAATAGTCTTTTCATAACTTATTAAATAATTTTATTTAACCCGTAGATTCACATTCCGGCGCATTGGTTGGAAAAGAATAAAAAATGAAATGCTTATGAATGATTCCGGGATTTCCCTGTACTTAATCCCAACAGTCCTGGCGGAAGGCACACAGGACTTAGTACTGACGCCTCAGATCAAAGATACCATTCTGAACCTGGAAATATTCTTTGTCGAAAACATCCGGACGGCACGGCGTTTCATCAGCAGTCTCCGGCTCGGCAAGGTGATCGACGAACTGACGTTTATTCAACTGGACAAAGACACTCCGGAAGCGGACACCGCAGCCGCTATTAAGGGGCTCACCCGAAGCGCCGGCGTCCTATCGGAAGCAGGAGTTCCCGGCGTTGCCGACCCTGGTGCCGTTGCCGTACGATTCGCCCATGAATCGGGTATCAGAGTGGTGCCGCTCGTGGGGCCCTCTTCTATCCTGCTTGCATTGATGGCCTCAGGTATGAGCGGACAGTCATTCGTGTTCCACGGCTACCTGCCCATCGACAAAACGCAACGGAAGAAGGCCCTTCAGAACCTCGAACGAAACGCCAGACAGTTGCAGCAGACGCAGATATTCATGGAAACGCCTTTCCGCAACAACCAGCTCCTGGACGCGGTGATCGAAAGTTGCTCCCCCGACGTCTCCTTGTGCATTGCCGCCAATATTACCGCTGAAGACGAATTAATAAGGACAATGCCTGTCAGAAAATGGAAGGCACAAAAACCGGATCTGCATAAAATACCGGCAATTTTCCTGATCGGATAGGTGTTTGACTGGCAGCACATTAATTTTGCCAGGCGAAAGAAGGAAAGATTCAGGCTGTGCTTTCGTTGTTTTCTAAAACCAATGTTTGACTTGAAAAAGAACTTGTTACTCGTCGCGCTGCTCTCGGCTGCCTCACTCTGGGGCTGTAATGACGATAGTCTCGACGCGATCATCACCGTGGATTCCAATTTCGAAACCGCTCTGGATGAATGGGATGCCGAATTTTCAGGCTATTCATCCACTGCCGACAGCACATACCTCGACACGCTCGCAACCCGAGCAAGACTTCCCCTCGGGCTGGACACCACCCGGTACGCATTTCGGGTATTCGCACGGAACACCAAGGAAAACATGTTTAATTACCTGAAAAAGAAAGTAACAGGTTTCACTCCAAACGGAACATATGAGCTCGTTTTCGACATTGACCTCGGCACCAACTACCCGGAAACGGCGGCCACATCGCCGGCCAGCACGGTTACATTAAAAGCCGGCGCATCGGGCTCCGAGCCGGTGAGGAAGCTGATCAATAAAATTTACACCTTCAATCTCGACAAAGGCACGGGCTCCCAGGCAGGCAAGGATGTCGTACTGACCGGAAGCGTTGCCAGCGGCCGGACCGACACCCGATATGCTACGGTAAGGCATTCCAATGCAGCCCAGCCATTCAAAATCACGGCCAACAACGCGGGGGAAATATGGTTCTTCGTGGGCACCGAATCCACCTACCGGGATTCAACTGTTTTCTATTACGACCGGATCATCGCAACGATCAAGGAGCAATAAGTCACCAGAAACACAAAAAAGCACGCCTTTGCAAAGTGTTTTGTAAATTCGCCCCCTATTATATACAACCGTTATAAACCTACCGCAATGGTGCAGGTACAAGCATTCGTCTTCAACCCGTTTTCCGAAAATACATATTTACTCTACGACGACACCCGTGAGGCGATCATCATCGATCCCGGATGTTACGACAGATCAGAATTCAACGAACTGACCTCCTATATAGAGCAGAACGGACTGAAACCGGTTCAGATCGTGAACACGCACGCGCACATCGATCATGTCCTCGGTATCGCTGCGCTGAAAAGAAAATACGGAATACCGTTTGCATTGCATCAGCTCGACGAACCGGTCCTGAAAGCGGTCAAGACGTATGCATCCAATTATGGCTTCTCCTCCTTCGACGAACCCGATATCGACCGCTACATATCGGAGGGAGACATCGTCGAATTCGGTAACACGAAATTAAAAGTCCTATTTGTCCCGGGTCACGCGCCCGGGCATGTCGCATTCGTATGCGATGAGGAGCAGTTTGTCATAGGCGGCGATGTGCTGTTCAGGATGAGTATCGGTCGGACCGATCTGCCGGGCGGCGACCATTCGACCCTGCTCACCAGCATCAGGACCAAACTGTTTACGCTCCCCGACGACTACACCGTTTACGCCGGCCATATGGAGCCGACAACGATCGGTTTTGAAAAGAAAAATAACCCTTTCTTCAAATAATGCCCTTATGATACGTCGCAACATTCCCAATGCCCTGACTTGCGGAAACCTGCTTTGTGGCTGTATTGGCGTGGTAGAAGCATTCCACAACAACCTGATCCTATCCTGCCTCCTTATCGGTGTTGCCCTGATCTTTGATTTCTTCGACGGTTTCGTCGCCAGGCTATTGAAGGTAACCTCCCCGATCGGCCGGGACCTGGACTCGCTGGCCGACATGGTCACCTTCGGTCTTTTGCCCTCCATTATCCTATATCAGTTGCTGATGCAGAGCATCCCTGATCTGCTCGGGATATGGAAAGCTTATCCGGCATTCATCGTTGCTATATTTTCGGCCATCAGGCTTGCCAAATTCAACAACGACCCAAGACAATCCGATTCTTTCATAGGCGTCCCGACACCCGCCAATGCGATGCTGATCGCCTCATTGCCGCTCATTGTACAATTCGAAGGCGGTTTTTGGAAAGAAATCATTGTCAACACCAACAATTTACTGATCCTCAGTGTTGTAATGTCCTACCTGCTGGTCATGGAAATGCCCCTGATCGCATTGAAATTCAAAAGTTTCGGTTGGAAAGGCAATGAGGCCCGCTTTGTTTTGATAGCGGCTTCCATTATCCTCCTGGCTACTTTGAAGATATTGGCTGTACCCGCTGTGCTGATCCTCTACATCCTGTTGTCGTTTGTCGATAATGTCAGGAAAAAGAGTATATGAATTGGTGGGCAGGACTTTTTATTGCAATTTTGCAGTCTTTTCGGCACGTATGTTGCTAATAATAATCATTTTAGAATAAAAAAACTGTTCAGGACCGCCGTTAACCCTCGGCAGTATTGAACACTCTTCGATAGCATGACATTTTCCCGCATTACAGGCCTGGGTTACTACGTCCCCGACAACATTATCACCAACAACGACCTGACCCAATGGATGGAAACGTCGGACGAATGGATCCGTGAACGTACGGGAATCCGGGAACGGCGTTATTTTGAATATGGGAAAGACACCAATTACAGCATGGCCGCAGCCGCATCACGGCAGGCGCTGGAACGGGCCGGCCTTACACCCGATGACATCGACGTGATCGTGTACGCTACCATTACCCCCGATTATTTTTTCCCGGGCTCTGCGTTTCTCATGCAGCGTGAACTGGGAATGGATGGTAAGCCGGTAATCGACGTCCGGGAACAATGTTCGGGGTTCGTTTACGCATTGTCCATTGCCGATCAGTTTATCAGATCGGGCATGTATAAAACCGCGCTGGTGGTGGGATCAGAAATCCAGTCATCCTGGATCGACAAGAGTACGGCAGGTCGCAATACAGCCGTGATTTTCGGGGACGGAGCCGGAGCCGCTGTGGTTACCGCTACTGAAGATCCCCAACATTGTATATTATCTACACACCTGCATGCCGACGGGCGTTTCGCGGAGGAACTTTATGTAAAAGATCCGGGCAGCAGCCGTCCCGGCCGGCCGGTTAGCCAGGAGCTGCTCGATACCGGCGGATACAACGTGTATATGAATGGCAATGCGGTTTTCAAACACGCCATCGTCCGGTTTGGCGAGGTGATCACAGAAGCACTCAATGCCAATGGATATACTGCCGCCGACCTGGACCTGCTGGTGCCGCATCAGGCCAATATCAGGATCAGCGATTATGTACGGCAACAAATGGGATTGTCTGAATCACAGGTAGTCAACAACTTACAACGATTCGGCAATACCACAGCGGCCTCCATCCCGATTGCATTGACGGAGGCCTGGGAAGACGGCAAAGTGCAGCACGGGAAGCTGATATGTCTTGCGGCATTCGGAAGCGGGTTTACATGGGCATCTGCGCTGATCAGATGGTAGGCGGCCAGCTAGAATTGTCCGGTCGACAGCATCACCAGTGTACATCCCTCTATTGGTATGATATTTTTATCGATTAAAATATCCTTAAATTCAGGATTCTCTGTACCAGGGTTGAAGATAACGCGTTTAGGATTTAGAGAAACAATGTAATCGTAGTACTCGGGCTGATGACTGGGATTGATATACAAGGTGACGGTATCTACATCTTTCCAGTCTGTTTTGTCTTTGTTGATTTCTTCTCCTAATGCGAAACCACTCCTGCGGCCGATGAGTAAAATGGGATGACCATATTGCCTGAGTTTCTGCGCGGCCAGATAAGCGTATCTGGATGGATTGGAAGTGGCTCCTATGATGAGTGTACGTTTCATGTTGTTTTGGTTTGTTGAACGATCGGGGAGTCGCTCCCCTCACACACTCATGAAAACATTAAAAGCTTGCCAAAATGTTTCAGCAATGCCGGCACTGTGGGAATGCGTGGATCCGATGATATGACCGTTGAAAATTAATTATATATCCTTATCAAAATGAATGAGTTACATGTGAGCCGGAGCTTCTGGAACGAAAAGTGGGCAAAGATTATATTCGACGAAATCGAGAACGCTCCTCATTATGAAGTATCTAACTATGGCAGACTGAAAAGTTTCCAGAACAACCCCAAGGAAGGAGCTGTCATCAAAGGCTCTGTAATTCAAGGGTATAGATCACTAAATATCCGCGTAACGGGTGGCAAGACCATCAACCGTTATGTGCACAAGCTGGTAGCCGAACATTTCGCAGAAAAGCCAAGCGCGGATCACAATTTCGTTATTCACCTGGATTTCGATAAGCAAAACAATTATTACGAGAACCTCAAATGGGTGACGAAGACGGAAATGATCGATCATAACCGTGAAAATCCTGCATTTATCAATCGCGTAATTCCGCGCAGGACCAAGAATTACAAGCTTACCGAGAGCAAGGTGCGTATCATCAAAAAGCTTCTTAAAAACGATAATAACCGCCTGAAGATGATCGCCAAGCAGTTCGGGATTACGCATACACAGCTCAACCGTATCCGCTCGGGTGAGAACTGGAAGCATGTAACCATTGAGGATTAATCGAAATACTTATTTTGTCTTTTCTGCCGCGGAAACCGTATAACCGCTGCCGTTCGCACCCTCTTCAAAGTCTACCGAAACGCCGATTACGTACATCAGGTGGCGCTTGTCTATCAGTACCTTAATTCCTTCAATGAGGTACGACTGATCATGCTCTGTGGCTGTATCAAAGCCCAGCAGGAACGATCCGCTGCATGCGCCGCCCCTCAGCCCCACCCTTAACCCATATGTGTCGGGGATTTTGTTGGCTTCGAGCGTTGTTCTGATTTCCAGCCTCGCTTTTTCGGTAAGTTGAATCGGGTTATCCATCCTGCTTTTTTCTGACTACATCAAACGGGTTAACACAATCCGGTGCCGTTCCATTCGCGTTTTGAAATAAATATCTGCCAAATGCGGCTAATCGTTTAATTTTGTGCCTCGTTTTGACATAAAATTAGTATTTCACACCATGGAAGTTTACCTGATACTCGCTGCTCTGGGACTTGGGCTCATCGTTACTTTCGGCTTAAACATGACAATCACAAATGTTGCCGACAAATTTCTGGAAAAGCAGCGGCTGGATATACGCACTAAGAATGTAGAGATCACATTGCCACTTCGCTTGCAGGCCTATGAGCGTATGTGCCTGTTTTTGGAACGTATTACACCTAATAATCTGTTACTTCGGCTGGTACCGTCGGCCATGAGCGCATTGGAGCTGCACCAGATTCTCCTGCATGAGATCCGGGAAGAATATAATCATAATGTGGCGCAGCAGCTGTACATCAGCACGCATGCCTGGGAGCAGATCGTCAATGCGATGAATGAAACCGTAGCGGTGATCAACCAGGCTGCCGGAGAATTGAATGGGGAAGCCGCACCAGCCGACCTCGCCAAAAAGGTCTTTTCCCACGTGATCGAAAGGGAGATACAACCTTCGACCCATGCATTGAAGGTGCTCAAAGAGGAGATCAGGAACATTTTTTAACCATCAACAACACAAAATGCTGATAGCCGACTGCTAACAGCGGACAGCCAAAAATGCTTTACCCTAATACAATCGAACAAAAACTGGGTTTCGACAAGCTGCGCGAGCGGTTGAAAGAAAACTGTATCAGCACGCTGGGCCAGGGCTATGTCGAAAAAATCCGTTTTTCCGAAAATTTCGGCATGGTTGAAAAACTTGTCAGCCAGACAGCCGAAATGCAGCGCATTCTTGAACTGGGAGAAAACTTCCCGTCGCAAAACTACATTGATGCCACGCCCTATCTCAAACGGGCAACTATCGAAGGAATGCTGCTGACCCAATCCGAGTTTTCGGATCTGAAAGTTTCCCTACTGACCATCCGAATGTGCCTGAGCTTCTTCGAAAATCAGGAACCGGAGGCCTTCCCTATCCTGGGTGAATATGCCAAAACCATACGTGTTGAAAAGGCTATAACCGATGCCATCGACCGCATTATCGACGACAGGGGGCAAATCCGCGACTCCGCTTCACCGGAACTTTCCCGCATCCGTAAACGGTTGCTCTCCGAACAATCGGGAATTCGCAAAAAGCTCGATACCATTCTGAAATCAGCCAAAAACAACGGCTGGATCGGCGATGACGTGTCCCTGACCGTCCGAAACGGCAGGATGGTCATTCCGGTAGCTGCTGAACACAAGCGCAAGCTCCACGGATTTATCCACGACGAGTCTGCTACCGGGCAAACGGTTTTTATCGAGCCAACGGATGTGTTTGAGTCCAACAACGAAATAAGAGAACTCGAATATGAAGAACGCCGCGAGATCAACCGAATCCTGCTGGATCTAACGGCCTATCTGATGCCCTTCGTTCCTGACCTCCAGAAGGCATATATGTTTCTCGGGCTCATGGACTTCCTTCGTGCCAAGGCCCGTCTGGCGGGTGAAATGGGCGCGATCAGTCCGCCATTTGAAAACCGGCAGTTTATAGACTGGCGTGACGCGAGGCATCCGCTGCTGCATTTGTCATTTCAGAAACAAGGGAAGAAAGTCGTTCCGCTTAATATTGAATTACAGGAAAAACAGCGGATACTCATCGTTTCCGGACCAAATGCCGGCGGTAAATCGGTATCGCTGAAAACCGTCGGACTTATCCAGTACATGTTCCAATGCGGCTTGCTGGTTCCGATGGCAGAAGGATCATCGATGGGTTTTTTTCAAAACATCTTCATCGATATCGGTGACGAACAATCACTGGAAAACGACCTGAGCACATACAGCTCGCATTTAACGAACATGCGGCATTTCCTGGCTATGGCCAACAGGCGGACGCTCTTCCTCATCGACGAGTTCGGTACGGGCACCGAACCCGGTCTGGGCGGGGCGATTGCGGAAGCTATTCTGGAAAATCTGACGAAATCGGGAGCATTCGGGATGATCAATACGCATTATACCAACCTGAAAGTGCTGGCCGACAAAACAGACGGACTGGTCAATGGAGCGATGCGCTTTGACGGCGAACACCTGGAACCGCTTTATCAGCTGGAAATTGGCCGACCCGGGAGTTCTTTTGCATTTGAAATTGCTTCTAAAATCGGCCTTCCGGATGCGGTCATCAACCGGGCCAAGGAAAAGCTGGGTACGCAGCAGGTAAGTTTTGAAAAACTGCTGAAAGAGCTGGATATCGAGCGCAGGGTGTTCTCCGAGAAAAACATTGAAATCGGTATCAAAGAACGGAAGCTGGCAAAGCAGCTGGCCGATTATACCGTGCTGAAAGAAAAGCTTGAAAACAACGAGAAGAAGATTGTCAACGACGCCAAGCAGAAGGCCAAAAATCTGCTTTCGGATGCCAATCAGCTCATAGAAACCACCATCAGGGAGATTAAGGAGAATAAGGCGGAAAAGGAAAAGACCAAAACCGTCAGGACAAAGCTGGAAGACTTTGGCAAAAAGAATCTTGCCCTGGAAGAGGTCGCAGAGACACAACCGGCAGAGGATGTATACGAACCGGAAGGCGGCGATATTGTTCCCGGCAGCTATGTCAGGATCGCCGGCCAGACTGCGATTGGAGAGGTCCTTGCATTGAAGGGTAAGGATGTCGAAATCCGCATTGGCGATCTCAAGTCGAATGTGAAGCTGAACAGGCTGGAAAAGGTGTCTAAGAAAACCTATCGGGTGGCCACCGGTGAGAAAAAGCTCAAAACGGCGGCCAAGGGTGTCGATCTGAATGAACGCATGCTCAATTTCAGTTTCAACCTGGATATGCGCGGCAAACGCGGTGACGAGGCACTCGGGATGGTCGATCAGTTTATGGACAATGCCATCATGCTCGGCTACGACGAACTGCGCATTGTTCACGGCAAAGGTGACGGCATTCTACGCACGCTCGTACGTAACCATCTGCGCGGGTACCGGCAGGTAGCGAGCATGCACGACGAGCATGCAGATCGCGGCGGCGCGGGTGTAACGCTGGTCAAGCTGAAATAACAGCAGGTCATATAAAAAGCGAAAGGGTGCCGATGTGGCACCCTTTCGCTTTTTATATCTGAGTTGATCAGTGAACCGCTGCCGAAGAAGCCGTTACCGTTTTACGTCCTTTCATCCAGAAATACAGGATACCGAATGCTACGATCAGGAGTGCCGGGAACATCAGCATCGTGCTCAGCGTGGCCTGACCTGCCGCCAGCTCCATTTCATCTCCTGTCAGCCCGGCTGCCAATTTCTCAGCTTTGGCATCATCCAGCCATTTACCAATAAACGGTTGCCAGATCGCAGTTGAAAACATCCCAATACCACCGACGATGGACATACCCAGCGCGCCGCTCAAAGGCACGTTCTGAGCTACGAAACCGATCATGGTTGGCCAGAACAATGCGACACCCATCGCGAAGATCACAGCCGCCGCATAAGCAGCAGGGCCGGTCACGGTGCTGAACAGGTAAATACCCGCCGCAGCCAGGATCGACGATCCCCAAAGGATACCGGTTTGTCCGATTGCCGCAACGATCGGGTGAGCAAAGTAACGCGCAATCGCCATCAGCCCTGTTACCAATGCCAGGATGAGCATCGGGCTTGCACCACTCTTGCTCATGATCAAACCAGTCCATTGCTGCGGACCGAATTCGCTGATAGCGGTAAATGCCATACAAACGAAGATGAAGAGGAACAACGGTGTGAACATCGCTTTCAGGTTTTCACCGATTGAAGTTACACCATCCACGTGAGGTTTAGGAAATGCCTGTCCCCAGAAAAGAAATGCGTAAATAAAAGTCGGGATCAGGATGATCCAGATTTGCGCCTGCCAGCCAAGGTTGGCATCGGTCATAAATTTCGAAATCAAAGAACCTACTACAATACCACCGGGGAACCACATGTGGAAGCGGTTGAGCATTTTGCTCATTTGCAGGCCTGAGTACGAGTCGGCGATCATGGGGTTACAGGCAGCTTCGGTACAGCCATTACCAACACCGATCAAAAATGTAGAAATCAGAAGGCCGGTGTAGCCGCCTGAGTAGATTGTCATGATAATACCAATCGCATGGCATACAAATGCCACCTGCATAATTACTTTCGGTCCAATTGTATGATACACAAGCCCTCCGATGATCATTGCCAGCGGAAATCCGAAGAACCACATCGAGTTGATAAAGCCAAGTTGCTCGGCTGAGAGGTTGAATTCGGTGCCCAGCTGGGGCAGGATCCCTGCACGGATACTGAATGAGAATGCAGTGGTTATGAGCGCAAAACAACTTGCATTGAAGAGCCTTCCGCTGTTAACTGATTGGGTCATGTGACTTAACGGGTTTGATTATTTGAATTGGATGAATGACAACTTTCGGGGTAACGCTTTTATTTAAGATTTTCACAGAAAAAACAAACTTAGGCTAATTCTACTGGTTTTAATTATTCCTGAGGAGTGTTTTTTATGTCTTAAATTTATATTTGTAAGTAGTAAGAGTCTTTCCTACTACTCTTTCTTACTGTAAAAATCTTTTCAAAACCTTAAACCAACTGGAATGTCAAGAAAGATCAGAATGGGCATGGTCGGCGGCTCCCTGGATGCATTTATTGGTGGGGTCCATCGCCGTGCAGCGATCATGGATGGAGAAATTGAGCTGGTTTGTGGCGCTTTCAGCTCCGACCCGGCCAAGTCAAAAGAAACCGGCAAAGCACTTTATCTCCCTGAAAACAGGGTTTATAACAACTTCGAGGAGATGATCCTCCAAGAAAAGCAACTGCCGGAGGGCGAAAGGATGGACTTTGTAGCCATCGTGACTCCCAACCACGTACACGCTGCGCCCACGAGGCTCGCGCTTGAAAACGGCTTCCACGTTGTTTGTGACAAACCCATTGCACTCAATACCCGGGAAGCGGAAGAAATCCTGGAACTTGCCGAAAAAACCGGCCTGGTTTTCTGCCTGACTCACAATTACACCGGCTACCCTATGGTAAAGGAAGCCCGCCACATGATCGCCTCCGGTGCCATTGGGAAAGTGAGAAAGGTCATCGTGGAGTATCCGCAGGGATGGCTCGCCACGCTGGTGGAAGTGACCGGCAACAAGCAGGCAGCCTGGCGTACCGATCCAAAGCGCTCAGGCGCAGCAGGCGGCCTGGGGGACATCGGAACACATGCCGAAAATCTGGCCGAATACATTACCGGACTCAAAATCACCCAGATTTGCGCCGACCTTACGATATTTGTGGAAGGCCGTTTGCTGGATGATGACGCGAATATACTGTTGCGCTTTGATAACGGTGCGAAGGGTATTCTGCAAAACAGCCAGATCGCCAACGGTGAAGAAAACGATCTCAATATTCGTGTATATGGCGAAACAGGCGGCCTGCAATGGAAGCAAATGGAGCCCAACACGCTGATCCACAAAACCAATCAGGGAACCCGCATGATCCGCACCGGCGTGGGTAACCTATCCAAGGCTGCGCAGGTGCACACCCGCATCCCAGCGGGACACCCCGAAGGCTATTTCGAAGCCTTTGCCAATCTCTACCGCAACTTTGCCATCCACGTAAGAGCCTATTGGGAAGGGAAGCAGGCCGACCCGGTCTACGATTTCCCGGGTCCGCAGGATGGCCTCAGGGGTATGAAATTCATCGACGCCGTGATTGCGTCGAATCAAACGGACACAAAGTGGACCGACTTCTGATTTTAATTCAACTTAATTAATCTACATCTCAATTAACCCGCGAAAGCGGACTGTTTTTCACCAATCATTTCATACCCATTTATGGACAAAATCAAAGTAGGCGTTGTCGGAACAGGCTTCATCGGCCCCGCACATATCGAAGCACTGAGACGTCTTCCCAATGTAGAAGTTGCCGCACTTTGCGAAGTGACCGCAGAACTGGCCAAGGAAAAAGCCGACGCACTTGGCATTGCCCGTTCCTACACATTCGATGAACTGCTGAAACAGGACGACATTCAGGCTGTCCACATCTGCACACCTAACTTTTTGCACTACTCACAGTCGAAAGCGGCATTGCTCGCAGGCAAACACGTGATTTGCGAAAAACCTTTGGCGAAAGACCTCGCGGAAGCGGAAGAACTCGTTGAACTGGCTGCTAAAACCGGCCTTGTGAATGCGGTTCACTTCAATCTGCGCTACTATCCACTGGCTCGCCAGATGAAATCAATGCGCGAGAAAGGTGAACTCGGTGAAGTCTATTCTTTCATCGGTTCTTACCTGCAAGACTGGCTGTTCTACAACACGGATTACAACTGGCGCCTTGAACCCGACAAATCCGGAGATTCACGTGCTATCGCGGATATCGGTTCTCACTTGATGGATATCCTGGAATACATTACCGGCCTGAAGACCGTTGCGGTAATGGCCGACTTCAATACCGTTCACAAAACCCGTAAAAAGCCACTCAAAGCAGTAGAAACTTACTCAGGTAAAATGCTGCAACCGGAAGACTACGCCGATGTGCCTATCAATACCGAAGACCACGCGAACGTATTGCTTCGTTTCGACAATGGAAACAAAGGGGTAATCACTGTTTCACAAGTTTCTGCCGGTCGTAAAAACCGTATGTCGCTCGAAATTTCCGGTTCGAAGAAAACATTCAGCTGGTGCTCGGAGTCTCCGAACGAGTTGTGGATCGGTAACCGGGACAAATCGAACGAAGTGCTTCTCCGTGATCCCTCACTCGTGAACGAGGACGTCCGTTCGACCATCACCTTCCCAGGCGGCCACAACGAAGGCTTCCCCGATACTTCGAAACAAATGTTCAAGGAAGTTTACGCGGCTATTGCAGCCGGCAAGCAGCCCGAGAATCCTACATTCCCGACGTTTTCGGATGGATACCGCGAACTATTGATTTGCGAGAAGATACTTGAAAGTAATCGGGCTGAGGCTTGGGTAACAATTTAATTTTGAATGAGCGAATGAGTGAATGAGTGAATGAATCAATTATGAGTGAGTGAATGAGTGAATAATTTTGAGGACCGGTTTGCTAACACACAACTATGAATAGTGTAGATAACAAGGAGCTCTTTGTCAATGGTCTGAGAGATAGAACCAAATCGTTCGTTTTGCGAAGTATCAGGTTATTTAGATCTCTGCCAGTGAATGAAGAGGCTAAGGTTATCGGGAAACAATTTTTAAGGTCATCTTCTTCCGTTGGTGCTAATTACAGGGCGGTTTGCAGATCAAGAAGCCAAAGAGAATTTTACGCTAAACTCAGTGTAACTATTGAGGAAGCCGATGAATCTCTGTTTTGGATGGAAATCATACGAGACACAGGATTACTTCCCTCAGAAAAGCTCCAAAGTTTAATGCAGGAGGCCGAAGAAATTGTGAAAATCCTATCCAAAGCCCGAAAAAATACCAACTAGCCACATTCATAAGTTCAAAATTTGCTGATTCAAAATTCACCTTACAATAAACATTCACACACTCACTCATTCACACACTCACTCATTCAC
>CBFGMV010000127.1:0-22327 GCA_965649915.1 uncultured Dyadobacter sp.
TTACTTTTCTGCCGGTCACAATTACCAGCAAGGCATCGTACCAACCACCGATTTCGAACGGACTTCCGGCAAAATCGCAGGTACTTACAATGTAACGAAACGATTTTCGGTCTCCGGCTCCTTCAATTACATTCGTTCGGGTGGGAAGCGTCCGCCTGCGGGTGACAAATCGGTTTTCAGCGCCTTGTCGTACTGGCCGAACACTTACGACGTCAACGACTACATGAACCCCGATGGTTCCTACAAGAACCTGCTGCCCGGCTTTACCGATAACCCGCGCTACCTGGTTGAAAAAAGCCCGAGGATCGATGCAGTGAACCGGTACATTGCCGATGTGACATTGAATTACAATATTACCAATTGGCTTTCCGCCAAGTACCAGGTGACTATTGACGCATTCAATGAGCGCAGGAAACGGCAGGTGGACAGTACATTCGATGTGGGGACGGCTGTGAAGGGCTTTTTGATCCGAGAAAATATCAATTATCGTGAGATCAACTCCAATCTCTACATAACGGCCTCCAAACAATTCAACGAGCATTGGAACGGCTCCTTGATGGTCGGGAATTCGGTGGTGGGTAGTAAACGGCCCGACAGTTACTATGAACGTGGAGAAGGCTGGAAAGCACCTTTTGACGACGAAATCAGCAGTTACCGTAACCAGCAAAAGCGTTTCTATTCGCCCTTGCAGTACCGCATTGTAAGCTTCTTCGCCGACGCCAAGCTCAGTTACAAGGAATTGCTGTACCTGAATGCGACCGCCCGGAATGACATCGTTTCAACCCTTCCCAAGGCCAACAACTCATTTTTCTATCCATCTTTCAGCGCAGGATACATTTTTACCGAAAATCTGCCTAAGAACGACATCCTCTCGTATGGTAAACTCCGGGCTTCCTGGGCGCAGGTAGGCAAGGGCACAGATCCGTACGTGATAGGCGTGTACTACGAACTGGCCGATAATTTCCCGTTTGGTAATACCGTACCGGGTTATGTCCGCCGTTCCACAACAGCTGCCGAGAATCTGAAACCGGAACGCACTACATCCGTCGAGTTTGGTACCGAGCTCCGCTTTTTCAGGAATCGCCTGATGCTGGACGCCACGTATTTTACGATGGATAGTAAAGACCAGATCGTTCGCGCGCCGGTGTCGAATGTCTCGGGTTATTCTTTTTACTACACCAATATCGGCCTGATCCGAAACAGAGGTGTGGAGTTGCTTGCTTCGTTCAAGCCGGTGCAAACGTCGCGTTTCACCTGGGACCTTTCCTTGAATTTTACCAAAATGTCGGGCAGGGTCGTGGAAATGCCGGATGAGCTGGAAGAAATAGCCTATTTTGATAATGGCAGTCGCGGGGTGCTGAAAGTCCGGGAGGGCAGCAAGGTAGGCGATCTCTGGGGGCTCGACTATTTGCGCGCACCGGATGGGCAGATGCTGATCCAGTCCAATGGCTTCCCGCTGACCAGCCTCGTTACTACTCCCTATGGCAATGCTTTGCCGGACTGGACAGCCGGGCTCACCAATTCTTTCAGATACAGGGGCATTGGCCTCTCATTCCTGCTGGAATGGCGGCAGGGAGGAGATGTTGTGGACCTGGGTGAACGTAATGCATTCCGCTCCGGCTCGACCGAGATTACGAGCCGGCGATATGAACAGGTAGTTTTCAAGGGCGTGGTAGAACAAAAATCGCCGGATGGAAGCGTCACCTATGTTCCCAATAAAAAAGCGGTGGTGCTGGATGATGCATTCTATAATCCGTCCACGGCCCGTTACATGGGTAATTCGGCGGAGTTCAATATCCAGGACGGTTCCTGGTTCAGACTGCGAACAGTGAGCCTTTCTTATGCGATTCCAAAGGCCACGTTGATCAAAACGGTATTCAAGGGCGGCGTCCGGTTCAGTTTCACGGGTACCAATCTTTTTCTGAACACCCCGTTCAGGGGCTATGACCCGGAAGCGCTGACATTCGGCTCCGGTACCAATCTGATTGGTTTTGTGGGTCGGAACAACCCCGCAACACGGAGTTTTCAACTGGGTATCAATGCTAATTTTTAGAACTATGAAAAATATCAGGCAAATATTCAGGCTGGTCTCATTTTGCATGACGGCATTGTTGATGACGTCCTGCGGTCAGTTTCTCGATGTCAACACAGACGAAACACTGAAAGGCGACGCTACCATGCAAGAACTGTTATCGACAGCGGAATTTTATACCGCCGAGGCCAGTTTTCAGCAGGCTTACGTGGCCTGTCAGTATGCGCAGCAACTGGGCAGCGCATTGGGTTCAAATGGCATCGACACCTATGCGGAGACGGACAATACGCTGGGCTGGTCCAATCTCTACCTATACGCATTGCCTCAATTGAACACCATCATCAGAAAAGGGCAGGAGGAAGGCTCGCCGGCCTATGTAGGTATTGCCAAAGTGCTGACCGCATATAATCTCGGCATTGCGACGGTGAACTGGGAGAATGTGCCGTTTACACAGGCGGACCAGAAAAATTTCTCGCCCGCGTACGATACCCAGCAACAGATTTATGCGACGATCCTGCGCCTGCTCGACGAGGCCGTCACCGAGCTGGGCGGCAATGCGGGGCAAAAGCCGGCCGCCGACGATCTGATCTATCAGGGAGATCTTGGCAAATGGGTGCGCCTGGCGCATTCGCTGCGTGCCCGGTACAGCATGCATGCGTCGGTAAAGAGCCCGCAAGACGCTGCCAAGGCTGCCCTGGCCTCCATTCCGAACGGGATGAAGGGCAACGAGGATGATTTTCAGTTGCAATACAATTCCAAAAACCTGAGCCCCTGGCACAGCCGAGTCGCAATTCCGAATACTACTGGGAACCTCTCTGTCACATTTACCAACACCATTGTGGACCTCATGAACGGGACTGCACAAGGCGTCACCGATCCTCGTCTGTCGAAGGTGATAGGATTGAAAGGAAGTCAAACGGTTTACACAGGTGTTACCCCCGGAACGGGCAGCGGCTCCACGGTGGATCTGAATGCCAAAGCATGGCATTCAAACGTGAATTCACCGCTGGTCATGATGACCTATTCCGAATTGAAAGCGATCGAAGCCGAGGCGAGATTTATTCTGAATGGAGGCGCTGCGGGCACCACTGCGGAAGGCTACGCGGCCTATCAGCAAATGATCTCGGCCAATATGAAAAAAGTGGGTGTGACTGAAAGCGATATCGATGCTTTTCTGAAAAACAGCAAGATCGATGTCGGTGCTTCCAGGCTCACGATGAAGCATATCATCACTGAAAAGTTTAAATCGATGCTGCTGATCGGGGATATCTGGACAGACATCCGTAAATACGATTATCTGGACTTCCCTATGCCTGCGAATGTCAATCCGGACTTGCAGGGCAAACGCATTCAACGTATGAAATATCCCGACTCGGAGCAGACGCGGAACTCGAAGACGGTACTGGCGAACCAGAAAGATCCCGAAACGATCATGTGGCTGATGACGAAGTAGTTTTCAACTGAAAAAATCGAATGACATGAAGCGCATTTTAAGATATATACTGGCCTGTGCCGCGTGCACATTACTCCTCACGGGATGTTACAAAGAGCCCGATTTGTTCGATGATCTGCTGGTCAGCAACGGCAAAGTCGCACAGATTGCCGTGGTGTGGCTCGGGGATAAGAAGGTTTACAATGCTGCCGGCGTATTGCAGCCAGGCATCACCGTCGACTCATTGAGTGCGGTGAACGTCAATATAGAATATACGTCGGAAATTGCCGTGAAAGAGTTCAAGATCTACTCCGCCCCGACGGCCTCAGGTGCTCAGACGCTCATCGCGACCCTGGCCGCAGGTAACCAGAAGTATGACCCGGAACTCCGAAATTATGTCGTGAAAGTACCGGTTACTGCTCCGAAAGGGAAGAATGCGACGACTGTGCTCTTCGCCGAAGTGATAGCGGATAACGGACTGCCTTCTTCGCAGCGGAACGTTACATTGAAAACAAAGCCCTGACGGGTCGGAAGGATGTGCAACATTCATCCAACAATTGAGGTATCAGTTCAAAAGTTTACAAACTCCTCGTTTATCTTTGAGGATTAAAGCTTTGAAACTCTTGAAACGCCCGATTTTGAATTTTTGCTGCACATCCTTTTATCGTTGCCTTCTACTTCTAATTATTGCAAGCATGGCCTGCAAGGAAGCCTATGCCCAGCAGGGTGGAACGGTTACGCTGACCGGTAGGGTTACGGATGAAAAAACGGGCAAGCCATTGCCATTTGCCAATGTTTTCATTAATAACTCCACTATTGGTACCAATTCGGATGAGAACGGCAACTATAAACTCCCTAATCTGGCTATTGGGAACCTCGAACTTGTGGTGTCCTTTCTCGGCTATGAAACCGTCAAGCAGACGCTCCGGTTTGAACAGCCGGGCCCAAAAACCGTAGTCTTCCGACTACGGGAAGGCCAGGAGCTCAAAGGCGTAACCGTGTATGCCAGAAAGAACAAGAAGCGGGAGAAGAACTTGAAAATCATCACGCGTGAGCTGCTGGGTAAAAGCCGGTTCAGTAAGTTGTGTAAAATCATCAATCCCGAGGTGTTGAGAATTTCGGAAGATGACGACGGGCATGTAGGAGCTCAGACCACCAAGCCGCTGATCATTGAAAACTACGCACTGGGTTACCGTATCCACCAGGACCTTGATGACTTCGACTACTTTAATGGAAAGGTCTACTACGGAGGAAGTACCCGTTTCGAGTTGCTGGAACCGAAAGATGACACGCAGCGCAAGCAATGGCGGGCTAACCAGAAAACAGCGTATCAGGGGTCGCTGAAACATCTGCTGGCCAGCATGGTGGCTGACAGCCTCCAGGAGCAGGGATTTAAGCTGTACCAGGTCATTCCGGACTCATTGAGGATGTTCAAATCCGTGCGGGCCGTGAATGGTTATAACAGCATTTCGAACCACCTGCATAATCGCATCGAGGCCATTCGGGGTATGCGGCTTGTACGGCCCGGCGAACTGCCCAACGAGCGGCTGGTCGTATCGCTGACGCAGCTGGAAGTGTTCAATACCAGTAAAGGCGGACGGTCGCCTTATTCGGATATGCCATATGCCTACACGCAGATCACGCTCCCGCAAGGTTACATGGTCATTACGCCCCAGGGATGGGTAGTGATGCCGATGGGCTTCGAAATTGCGGGAGATCTCGGTAACGACCGGTTTTCTTCTCTTCTGCCTGCCGACTGGAAGCGCGACGAATAATGCGTAGTCGGATGATCTGATATCACTGTCCTCGTCAGATCGTTTGTGTCTCACATGCGTATAATGTTGCGCGTTGCCGGACACACCGCCCGTATCTCATCTTTTCTAAATGTGTACGTCAAAGCCTGCGCCAGCCTGGCCGTGTGTTTTTCCATTGCGCTCCCCACTGCCGGTTCACGGTGCGAAGCCATACCAATCATAAGATCGTATAAGAATCGCAGTTTTTGCCGCGTATTTTCCGACAACTGTAAATCGAACTTTCTGCAAGAAGTGGTGACATTATTTTAGCCATTTATAGCATTATTCTGTCATTAAATAAAAATGAGTGCTTAAATGATATAATTATTTGCTTAAATAATTATAAATTTGATATGCCTGAAATATTATTAACCTAGCTAAAAATTATGAAAAGAATCTACAAAAATCCCCGGCGGGGCCTCCTTGTTTTTCTCCTCCTCTTTTTAACAATCCAAGCATCAATGGCGCAAGAGCGGAGGGTAACAGGTGTGGTCATCGACCCCGCCGGCACAGGAATTCCGGGAGCAACCATTCTCATCAAAGGCACACAGATCGGTGCCAATACCGATGCGGATGGTAGGTTTGCCGTCAATGCACGATCCGATAAGGACGTTCTCGTGATCAGCTTTGTGGGATACAAAACCCAGGAGGTGACCGTAGGGAACAGAACGGTGATCGAAGTGAAAATGGAAGACGATGTGGCGGCGCTGGAAGAGGTCGTTGTAACCGGTTACACCACCGACAAGCGCCGGGAAACTTCCGGTTCGGTGGCGCTGGTGAAATCCAAGGATCTGACTGCCGTTCCGTCCGGTAATGTGGAGCAGCAGTTGCAGGGACGTGTGGCAGGGGTGACTGTCATCACAAACGGCCAGCCAGGTACCAATAGCCAGATCCGTGTCCGCGGGTTCGGTTCTTTCGAGGCCAACGAGCCATTGTATATCGTGGACGGGGTGCCGGTAGGTTCTACGGACTTCCTTAATCCGGACGATATCGATCAGACCACCGTCCTGAAAGACGCCGCAGCAGCTTCCATTTATGGAGCCCGTGCGGCAGCGGGAGTCGTTGTTTATACCACCAAGAAAGGTACGAGGAACAGGAAGCTGAGTGTCACCTACGATGGTCTGGTCGGTTTTACAACGCCCGGAAGCGGTCAGAAAATGATGAATCCCACCGACTTTGCTGCCTGGACCTGGAATGCATTCAGTAATTCAGGTTGGAAAGTGGGCGACAAGACATGGACCCACCCACAGTTTGGAACAGGTGCAAGTCCTGTGATCCCTGATTATCTGATGGTGGGAGGTTCCTATGGTGTGACGGGCAACGTCGATTTGGCTGCCGAAAGAAAGAACTACAACGTCGATCCAACCGCAGGAACTGTTTATCAGGTCGTGAAGGCCAACAAGGAAGGTACCGACTGGTATGACGCGATTACCCGGGTAGCTCCGGTGACCCGGCATTCACTGGGATTTTCGGGAGGCGGTGAAAACGGACGTTACTTTGTAGGTCTGGGTTTGCAGGACCAGCAGGGTATTCTTTTGAATAACAGCTTCAAACGTTATTCTCTGCGTGTCAATACCGAGTTCAATATCCTCAAAAACCTTCGATTCGGAGAAAATATCCAGGGAACTTACCGGCAGGTGCTTGGTATCGGTGGAGCCAATAATGGCCAGGGGGTTGCAAACGATGAAAACGACATCCTGAGCGCATTCCGGATGCCATCCATCATTCCGGTATATGATGTATATGGCGGATATGCGGGAACATCGGCTAAGGGGTTCAACAATCCGAGAAACCCGGTAGCCACCCGTGATGGCATGAAAAATAACAATGCTTTCAATGCCAATGGATTTGGTAACTTCTACCTGGAATACGACCCGATCGAAAACTTGACATTGCGTTCAAGCGTGGGCGGTCAGTACAACAATTATACCTACTGGAACTATTCGCGCCGCCAATATGAAAACTCGGAAAACAACTCGGCCGTAGGTTATGGTGAGGGTTCCGGATACCGTTTTGCATGGAGCTTTACTAACACAGCGCAGTACCGTAAGACTTTCGGCCTGCATAATGTGGACGTACTGGTCGGACAGGAAGCTTTGAACACCGGCAAGAGCAGGGATCTGCAGGCATCCGGTCTCAACCCGTTCTCGAACGACATTAATTATGTCAACATGTCCAATGTGTCATCCAAAGTGGTAAATAGCCAGCTGAATAATGGGGTGACGTTCTATTCACTCTTTGGACGGTTGAACTACATTTTCAATGACAAGTACATTGTTTCCGGGGTATTGCGCCGGGATGGTTCGTCACGCTTCGGTGCGGCCAACCGGTACGGGGTTTTTCCGGCGGTGTCGGTGGCATGGCGTGTTACTTCCGAGAACTTCATGAAAAGTATCAGTTTCCTGAGCGATCTGAAGATCCGGGGCGGTTACGGAACAATGGGTAACTCCAATGCCGTGCGTCCGGATAATCAGTATAGCCTTTACTCTGCGGGGATCGGCTCGTCGGCCTATGACATTACAGGCTCCAACACCAGCGCCGCGGAGGGTTACTATCGCAGCAAGCTCGGTAATGCGGACGCGAAGTGGGAAACCAGTGTTACAAAAAACATCGGCTTCGACGCGACGCTGTTCAATGGGAAACTGGACGTGATCCTTGATTTTTGGCAAAAAGACTCCAAAGACCTGTTGTTCCAGAAAGGTGTACCGGCGGTGGTAGGCCCCGGTGCAACACCGCCTTACGTGAATGCAGGAACGATCACCAATAAAGGTATCGACTTCCAGATCATCACGAAAGGCAAGGCGGGCGATAAGCTGGGCTACGAACTGAATGTGACAGGTAGTGTACTTAATAACGAAATCGGTGACCTGGGCGGAGATAAATACCTTTCAGGGATCAATCCTGGTTACCGGGGCCTTCAGCCTATCCGCAACCAGCTGGGGTATTCGCTTTCGGCATTCTATGGCTACAATGTAACGGGTTTGTTCCAGACACAGGAAGAAGTTGACCGTGCCCCTGCGCAGGACGGCAAGGGTATCGGCCGCTTCCGGTATGAAGATGTGAATGGAGATAACCTGATCAATGCGGACGATCGTAAGTATCTGGGTAGTCCGGTTCCTAAATTTACAGGCGGTCTGAACCTGAAACTGACCTACCTGAATTTCGAAGTGGAAACCTATATGTACACTTCGGTAGGAAACAAGATTTTCAATGCATCGAAATGGTTTACAGACTTCTATCCGTCTTTTGCAGGTGCAGCCATCAGCGAGCGGGTGAAAGACTCCTGGTCTCCTTCCAATACTGGTGCCACCATCCCGATTTTTGAAAGTGCTTCGAATTTCAGTACCAATACCCAGGCTAACTCATTCTATGTGGAAAATGGCAACTACGTGAGAATGCAGAACATCTCTTTGGGTTACAACCTGCCCAAAACATGGCTGGCAAAGGTGAAAATGCAAAAGCTGAGGATCTATGCTTCGGCCAACAACATTTTCACTATCTCCAAATACCAGGGACTGGATCCGGGTGTAGGTGGTAATGCCGATACGCAGTTTGGGATTGATGTAGGTAACTATCCTGTAACCAGAAGCTGGGTCTTCGGTTTAAATCTCGGTTTCTGAGAACCCGCTGTTTGACAGGACATTTCTACATTACTGAATCATAAATATTCTGACTGATGAAAAAGATATTCTCCAATAGTATGGCGGTTATCACCGTACTAATGACATTATTCTTCTCGTGCAAAGAGAGCTTTCTCGAAAAGCCGGCGACAGGTGCAGTGAGCGAGGGGCTGCTGACCTCTACCAAGGGGCTTGAAGGAGCGCTGATCGCAGTGTACGGACAGATCAACGGCAAAGGCGCCGGAGGCCGGATGGCCAGTCCAAGTAACTGGGTGTGGGGTAGTATCCGTGGTGGCGACGCCAATAAGGGAACCGACCCCGGTGATTTCAGTGACATCAATCCGATCCAGCGTTACGAATACCAGAGCACGCAGGGTGTTATTTTGGATAAATGGAATGGTAACTACGAAGGCGTTGCCCGGGCCAATGCAGTACTCAGGCTCGTGGCAAAAGCGGACGCGGACGTTACCGACGCTACCAAAACACGTATCACCGCCGAGTCGAGATTTTTGAGGGGACATTACTATTTTGAACTGAAAAGAGCTTTTGGTAACACGCCCTATGTCGACGAAACAGTGGATTATGGGTCGGGTATCGAGAAGGTAAAGAACGATGCGGACCTCTGGCCGAAGATCGAGGCTGATTTTAAATTCGCCTACGATAATCTGCCGGTTACCCAGGATGCTGTGGGCCGGGCTAATAAATGGGCGGCCGCGAGCTATCTGGCCAAAACTTATATGTTTGAAAAGAAGTTTGCAGAAGCAAAGGCCCTTTTCGACCTGATCATTGCCAACGGCCAGACTACGAATGGTAAAAAATACGGCCTGGTACCCAAATATGCCGATGTGTTCCGGGCGTCTAACGACAATAACCAGGAATCGGTATTTGCTGTACAGGCAGCCGCGAACACCGGCAGCGTGAACAACGCCAATCCGGAATTCGATCTGAACTGGCCCTATAATACCGGGGCGAACGGGCCGGGCAACTGCTGCGGGTTTTTTCAGCCCAGTTTCGAGATGGTGAACGCACACAGGACCAACGCGAGTGGTCTGCCGTTGCTGGACGGTTCCTACAATACGGCCGCCAATGCGGTGGTTACCGATATGGGTTTGCTTTCAAAGGATAAGTTTACGCCGGATGCAGGTAATCTGGATCCGCGCCTGGATCACTCGGTAGGCCGTCGTGGTATTCCGTTCCTTGACTGGATCGATCACCCCGGTGCTGACTGGATCCGTAACCAGGCTAACGGCGGTCCGTATAGTCCCAAAAAATTCGCGTACTATAAAACCGATGTCGGCTCTTTGCAGGACAACAGTTCCTGGACTCCGGGCTACACGGCCATTAATTATGCCGTGATCCGTTTCGCTGACGTACTGCTGATGGCCGCGGAGGCTGAGGTAGAAGTCGGGACATTGGAAAAAGCGCGTGAGTATGTGAATATGGTCCGTACCAGGGCAGCAAATCCGGATGGGTTCGTGATGAAGAATGGCGCTCCTGCTGCTAAATATGTGATCAGTACCTACAAAACGGCCTGGGCCGACAAGGAAACAGCGAGGGCCGCTGTCCGTTTCGAGAGGAAGCTGGAATTGAACCTGGAAGGTCACCGGTTCTTCGATCTGGTACGCTGGGGAACTGCCGACAAGGAGCTCAATGCGTATCTGACCTATGAGGCCGCCAGATTGACAGGCGCGCTGGGTACGGCGAAGTTTACAACGAAATACGAGCTCTTGCCGATTCCGCAGGGACAGATTGACCTTCAGGGAACCGATGTGCTTAAACAGAACCCTGGTTTCTGATTATTTAATCTAACTAAATCGGAGGAGATGGTATGCATTTACCATCTCCTTTTCTTAATTTCGGAATATCCCGTTTCTATCATTTTATTGCACCTGACTAATGTTCGTTAAGCACCTCATTCCGGCTTTTGCGGCTGTATTGCTGCTGGTATCCTGTCAAAAAGAGCTTAAAACTTTTACGGAACTGCCGGTCGGGGAAACCGGTATCCGGTTTGCCAATCGGATCGCTGAAAATGATACGATGAATATCCTCGCATTCGAATATGTGTATAACGGAGGAGGGGTTGCATTGGGCGATTTTAACAACGACAGCCTTCCGGATGTCTATTTCACAGGAAATACAACGGCCAATAAGCTGTATCTGAACAAGGGGGATTTCAAGTTCGAAGATGTTACCGAAAAAGCGGGTGTTGCTCCTGCCAACAAATGGTCGACCGGGGTTGCACTTGTTGATATCAATAATGACAACCTCCTGGACATATATGTATGCGCGTCAGTGCGCAAGGTGCCTCAGGAACGCGAGAATCTATTGTATGTGAATCAGGGCCCCGACGCGAATAAGGTGCCCGTTTTCAAGGAAATGGGGAAGGAATATGGTATCGCGGACACTACGCACACCACGAATGCGGCATTTTTTGATTACGATAACGATGGAGACCTGGACCTGTTCCTGATCGTCAATGAAATGGACGACAATAACTTCCCTAACAAATACCACAAAAAGATAGTCGATGGGTCGTCGCGCAGAACCGACAGGCTTTATCGGAACGACTGGGATGCAAAGCTCAACCACCCGGTTTTTACAAATGTGTCCAGAGAAGCGGGCATTCTGATCGAAGGTTACAGCCTTGGGATCAACGTTACAGATGTGAACCAGGATGGTTGGAAAGACGTGTATATCACGAACGATTACCTGACCAATGACCTGCTGTACATCAATAATCGGAACGGCACCTTTACAGACAAGGCATCGGATTATTTTAAACATACTTCCCACTCCGCGATGGGTAACGACGTGGCGGATATCAACAACGACGGACTTGTAGACGTAGTGGCAGTGGATATGATGCCTGCTACCAACCGACGGAAAAAAATGATGACGCCGGCGAACAGCTATGTCACTTATCAGAACAACGAACTGTTTGGCTATCAATATCAGGTAGCCCGTAATACCTTGCAATTGAACCAGGGAGGAGTGAACGGAAAAGCCGATGCCCCCGTTTTCAGTGAAATCGGACTGCTTAGCGGAGTGGCCGAAACCGACTGGAGCTGGACGCCGATGGTAACCGACTTCGACAACGACGGATTGCGTGATATCATCATTACAAATGGCTTTCCGAGAGACATCACAGACCTCGACTTTATCGCCTACCGGAACGAAGTTTCGAGCATTATGGCGCCGATGATGATGCTGGACTACATTCCGAGCGTGCGGATCAGGAACTTCGCATTCAGAAATAAGGGCGATCTGGCTTTTGAGGACGTCACCGATTCCTGGGGCATTGAAACACCGGGTTTTTCCAACGGAGCCGCCTATGCCGATCTGGATCGTGATGGAGACCTGGACTACATTGTTAACAATATTAATGACTCAGCCGCTGTATACCGCAACAACAGCATTCAGATTAAACCTGCTGAAAGTCATTACCTGCGGATTGCGTTTAATGGTGAGCGTTATAACGGAGCCGGTATAGGTGCGATCGCGGAGATCATTTTTGCAGATGGGAGAAAGCAGGTTGCAGAGAATTCTCCCTACCGGGGTTATCTGTCAACCGTGGAGCCATTTGTACATTTCGGTTTGGGGCGGGAAGAGAGCGTTCAGCAGGTAAAAATAACCTGGCCCGGCGGCAGGGTTCAGGTTTTGACGAACGTCAAAGCCAATCAGGTGCTGGTGGTGAAAGAGAAAGATGCGGTGATGCAACCTATGGTAGTTCCTGCACCGGAACCGAAGCTGTTTACGGATATTACCGGAATATTGCAGGTGCCCTACCGGCATGAGGAAATGGATATCATCGATTTCAATGTCCAAAAGCTTTTGCCGCACAAAATGTCCCAGTTCGGGCCAGCTCTGGCAGCAGGGGATGTGAATGGTGATGGCTTGGACGATGTTTTTGTAGGAGGTGCATTTCAGCACAAGGGACGCTTTCTGATTCAGCAGCCTGACGGCAAGTTTAAAGTATCCGATTTGCTGCCCGGGGCCGAGGGGCCTGGAAAAACTACCGAAGATATGGGCGTGCTGTTGTTCGACGCGGACCGGGATAACGACCTGGACTTGTACATCGTCAGCGGTAGTTACGAGATCCAGGAAGGTTCGGATGCTTTGAAAAATGCATTGTACCTCAATAACGGGAAAGGGCAATTCGTGTCCGATCCGGCTGCATTGCCCTCTTTTCTGGTGAACGGATCGTGTGTGAAGGCGGTAGACTATGACCGTGATGGTGATCTCGATCTGTTCGTGGGTGGGCGTGTGGAGTCCGGGAAGTATCCCAGGCCGGTTTCGAGCTATATACTGAGAAACGATTCTAATGGGCAGGTCGTCAAATTCTCTGACGTAACGCAGTCCGTAGCGCCTGCGCTATCGGGCATCGGGTTGGTGTGTGATGCATTATGGACCGATTTCGATCATGACGGCTGGATGGATCTGCTGGTCGCCGGTGAATGGATGCCCCTCACATTTTTAAAGAATGAGCAGGGTAAGTTCAAAAGGATCACCTCTGGGCTTGAAGCAAAAAAGGGCTGGTGGGGAAGCGTAGCCTCGGGAGACTTTGACAATGACGGGGATACGGACTATATCGCCGGCAATCTTGGTACAAACTCGTTGAGCCGGGCTTCGGAGGAACGTCCGGTTAATGTGTATGCCAAGGATTTTAACAACGATGGTTACTTCGATGCAGTACCGACCGTCTTCTACCGGGCTCAGGACAACACTTACAAGGAATTTCCCTACAATACCCGCGACGACCTCGGCAAGCAGATTATCCAGGTACGTCAGCGTTTCCAGGAGTACGGCAAATTCGCCGAATCCGCATTGCCCGATATCTTGAAACCAGAGGAGTTGAAAGATGCGTTGCATCTGACGGCGACCTGGATGAAGAGCAGCTACATCGAGAACAAAGGCGGCGGGAAGTTTGAAATGCATGAACTGCCCAGGCAGGCGCAGCTTGCCCCTATTTTTGGCATTATTGCCCAAGATTTCGATCAGGACGGTAACCTGGACCTGATGGTCGCAGGGAATGACTACGGATCAGAGGTTTCGGTGGGACGTTATGACGCCATGTATGGACTTGTACTGAAAGGCGACGGAGCCGGGAATTTCCGTCCCCTCACTCTTTCTCAAAGTGGTTATATGGCCAAGGGTAATGTAAAGGGATTGGTGCGGCTAGGGGGGAGTGGGGGCAAATGCTTGACCGTTACCTCTCAAAACCGGGATTCACTTCGGTTCCATCAGGCGATGTCTCCCATGCGCCGGATCAGCCTTGGTCGCGACGAAACTTCTGCATTGTTGCAGTTGAAAAACGGCAAGACCAGAAGGGAGGAGTTTGGTTACGGCTCTTCATTTCTTTCTCAATCTGTACATGCCCTGTTTTTGCCACCTGATGTGTCTTCGGTGGTTATCACAAACTCTAAGGGAGTCAGTCGTACGATAAAATAGTGATTCGCGATCAGCGTTGCGTTACACACCCCGGAGCACTTCTTCGGGGTGTGTTTTTTATGTAACCAAATTATTACTATTTCAAGTTTTACAGCTAATTATGTATGTAATTTTTAGTAATATATAAATTAATTATGTGATTATTTTTTTTAACGTTGGCGGCGGGCCTGAGCTTCGCATGGAATAGGAATATTACCATTCGCTTTGAGAGTTGTTAATGTCGTTTGTAACTTCAAATATACTATAAATGACTGATTTAGTGTTATTTGTATTATTGACATTTAATTAAATTCAGATTAAAATGAGATTAAAATCTTGTACTGTTTTTAGCTTTTTCTTTGAAAAAGACAACTCAATGAGAGCTATGTAATTGAAAAAGTACAATTATATATTAAATGAAATACATTATGTAAAAATTAGATTATTTAATGATTTCAAATTGATATTTTTGAAAAGCATAAAGTATATTAACCTAACTAAATACGATGAAACAAAACTACCTTCACCTGGGAAGCAGGCTGGTTTTTTGCGTGCTCCTCTTTCTAATTTGCCAGACCGCTTTTTCACAAGACGTCACGATAACCGGAAAGGTTATAGATGAGCAATCCGGTTCGAGTTTGCCGGGTGCGTCTGTTACCTTAAAAGGTTCGACGACAGTCGGAGTATCGACGGACGCGGACGGTAAATATTCGATCAAAGTGCCATCCAGTGCTCAAATCCTTGTTTTTTCTTTTATCGGTTACACGGCCAAGGAGGTGGCGATCGGCAATCGCTCTATGATCGACATATCAATGACAAGTGATGTAAGTGCGCTCGAAGAGGTAATCGTGACGGGTTACGGCTCACAATCGCGTCGCGACATTACGGGTTCTGTTACGACCGTGAATGCGAAAGACCTGCAATCGGTTCCGGCGACTACATTTGCCCAGCAGCTGCAAGGGCGGGCCTCGGGGTTGAACATCGTGAACGACGCTACGCCCGGAGGTAATGCGACGGTGCGTATACGGGGGTTCGGTACCATCGGGAACAATGACCCGCTTTTTATCATAGACGGTGTGCCGACTGAAAACCAGGGTAACCTGAACCCGAATGACATCGAAACGATCCAGATCCTTAAAGATGCTTCGTCTGCCTCCATTTACGGTTCACGCGCTGCGAACGGGGTCGTGATCATTACCACTAAGAGAGGTAAAATAGGTAAGCCGGTAATTTCTTTTAATGCGTACTACGGAAGCCAGAAAGCCTACAAGGACGTGGAAGCCCTGAATTCCGAAGAGTTGGGTAAGTATCTTTATCTGGCGGATAAATATGCTGGGAAGACACCTTCGCACGGACAGTATACATTTGGTCCCAACGGAGAGGTGACGATCCCCGACTATGTGTTCCCAAGCAAAGGCAAAGCAGGAACCCCGGATGTGGATCCGGCCAAGTACTCACTGGTACCCGGTAATATCTACGCCATCACCAAGGCTGCGGACACCAATTGGTGGAACGAACTGACTACAACAGCACCCATACAAAATTACCAGTTATCAGCCAGCGGTGGTACAGAAAACAGCCGCTATGCATTGTCTGTTGGGTATTTCAGCCAGGACGGTGTGGTGAAATTCATCGGTTACGATCGTTACACGGTTCGTGCAAACACCGAATTTTCTGCATTGGGCAAGCGCCTGCGTGTCGGAGAGAACCTCGCGGTTTCGTTTGACAACCGGAAAGGCGGGTTTGGTAACAACCAGGAGCAAAACGCAGTTTCAGGTGCATTCAAGCACCATCCGTTGTTGCCTGTTTATGATATTGCCGGAAATTTCGCAGGCTCCCGCGGCGCCAACCTGGGTAATAACTCCAACCCTTATGCAACGCTCTACCGCGAGAAAGGCAACACCACCTACCGCCTGAGGGCATTCGGTAATGTTTACGGTGAATTCGACATTATTCCTAACCTGACCGTCAAAACAAGCCTTGGCGTGGACGGGGTTAGTGAAAGAGGTCGTTATATCAGTCGTGCAAACCCTGAATACGTAGAAGGAAGTTTCAACAACGGCTCGACTTCGGCCGATAAGTATTCGTATCAATGGGTTTGGACCAATACATTGAGCTATTCCAGAAACTTTGGGACTAATCACAAGGTAGATGCGTACGTGGGGATTGAGGCGATCCGCGAATTTGCAGAGGAATTCGGTGCGAGTCGGTCGGGATATGCATTTGAAATACCATCTATTATCAACTATCTGAACCTCGGCGATGCGACCAAGGCGACCAACTACGGCGGTGTAACCCGGGATTACAGCCTCTATTCGCAATTCGGAAAGGTCAACTACGCTTATGCGGACAAATATCTGTTCCAGTTTATCCTCCGTAATGATGCATCTTCCCGTTTTCAACAGGCTTCCAGAAATGCGGTTTTCCCTGCATTCAGCCTGGGCTGGCGCTTGTCCGACGAAAACTTCATGAAGTCGGTGGGCTTTATCAATGATATGAAACTGCGTTATGGGTGGGGTAAAACGGGTAACCAGAAGATCGGGGATTATAATGCCTTTACCACTTACCGCGCCGATATTTTCCATGCCGGCTATCCGATCGACGGGTCCGGAAGTCAGCCGACCATCGGCTATGACGCGTCGTCGTTCGGTAACCCGAATGCGAAATGGGAAACCACGACGTCGAACAACATCGGTCTCGACGCGACTTTCCTGAACGACGCATTAACCCTCGAACTGGATTTCTGGAACCGGAAAACGACGGATATGCTCTTCTCGACACCGATCACATTCACAGCAGGTGATGCAGGAGCGCCTTCCTTCAATGTAGGGCAGATGACCAACAAAGGAATTGACCTGGGGTTGTCGTACCGCAACACGGCTATGAAAGGTGAGCTGCGCTACGGAGCATCGGTGAACTACTCGATGTATCGCAATACCGTGGACAAGCTTGACGAGAGTGAGAATACCAAATATTTCGGGTCAGGCTCGCGCGTGCCCGCGGTGACGCTTACACAAGCGGGGCTGCCGATCTCATCTTACTATGGTTATAAAGTGCTCGGTATTTTCCAGTCGGATGAGGAAGCCAAGGCCTGGGCGCCATACGGATCTTACAACAAGGCGGGTAAGTTTAAAATTGCCGATATCAATAATGATGGAAAAATTACTGACGATGACCGTACCGTCATAGGAAATCCGCACCCCGATTTTGTGTATGGCGTAAATGTGAACTTAGGCTATAAGGCGTTTGATCTGACAGTGTTTGGTAATGGCGTGGTAGGTAACGAAATTTTCAGCTACCTGCGCTACTTTACCGATTTCAACACGTTTCAGGGCAACCGCGCCAAACGGGCATTGTACGACGCATGGCAGCCTGACCATAAGCAAGGTACTGTGCCCATCATGGATGCCGACGACCAGATCAGTAGCCGTCCTTCCAGCTATTTTGTGGAAAAAGGAACCTATTTTCGCCTGAAAAACGTGCAGCTCACCTACACGTTGCCCAAAAACATCGCAGCGAAGATCGGTTTCGGTAATGCGCAGATTTATGTACAAGGACAAAACATGTTCACGGTTAGTAAATACACAGGTCTTAATCCTGAAATACAGACCGGAGAAGACAGAACACTGGGTTTTGACGGCGGCTACATGCCGGTGTCCAGGACATTCCTGCTGGGCCTCAATGTATCATTCTGACAAACGGTTTTTCCATCGATCTTAAATATTGATATATATGAATTCAAGAATTGTAAAATATCTGCTTTCAGTGGGTTTGGCGATCGGGGTAGTCTCCGCTTGTAAAGACTCATTCCTGAGCCGGGAGCCGCAGGGGCAATATAGCCCAACGGCACTTAAAACGCCCTCAGGCGTTGAAGGGCTGCTCGTAGGCGCCTACGCGATGATCGACGGACAAGGCCTGGACGGTCAGGATTCGTGGAACAACGACATCCAGAGCTGGGTTTTCGGCGGCCTCGCTTCCGATGATTCCTACAAAGGGACCGATGCGGGTGACCAGCCTGAGCAGTCATTTATCGAGAAATGGGACTTCCAGCCGACCAATAACCACATCAAGAACAAATGGCGCGGATTGTACAAGGGCGTAGCACGTACCAATGACGTGATCAATACACTTGCCGAGGTGAAAGAGATTGGAGATACCCGCAGAAAACAGATTATCGCGGAAGCAAGATTTCTCCGCGGGCTTTTCCACTTTGAGGCCAAGAAAATGTGGAAGACCATTCCTTACATTGATGAAACGATCTACAAGCTCGATGATCTGGAGAGTACTAAAATTCCTAATGACAAGGATGTGTGGCCGATGATCGAAGCGGATTTCAAGGCGGCGTCGGAGGGTCTTCCGGAAGCGCAGTCGCAGGTAGGACGTCCCACCAAATGGGCTGCGCTGGCTTTTCTGGCCAAAGCTTATATGTATCAGGGCTGGAACGTTTCCACGGGTGCTGCGAATGTTGCTGTTTTACAAAAGGCCAAACCGGTGTTGGAGCAGATCATTGCATCGGGCAAGTTTTCACTGGCGCCCAAGTTTGAAGACAACTTCCTGATCGCGACCCGTAACAATGCAGAGTCCATTTTCGAAATCCAGTACGCGGTTTCCAGTGCTTCGGGTGATGCGGCGGATGCGGGTGTGGGCCTCGCTCACCCGTACATCGATCCATGGGGCTGCTGCGGGTTTTATCAGCCCTCCCAAAATCTGGTGAATGCATTCAAAACCAGTGCTGCCGGATTGCCGTTGCTGGACACATTCAATGAAAGTGATGTTAAAAACGATCAGGGTTTGAAATACACCGATCCCTTTGAGCCTTATACCGGAACACTGGATCCCCGCCTCGATCAGACCGTCGGACGCAGAGGTATCCTGTTCAAGGACTTCAAGATTCATGGCAGTGATTTCATCCGTGACCAGACTTATGCAGGGCCTTATTCTCCCAAAAAACACATTTCAGAGAAGGCGGGCTTCGGTATCAATGGCTGGGGTAACCTTTCCAGCAACAATTATCGCATTATGCGGTATGGCATGGTATTGCTCTGGCTAGCTGAATGCGAAGTGGAACTGGGTAATCTTGAAAATGCGAGAAAACTCGTGAATCAGATCCGGACCCGTGCGGCTAATCCGGCTGGTTTTGTCAAAAAGGCGACCCAGGGGCCAAAGTCAAGGGACGATTACTCGGTTACAAATGAACCGGCGGCTAATTATGTGATCAAAACTTACGACCAGGCCTGGGCCGATGCCGCAACCGCCCGCAAAGCTGTGCGTTTCGAAAGCCGTCTCGAATTTGCAATGGAAGGCCACCGTTTCTTCGACTTACAACGCTGGGGAATCGCGGCTGAAACACTCAATGCATATGCGACGGTCGAAGCAAACAAGCGGGTATACAAGAAAGGTGCTGTTTTCACAAAAGGGAAAAATGAGTATTTCCCGATCCCGCAGGAAGCGATCGATCGTTCGTACAAGGCAGGAGCTGCTACGCTCATTCAGGATCCAGCCTATAAATGATTTTGGTTGATTAAAACCAGTATTTGTTAAGCGTTTGTAATCAGAAAAGCCCCCGCAGTTACGCGGGGGCTTTCTTCGTTGCGGACAAGATGCTTTTAGCTTACCGTAATTTCCTGTGCCGGTTTTTCGGAGCCGGGGACGATCGGGAGCGTGAGTTGCAGAATGCCATTGTTGTATTCTGCACGGATGTTTTCCGTGTCAACGGTATCGTCGATCATGAATGTCCTTTCGAAAGAAGTCTTGCTGAACTCATGCCGGATCCAGTTGCGGTTTTCGGCCTGGTCGTTTTTGAGCTCGTAGGAAATGCTCAGTTCGTGGCCCCGCACATTGACCTTGAAATCTTCCTTACTGCGGTCGGGTGCAAATACCAGCAGCTCATAATTGGTTTCATTTTTAACGATATTGACAGGCACCCTGAACTCGCGCTGTGCGCCGAAAGGGTGGCCAAAATGCTCGTGACGCATTCCAAAGCCACGACGTCCGAATTTGTTATTACACATGGTATTGATTGGTTTTTAGTTAATGAATGTTGTTAAACTTGTTTGGGATCGTATGCAAACCGATCGTACAGGCCCTCGCGCTCCTGAATGCCGTCAAGCCGGTTCTGATAGTTCCGGTAATAAGGATGGTAATGCCCCCATCTCCGGTAGGCACGCCTTCCGCGTATCAGTCTGAAAAAAAGCCCGAAAAGCAGGAAGAAGACAAATGCTTTGAATATCAGGAACGGGATCGCGAGGAGGAACATTAGTCCGAGAACCCCAGCGGCAGCGATTTTAAAAATTGAAATGAACATGGTCGTTTTATCCGGTTTTGATGAATGACTGCACAGCTGATTGCGTGTACATCTATACTGACGTGGCAGGACAGGAATTACTTTAATGCGGGAAAAAAATAAAAACCCGGCTTACAGGGCCGGGCTTGAAGTATGCTACATATTTTCAGGAGGTTTTCGACGCCTGTTCCACATTTCCTGGCGGAAGCGCGTGCGTTCCTCGTCGGTCATTTTCATCCATTTGCTTTTCCAGGCGGCAATCCGGTCAAAATCTTCATGACCAAATTTGCCTCTGAACCGACGCCATTTCTCGCGGGAGTCCGGACGTCCCGGCCCCCGGAAGCTGCCGAACAGGATCTTGCATAAGACAAACAAACCTACTGCCTGCCAGTAACTGATCGGGTTGACGTTCGCCACGCCAGGCAGGATCGCATTCCAAAGCCATTGCACAACTGCGCCGAGCAAAAGGGCGGCAATCATCACAAAGACAGGCAGCGCTATCTTATATCTGTGAGGTCTGTTTCGCGGGTTCATCATGATTGGGCAAATTTAGTAATTTACAAACTCCTGATACACGCTTTCGAGCCGTTCGCGCAGGTGGCGGACGGCATAGCGCTTGCGGGATATTAAAGTTTTGATATTTTCCCCGGTCCTGTCTGCGATTTCCTGGAATGTCTGGTCTTCGAGTTCGTTCCAGATAAAAACCTGCCTCTGGTTCTCGGGCAGTTCTTCCAGTGCAAGCGTAAGTTGTTCCCAGAATAGCTCTTTCAGGTAAGCCGTTTCGGGTGTGCGGTCGTCGGCAAGCAGGATATCTTTGAAATGGATCTCCCCGTCTTCGTCTTCATAACCATAGTCTTCGAGTGAATCCGGCTTCTGCTTGCGATACTTGTCTATAATGCGGTTGCGGGCCACCCGGTAAAGCCAGCTGCTCATTTGTTCGATCGCCTCGATCTCCGGCACGGCACTGAGCTGATACCAGACGTCCTGCAAAATATCCTCCGCGTCTTCGTCGGTATTAACCCGTTGTCGGATAAAGCCCAGCAACTGCTTACCATAGGAAGCGACTGTCTGAATGATATTTGGCTTTTTTTGAGACAATGGAAATAGAAGCGGTTATGGAATGGCAGACGTGCGGAATCGGAAAATACTTTAAGTGCTCAACGGTTTTTTTTGCTGTGAGAACATGAACCAACACGAAGTCAGTGCCCTTATTGCTTCCTCGTGTCGCCAACGGAAAAAAAGGAGACCGGTAATCTTAGTTAAATTTATTAGAATAGTGCAATTGAGTCGAATTGTACTATTCTAATCCAACTGGCAAATTTCAAACGAGTTGCTGTACTTTTTTAATAAACATATAATTATTCCAATATTATTACATCACAAGAAAAAGAACTTTCGCAGTTCATAAATGGCCTTATTGACTTTTAATGACAATGTTAGGTAACTTTGAATCATCAAAACAGCGATAATCGTAACCGAGAAGCTGGTTTGAGAAAACTTGAAGGTTAGAATGAGTAAATGCCTGAAAAGTACAATTGGTAACATTGATTTAGACATTAAACATTCAAATAAAATGAAAAAGGCAATTTTGACAATCGCAGTTTTGGTGGGAGTATCTGCTGCAAATCTTACAATCGCTGCTGACAAGGTAAAAGAAAACAATGCATCTATTGAGCTTGTTTCTACCGGCGAATTGAAATTTAAACTTTCTTTGGAAACTGTGAAAGAAAGGTCTTCTTT
>CBFGMV010000128.1:0-22233 GCA_965649915.1 uncultured Dyadobacter sp.
CGGTCCCCGCCTGCATAAATGCGGTATTTGCTGTTTGAGCGGAAGGCAGGGCTAACCTTTTATTTGCCGGCAGCTTCGCCAGCTGCGTACCGGCGCGATCCGCAACGATCTGGTTATAGGAAGCCTCGATATTAAAGACGGTAGAATCTTTCTTGTGTTCACTGACCAATGGCGTATGATAGTGGAGTTGTAAAGAAGTGCTATCCATGCCCCTACGCATTTTGAAACCTATCACCGAACCATTATCCGTTGCGGCAGGCATGATGACAAACCCTTTGACCAGATTGATCCAGTCCGTATTGGAAGTAAGCTTGTTGTCTTTGGCCAGCTGAAAAATCTGCTTTCCGAGCACGTCCGAAAGCCGCATCTTCAGAACATCGCCCGTCGTCGGCCGGGGAACAAGCCTGACCTTGCCAACAGGTGTCGCCTCAAAGCTTGTCGTGTTATGGTTCCAATAGGAAGTCTTATCCATAATATCGGCGAGCAGCTTATGTACAGTCAGGTTAAGGGCCTGGGTCGTATCTCCGTAGCTATAAGAATTGTCATAGCGCAAAGCAAGGACCAGCGAGTCGTACTCGGCATTTTCGACGATACTTACCCCGCTTTCGGTGGTGGGCTGAAAGAAGTTCATCGTGCGTACCTTACCGAAATAAGGGTCTTTATAAGTGCCTACCAGCATGCGGGAAGGGCCGCCGGTCATGATCGAATCCGCTCCGATCGTAGAAAGCTGGATAGTGACGGTATCTGAGAGCAAGACCGCAAAATCATCCGGATTGGGTTCTGCCAGTGATTTGATCTGATCCCCCCATTCACAGGCGCTGAGCGAAAAGGCAACTCCAAATATGACCAGTAATTTATGAACTGTTGACGATCCCCCGAAGGAATAAGGCTTAAATTTCATTTAGAGCAAGAACAGTAAAAAGTGCAAAAATATCAGATGCAAACTTAATTACAACATGATTGGGTGAAATAGGACAAATAAGAAAGTAAAAACAGAATTGCAACAAAACATAAAATGTCCACGTAAGGGCCAGCAGAGGCTTTTCAACTGTTACGCGGCATTTATGGAAATAGTGGCAAGCTCAAAAAGAAACGTAAAACAGCTGCTGCTATTTCAAACCTTTTGATCCCGGTCAGCGTCATTGCTGGTGTAGACACTATCCTGAATGCAACATTGGGCCTTTATACACGTTGAAAGTAATTGCTGGCCGATTAAAGTTTTGGACAAAAAATATCTGATTATTTTACTTACCAGTATCAAGATGTTATGTTTGCAAAAAATTTAGGTTAAGGCACTCTTTCGGCCTTTTTGCCGACTGCAAGCCACGGTCTGGATATTCATCAATCCTCATTATTCATTTGTAACAATTCGTCAAACTATATTTTCATGTTTAATACCTTAAAAAAGACTTCGTTAGCCCTTCTAGTCGCTTCAACCGGGTTGGTTCAGCTGAGCTGCAACAAAGACGGTGACGAAACCGAGAAAACAGGAAACTGGTTTAGAAAGGATCTCCCCAGCTTCGGCGGAGCGATCCGGACCAACTCCGTAAGCTTTGTGATTGGCGACGTGGGCTACATTGGTACAGGTTATACAAACGAAGCAGTGCCCCGTGTAAAAGATTTCTGGGCTTATAATGCCAAAACCAAAATCTGGTCGCAGCCTGAGGCCCTGCCAGGAACAGGCCGCAATAACGCTACCGCTTTCGTTCTGAAAGGAAAAGCTTATGTAGGCGGTGGTTATGACGGAGTGCTGGCAGTAGATAACGGATACAAAAAAGATTTTTACGAATACGACCCGGCGACTAACAAATGGAAAGCGGTAGCTGACTTCGCGGGCGGTACACGTCAGTTTGCAACCTCTTTTGTGGTTAACGACCGTGCTTACGTAGGTCTGGGCTACAACGGTATCAATTACTTCCAGGACTTCTACGAATTTGATCCATCCGTTGGAACAACCGGCAAATGGTCTGAAATCGCGACGTTCATCGGTGGAAAACGCCAGGGAGCCCTCTCCTTCACGATCGGCAACAAAGCTTACGTTGGATTCGGCAAAAGCAACTCGACAGGTTCGACCAAAGATTTGTACAGCTTTGATCCGGCAGGTAACGAAGGAAGAGGCGGATGGAGCCGCGTAGAATTCGCTGACGGCTTCGATCAGGATGCATTCCCTGCCCGCGCTTACGGCCTGGCGCTGGTGATCAATGGCAAGTCTTATATCATTGGTGGAGAAGGCAGATCCGACGTTTGGGAATACGATCCGGGCGCTAACAGCTGGACGGAAAAAGCATCATTCGGCTCGGCTCGCGGCTTTGCAGCAGGCTTCGTAGTAGGTAATACCGGCTATTTCGGAACAGGTAGCGGCACAGGATCAGGCGGTACAGATGACTTCTGGGGCTTCGACCCGTCAGCGCCAGTTAACGACGACGACGATCTGTGATCAAAAGGAATTTAAAAATCCTGTTAATAGGTGTACTGGCCTTCGCGGCAGCCATTTATGTTTTGTTTTTCAAAGGACAACGCATCATTGGGAACCGCGAAGGCCTTTCCCATTTCAAGGTGGAGGCATTCAAGCAACCCAGCGGCTGGGGATACCGGATCCGGCAGGATACGACTGCGGTGATCGAGCAGAAATTCATTCCCGGCGTGGCAGGCACCAATGGGTTTACCTCCGAGCAACAAGCACTCAGCGTAGGTAAGCTGGTGAAGCAAAAACTGGATCGTGGCGTCTTTCCCCCAACGATCACCGCCGCAGAACTGGACAGTCTCGGGATCGATCACTGATCGGCCCCGGGACTTTTCTGCTGGCTTTTCTATTTGATGATATAGGTGCCCATGATCGGGTTGTGATCGGAGTAGCTGATTTCGGAAAAGGTTTTGAAGTCGGTCAGCAAAATCCGGTTGTCGTCATAAAACTGGTGATCGATCCGGATGAAGTAGGGAAGCTGGTTAAAGGTAAAGCCGAATCCCTTTCCCTGTTTTTCAAAGCTATTTTGCAGGGTCTTTCTCAGTTTCCCATAAACGTAGCCGTAGGGGACCTCATTAAAATCTCCGGTAATGATCACCGGGTAAGGTGAGGCATCTATCCAGGCTTGCAGATGTAGCAGCTCTTCCGCACGCTGTTTGAAGCCGTTCTTCATCTTTCCGACCGTGGTTCTGCCTTCCCTTTCGATACCATCCATCTTCTTCTGCTCGACGAGCTTTCCCAGGCTCAATGTCATCGAATAAAGATGAAGACCAATGATGCGCACCGTATCCTTTCCTACTTTGATATCGGCCTGGATCATCCCGTTCTGGGCTTCAAAAATGGTATCGCGGCTGGCGATAATCGGATATTTTGACAGGATCGCAAGTCCGCAGTATTCCTTTTTTTTACGCTCTTCCCGATACAATGCCTGGTATTTATACCCTTTGCGGGAGAAAAATCCATTGTTGTCGAAAAGTCCTTCCTGTTGGTCCAGGTATTCGGGCATGCACAGTACATCTGCCCCACTCTCCCCGATCCATTGCTGCATTTCCTGGATCCGTGCTTTGGCAGGCTCCTTCCACCACTCGGAGTTTTTCCGAAACACATGCGCGTTGTAGCTCATCAGCCTTAGCGCCTTTTTTCCAGCCTGCGATTCAGTAATCTTCTCATTATTAAAAGCATAAGTCCTGGGCAGGAACAGCGCGCCGCCTGCCAGCAGCGCCAGCGGCAAAAGGGCTTTGCTCTTTTCGATCGTAAACCAGATGGGCAGCGAGACCAGATGAACCAGTAAAACCACCGGAAAGGACATCATCATAAAACCAGCCAGCCAGCCGCTGAACGGTACCCACAGTATCATCGCGTAAATCAGCAGGGTATAAAAAGCAAAGCATTGATACAAAAACCACAAGAACCTCTTTATCCCCTTCATTGATCTAAAATCCCTTTTTCGGCAAAAATAACGGATCAGCCGGGATTTCTAAGACATCCTTCTATGTTTGCGGAAATGATAAAATAGTTTTATATTTGCATCCAATTCTATTTTGATCGATTGATTGAGGGGGTCTAAATCCCCTTTTTTATTTGTATATATTGTACATGACCGTAAAGGAACATTTGGAAGTTTTACTGGCTCCGCTGCTGGAAGAAGGTGACTGTTTTTTAGTTGACATCGTCATCAAGCCTTCCAAAGTAAGCCAGAAGGTATCGATTCTCGTCGATAGCGACGAGGGGATCACTATACAACAATGTACATCCATCAGCCGGAGACTGGCAAAGCAGCTGGAAGAACTGGAAGTTTTCACCGAAGCATATACGCTTGAAGTTTCCTCCCCCGGCCTGGATCAACCCCTGATTTTACCCCGTCAATACAAAAAGAACCAGGGGAGAAATCTTCGGGTCATCCTGAAAAACGGAGAGCTGTTGCAGGGTCTTCTTTCAGAAGTCGGTGAGGACAACATCACTATTCAACTTGCCGCCCCCAAGAAGAAGCCTAAACTACCCGTGGACGAAGCATCCCTGATCCGGCAGATCCGGCTGGATGAGATCTCCAAGGCGCTGGTTGAGATCTCATTTAAATAGACTTACGATGCCGGAACACGAATCCCGGGTTGTGATCAATTATATAATATGTATAACTTAGTATCAGCAAATATTCTTTAACATAGCAATGGATAGCGGAATATTAATTGAATCATTCGCGGAGTTCGCAAGCTCTAAGAACATCGACCGTCCTACGATGATCAGTGTCTTGGAAGAGGTATTTCGTACTATGATTCGCAAGAAATATGGCACCGACGATAATTTTGATGTGATCATCAACCCCGAAAGCGGTGACCTGGAAATGTGGCGTACACGCGAAATCGTTGATGACAATTCCGAAGATATCTGGGACTATAATAAAATCCCGCTTGCCGAAGCACGCAGGATCCAGAATGACTTTGAAGTAGGTGAAGAAGTAGCCGAGGAAGTGAAGCTCGTCGAATTCGGCCGTCGCCTTGTTCAGACAGCCCGCCAGACGCTGATCCAAAAGATCAAGGACATGGAAAAAGAAATCATGTTCGAGAAATACAAGGATCAGGTAGGTGAAATGATTACCGGAGAAGTGTACCAGACCCTGCGGCATGAAGTAATCATCGTTGACTCGGAAGGCAATGAACTTTCACTGCCACGTACGGAGCAGATCTCCAAAGACCGCTTCCGCAAGGGCGAATCGGTGAAATCGGTGATCCATAAAGTTGAAATGAACAACGGGTCTCCCAAGATTACACTTTCCAGAACGTCTCCGGTGTTCCTGGAAAGACTCTTCGAAGTGGAAATTCCCGAGATCTACGATGGAATTATTTCAGTACGCAGAGTTGTTCGTGAACCGGGGGAACGTGCCAAAGTTGCCGTGGAGTCCTACGACGACAGAATTGATCCGGTAGGAGCTTGCGTGGGGATGAAAGGATCACGGATCCACTCGATCGTCCGCGAACTGGGTAATGAGAATATTGACGTGATCAACTATACCGACAACCTGGAATTGCTGATCAGCCGTGCATTGAGTCCTGCCAAGGTAAGTTCGATGCAGATTGACCGCGATGCAAAGCGGGTGTCGGTTTTCCTTAAACCCGATCAGGTCTCACTGGCCATCGGTAAAGGCGGACAGAATATCAAACTTGCCGGCAAGCTGGTGGGAATGGAAATCGATGTTTTCAGAGATATCGAAGAACAAAATGACGAGGATGTTGACCTGACCGAGTTCTCTGACGAGATCGACGAATGGATCATCGACGAACTCCACAAAATTGGTTTGGATACTGCCAAAAGCGTGTTAGCTCTTAATAAAGAGGAACTTGTACGCAGAACAGACCTGGAAGAAGCAACTGTGGAAGAGGTGATGGATATCCTTCGAAAAGAATTTGAATAAAACAAACCGCAGGGCGGATCACAAGTCAGCGCTGCAAACAATGCAAAACCTTATTCTACTAAATTGCTAATATGGCAGAAGATAAAATGATGCGCCTTAGCCAAGTGGCACGGATCCTCAACGTGGGTATTACTACGATCGTGGATCATCTGTCTGCCAAAGGGTATAAGGTGGAAAGTAATCCGAATACCAAGATAAATGCCGATCAAATTGATTTTCTAGCGAAGGACTTCAAATCCAATGACCTGAGAGCTTCTTTGTCGCATAAGCCTGTTGCTGCCGTAGAGGCGCCGGCCGAAGTCAAAGAAGAGAAAGTCAAAAGCGATGTGGAGGGAATTCTCTATTTCCGTAATACACCAAAAGTTGACGAAAAGCCCGCAGTGGAAGAAAAGCCTGCCGAGCCTGCTCCACAGCCTGCCGCTGAGAACAGACTGCCCGGTATTAAGGTGGTAGGAAAGATCGATCTGGATGCCAAACGTCCTGCGCCACAGCAGCCTGCGGCACCTGCGGAAGAACCAAAGAAGGAAGCTCCTAAGGAAATAGTGGCTGAAACCCCAAAACCCGAGCCAGCTCCGGTGGTCGCTGTTCAGCCAGAACCTAAACCAGAACCGGTTGCAGTCCAACAAGAACCTGTGAAGGAGACACCAGCGGAAGTTCCCGCCAAAGAACAGCCCGTCAAGCAAGAGGAGGCGCCTGTACAGCAAGCTCCCAAGGAACAGCAAAAGCCTGACGAGCCAGCCGAGACTCCTGCTGTTCAGAAAAGCGAGCCAGTGCCAGCCCCCGAACCGGTGAAGCCGGCAGTGGAGGCCAATGTAAGCACTCCCGAAGAAACAACGGGCGAATCCGAACTGATCGAGGCGCGTGGAGAGCAGCTGAGAGGTTTGCGTGTGGTTGGTAAGATCGAACTACCTTCCGATAAAGCCAAGAAAAAAGATCCGGTAGCGTCGAGTGACACGTCTGCCGACAAAAAACGTCGCAGAAAAAGAAAACGCATCCGTGACGGAGCTGCTGCTCCTGGCGAGAACCGTCCGGCTACTCCCGGTACACCGACAGCAGATGCCGGCTCTACTGACACAGCGAACCGTAATCGCCCCGCAACTCCTGCGGCCGGCCAGACTGGCAATCAGCAAGGTGGTCAATCCAGACCCGCAACCGGGCAGGGAGGCAACAACCGCGGTGGTAACAACAGCAATAACAGCAACAATAGTAACCGGAGAGGAAACCGCCGCGAGGAGGTATCCGACAAAGAGGTTGCTGACAATATCAAAGCAACAATGGCGCGTATGGGCGGTGGTAACACCAGAAATATGGCCAGAGGAAAAGGAGGCCGTCGCCGTGACCGTACAGATCAGAACGATCCGAACGGAATGGGAGACGAAGAAACAAAAGTATTGCGCGTAACCGAGTTCGTATCAGCCAACGACCTTGCTTCACTGATGGATGTGACAGTCCAGGAAGTAATCTCGGTTTGTATGAGCATGGGTATGTTCGTTTCGATCAACCAACGCCTGGATGCGGAAGCGATAACTTTCATTGCCGATGAATTTGGTTTTGAAGTAGCATTCATATCTGCCGAAGAAGAAGTTCAGAACGATGTTCAGGAAGAGGTGGACGACGAGGAAAGCCTCAAAGAACGTGCGCCGATTGTAACGATCATGGGACACGTTGACCACGGTAAAACCTCTCTGCTCGACTACATCCGTCAGGAAAACGTAGCCAGCGGTGAAGCCGGAGGTATTACCCAGCACATTGGTGCATATAGTGTAAAAACAAAAACAGGAAAACAGGTAACCTTCCTGGATACGCCGGGTCACGAAGCATTTACCGCGATGCGTGCCCGTGGTGCTAAAATTACCGACGTGGTCATCATCGTCATTGCGGCAGATGATAGCGTCATGCCACAAACCCGTGAGGCGATCAATCACGCCCAGGTAGCCGGCGTACCGATCGTATTCGCATTCAGTAAGGTCGATAAGGCAGGAGCCAACACCGAAAAAATCCGTGAGGAGCTCGCCAATATGAACCTGTTGGTAGAGGAATGGGGTGGAAAATACCAGACTCAGGAAATCTCATCCAAGTCCGGTATGGGGGTTGACGAGTTGCTTGAAAAAGTACTGCTCGAAGCCGAGCTGCTGGAACTAAAAGCCAATCCCGAACGCCGTGCGGCAGGAACTGTGGTAGAAGCATCATTGGATAAAGGCCGGGGTTACGTGACTACCATTCTGGTTCAGACCGGTACTTTGAAAGTAGGTGATGTGGTATTGGCCGGAGCGCATTTCGGAAAAGTGAAAGCAATGACCGATTACCTGGGCAAACGACTCAAATCAGCAGGTCCTTCGATGCCGGTCCAGTTACTGGGTCTGAATGGAGCCCCGCAGGCGGGTGACCGTTTCAACGTATTCGAAAACGAGCGTGATGCGCGTGATATCGCTACCAAGCGTGAGCAGATTCAAAGAGAGCAGTCAATCCGTACCAGAAAACATATCACGCTGGAAGAAATCGGCCGTCGTAAGGCGATCGGTACCTTCCGCGAGCTGAACCTGATTGTAAAAGGTGATGTGGATGGATCCGTAGAAGCACTTTCAGATTCATTGCTGCAACTTTCAACTTCGGAGGTACAGGTGAACATCATCCACAAGGCTGTGGGTCAGATCTCTGAGTCTGATGTCAACCTTGCGATTGCCTCTGATGCGATCATCGTCGGATTCCAGGTTCGCCCTTCTTCCAACGCGAAGAAAATGGCAGAGCAGGATCAGATCGAAATCCGTCACTACTCGGTAATCTACCAGGCGATCGAGGAGATCAAAGATGCGATGACAGGTATGTTGGCGCCAACCATTGAAGAGATCATTACCGGAAATATCGAGATCCGCGAAGTGTTCAAGATCAGCCGCATTGGTACTATCGCTGGTTGCTACGTAACAGACGGTTATGTCAAACGTAACAACAAAATCCGCGTGGTCCGCGACGGTATCGTTCTTTTCACAGGTGAAATCGACTCTCTGAAACGTTACAAAGACGACGTTCAGGAAGTTAGAAACGGTTACGAATGTGGTTTGAGTGTTAAAAACTACAACGACATCGAGATCGGCGACATCATTGAAAGCTTCGAGCTGCGTGAGGTAAAAAGAACGCTCTGATAAGCGAATTCAATATTCAAAAGCCTGCCCCATCTGATGAGGCAGGCTTTTTTGTGCTCTGCCAGGCCAGAATTCATGGATCCAGCCCAAGTTTCAGGCTGACTGCCGTCAGAACCCGGCAGCATTCGGCGTACAGCTCTGCATTACCCTTATCTATCTTCCAGATGTACCCATGCACTTCACGTGTATAAACCCGGGCGAAACCCGGATCGTGCTCGGCCGCCGAGCTGATGTTATCGATGATGTCGGCGTATTTAACCGTCTGGGCAATGGGCCGGGAGCCGGCAATGCGTATTCCTTCCAGCTCCTTACGCTGCGCTCTGTTCAAAGCCGGATACTTATCATGAGTATATTTGTCGGTCATATCATCGACGCCGGAAAGGATCACCTCGTCCGCATCGATACCATAACCGAGATCAATTAGCCTGGCTGAAAGATCGGCCAGTGAACAGGCGGTATCCTCGATCAGGTCATGGCATAACGCTATTTCGGTTTCAAAACCATTTCCAACGAATTGCCCGACCCGGTCTGCCACACTGAGCAGGTGCGTATAATAGGGTGCCCCGGTATACTTCCTCTTCTGGTCTCCGTGCATATCCTTGACAAAATCGAAAAGCTTCCATTGGCGTTCGCTGAGCTCCATTGCATTCAATCATTACAGTTCAAACGTTGATTTCCACTCCGGGCATTTGAGGGAGGTAAATGCAATTAAATAAAAAAGCCTGCAAACATCCGCTTGCAGGCTAAAATTATCGTGGTAGGACGTAGCGGGTTCGAACCGCTGACCTCCGCCCTGTCAAGGCGGCGCTCTGAACCAGCTGAGCTAACATCCTCTTTCGTGCCGCGATATTAAATCAATTTTTGTTATGATCCAATTCAAAGCGGTAAACTTTCCGGGACGGAATCCGGTAGAGCAGCATTAAACCCACTACAAATATGATCAGCAAGGCCAGTATACTATTGCGCATGCTGCCCGTAACATGCTCAACTGTACCATAAATGAATGTCCCGATCACGATCGCCAGCTTTTCGGTTACATCATAAAAGCTGAAATAAGAAGCCGTATCAGTAATATTTTCCGGGATCAATTTGGAATAAGTAGACCTGGACAGAGACTGTATCCCGCCCATTACCATGCCCACCGTGCATGCGACGAAGTAGAACTCGATCGCCTCCGTTGTGTAATATGCACCCGTACAGATCCCGATCCATATCGCTACCCCGATCATCAAAGCATAGATATTCCCTACTTTGCCCGACAGCCATGCAAAAGTGTAGGATCCGGCTATTCCTACCAGCTGGATCAGCAGCACGGTGATGATCAGGCTTTGCGAAGGAAGCTTCAATTCGCTGGCACCGAAAATAGTCGCAACATACATGACCGTGCGTAACCCCATCGTATAAATGAAAAATGCGCTCAGGAACTTGGCCAGATAAGGCTGCTCGCGGAGACGACCGTAAACTTTTCGCAGCTCCTTAAAACCATTGAATACCCAGTTACCCGACTTTTGCTTCTCTGCCTTCCCCGAGGGAAGATAGTAGAATGGTATTTGGGCAAAGAGCACCCACCATAGCCCGACCGTAAAAAACGATATCCTTGCAGGCAGCGATTTCTGCGTAATACCATAAAAATCGGGGGCCAGCACCATGCTCAGATTGAAAAGCAGCAACAGCACACTACCCAGATAACCCAGTGAAAACCCGCGGGCACTGTATTGATCGAAACGGTCTTCGGTCGCGATCTCGGGCAGGTAGGAATCATAAAAAACAATGCTCCCGCTCCATCCGATCAAGCTCAGCCCGAAAAGAAATATGGCCGATATCAAGGTCTCTTTGGTAAAAAAATACAGCAGCATGCAGCTGATCGCGCCCGTATAGCAGAAGAACTGCATGAAGCGCTTTTTCTTACCGGTAAAATCAGCGATCGCCGTGCACAATGGTACCAGCAGCGCTGTGATCAGAAATGAGACTGAAACCGTGTAGGAGAATAGTACCGAACTTTTGATATGCACGCCGAAAAAATCGATGTCCTGAGTCCCCGAGGCGCTGAGCGCGGTCGCGCTGAAATAAACCGGGAAAATACTGGAAACGATCACCAACGCATGAACCGAGTTGGCCCAATCGTACATACACCATGCATTGATAATGGAAGGGATATTCTTTTTCATTGATAAAAATTTGTACAAAATAAGAAAAGCGGCAGATCTTCTCCGCCGCTTTTCCCAACAAATTGTGTATCACACCACCGCTTACTTGATGACGGGCTGGAAGACCATCAGTGTCTCCTGCTCCACACCGTTGACCGGCATTTTGCTTTTCAGTTTCATTTTACTGTTCGAAAGTTCCTGAAGGCCAAACTCCCCAGAAAAACCCGAAATCTTAATATCCAGCGTGGCATCTTCGTCAATCAGATACCAGGTTCCGCCATTGATCACCTGACTGGATTGCTGGTCGATCGCCTTCACGACAGCATTCTGCTGAAATTGGATATCCATCAGCTTGATTCCCTGTGTCTGTGCGTTTAACTGGTTGGCAGGAATCTCCTTTCCCGATAAATCAGTGACAGAATACATGCGCCATGGATAATTGGCCAGTATTTTGCTCTTTTCTGTCGGCTGCGGGGTTTCGTTCTTATCTTTGTCCTTGCAGCTAAAAACCAGAACCGATAAAAACAAGAGAGGAACAAATAGAAGTAATCTTTTCATGTTGGTTGTATTTTACGTTTCAAGGCAATTTCATAGGTGTTTCTTGACTTTGCCAACTCAGGTTCCCGGAAAAAGTAAAATTGGCGACATTGCAAAAGTAACGAATTTGTCTGTGCAAATCTTATGACTTTCTATACAAACATCTATTCAAAGGCATTTTACACCACTTTATTTACTTTACTGCTTCACACCGTACCGGTCCGCAGTCAGGATTGCGAGCCCGATTATGTGCTAAATCCTGTCAAGACTAACAACACGATCGAATGGGGTAAATTTCCAGAATTTTCCCTTCCTTTTAAGATCATATACAGCGGCCCCCGGTTTGGCGATACCCAGTCACAGCCATTGAAACATGGTTTCAGCCACATTGCCGCATACAGCGGTCCGGAGCCGGGTTCACTGAATCCCGCCAACCGCGCCGTGCTATGGTATGGAGTGGCTACGTGAAGTGGCAACCAGCCCTGGGCCGACAACACCCTGCGCAGCCCCTGGGGGAATGACACAGCGGCCTACCGGAGCTATTGGGATAACTATGCCGGGACTGTCAATGGTGCCGACATCCTTTGCCTGGACATTGAACGCATGCAGCGGGAAGACCGTGACATTCTCGCATTGAAGGCCAACCCCCTCATTCCCCAGCAGTACCGCAGCCTGCCTGATGCGGATTTTATTGCCACCTATAAAAGGGATATCCGCTGGTGGTACACCGAGGCCGTCAACCGGCTGCGCGCAAAAGGGGTTAAATCGACCATTACCAGTTACAGCGATGTTCCCGTCCGCAACACCTGGCTTAACATCACCTCCAACAGCTGGCAGGACTGGACAACCAACCTGGCCCGAACCCATTACCTGACTCAGGACAATTCGGGAAAAATCGGCGGCACTTTTTATAATGCCATGGACTTTTTGTCGCCTTCCCCCTACTACTACTATGGCTACGACCATCCGATCGGCAAAGACTATCTCTCCTATCTGCTCTTCAACATTGAAGCCAATACGGCATGGAGCAACAAACCGGTGATTCCCTTTGTATGGATGCGGGTCCACGACAGTTATGACCCCAATATCCCGCTCATCACCTCGTTTATGGCCGAAGCCACGGCTATTTTTCCTTTTTTTTCCGGGGCAAAGGGACTATGGCTTTGGGAAAACCCGTTTCTCTCTTCCGACCGGCAGGAAAATTACGCGCCCTACGAGCATTTCATCAACGGACTTTACCGGCTGTCTGCATTCAATGATATGCTTGAAGGATCTTACCAGGTGGTGATCCCCCAGTCTGCACGTGACCAGATGCAGCAGCAGAACCCGGTCTGGCGGGGCATTGTCAAGGGCAGCAACATTCTGATCGCGGCGCAAAATCCATATGCAGCCGACAATGCGCAAACTACTGTGACGGTCTCTTATCAAAACTGGGCGCGGAGTATTACATTAAAAGGCAAAGAGGTTTTTCTCTGCAAGTTCGATCTGAACGATACAGTCAATGGCAACGAACCTGCATTGGCAGCCGTGAATGTATATCCCAATCCTGCGGGCCGCCAGCTGCACGTATCGCTCACCAGCGCGCATGGCGCGACCGACATCGATTTTGCACTGACAAATTCCAAAGGCCAGACCTTGCTGCAACAGAAAATAAAGTCGTTTGCCGGCCAGACCAGCACCAGCATTGATCTTCCCATACTTTCATCTGGCATATATTTTGCCCGCTTCACCGGCAACAATAGAACCATCATCAAAAAGGTAGTCGTGCTGCAATAGCACTCGCCCCCATTCCCATGAACCGTCTTAGTCAACAAACCAGCCCATACCTGCTTCAACACGCCCATAATCCTGTGGATTGGTATCCCTGGGGAGAAGAGGCGCTGGCCAAAGCGAAAAACGAAAACAAGCCGATCCTGGTCAGTATCGGGTATTCGGCCTGCCATTGGTGCCATGTCATGGAACGGGAAAGTTTCGAAAAAGAAGCGATTGCGGCAGTGATGAACCAGGATTTTGTCTGCATTAAGGTCGACCGCGAGGAACGTCCCGATGTCGATGCGGTATATATGGATGCCGTCCAGGCAATGGGCGTGCGCGGAGGCTGGCCCCTGAATGTATTTTTGCTGCCCGACTGCAAGCCATTCTACGGGGTAACCTACCTGCCTCCGCAAAACTGGGTCCAGTTACTCAAAAGCATTCAGCAGGCTTTTCAGAATCACTACCAGGAGCTGGCTGGTTCTGCCGAAGGTTTTGTGCAGAACATGATCGCCTCGGAAAGCCAGAAATACGGATTGGTTAATGCTACTGTCCAGTTCAACACGGCTGATCTGGATCTGATGTTCGAACAGCTGCAAAGAAATTTTGATACGCAGAAAGGCGGAATGGACAGGGCTCCCAAGTTCCCCATGCCGTCCATTTACAAGTTTTTGCTGCGTTATTTCGACGTAAGTCAAAATCCGGAAGCGCTCGCACATTTGGAACTGTCGCTGAACAGGATCGCATCCGGGGGAATTTATGACCATGTAGGTGGTGGCTGGGCAAGGTACTCTGTGGATGAAGACTGGTTTATTCCCCATTTTGAAAAAATGCTCTATGACAATGCGCAGCTGCTGAGCATTTATGCGGAGGCTTACGCGCTCACTAAAAATCCCCTGTACGAAGATCGTATCCGGAAAACAATCCAGTGGCTTGAAACTGAAATGCGGAGCCCGGATGGCGGTTTCTACTCGGCCCTGGATGCGGATAGCGAAGGAATCGAGGGCAAATTCTACATCTGGACAGAGCAGGAGCTCAAAGATGCACTGGGTGAGGATTTTAACTGGTTTGCCAAACTGTACCACATTTCCAAAAACGGAAATTGGGAACACGGCTATAATCACCTGCATCTTACTGAGCCGTCGCAGCAAGCGGCGCAAACTGCCGGAATCCTTACAGCGCAGTTTCAGCAGCAGTATGAAAATGCCCTGCGCACCCTTGCCGGTAGCCGCGGCAATAGGATCAAACCAGGCCTGGATGATAAGATACTTGCCTCCTGGAACGGGCTTTTGATCAAAGGACTCACCGACTGCTACCGCGCGCTGGGCGATGAGCCAATCCGCGAGCTGGCTGTGGCAACGGGCCACTTTATCACGCAGAAAATGACATCGGGCAGCCGGTTGAAACACAGTTATAAAAACGGACTGGCGACCGTCACCGGATTCCTTGAAGATTATGCGGCAGTCATTGAGGGTTACCTGGGACTTTATCAGATCACATTTCAGCAGGAATGGCTTGATCATGCCCAACAGCTGACCGAGTATACTCTGACGAATTTCTTTGATCAGTCAGAAGGGTTCTTTCACTTTACAGACACCTACGGAGAAGCGCTGATCGCCCGCAAGAAAGAGCTGTTCGATAATGTGATTCCGGCTTCCAACTCGATGACAGCTCAAAACCTGTATACGCTCGGGAAAATGCTCGACCGGAACGACTACATCGAGATTGCCGACAAAATGCTTTCCAAAATGACCAAGCTCCTGCTCGCGGACGTTCAATGGGTTACCAACTGGGCTGCGCTGTATTGCCAGCGGGCTGTTCCTACTGCGGAGATCGCCATCGTAGGCGCCGATGCGGATACGGTCAGAAAAGATTTTGACCGCTTTTTCATCCCCAACAAGATCGTGATGGGTACTACTACCTCCTCCACCCTGCCGCTATTGCAGAACCGGACGGACATCAATGCCAAAACAGCGATTTACGTATGTTATGACAAAACCTGTCAGTTGCCGGTTACCAAGGTGGAGGAAGCCCTCCAACAGCTGGCAAGCATTTAAAGTAGCGGGAAGTACCGCTCGCGGATCACATTCATATGATGCACAGGGTGGCCCAATATGACAAAACCCAGGGCAAGCGGTGAAATCCGGGTCTGGTTGGCCAGGCCGGTACGGGAAAGCATGGTTTGATCCATGTTTTTGAATAAGGTGATCGTACTCCGGCGCAGCTCACCAAACTCGTCCATTAAATCGGCTACTGTGCGGTTGGCAGCCAAAGTGTGGGCAGCTAAGATCTGCTCCTCATAGCCGGGCAAAGGAGTTTGATCATTTCTCGAAAACCGCAGGGACCGGTAGGACATAATCCTTTCATTATCGATCACGTGCTGTAAAATATCCTTTACCGTCCATTTGCCGGCTGCGTAAACCCGGTCTTGCAGCGCGGAAAGTTGATCTGTTTGCTGATAAACCGCTCCGGGTGTGTACTTTTCAAAGGCTTCGAAAATGTCAATATCTTCGATCAGATTGATGTAACGGTCAAAAAACGGTGGCATTGGCGATATTTCCGATCTTTTCATGGTGTTAAGTAAATGGTTAATGTATTCTGCGGTATGGATAGTTGATCCGTTTGGACTTTCGGTTCACATTGCCTTCGATGTGGGCATACAGCGAGTCGGCAGATCTGAAATCATAGACGATGCGCTGCGGAAAATCGTGCTGCGGGTTCTCGAAAACAAACCGGCTGCCATCAATGGATTTCAACCTGAACAGCACCTGCTTTTCATTATTCTGACCAGCGGCAACCGGGGCATAAACGATTTCCTTTCCTTTCAGGTACAGGCTTACTTTTTCCAGCGGCATCGTATCCCGACCCGTCAGTTTGTAGCTTGTACCAACGAATTCGGTTGCGTTCTTGCGGCTCCATTGCTCGTAGATATCCCCGTTGGTACGTTTATGGAGCCAGGTTCCTTCAATTGGAGAGAGTTTTTCAAAATCTTTTTCAGAAAAGGAGCTCTCCTGGCAGAATGCTAAGGACAGGATCAGCAATGTCCCTTTCAGGGGTTTACCCGCTTCAAACAAAGTCGAAAACATAGCCATAGTCAGCTATTGGAATGATAGCTTTGTCAATATACTAAAATACACGCTTGCCTGTGATATGCCCATTCACGCAGGTCATTGAAATCCAAATAAATAAACCATTTATCCAACATTAATAACCAAAAGTTACTTTACGCGTCACAAAATCAGCGCGTTGAGGAATTGGATTGGACGCTTGTTTATATGTAGCTAAAATGCTTACATTTGGTTATAAATCCTCTAAAATTGAGAAGAATAGCGTCGATAGGGTTACTGGTTTTGCTGCTCTGCAATACGTTTGGGCTCAGCCTTGCCATTCTTTTCTTTGAAAAAGACTATCTGACTGCTTCCAGCGAGGGCACCGCCGAACGGGTCATGAAAATGTATCTTCCATCGCTTCCCTACTCAGGGAATCTGGAAATTTCCCAGCAGATGGAAGGCCTGATCCGGCAGGATGATCATTTCTACAATGCAACCCAGATACAGCACGAGAACGACACATTATATGTCACTTTGCAGTCCAATCAGGCGGCACGTGACCATTTTTTTCAGCTGGCCAATGCCATGCAGGTGCTCAACGATCCTCAAAGTGATGGTCCCCAAAGCCCTTACGGAAAAGCAGTCAAATTGCTGGGCGATCTGCTGAAAACCTACGTATCAGATCAGCCGGCGTTTGATTTTTCCTCCGTGAGCGTCCAGCACCAATCTGCTTTGGCCCATTACCGCTACGCCCCGGCACATTATCTGCCTTACCGGAGCCTGCTGGCCTCTCCTCCTCCCGAAACGGTCTGATCGCTTTCCTTCATTTCGCCACCGCTAGCAAACAAGTACCTGTGCGCTAACTGGTTGTCAGCTGATACCCGCAAGGGTTCACTCTTATCTTTAATAATATACCCTATGATACATTCTTTACAAAAAAAAGGATGGCTGTTGCTTGCCGGAATAGTGATGTCGGCCGCTGCCATACCCAGCGCATTCGCACAAATGCCTAATGACGCCATTTATATGTCCAAGGGCACGGCTTGCCTGGCCGTTTCCTATACCCACAGCTCATGGGACCAGTACTGGGAAAATTCGCTGAAAAGAGAAAATCTCAATATCGGCACCCATACTACCCAGAGCGTCATGCCGATGCTTGCAGTGGGCATCGTCAAAGACCTTAACCTGATCGTGGGAGTCCCCTACATCTGGACGCAAGCCAGCACTGGTAACCTCAGATGGCAAAAAGGATTCCAGGATGCTTCCGGTTGGCTGAAATACCGTTTTTTAAACAAATCAGGACTATCTCTGCACGCGATTGCCGGCGCCTCGATCCCGGTTACCGATTACATCCCGGACTTTTTACCGATGTCGATTGGTCTGCAATGCAAAACAGCTACGGCCCGCTTACTGGCCAGCTACCGTCATAAGAGCGGTATTTACCTGACGGCTTCGGGTAGCTACATTTTCAGAAGCAAAATCAAGATCGACCGCGATTCCTACCAGGCCGATGACAAGCTTTACAACACCGATAAGGTCTCTGTCCCCAATGCGTATGACGCCTCGGCAAGATTGGGTTACCTGAAAAAAGCCATACAGGCCGAAGCTTTTATCGAGCACGGAGCCTGCGATGGCGGCGACAATATCCGTCGCAATGACATGCCTTTCCCTACCAACAACATGAATTCCACCATGGTAGGAGTCTACGCGAAATTCCAACCTAAGAATATCGGCGTTAATGCACGTGCTTCACATGTGATCAGCGGCCGCAATGTCGGTCAGAGCACTGCCTTCACCGTCGGTGTGCTCTACCAGTTCCGTTACATCAAAGAAGCTAAAAACTAATTCTGAAAAGACCAAGATGAAAATGACATATATATCTCCTCGCCTGGCCATTACTCGCATACTGCTGCCTGCACTTTCGGTGGCGATGCTGTGGTCCTGCTCCAAAACCGTAGACGAACCAACCGCAGGCATCAATACGCCTTCCAGTCTGGAACAAAACGCGGGCACCTGGAAAACTTACGTGCTGGCCTCATCGGCAGAAATCGCGGTCGCAGAACCCCAGGCGATCACGACCGATTATTATAAAACGGAGCTGAAAAAGTTAAAGGAAACCGCCGACGCGATCACGCCACAGCAGCGTGAGCAGGTCAACTACTGGGGCGCGGGAGCCGTGTACCGGTGGAATGAAATCGCCAGGGAACTTTCGGCACGTTACAACACGCCGCCCGCATCCACACCCGATGGCAAATACCCATTGCCGGATGCTGCCAATCCATTAAAGGACCCGAAGTTTCCCTTCGCCAACCCGCCGTACGCGGCACGCGCGATGGCTTACCTGAGCGTAGCGCAATACGACGCACTGGTGAGCGCGTGGAACTACAAATTCAAGTACAACCGGAAAGCGCCGTCCAAAAACGACACTTCGATCAAAACCCTGCTACCGGTGAGCGATCTTCCTTCCTACCCGTCCGAGGATGCCGTAGTGGCCGAAGTATCGTGCATTATCCTCAAAGCGATGTTCCCAGGGGAAGTGGCTTATTTGGATACCAAACTTGCTGAACACAAAAACAGCCGGATGTGGGCAGGAATGAACGTAGAAAGCGACATCACGGCCGGTTCGGACCTGGGTAAGGCGGTAGGCGCCAAAATCATGGCCAGAGCCAGAGCCGATAAAATGGGAGCTGCCAATAACCAGGCAAAAACTGCGGAAATGATCGCTAATGCAAGAAAAGTGGGTGTTACCGAGCCTTGGGTAAGTCAGGAGTTTCCTCCAAGACCTCCAATGCTCCCTACCTACGGTTTTGTGAAGCCCTGGAATTTTGATTCAGCTACCGTCGTTGCACTCCGCCCCGAAGCGCCGCCGGTGATCGGAAGCCCTGCATTTAAAAAAGATATGGACGAGCTCCTTGATATCGCCAAAAACCAAACCCGCGAACAGGCCCGTATCGCCAGTTTCTGGTCAGACGGTGTGGGCAGCTATACACCGCCCGGACACTGGCACCGGAAAGGTGCAGAGCTGTGCCATAAAAAACAGTTCAGTGAAGTTCGCACTGCCCGTACACTGGCGCTCCTGGGCACTACCTTGCAGGACGCTGGCATTTGCTGCTGGGATGTAAAGTATTTCTACTATTACCCCCGCCCGAATCAGATGAGCAGCAAGGTCAAGACTTCGGTGGGTTTGCCTAATTTTCCCTCCTATACTTCGGGACACTCGACATTTTCAGGAGCGGCAGCGGAAGTACTGGCACATATTTTCCCGGAGAGCAAAAAAGAAGTGGACGACATGGCGTCGGAAGCATCCGTATCACGGATCTACGGCTTGATCCACTACCGTTTCGACTGTGAAGTTGGACTTTCCTCCGGCCATAAAATCGGCGGCTATGCAGTGGCAAGGGCCAAAGCCGATGGCGCGGAGTAATGCGTTGATATGAGCATTAAAAAGGAAATCCCTGCCAACAATGGACAGGGATTTCTTTTTTAATGCCCTTTACAACAATTAATCGCCCGTAAGCCGCTTGCCGGCCAGAAGCAGATCGATCATTTTCGCAATGCGGGCTACTTTGGTTTCGTCTTTTTTTGCGGAGTAGACCCAGTCCCGGTATTCCTTCTGAGCGCTTTCGGCGAGTTTCACAAAATTAGCGTAGGCTTTGGGTTCGTCTTTAAGACAGTCCAGCAGCTCCTCGGGGATAGCCAGTCCGGAATCGTCAGCATATAGCACGACCCTCACCCAGTCGCCTTCCTTTTTGCCGATCTTCTTTCTAATCTCCGCCTTTACCGGAAGGAAAAGCGCACCCGTGCTCATGGGCATCAGATTGTAACCGAGCAGTTCGTAATCATCGACGCGGCCTTTGACCTTCACCATTCCAAACTTCCGCTTAATGTCCTGCCGGATCTCAGATATGATCACGTAGGTCCAGCCACCTTTTCCGGGAAATTTCTCCAACTGATACTTTTTGTCAACCAACAACTCCTCCATTACTTCTTCTTTTTCGAGGATTTGGCCACTTTATTGAATTGCAGGCATTGGGTGACCCATAAATTGAAGGCTTCCCGCGAAGCGTACGCCTGCGGACTGACAAACACATACCCCTTTGCCGTCCGCCCATTGTGGACCATCGGCTCAACACCATTCATTTCAAGTGCCGCTTCGTATTCATCAGGACCGATCCGGCACAGCAGTACGTCGTTACGGACACTGATGCACAGTTTCTCATCGACCATAAAGGCCAGCCCCTGGAACAGGGTCTTGTCCTGCACCAGGGGCTGATCGGCCAAAGCCTCACGAATCCGGTTGGCTACCCGCTCGTCATAGGCCATGAGCTATCCGATATTATTAATGTCAAACGGCAGCTTTCTCAGGCGCTTGCCGGTTGCCGCGAATATCGCATTACCTAATGCAGGCGCAATGGGCGGAAGTCCGGGCTCTCCTACCCCGCCCGGCACCGAGCCGCTGTCTATCAAATGGATTTCCATCGGCGGGGTCTCGTTCATGCGCATGATATTGTATTGATGGTAATTGCTTTGGTCACAAATACCGTTGGTAAATGTAATGCCATCTTTGATCGCCGCTGTAATGCCCATGACAATGTTCCCCTCTGTCTGTGCTTTCACATTATCGGGGTTCACATAGTAGCCGCAATCGATGACCGAAACGACTTTATCAATCTTCACTCCGGCATCCTTTTTGGAAACTGTAATGCAACAGGCTGAAATACTGCCGAATGATTTAAAGACCGCGATTCCTTTTCCGCTTCCCGCAGGAAGTTTTTCATCCCAGTTAGCCTTTTGCGCAAGCGTTTGCAATACGGTGCGGAACCGCTCGTCGGGAAGGATTTCCAGTCTTGCTTTCAATGGGTCTTTCTTGGCCAGGTGCGCCAGCTCATCGATAAAGCATTCCTGCCCCCATCCGAAGTTGGAAGCATACACCGACCGCCACCATACGACGGGAATATCGGTTTTCACATTCGTCCAGCTGATTTTTGAAGCCGAACCAAAATGATACTTACTGTTTTCGGTGCTGATTTCTTCGCTTAACCAGGGATCCGCTTCATCCTCCTTCAAACCTTTGAAGACCTGTCCTACGATGGATTCACCGATAGCGTGGTGATGGTATCCGGCTATTTTCCCATTGTCGACAAAGCCCTGCATGTGGCTGAGCATTCCCGGCCGGTAAGGTCCTTGCGTAATGTCGTCCTCGCGGGTCCAGATCACCTTGACGGGCTTTTTCAATTCCCTGGAAATATGGCATGCTTCCAGCAAAAAGTCATGATAGGCCTTTCTGCCGAATGCGCCGCCCAATAGCGTTACATTGATCTTCACCTGTTCGGGCTTCACTTTCAGGTAACCACACACATCCCGCAACGCCCAGTCGGGACCCTGCACAGGCGCCCATATTTCCACCGAACCGTCGTCTTTCACATGGACGACCGCGTTCTCAGGCTCGATCGGCGCGTGGGCGAGGAAAGGTGTCTCGTAATGCGATTCGATTTTATTTTTCGCCGATCCGTACTTAGCCGCAAAATCCCCTTTCTCCTCAAAATTAATCCCTTCCTTTTTTGCAGCTTCGTAAGTAGCCGCATAATAGCCCGCGGTATCGACGGTCCTGGCATAGTCCCCGTTGTCCCATTTGACGTTCAACGCCTTCTTGCCCTTCAATGCGGCCCACCAGTTGGTGGCCACCACTGCTACGGCTTCCGAGGTCCGGTGCGGCATGGTGCGCTCGGTTTTG
>CBFGMV010000129.1:0-22071 GCA_965649915.1 uncultured Dyadobacter sp.
ATAGTCAGCAGGCGAGCTCCCGGTCTCTTGCCGAGCGCCGTCCGCAGCGCGACATAGAGCTCGGGGTCGCGGTGGGCGTGGAGCTCGTCGACAACTGCAAGGGTCGGGCTCAAGCCGTGCGCCCGAGGACCGTCCGAGGACAGGACGCGCAGGTGCCCGCCGTGCGCTCGAAGCTCGCGCCATCTTTCAGTTGTTTCAGCGTTTGCACAACCGGACCACCTACGAGGGTACGGGCATCGGGCTGGCGATCTGTAAGAAGATTGTCGAGAATCATCAAGGACTGATCGATGCTGTTGGAAAACCGGACGTCGGCTCTACCTTTATTATCTACCTGCCTGTGGACGACAGGCGTTAGTCCGCCTGCGCTCTTTTCCGGCGCCCGGTATAAGTGACGGCGATCCCCAGCAGGATAATTACGCCACCCACGATCATCTGAGAAGTGATCTTTTCCCCGATAAACGCCCACGCAAAAAGTCCGGTGACAACCGCCTGACTTAGCAGGCTCAGCGATACGCTTTTTGCATCCATTTGTTTCATAGCGGCACTGATCGTTAACCAACCGATCAGCTGGCAGACCAATCCCTGGATCAGAAAAACAATCCAGATGTCGGTAGTGAAATGCGAGACCGGTTGATCGAAAAACAGGCAGACCGCGAGCAGGTAAATGCTGGATACCGTCATGCTGATAGTCATAAAGCTGACGATGTCGATGCGATTCAGAACCGTCTTGCTGATCAGCATGTACGTGGCGTACAGGACTCCGGAAAGGACAGCCAATGCAAAACCTTTATCCAGCTGCATGGAGGTGAATGCTTCCAGGCCAATTAATACAACCATTCCCAGCAACGCAATCAATGTCCCGATCCAAAACCGTGAGCCTGGTTTGTCGGGAAGGAAGAGGAATGTCCCGACGCCCACCCACACCGGCGATAGATTGGTGAGCAGTGTCGCCTGCGTTGCATTGGAATAATGTATAGAAAGATTCCACACCGCGATGTCCGTCGCAAAGATGATACCGCAAATACCGATGGGCACCCAAAGGGCTTTTGGTGGAATTCGGAATTTCCTCCGCAAAATCACATACGGCAGTAAAAACAACAAACCGAAAAGCATGCGGTAAAATGCAGAGGTGATACCGGATACCGGGGCCCATTTGACAAGCACAGGGAAAATGCTGATGCTGATGATCCCGATAATCAGGTTAATGCGGGGATTTGACATAAATCGGATAAATTCAGGGCAAAGATAAGGATTCATTCAAATGCCACCTGTATGAGGGATATCGACCGTTATTTCGAACAACATGATGAACCTGCCAAAAGCTGCTTGCTTGCACTACGCGCTTACATACTCGGATTTGCGCCGGAGGTAACCGAAATGTGGCGGTACCGCATGCCATTCTACGCTCATCGCGGCAAGCGCTTTTGCTACCTGTGGACGGAGAAGAAGAGTGGAAAGCCTTACCTGGGCGTAGTGGATGGTTTTCGGATGGATCACCCAGCGTTGATAGCGGAACAACGTTCGCGGATGAAAATAATGCTTATTGCGCCAGAAGAGGACCTGCCCATGCAGGATTTGAATGAGGTGCTGTCGGCTGCCATCTCGCTTTTGTGATTATTCGTCTGCTGAGTCTGCAATGGTCTTGACCCGACCGATTTCTCCCGATTCTAACCTGACTTTGATACCATGTGTGTGGACCGGCGCTTTCGTCAGGATATCTTTCACAATTCCCTGAGTCAATTTTCCGGAGCGCTGGTCTTTTTTTAACACAATGGATACGGCCAATCCCGGTTTAATGTTCTTTCTTTCTGTGCCAGTTAGTAACGACATGATTTTAATGGGTTTGCGCAATTTTGATTTTCTGCAATATTTTGATTTCGTCGATCGAGATCGTGCTGATCAGTTCGAATAATCCGTTAATGGTTTTAAGATCGGACAGCATTTTCCGGGCCGGCGACTGATCGGCCTTTTCAATGCCCAGTTCCTTAATTTCTTTTTTTCGCTGGGCCAGAAGCTCCACCAGCCGCTGGTTTTGCGGCAACGATTCCCGGACGATTTCCAGGCTGTTGCTCGTCTTGCCGTCGATTACGTCCATAGCCGCCTGCAACTGACGGTCGATCTGTCGAATCATCATTTCAAATTCAACTGAAAACTCGGAGTACTCGAGTGTCTGCGCGTAGGTGGAAAGCGATGCGATGTAGGAGGTCAGCATGTGGCTCGTCGCTACAAACTGATGGTACTCCTCCATGTTCAGCTGCTGCCGCTTTGGCTCGGAAAGCATTTTCTGGAAGTTGTCGGAAAGATTGGCCATGGCGATGATGGCATCTTTTCGGAGTACTTTCAATTCATTGATATCCAGCTGTTTTCCTGCAAATTTGGCGGCAACGATGTCAAAATATTTTCGATTGGCATTCAATGCCTCTTTCATGTACTGTTTAATCTGCGAATGCTCCCATACGGGCAACACATAGGACGAGATTATGTAGGCGATCACCGAGCCGATTACCGTATCGACCACACGGTCCTGCAATACCGCGGTCACGTGCTGTGGGCTCAGAAAATCGAAAGACAGTATTACATACAATGTAATGCTGGTAGAGGCAACGAAATAGTTGATCTTTAAAAAACTGTAAGCCAATATCATCGCTACCATCATCAGAATAAACAGCACCGTACGGTCATCGATGAGGTACAAGAATAGGAAACCTGTGATGACACCGAGAATGGTCCCTCCAATCCGGTGAATGTTGCGTTGCTTGGTGATGCTGAATGCTGGTTTCAGAATAACGGCAATCGTGAGCAATATCCAGTAACCGTGTCCGACGTCGAAGAATAATGAGGCGGTATAACCCGCAAGCAGACCCAGTGTTACCCGTACCGCGTGCCGGAAATGGCTGGATTTCAGCGAAAGGTTATCCAGCAGAATGCGGGGGTGGTAGTCCTGCTTCGGAGTGAAATCGTCCGCTTCGACGGTTACCTGGTAATCGGTGCTGGCGTCGGCTTCATACCTGGTCGCCCGGTGCAGCTTCTTGACACGTTCGGTGACGTCCTGTAGACTGTTCAGGATTTGGCGGAGCATGATGAAATCTTCCATATTGTCATGGTTCATCTTGTGTTCGCGCATACGTTCGAATGCCCGCTGGCATTTGTTAAAAGCTTCGTCGAGGTCGTGTTTGGGGTGGGAAGCAAAGCCGCTTTGGACCGCGAGGCCGATCTGCTGGATTTCGGCTGCAAGCCAGGTAATGTAGGTCCCGAAAAGCCTCAGTACTTTGGTATGATCGAAGGCCCGGTGGAGGTTAGCGTAGTTTTGCTGGGAATTCAGGATCCTTTCAAAGAGATCGATGCTGTCGAGAAACATCAGCATCAGGATACGGCTTTTGATGGTGGATTCAGTGACGATCTCACGGGTACGGAAAAGGATTTCGCGTAGGTTCTCGTGGTTTTCGCGCAGGATGACCTGCTGGTGCACCATGCGATTGAACAACTCGTCGTAGTCCGGTTTGGCAAAATAATAATCCGCTTTGATGTAAAGCAATTTCCCCAGCTCCACAAAATTTTCTCCCAGTAATTGCTGAATCAGCTTGTAAGGAAGGAGTTTTTGAAGAATCATAAAGAGGATGAAATACCATACTCCACCCGCCGAGAAGATAGCCGCCGTGCGCAGCACCATATCGCCGCTCAGGTGGTCATCAATGTTAAATACAAAAACGAGCAGGGAAATCAAACCAATGCTGTTCACGCGGTTGCCGTAAACACCCACCAGCGAGAAAAACATTCCGAATACGATGATTTCGATAAATATGACAAAATGAAAATGCCGGAGATACCCCGTGATGCACGCGACCACAAAACAGGTGGCGATCGCGACTAGCAATGCATTCTGCCTTCTGTGATAGGGGCCGGGATTATCGGTTCCGCCGATGAGTAATGTACCGAGCGGAAACGCAATCATCTCACTTAGAATGCCATAGTGCTGAAAAATAAGGCTAGGGATAATCGTACCCAGGGTTAAACGGACACCGGTTGACAGGTAATGGCTGGAAATAAATTTTTTGAATTCGTCGAGGTAATTCATGCAGGCAGATCAACGGTGCTATTGCAATACTACTATTTTTAATTTCGCAACCCAACAAAAGGTGTACCAAAATTTGATGCCGGTGTTGGGCACAGATCGATCTGGCCTGGGCCCTTTTTTGTATATTTGGGAGGGAATAGGAGATGCCGACAGCAGAAAGTTGAGAATGCTTTCTACATTTTACGAACCATTGGCATCCCGTTATAGTTCTATTTTCAATGCGACTTGAACCAAAAGTTTTGATATTTTGAGAAAAAGGATCAAACGTAATGCCAGATTGGTCCGTTACGTAGTTTACAAGGAAACGCTCATCGATTTTAAGGACCATTTCTGGACCTTCCTGGGATCGTTCCTCGGAATAGGGCTCATTGGTCTGCTCAACGACCAAAAATTCACGGACGCCGATCATTTGTTTTTAATAGGATCCTTCGGGGCGTCGTCGGTGCTTATCTACGGCATCGTCAACAGTCCGCTTGCGCAGCCGCGGAACCTCATCGGCGGGCATCTGGTGTGCGCGCTGGTAGGAGTGACTGTTCACAAAATTATCCCGGACCAGATGTGGCTGTCGTCCGCATTCGCGGTTTCGGTTTCGATTGTACTGATGCAGGTGACCAAAACACTGCACCCACCCGGTGGTGCGACGGCATTGATCGCCAATATCGGGTCGGAAAAGATCAAAGCGCTAGGTTATATGTATGTTGTGAGCCCGGTGTTGAGCGGTGTGATGATCCTGCTCTTTGTAGCGGTGATGGTCAACCGGTTTGCAGCGCATCGCAAATATCCTGCCAACAAAAATTGGTACCGGGTTTGGGAGCGAAAGTATTTTACCAGGGTATAAAAGCAAAATAGCTGCACGAGGCAGCTATTTTGCAGGATAAGAAACTAATATTATTCGTCGTGGCCGATTTTCGCGATCGCTTTATCGATCACATACAGGCCGGTACCATCCTCACCAATGACGTCAAACAACTCGATCGCGCGGCGTGCATTGTCTTCTTCTTCGATCTGCTCGTTCACAAACCATTGCAGGAAGTTCTCGGTCGCGTAATCTTCTTCCTTGCGGCTTTGGGTAATGATGCGGTTGATAGATTGCGTTACTGCGATTTCGCTTTGCAGTGCGGTTTCAAATACACTTCTGAAAGTAGGATACTCCTGCTTTACACCTGAAACTTCGGGAGAGATCGCTGTTCCGCCAACGGTCATCAGGTAGTTGAAGATTTTCAGCATGTGCCCGCGCTCTTCGTCCGACTGTTTAAGGAAGTAGGTTGCGCTGTGTTTGAAACCGTTACGGTCGCACCACGAAGCCATCGCCAGATATTTGGCAGAAGCCTCGGCTTCCATCTTCACCTGGTTGTTTAAAAGTATCTCTATCTCCTCTTTGAGGGAAGTACGTTGTCTGAGTAAGTCTTTCATGATTTTGCTTGTTTTTACGTGTATTAGTAAGTGCAAATATCATGCGAAAGTTCAGCATTCCAAATCGTTTTAGAAATTTGGAACCGGTCTAATATAGTCTGTATGAGTAATTTAGACTAATTCTTGTTCAGTAAACAGAATTTGATGGAGCATTGAATTCAGCTCTATTGCGAAGTGAGTGCCGTTGACAAGTTCCCGCAACTGGATCACCTCACAGAGCGTCATTTTGTGGTGGAGGTTGAGGCGGGGAGCTTCAACAAACTCATAGTCAGACTCATCGGACAGGTCGAAAATCTTGCTGTGGATATCGATGCCGTTGATGAACCGACGGAAATTCAGGAAATCGTGGATTTTAAAAGAAGCTTGTATTTCGCCAAAATGAAGAACAATCCGGGAGGTTAGATCACACTGTACGCAGAAGCCTTTGGCGGTACTAAACAATTCATTCTGGGTATTCACTGACGGCAAAGAATTTGAATCGTGGAAATTGTTACACAAAGATAGATTCAAACTTTTTGACACGCAAGTTTATTTGTAAGCAATCTAATTAAATGCCGCGAGATTTAGCAGGCGGCATTTAATTAATGCTCTTCAGCTGATCAGTTGCCGGCTTTCGCCCAGTTGTCACGCAATGTCGCGGTGCGGTTGAAAACCGGTTTTTCAGGTGTGCTGTCTGGATCTTTGGCAAAATACCCCTTGCGCAGGAATTGGAACGATTCTCCTTCCTTTGCTTCGAGCAGCGCCGGTTCCGCATGGCCGGTGATGATGTGCAATGAGTCGCGATTGAGATATTCCTTGAAGTCACCGTCTTCTGAAGAAACGTCTTCGACTGAGAACAGGCGATCGTACAGGCGGATTTCTACTTCCACACCGTGCGCGGCTGATACCCAATGCAGGGTTCCCTTTACGTTGATGCCTGTGGTGTCCTGGCCGCTCTTGCTGTTTTCAATGTAAGTACAGCGCACTTCGGTGATTTCACCATTTTCGTCCTTAACAAAGTCGTCGCACTGAATGATGTAGGCTCCCTTCAAGCGGACCATTTTACCGGGTGCAAGACGGAAGTATTTCTTCGATGGAATCTCCATGAAATCTTCTTTCTCGATGAACAGCTCCCTGGTGAAAGGAATTTCACGTACGCCCGCTGCAACATCTTCCGGGTTGTTTTCGCTGTGGCACATTTCAGTAATGCCGTCCGGGAAGTTGGTAATCACCACCTTTAATGGATCCAGTACTACCATCCTCCGCAATGCTTTCTTGTTCAGATCCTCCCGCACGCAGAATTCGAGCAGGCCCACGTCGACCATATTCTCGCGTTTCGCAATGCCGATCCGCTCGCAGAAGTCCCGAATACTTTCGGGCGTGTAGCCTCTTCTCCGCATTCCGCTGATCGTCGGCATACGGGGGTCGTCCCACCCGTTTACGTGTCCTTCCTGAACCAATTGGAGCAGCTTGCGCTTGCTGGTGACAGTATAATTGAGGTTGCGGCGCGCAAATTCGTATTGATGAGAGGTATAAATACCCAGTTTTTCAATCAGCCAGTCGTACAATTCGCGATGCGGTGCGAATTCGAGCGTACAAATGGAATGCGTTACGGTTTCAATGGCATCGCTCTGCCCGTGTGCGAAGTCGTACATCGGGTAAATGCACCATTTGTCACCCGTGCGGTGGTGGTGCGCATGCTTGATCCGGTACAGGATCGGGTCGCGCATGAGCATATTGATGTGCGCCATATCGATTCTGGCGCGCAATGTGCGACTGCCGTCGGGGAATGCGCCATTCTTCATTTGTTCGAAAAGTGCAAGATTTTCCTCCACGGTGCGATCACGGTAGGGACTGTCTTTGCCCGGTTCGGTGGGTGTTCCTTTCAGCGCAGCGATCTCTTCGGAAGTAGAATCGTCCACATAAGCCAGTCCTTCGTTGATCAGCTTGATCGCGTAGCCGTAAAGGGTATCGAAATAGTCGGAAGCGTAATGCTCGTTCTCCCATTCAAAACCCATCCAGCGAATGTCATTCTTGATATTTTCAACATATTCGGTGTCTTCCGTCACCGGGTTGGTATCGTCAAATCGCAGATTGGTATAACCCGGAAACCTCTTGGTAAGACCGAAATTCAGGCATATACTGGTAGCATGCCCAATGTGCAGATAACCATTGGGTTCGGGTGGAAAGCGTGTGATAATCCGGGTATATTTTCCTGATTGCAGATCAGCGTCAATAATCTCCTCGATAAAATTCAGGCTTTTCTCTTCTTTTTTCTCTTCCGTAATCATACTAAAATGAAATTTTCCAATTCTCAAAGTTAACCTTCTTCCGGCAAATTCCGCAATCGGCCTGCCTAAATCGTAAATCCCGGCGCTTTGGCTTATTTTTGCAGAATGCGTTATTTTCTAGAATTCAGTTACCGCGGTACAGCCTATAATGGTTGGCAAAAACAGAACAATGCATTGGGCATTCAGCAAGTGCTGGAAGAAGCGCTTGCCAAAGCATTAAGAATGCCGGTCGAACTGACCGGGAGCAGCCGCACGGATACCGGGGTTCATGCGGAACAGCAATTCGCACACTTTGATTTACCCCTCGTCATCGACAACCCCGATCTGATGGCTTATAAAGTGAATGCGCTGATTCCGAGGGATGTGGCCGTCCGCAGGTTTATCCCGGTGGCCGATGATGTTCATTCGCGTTTCGCCGCGACGCACAGGAAATACGAATACAGGATCATCCGTCATAAAAACCCTTTTCTGAGTGATCTGGCACATCAGCTCAGAGGGGAACTCGATGTGGATGGTATGAACCGGGCTGCCGCGCTGTTGCTGGTGCACAACGATTTTGAGAGTTTCAGCAAGATCCACACCAATGTCAACAACTTTCGTTGCAGCATTGTGCAGGCCGAATGGATCGATTCAGGCGAGACGCTTGTATTCCACGTCAAGGCGAACCGGTTTTTGAGGGGAATGGTGAGAGCGCTGGTAGGGACCATGCTGGAAGTAGGACGAGGTAAGCTGACGGTAGAAGATTTTGAACAAATCATTCTGTCGAGAAACAGACAAAGCGCCGGAGCGCAGGCCCCGGCGGCAGGTTTGTTTTTAGTAGAAGTCGGCTATCCGGAGCATCTTTTTTCATAACCCGGACCGGACCGATCAAATACCGGCTTGGGTCGGTACATTGTTGACAAGCCTGAGAATGCCCAGCGGATTGCCGTTTTTCAGTTCTTCGGGTAACAGGGCGTCGGGCCAATTCTGGTAAGACTGTGGTCGCACAAAACGCAAAATTGAATGCCTGCCTACCGATGTGAATTTGGAGTCGGCTGTGGCGGGAAACGGCCCGCCATGGTGAATCGAAGGGCATACCTCGACACCGGTCGGTACACCGTTCATGATAAAACGCCCTGCAATCCTGGCCAACTGACGCGCGATGGCCGGATATGCACCGACTTCCGCTTCTTCCGCCATGAGCGTCGCGGTGAGCTGTCCTTTTAAATGCGAAATGGCTTCTGAAAGCTCTTCGGTGCCATCGCAGACGATCAGAAGGGAGAATGGACCGAATACCTCTTCGTGTAGCTTCGGGTTACTGATAAAATGTTTTCCGGATACCATGGCGATGGAAGCCTCCGCCTGGTTTTTACCGTCGCCGGGACGGTGCGAAATAGCCAGGGACGAAACTTCGGGCTGCTCCAATGCTTCTCCGCGTAGTTTATAATAGTTTTTACAAATCCCCGCGGTCAGCATCGTTGCGGACGCCGTGTTTTGTATATCCTCCTTGTAAGCATCCCTGAATGCCTCGAAACCCTCCGATTGTGTTACGAAAACCAGTCCTGGATTAGTACAGAATTGGCCTGCGCCCAGGCCAACCGAAGCTGCAAGGGTTTGACCCAATTCCGAAGCATGATTTTTCAGATATTGCGGCAGAACCACGATCGGATTGACGCTGCCCATTTCAGCATAAACAGGAATTGGTTCGTCTCGTTCTTGCGCCAGCCGGTACAAGGCCATTCCGCCTTTGTACGACCCGGTGAACCCTACCGCTTTACTAGCCGGATGTCTGACCAAGGCCGTCCCGACCTCGAAACCATCATCGTAGAGCATTGAAAATGTACCGTCGGGCATCCCTGTGCGCACAGCCGCGCGCACCACTGCCTGGGCAGTCAGATCACTCACGCCGGGGTGTGCGGCATGTGCTTTGACGATGACCGGGTTTCCGGCCGCCAGTGCGGGTGCGGTGTCAACGCCGGCGACAGAATAGGCAAACGGGAAGTTGCTCGAACCGAAAACAATGACGGGGCCGATAGGAACCAGCATTTTCCGAATGTCGGGTTTGGGGACCGGTGCCCGGTCAGGTTGGGCGGTGTCGATCGAAGCCTCTATCCAGGATCCTTCCCGGAGTAGGTCTGCAAACTGCATAAGCTGATTGATCGTCCGGGCCCGTTCCCCCTGTAACCGGGCTAGCGGTAGCCCTGTTTCGAAATTCGCCCTTTGGAGAAGCTGGTCACCCAATGCAAGTATTTCTTCCGTGATCGCGACCAGGAAATCTGCACGTCGGGCGGCCGGGACGCTCGAATAGCTGTCAAAAGCGCTTTCAGCGAGTTGCATGGTGCGCTCTACTTCTTCGGCGGTTGCACTGTAAAAATCTTCCGCCAGGAATGTGTCTGTCGCGGGGGCATAGGCTTTCAATTTCCGGTTTCCCTCGGCAGAAAGTGAGTATCCTATATAGTTCTTTCCTTGAATGGATGTCATGGGTTGTGAAGCGGATTGATGATGGGTATAAAAAAGAAAAGTTTGTGCCATCCGGAGACCACACAAACTTATAAATGCTGTATTTGCAAAACCTACTGTCTCCGGAACGCCGGTCAGACCAGCCTGCCGATAATATCATCCACTGAAATGCCTTCGGCCTCTGCTTTGAAATTCCGGATAATGCGGTGGCGTAATACCGGCAATGCGACGGCCTTCACATCCTCGATATCGGGAGAGTATTTGCCGGATAGCAATGCATTGCATTTCGCCGCCAGGATCAAGGCTTGCGATGCACGCGGCCCGGCGCCCCATTCCAGGTAATCATTGGTATCCTTCACCGCCAATCCGCCGGAGGGCCGCGTTTTATGGACGAGCTTAACGGCGTATTCGATCACATGGTCGGTTACGGGGACACGGCGCACCAGGTGTTGAAAATCGGTGATCTCCTCGGCGCTGATTACCTTTTTAACCTCATAGCGGTTGTCGGTAGTGGTACTCTTTACGATATTGACTTCCTCCGCATACGATGGGTAGTCGAGCTGGATCATAAACATAAACCGGTCGAGCTGTGCTTCGGGCAGGGGATAGGTGCCTTCCTGCTCGATCGGGTTTTGAGTGGCCAGTACAAAGAATGGCCTGTCCAGAGAATGTTTTGCACCGGCAATGGTCACCGAATATTCCTGCATCGCTTCGAGCAACGCCGACTGGGTTTTGGGAGGTGTCCGGTTGATCTCGTCCGCCAGGATAATGTTGGCGAATATGGGGCCTTTAATGAATTTGAAGTTACGGTTCTGATCCAGGGTTTCGGAGCCCAGGATATCGGAAGGCATCAGGTCGGGTGTAAACTGTATCCGGTTGAAATCGACGTCAAGGGAGGAGGCGATCGTTTGAATGAGTAGCGTCTTGGCGAGACCCGGAACGCCTACCAGCAGGCAGTGCCCCTGGCAAAAAATAGCGGTGAGCAGCCTTTTCACTACATCATCCTGTCCGATGATCACATTCCCGATTTCACTACGGATTTTATCATAAGCTACTTTCATAGCTTCGGCAGCCTCTACGTCCGATGAATACTTCACGTTATGTTTGGATTAGATTTTCAACTCGTTTAAAGCAAGACTGTCGTCCGTGAACGCTATAAATCGTCCCCTTTGGCGGCCAGGCCAAGGACCTTACAATTTCTGTACTCGGGTTCAATGCTGATAAATACATCGCCCTGTGCTTTTTTAAACCACTCTTCCAGCGCGTTGTTGCGTTTATTACTCAACACGATCTGAGCCAGTTTTTCGTAGTCATCGTGTAAATTGGCAGTATGCGGCTCCGACTTGCTTTTGTACCAGAGTACCCGCATTGCGCTGCTGCCGTCTTCCAAACGATAGGACACGGGCATGCTGAGATCCCCCACCTTCATAGTATCGATCGCGAAGTATAGCGCAGGGTCCATTGAAGCATCCAGCGTGAGTTTAGACAGGCCTGTGTTTCGGTCCTGGATCAGTCCACCTGATTCGGCGGTCTCTTTGTCGTCCGAATTGTCCAGGGCTGCTTTGGCGAATTTCAGAGAGTCACTTTTAATCAGGATCCGGAGGCTGTCGAGTGCACGGGTCGCCTGGGTCATATCGGTGCCCTTGTTATAGTCGGGGCGGAGCAGGATGTGGCGGGTGTGGTATTCAGCACCCCTGGTTTCCAGCATTTTAATCAAGTGGAAGCCGAACTGGGATTCGATGATGCCTGACATTTCGCCTGGTTTAAGTGCAAGTGCCGCACCTTCAAACTCAGGTACCATTGCACCGCGTTTAGCGAAACCGAGGTCACCACCGACTTTGGCAGAACCAAGATCTTCGGAATAGATCTGCGCCAGATTGGCAAAATCTTCACCTTTTTCAGCCCGCTGCCGGAGGTCCTGCAATTGCTGGCGTAACTTCTCCTTTTGCTCACGGGTAACGGTTCCCTTTTTGACAATGTGGCCTACCTCAACTTCCGATGGAATGTAGGGCAAGCTGTCTTTGGGGATGGAATTGAAAAACTTGCGTACCTCGGAAGGTGTGATTTTCACATTCCCCGAAATGGTGCGCTGCATTTTTTCTACGATTTTCTGGTCCTTAACCTGCTGGCGAAGCTCGCCTTTCAGGTTTTCGACGCTTTTTCCGTACGCTTCGACGATGTTCTTCTCCGAGCCGAAGCGCTGGATCATGTAGTTCATTTTAGCATTGAGTTCTCCGTCCACTTCCTTGTCTTCCACGGTCACGGAGTCGATCTCAGCCTTGGCCAGCAACATTTTGTTGATGATGAGCGATTCGAGCAGCTGGCATTTCTCGGGCGCTGTCCTTCCTTCGGCCTTGTACTGATTGTACATTTCTTCCAGCTCCGAATTCAGGATGTAGTGGTTATCGACTCGGGCGATAATCTTATCCAGGCTCACTCCCTGCTGACCTTGTCCGTAGCTGATTGCGCTGATAAACAGCGAAAGAACTACGATTAAATGAGCCGTGATCAATTTATTTACTTTCATATAACTCCTTGGATTCTGATTGGATTACTGGGGGTTTTATTGTATTAAATTCCTAAAAATGAAACAGATTCGATTTGTGAATGCTAAAATAAGGCTAACGCTTAATTTTTTCTAATTCCTGTGCATTGACTTTAACCGGGAACGTTTGCTGTAACCTGGCCAGCCACTGCTTTTCCAGCTCTTTTTGGTAGTCGTTGATTACACTTCCGCGGGCTTCCAAAAACGTTTTCGGCCGCGGAGGGTCGATTTTCGCAATATTCGCCCATTTTACAGCGCCGTTTTCAGTAAGTGTCTGTTCGCCAGCCTGCCATTTGAACGCATTCAGAAGCGGGTCTTCTTTTGTAAAATACCCTTCCCGGATGGTTACAGCATCAGGATTTTCTGAATTGTAAACCTTTTCCACATCCTTTTTGGATAAGCTGTAAAACTGGAAACTGACCCTTCTGTTGCGTTCTGATTCAGCACTCTGACGGAACGAGCCGTAGTCTTTCTCTATGATACGCAAAATTGGGATGTTTCGTGCATTTAAATATTTCACAACATTCCTGACGCGGGTCGCTGATGTGGTTTCAGGCTCATCGCCGGCCCGGTATCCGGCTATCTCAACGATATAGTCCGCATTCTTTTCCATAATAATGTAAAGGTCATTCAGTACATCCAGTTGTGGATTCCCGATCTCTGCGGAATTAGCCGGGAAAAGGATCTCCTGAGACCTTCTTTCGAGCTTATATGGACTGGTGGCCAGTGTTTTTCTGACCGAGTTCAACAGTTGCGTGTCTTTCGCGGCTACGATTGTTGCCATGGCACGTTCGGGAAAATTGTACCGACCTTTGCTGCGTTCGTAAAAATTCCGCTGTCCGGTCGAATCGGATAGCGAACGCTGCCACACCTGTTCTTCCATAATCTGTGATAGCAATACTCCCTCGCGGATCTCGTTCATCAGGCTGCGGAATTCAGGGCTGCTTTCTTCCAGATGCTCCCTTTCGTAGGCGGCGAGGCTCTCCGTGACATAGTCATCATAGTAATGCCGGAAGAGCACGCTCGGAGAAGTATCTTTGGGTTTGGGTTGCTGTCTTCTTTTGACGTAGTTCAGGAAAGAAAGTGCGTCGTAAGGTTTTTCTCCGATCCGGAACAGGATTATGTTTGCCCAGTCCGCAGTTACCGCACGCTGGTAATCCCATTTGCCTGTGCGCAGGGTGCTGTCGCCTAGGGGCGCGATGAGGTTCCATTGGTCTGCTGCTTCTTGGACAGGGTACTTTTCTCTCAATCTTTTTGCATTAGCCTGCTCGATCACTTTTGCGCGTGAATCGTTGACAACCTTTTTCCGGAGTGTTGGGGCCATATTCGCGAACGTTTCCAGCGGCTTCTTTTCAACCAGACGGATAATATGCCATCCGTACATCGTCAGCACCGGTTTTGAATACGAATTCGCCCGGGTCAGTCCAAATGCGGCTTCTTCGATTTCAGGCACCATCTGGCCTGTGCCGAAGATTGGCAGCAAGCCCCCATTCTTTCTCGACTCGCTGTCATCCGAGTAATTTGCGGCGACCAGATTCCATTCGTCCCCGTTCTGCAACCGGGTATAGGCCTCTTCGATCCGGGTTTTTGCCGATTCTTTTTGTGCGGCTATGGCAGCAGTGTCCACTTTTATCATAATATGTGCTACCCGCACCATTCCTCTGTTGGGACGTCGTTCATTCACCTTAATGAGGTGATAGCCGGTTTTGGTGCGCACAGGCTGGGATATCTTGCCGACAGCCAATGTATAGGCTGAGGATTCTATTGGATAGAGGGTCTGAAAAGCGGTGAAGTAGCCCAGGTCACCACTGGTAGTCTTAGCCGTAGGATCTTTCGAAAACCTGACCGCCATATCTCCGAAATCGGCACCTTCTTCCAGCCTTCCGCGGAGCGAAATGGCAGCCCTGTAAGCTTCCAGCGTATCTGCCGGGGAGGCGTCTTCCGAAACGCCGACCAGTATATGGGAGGCGCGGACCTCGTACTTCAGACGATTGTAGGCTTCGGTGGTTAGTTTTTCAACGAACGCTTTGTCGACCAGGTGATTTTTTGCCAACTGGTCGCGATAGGAGGAAATTTCCTCCCGGTAATCGAGCGTGGTGTCTTTTCCTTCGGCTTTCGCTTGAAGGACCTTCACCTTCTGATCCGTATAAAGTGGCAGATATTCTTCCGGTGTCAATGGTTTGGCGGAGTCGGAGGCAAATTTGTTCTTGTTGTAAGAGTCCTGGTATTCGTCAATGGAGAATTGCTCGTTGCCGATTTCGATGAGGGGTTGGGTTTCGGCGACCGTCTGCACAGGCGGAGCCGAGGTTTTACATGCGGTGACAATGAAAATCGTAATGAAACCAATATGGAACTGGAATTTGGACATATTCGGAAATTGTATTAAGCTATCGGTGCTGCCTTAGTTAACCCGCAATAGCGCTCAAATATTGTAAAGCCAGCAAAGTTAGCCGCTTTCTGGTCAGGAAAAAAAATGCGGGCAGGTATGTGATTTGTCTGTATGAATTTCCCCATTCCAGATCGCACGGCTAGGGCGATTTGACCCCATTTAAAGCGCGTAATTTTTGTAACTGATTTTAATAAAAAAGCTTATTTACGATATATTATAACTTAAAAAAGATTTAGTGTTCCAATTGTCATAAAGCTGCCGTTCGGATCAAATTCAGGAATGGTTTTTTAAGAACTTATTCTACAAGATTAACTTCAACGGTATATGGAAGCGAGCAACGGAAATGAGTTCATTCAACTGATACGCTCATTGTGGAATGAGCAGAAAACGAGAGAGATCCTATATCTGGAAGCCTTGAAAAAAGACGGCATGGGCCCGTTCCGCCGCTTACTGAGCCAGGGGCATGTCAGCGCCGTTTTGTTTCAGAAAGAAATAAGGGCGATTTATGATTATTTCAAATGCTTTTTGAATGATCATGAACTCGCCGAATACAATCATATTTCCGCTCATGCTTCACTGCTGCTACTGGAAAACGCCAGGGAAAAAGAAGAAGTAGCGTCTTGTCTGAAGAAGATAGAGGCGGCTGTCATTCAGCTTTATAAAGGTGTCAGGAGTTACCTTGAAAGGGAACCGGAGGCCCGGCGCCTGGTGGATGAACACCTGAGCCGAACCTCCGAATTTTACGATATGCTGTGTAAACTCGAGGCCGGTGGCCGACGTAGTTTTGGCCTGACCGCAGCCGCCTGATCAGATTTCATACAGTTCAATCGGCAACTCGTCCGGATCTGCAAAAAAAGTAAACTTCTTCCCTGTAAACTCGTCTACTCGAACCGGTTCAGGGAAAATACCCTTGGCATTCAAATCCGAAATAGCGACTTCGACGTCGGATACTTTGAATGCAATGTGTCTCAACCCGCACGCTTCCGGGCGGGACACGCGGGGAGGGGGGGCAGGGAAGGAGAATAGCTCGATACAATACTGTCCATTGAGCGAAAGGTCCAGTTTGTACGACCCACGTCCTTCACGATACACTTCGCGGTCTATATTGAATCCCAGAATTTCCGTGTAAAATCGTTTCGACTTCTCGTAGTCGGAGCAAATGATGGCGATGTGATGTATGGCCTGTAAATGCAGCATATCGGAGACAATTTTTGAAAGTATCCCCAAATATAGAACAGCCGGTCAGATCTTGATGAAAATCTTCTTGTTGTACATCCAACGCAGGATCAGCCACTCGGTTAGCAGGATCAACGCACCGCTTACGAGCGAGCTATATGCCTCCCCGAATACAGAGTCATAGTTTTGCCCCAGATGGATTTTGAAAGATTCCCGTATAAAACTGCCGAATCCATCGGCGATCACGTAGGCGGCGATGGAGTTGGTCCCGATCACTATCAGCGGGAAAAACCAAGGCTTGTTGTCTTTTACATCAACCACAAAATAGAAGGCGGAAAGCAGCAAAAAAGCACAGCCGCCACTGAAAAGCGTCCAGGCAGGTGTCCAGATGCGTTTCACAATGGGATTGAGTCCGGTAAAATGAAGTAGCAAAGCGAGGACGAAAAGCATTACCGCCGTAATCGCAAAGCGTTTTAGGAGTTCGACCGACGACGTTGCCGATTTTAACCACTGCCCCGCAATTAAACCCAGTATCATTGTTCCCAATGTGGGAATAAAGCTGGTTGTGCTGTAACCGCCGCCATTGAACTGGAATGGTTTCTCGCGTGGGAACAGGTTCATAAACCACCGGTCAAATGCCCATGCTGCATTGGTATTTTTGTTCCAATGCGCTGCAAAACCCCTCAGGTTGTGCTCCCAGTCTGCCGTCGTGCCGGTTTGTGACCAGTCAAAACCCTGGCCGGGGAGCGGATACAACGCAAATACGGCGGCATAGCCTACGAGAATAATGCATAATGCGCCCCATTGAATTTTTTCAGAGGTGAATCCCAATGCAAAAAGGATCGGGTAGCCCATACCTATTTGCGTCAGCGTATCTTCAAATGTAAAATTGGTTTGCTCCGAATGCATCGACCGGAGGAAAATGCCCAGCAATATCAGGATCAGGGATCTTCGAATCGTGTGTAGCCACATGATTGCCGTGGACTGATTTTTGCTCGAACGGCTCGCCATCGAGTAAGGAAGCGCCACGCCCACAAGGAATGAAAAAGACGGCTGAATGAGATCGTGCAATGAGCATCCCACCCAGGGGACATGACTTTGATGAAAATCCAAGAAAGCCCAGAAGGCACTATCGGGAAATGCTTCGGCCACCCGGCCGTACCGCAGCACTTCGACCATCATCAGGAACATTACAAATCCACGATAAGCGTCCACAGACGACACACGTTGAGGCGGCAGGGTAGTAGTTTCTTTCAAAACAATGCGGTTTAGGGGAATGGTTACCTGGAATACTGATAAATGACCTGAAAGGGTTACACCCCAAAAGAAAAAACCTCGCAGGATTTACCTGCGAGGTTTTTATGGGAATCCTGGGCAAATGCCCGTTACACATTCATTTTTTTCAACTCCTTTACCGCATGGTCAGCCGCGCGCGCAGTCATGGCCATATACGTCAGCGACGGGTTTACGCATGACGCCGAGGTCATGAAGGATCCGTCCGTTACGTACACGTTTTCAGCGCCCCAAACCTGGTTATGTTTGTTCAATACAGAAGTTTTAGCGTCGTTACCCATCCGGGCAGTACCCATTTCGTGGATACCAATGCCGGGATGCTTGGACTCGTCGTTGTATGGAGTTACATTTTTCAAGCCGGCTGCTTCAAGCATTTCGGCAGCGTCGTTCATCATATCCTGACGCATTTTTTTCTCATTGTCGCCGTAAGCAGCATCAAAGACGACGATCGGAAGCCCCCACTTATCTTTCTTGGTAGGGTGCAGTGTGAACCTGTTTTTTCCGTCCGGGATCATCTCTCCGAAACCGCCCAGGTTCATGCTCCAGCCGCCTGGCTGCGATATCGATTTCTTGAAGTCGGCTCCGAAGCCATCCGTTCCGACACCACGTCCCCAGCTTTCGCGGCTGGCTCCGCCCTGGTAGCCGAATCCGCGGATATAGTCGCGTTTGTCGGTGCCCCAGTTGCGGTAGCGCGGTACGTAGATACCGTTGGCACGGCGCCCGAAATAGTATTTGTCTTCAAAACCTTCCATGTCGCCCCGGGCACCTACCGCGAGGTGGTGGTCCATAATATTGCGGCCAAGCTGGTCGCTGTCATTTCCAAGTCCATTCGGGAAGCGCTTGGATTTGGAGTTCATCATGATAGACGAGGAAGCAATGGCCGAGGCGTTCAGGAAAATGATTTTGGCAAAATATTCCTTTGTTTCCAGCGTGTTCTGGTTAATCACCCTTACGCCGGTAGCTTTGTTAAGCTTATCGTCGAAGATTACTTCCGACACGATTGTATCAGGTAGTAATGTCAGGTTGCCAGTCTTCTGAGCCGCGGGCAATGTTGCCGCCTGGGTACTGAAATAACCTCCGTATGGACATCCGCGCATACACATGTTGCGGAACTGGCAAGCGGCACGTCCCAACTCGGTATGGAATGGCTGCGGTTGTGTAAGGTGCGCTGCACGCCCCATGATGACATGGCGGCCAGCGAATTTCTTCTCAACTTCACCTTTCACGTGTTTTTCAACGCAGTTCATTTGCATCGGGGGCAGGTAGTTCCCATCGGGAAGCACATCCAGGCCATCTTTCGCACCGCTGATCCCAGCAAACTTCTCCACGTAGTCGTACCATGGAGCAATTTCAGCGTATCGAACCGGCCAGTCGACGCCCACGCCATCCTTTGCATTGGCTTCGAAATCGAGCGCATTCAGACGGTAGCTCTGGCGTCCCCATAGCAATGAGCGGCCACCGACGTGGTAAGCACGGATCCAGTCGAATTTGCGCGTTTCGTCGTAGGGATTTTCCTTGTCGTTTTCGAAAAGATACCGGTGTTCTTCATTGGCGGTATAGCCTGTGCGCATGCCGGCCCAGTACTCTTCTTTGGCCTGTGTTGTGACACGCCCGCGGTGTTCAAGTTCCCAGGGAGCTAGTGTTGCCGTCTTATAGTCAACAATATGCTTGATGTCTCTGCCTCTTTCCAGCATCAGGACTTTCAATCCTTTTTCCGTCAATTCCTTCGCGGCCCATCCGCCGCTGATTCCCGAACCAACCACTATGGCATCATAAGTGGCCTGTTTTGTTGCTTTTAAGTTCAGATTCATGATGAATATTCGTCAATATTTTTAAATAGGGCCGCTATCGGCCGATTAGGGTTCGCAGGATTACATTGCCCAGGCTTTCTGGCCTGGTTTCAGGTCAATGCAGCCATCGTACCGGCCAGGAACGGCCACATATTCCAACGACTGGGTCGCACCCGGTTCCGAAGTAAAATAACCCAGCAATGTCAGTTCTTTCATCAACCGGAAGAATGGCACGCCGGCATCGGTGTATTCCTTGCCTGCTTCCGTATATTTTTTCTTTTCTTCCCCTGCTTTGGCAAGCTCGTCTTTGGCAGCCGTTTCCATTTCTTTCAGGATGGCGGTTTGTTCTTCGGGCTTGGCTTTGAGGAAATCCTTTTTCTCTAGTTCCGACAAGCCTTTGCTGAAGCTGTCCTGATCCTTGGCTGCGTAGCAATCTTTCAGCATCATTTCAATGAACTCGCCTACTTTTGCATCCTTGGCCCCGGGAGTATCGGTTTTAGGAATAATGATCTCCGCCACTTCCGAAACCAGCGCCTTGCGGTCTGCCGAAAACGGGAAAGTTATTGCTGAGGAGCTTTCTGTCGACGACTTACAGCCTTCCAGAAAAGCCAGCATGGTGGGCGCGGAAAGTGTGCCACCCATTAACAGTGCCACACGACCAAGGGCATCACGTCTTTTCATCTGATATACTTAATATAGGTTAACAATCCAAAGTGTAATAATACATTTGATTAGTGCAATTTTGAATAGCCTGCTAATTTATGAAATATTCTCAGTTTTTGAATTGTTAGAATGATTCTATATAGACTCAAAAACCGTATTCGGCTATGTCAGAGTGTGGTCGGAGGGATTAAATTTCCATTAAATGTCACCAGCGAATTCGTAAAGACAGTCACTGCCGGTAAGCCAACGCTTCACAGAACCATTAAATTGCAGCCGCGGATATCTGAATTGTCGAAGCGGCCCATTACATAGAATGTCCCCCGCTTTTCCCCGAATCGTCCCAGGTCCTGCGTTTCAATAAAAGAGCATGTGTCCAGATTTGCCAGGTCGACTACATTGATGCCGCCCGTTTTCAAAGACCCCGAATGATAGTCGCTGAGCGCAAAGGGATCGTTGATATCCCTCAGCAGGATGCGCATCGAATAACCGGGAGAGAACAGCCCGGAACCGTGAGAATAGCCCTGAGACAGTAGTTCAGTCATTCCGTATTCGGAATGGATGACCGGAACCCCGAGGCTACCGGTCAGTATGTCGTGCACCTCCTCCCGGAGAAGCTCCTTTCTGCGACCTTTCATGCCGCCCGTGTCCATGACGGTCAGGTGCGGGATGTCACGCAGAAATGACAAATCATAGCGTCCCTCTGCCAGGTCCAGCAGGGCGAACGTGACACCCAGCAGCAATATACCCTTTCCATCAGGGTGATCGGCCATGTATTTCAGGTTGTGCAGCATTTCATCCGTATTGTTCAGATAGAACCCCGAGAACTCGGAGGCGCTCTCCTCAATAAAATGTTGCATCATATACACGAGCGAAGAATTGTTTCGTTCAAGGTATGACGGTAGCAAAGCCAGAATGTGGAAATGGTTCAGATCACCATAGCTTTGCTGGAAAATACGATAGGAAACCGCTTTGTAAAGTGGCTCATCATATAAATGGTGACTGCTGGTTGCCTGCCCGGTAGTTCCGCTGCTCTGGAAAACAACCGATGCGTTTGTTGAATGGCCCGTGGCGACACGATGGCTTTTGAAGAACTGAATAGGAAGGAAAGGGACTTGAGTCAGTGCAGTTATATTTGCCGGAACGACACCGAGATGTTGAATGTAGGACCGGTACACGTCGTTATATTCCGCCTGATAACGGAAAATCCGGAGAGCCAGCGCTTCAAAATCGGCCGGTTCGACAGTTACGATCTGCTCCCGGAGAGCCCCCCGTATTTCAGCAATAGTTTTGTTGTTTTGAAATTCCAATCCTGTTACTTTCGTAGGTAGTAAAAAAGCAAAGTTAAAAATAGAAGTGATATGAAGGTGAAAGTTTCCCTGTTCATCATGTTGGCCGTTGCAGCGGCGGGATGTGTAGATATTCCCGATTTCAGTGATACGCCGCGAATTGATTACAATGGGGTTTCACAGTCAACCGAGGTCAATGACTCCACCGGTAAAAAGGTGCGGGAGAATGTGGTCATTACCGTTGATTTTGAAGACGGCGATGGCGACCTGGGGGCGTCGGCACAGGAACGGTCCGATTCCAGCTTCCTGCGCCCTTACGGGAACTGGGGAAATTATGAACTGATCACCGCTCGCCGTGAAGCCAATGGGAAGTGGACTGAATCCATTCTGGCGGAAGATCAGTTCAAATGGATGCCCATCCTGAAACCGGACGGCAAACCAGGCCCCATCAAAGGTAAGCTGGATCTTAATACGAGCTTCCTGTATGGTAACAGCACCGTGCCTATCTGGGTCAGATTTAAAGTTCGCATCCGGGATCGTGCATTGCGCGTGAGTAATCAGATCCAAACGGATAGTATCCAGGTGCCAGGTTATCGTTAAATGGAGTAGCCGACACTGCACAACGCTATTTTAACACATAATGCCATGAAATTTGTTTACCTGACGACCTTTTCCCTGGCTATTGCTTTTACCGGATGTAACCCTACACCGGATTTTGATTCAGTTCCGAAG
>CBFGMV010000130.1:0-21935 GCA_965649915.1 uncultured Dyadobacter sp.
GCGGATGTTTTCCTGGTGATCGGAACATCACTGGCTGTGTATCCGGCGGCAGGACTCGTACATTATGTGGGCCGTGGAAAGCCTATCTATATCGTGGACCCCGCCAAGCCCGACATCAATCTGAAACCTAATATGACTTTCATTCAGGAAAAAGCCACGACCGGGATGGATACTTTGATCAAGAAATATTTACTATCAGAACTATAATGCAACTACTCGACGGGAAGGCCATTTCTTCCCAAATAAAATCTGAAATCAAAGCGGAGGTTGAACAATGGGTCGCCGGAGGCGGAAAGAAACCTCACCTGGCAGCTATTCTGGTCGGCCAGGATGGTGCGAGCGAAACCTATGTTGCATCCAAAATCCGCAGTTGTGAAGAAATAGGCTTCACTTCCACATTTTTGCGTTTCGACGCGGACATTACGGAGGCAAAATTACTGGAAGCAGTCGAATCGCTCAATAACGATCCGGATGTAGATGGTTTTATCGTACAGCTTCCGCTGCCGGCGCACATCTCCGAAAATACCGTCATGGAGGCCGTTAATCCGGCGAAGGATGTGGATGGTTTCCACCCTATCAACGTCGGCAGGATGTGCAAGGGGCTGCCCGCTTACATTTCGGCAACGCCCTTCGGTATCCTCGAAATGCTGATCCGCGCAGGCATCGAAACGAGCGGTAAGCATTGCGTGGTGATCGGCCGGAGCCAGATCGTCGGGCTGCCGATGAGTATTCTGATGCAGCGTAACACCTATCCAGGTAATGCGACCGTAACGATCACACACAGCAAAACGCAAAATCTGAAAGAAATCTGCCAGTCTGCCGACATCCTGATCGTCGCCCTGGGCCGTCCTGAATTTGTGACAGCTGACTACGTGAAAGAAGGCGCAGTGGTCATAGACGTGGGAATTACACGTGTGGCCGATGCTACCAAAAAAAGCGGATTTTCGATCAAAGGCGATGTTAACTTCAATGATGTGGCACCCAAAAGCAGCTACATCACCCCGGTTCCCGGAGGCGTCGGCTTGATGACCATCTGCGGCTTGCTGACCAACACATTTAAGGCGGCCAGAAAGGAGATTTACAAGTAGGCTGTCGGCCTTCGGCAATCGGCTTTCGGCTTTCGTTTATGAGGTTGATGAGCTGCATTGGCCGTTAGCCATAGGCAACTGCAGTTCTACTTTGGCCGAAAGCCGACAGCCGACGGCCGAAGTAAAAAAAGAGCCCGATCATCAGGATATCATGTGGTTTCCTGACGGTCCGGCTCTTTTTGCATTTAAATTTGAAAAAAGAATGTGAGAAAGTTGCTGATTTCGTTTTTTACTAAAAGATTTGTCAATTAGTAGGGATTTAACACGTGGGTCATGCTATGAGCATCGTCAGCAACAACATCAAGTATCTCCGAAGGCTCAACGGCCTGACGCAGGAACAGTTCGCCCGTAAGATCGCCATCAAGAGATCGTTACTCGGTGCCTACGAAGAAGCACGGGCTAACCCCAACCTTACTAATCTCAAAAATATGGCGGCGGCATTCGGGGTTAGCGTTGATAATTTGCTAAAAAACGACCTCCGGAAACTAAGGGAGACACCCGAAATGTCATTGCCACTTACGACATCCAGGCAGATGACCGTTTCGCATTCGGGTACCATGCCCCAACCCAATCCGACGCGAACCCAGGGCTACACGGAGCCCCAGCCCCTCTCGAAAATCATTGAAACATACCAGCAGCCTGAACCACCGCTCCGCCAGGTATCACGACAGATTAATCTGAAACCGATCAGCGGGGAAACACCATCGCCGACCACACCTGCACGCCAGATGAATCAGCAGCCTGCAAGCCGCCCGACGGCCTCCGCTACTCCGCAAGCCCCGGATCAGATGCCGGTTTTCAATAATCAATACCAGGTGCCGCAATTTAACGCTGCCCCTGAACCGCCGGTCCACCACTACCCGACCATCCAATGGGTGCCCGGCAATATGCAGGCAGAGTACATGGCCAATTTCCAAAACCCGGCCTACCTCACGGGCTTGCCTTCGTTCCAACTGCCGAACCTGCCATCGGGGTATTACAGGGCATTTGAGAGCGGCGACGATTTTGCTTATCCCGGATCCATTCTGGTAGGGACTTTCATCCGCAACTGGTATGATATCAAAGACGGAATGCAGTACGTTTTCCTGCTTAGGAAACACGGGCTGGTTTACAGAAATGTCTTCAACCAGGTGAAGACTGCCGGTGTTCTGGTGCTTACTTCCGACAATGTGGCCATATCCGACCTTGAAATCCCATTGCAGGATGTGCAGGAAGTGTGGGAAGTGAAGGCTTTTGTCAGCTTGCAAATGCCTGTGCCGCAGCCTTCACTCGAAAGGGTAAATCAATTGGTGGATGAACTACAACTGGAACTGAGCCAGTACCGCTCCTGAGAAATCATTTCGCCAGCGCGTTGAATAGCGCCTCTATTTTAGGCAGATCTTTACTCTTGGATGTGGTTTCCAGCACTGCTACGCCCATTTGGTACCACAGACCATCTCCGGCAGTAATGTATTTTCCCGTTTTTGACGGCTTCCCCTCGGAGGCATTGTCGGCCACGAATTCAGCTTTGTAAACAGTATCCATTATTTTCTGCAACTGGCCCCAGTCCAGCTTCCGCGGAGAACCACCGTTCTTACTCAATGTAAATTCTTTTTTCGAGAACGATGCTTTCAGATCGATCGTCGTTTTGCTGTCCGCTTCGATATCCAGGTAGGTCAGTTCAAATGGTTTTTCCCGCCCTGCAGCCTCGAAAATAGCCTGCATCAATTCCTGCAGAAAGTAGGACCAGCGTTCTTTATCAACCGGATAAACAGTGACAAATTTATCGTTCTCTTCCAGTTCTATCTCAATAAAATCTTCATACTCACTCTCTTCTCTTTTCCGGATTATTTTTGACGACTGGAAAATGGTACGGAATTCGGAAATCCATACGGCCGGCACATCGCCTTTCCACTTGTAGTCGTCATCTTCGGAAAAGCCCTCGTCGATGATCTCATCCTCCGTCAGGTCCTCACGGTCGGTGTAGGAGATGTCGAAATCGACCCGTAGTTCCTGGTCGGATTGAAAATCCATTTTGAGCGTGTAAAAATGCGCAAAAGGCGCCGGGACTACCGGAGCGGTTTGATAGCGAATGATGTACTGGCCGGGTATCCGAATATCTTTATCCATTCTGAGAATTAAAAAGCTTCTGAAAAGTTGCTCGTTTGTCTATTTTGTCTGTTGCGGTTTTCGCAAATTTCTCTGCAAAGTAAATATGTTTCGGGTTTGAATAGGCGGAAACCTGCTTTCTAATTTCTGCGCGCAATGCCGTAGCAGCAGCAGCGGGGACAGTTCCCTCGATAACCAGCACCAATTTCTGCCCCAGTTTTTCATCCCGCTCCCACCACGAGAAAAATGCATTTGAAACAGCCATCTCCCGAAACGCCAGCGCGATCCGCGCATCAACCTGGTCCAGCACGATCTTGACGCCCCCCGAATTGATCACATTGTCGGCCCTCCCGATCCATTCAAAGCGGTCTCCATGAATTTCAACCAGGTCATTGGTCTGTACCCGCTCGCCATTCGTAACAGGTCCGGATACGAAGAGGCACCCCCGCTCATCGGTGCCAGCCGTGATTCCGGGGAGCAAGCGATATGTATCACCTGCCTCATCTCCGTTGAGTCTGCGCAATGCAATGTGAGAAACCGTCTCGGTCATCCCGTAACTCTGATAGACCGGCACCGGCAATGCCGCCAGTTGCTGCATCAATTCTGCCCCTACCGGCGCGCCGCCCAACAATATTTTGCCTAATAGCCGACACTTTTCCTTCGTCACGGGGTCGTTCAGCATCGCCTGCATTTGCATCGGCACCAGGGCTACGAAGTCAAACGCAACCATGCCGGACTCCACAAGCGGATTCGACGTCGGCTCGGTGATCGTCAGCTCCCAGTCGAGTTCCAATCCCCGGACCAGCATCATCAGCCCGGCGATGTAGCCGATGTTCAGGCATACCAGCGCCCGCGTGCCCTGCCCGAGAGCCAATGCCTCGCCGGTCATGGCTGCACTGGCAGAAAGCTGCTTCCTGGTTAGGGTAATGGGCTTAGGCGTACCCGTGGAACCGGATGTGTGCAACACAAATTCTTCCTGGCCGCCCAACCATGCTTCCATAAAGTCGTAAGCCTGGGCAAAATAAGGATTCTGCGGCCTTTCCTGTTCAGGCCAAAGTCTTCTGCTGGTATTCCAGGTCATAGCTGCAAATTCCGCTGGTTAATTCAATTGGTGGCCCGGCAGCCGGTTTTAATGCACCGGAAAGTTATTCATTTGTTTTTGAAGGTAACCCAAACTATGAGTAATTTCGCGCATTCGGGCAATGCGGCGAAACTTTGATTTTACCGGCCCGTTGCATTCATTTTACATTTACCAATCTGATTTTATGTCCAATACAGTTCAATGGGAAACCATTAAGGAATACCAGGAAATACTATTTACACTACACGAAGGAATTGCCAAGATCAGCATTAACCGTCCACACAAGCACAATGCTTTTACCCCGCTTACCGTGACGGAGATGATCGATGCTATGCATATTTGCCGCGAAGACCCGCGGATCGATGTGATCATCCTCACCGGCGAAGGTGGCAAAGCGTTCTGTTCAGGAGGCGATCAGTCTGTACGCGGGCATGGCGGCTACATCGGCGACGACCATGTCCCACGCCTGAACGTGCTTGACCTTCAAAAAATGATCCGTTCGATACCCAAGGCGGTCATTGCCATGGTAGCAGGCTGGGCAATAGGCGGCGGACACGTGCTGCACGTCATCTGTGACCTCAGCATTGCGGCGGAGAATGCACGTTTCGGCCAAACAGGTCCAAAAGTAGGCAGCTTCGACGGCGGTTTTGGCGCTTCGTACCTGGCCCGCGTGGTAGGTCAGAAAAAAGCCCGCGAAATCTGGTTCCTGTGTGACCAGTACGACGCGCAGGAAGCATTGCAGATGGGCCTGGTGAATAAGGTGGTACCTTTGGAGCAACTGGAAGCCACTACATTGGAATGGGCAAAAAAAATCCAGGAAAAGAGCCCGCTTTCGATCCGGATGCTTAAAAGTGCTTTCAATGCAGAGCTCGACGGCCAGGCGGGGATCCAGGAACTTGCGGGTAATGCAACGCTTCTGTACTACCTGAGCGAAGAGGCAAAAGAAGGTCAGCGTTCGTTTTTAGAAAAAAGACAGCCTGATTTCAGCAAATTCACTAAGTTTCCCTGATCAGGTCCCGGACTATTCACATTTAATTCCATAGAAATACGCTCGCATGAACCATTGGCTTGTAAAATCAGAACCATTCAAATATTCCTGGGACCACCTCGTAGCAGAAGGCGAAGGCATGTGGGATGGTGTGCGTAACTACGCAGCGCGCAATAACCTGATGGCTATGAAGGTTGGGGACCTGGTATTGTTCTACCATAGCAACGAAGGCAAAGAAGTTGTTGGCCTTGCCAAGGTGTCGAAAGAGCATTACCCCGACCCCACCACCGACGAAGCCGGCTGGGTAGTGGTGAATCTGGTTCCCGTTGAAAAATTCCCGAATACAGTATCACTGGCGCAAATCAAAAAAGATGAGCTGCTGAAACAAATGGACCTTGTCCGTTTATCCAGGCTATCTGTCGTGCCGGTCAAGCGAGAAGAATTCGACCATATCGTTGCCCTGGCACATGACAAAAAATAAGCGATCCGTTCTTCGGCTGGCATTACCGATTCTCTTCCTGGGCCTGCTGTGCGGACAGCTCGGCGCCCAGGGAGTGAAACGTATCGAACTTCCTTTATCCGGCAACACAGCCTACCAGGCCGTCCCGCTCGGTGAGCAGGGCGTGCTGCTGATTTCCAAGCCAGACAAGGGGACATTCAATGTACAGAAATTCGATACAAACCTCGAACGGGTCTGGTCCATTGACGGCCCGATCGAATCGAATCTCGATTATATCACATCGTCCTACGACGGGCAGGCCGTTTTCCTCCTTTTCAGTAAATACAGGAGCTCGTTGTACCAGATCGTGAAGGTCAATGTCGGTCCCGGGTTCGTAGAAACTTTCATTATCAATACCCTCGATCGTTTTGAGATCACCGACTTCAAAACGCTCGGGTACTCGGTGTTCATGGCCGGCATGGTGCGCAACGAGCCGGTGCTGGTGCACACCCAGCTCACCACCTCTCAAACCAGGGTTCTGCCCTCGGCGATCAAAGGCTCCAACGCCATTCAGACGGTGGAAGTCGATACCGCGCACCACCTTGTCAATGTTTGTTTTGCTGTAAAAAAAGGCAGGCAAACAAGGATCATCGCCCGGTCGTACGAAGAAACCGGGGAGCTGTACACGCAGGTAGCCGTAGAACCGGAAGACGATTTTTCGTTGCTGAGCGGACGTCTGCAGGTGCTCAACGACTCTGTACGCATTGTCATCGGCACATACGGGTACCGGAATATGCAAAGCAGCAGCGTTGCGGCTTCCCAGGGCTTGTATATCAGCAAGATCGTCGGCGACGAAACTGTTTTTACGAAGTATCACAGTTTTACGGATTTTAAAAACTTCTTCAACTTCATGAGCGAACGCCAGCAGGAGAAGATCGAAAAGCGGATCCGCAAGAAAAAGGAAAGCGGCAATGATCTGAAACTCAACTATCGCCTGCTCGTTCACGACATTGTTCCGAAGGCCAGCAACTTCCTGCTCGTTGCCGAAGTATTTTATCCCGAGTACCGCTATCAGAACCCCAGCATGATGGGCGGCTATGGTTATGGCTATGGAGGATATGGCTATCCGTTTGGAATGGGGCTCTATAATCCCTACCTCTGGAACCCGATGTATGGCGGACGCGGTTACAATCAGCAGGTTTTCGACGGGTTCACCTACACGCACGCGGTCGTTGCGGACGTAGACCAGAGCGGTAACCTGCTTTGGGACAACAGCATTAATTTTGATAATGTAAAAAGCATGGAATTGAAAGAGAAAATCAAGGTGCAGAGCTTCTCAAATGGTAATTCCAAACTGATTTACAGCCACAACGGAGCTATCCGGAGCAAAATTATCAAAGCAAACCAGGTCATTGACAGTGACCGTGTGATCCCGAACGAAACCTATGTGGAGGGGGATAAAGTACGTCAAACCAGTACGGATGACATTGATTACTGGTTTGGCAATTTCTATCTCGCATGGGGTGAGCAGCGCATCGTGAATGCCGCAGGCGACCCGCAGACGCGGGGGAGGCGGAATGTGTTTTATTTGAACAAAATCGCTTATTAGTACTTCGGCTGTCGGCTATCGGCAGTCGAACTCTTACTGGAATACGCGTTTTAACGCATTCCGGTGATGTCCGGATCTAATTATTTCAATCAAGGGGAAGGCTGTAAGCGATAAGCAGTAAGCAGTAAGCCATAAGCAAAACACCATTATCGCAACAAGCCCCGGAGGGGCATCCTGTTTATAGCATAGAGGATGTTGTATATTTGTCGTCGCCCCTGCGGGGCGTCCCGCCTGGTGATGCATCACGATACGGGCCATATCAGGAGCAACAGGAGGCTCCTTCCTGAGCCTAAAAACCGGTGTAAATTGGTGTTTCTGGAAACAGGTCGCTCCTCCGGAGCCATTCATAAATTTAACAACTTAAAAAGTGCCGACGGCCGAAAGCCGAAAGCCGAAGTACTACATTGATTCTACTCTCACCAGACCAGCATACTGACTATCAATTGATCGATAGCGGCGGATTCGAAAAACTTGAAAAATTCGGTCCGTACATCCTTTCACGCCCGGAGCCTCAGGCTATCTGGGACAAATCCCTTTCCGAAGAAGAATGGGAAAAGCGCAGTAATGCCGTTTTTAAGAAAGACAAGAATTCCCAGGACAAGGGGCAATGGATCACGAAAGGCGATATGCCCGAGAAGTGGATCTTCCAATACCGCACCAAAGAGCTGCATCTGCGCTCCAAGCTCGCATTATCGTCGTTTAAGCATGTCGGGGTTTTTCCCGAGCAGGCTACCAACTGGGATTTCATTACGCGGACATTGAAACAAATGCCGGAAGAAAAGCCCAACGTACTCAACCTGTTTGCCTATACCGGCATTGCGTCGCTCGCCGCGAAAGCTTCCGGTGCGGATGTTACGCATGTTGATTCGGTAAAGCAGGTGATCAGCTGGTCGCGCGAGAACATGGACCTGAGCGGACTCAGCAACATTCGCTGGGTAGTGGAGGACGCATTGAAATTCGTGCAGCGTGAAGTGCGCCGCGGGAATAAGTACAATGGCCTCATTCTGGACCCTCCTGCTTATGGTCGCGGCCCCGATGGCGAGAAATGGCTCCTGGAAGAGAACCTGAACGATCTGCTCCGGCTATGCGCACAGTTGCTGAAAGAAAAGAACTTCTTTTTCATCATCAATCTCTACTCGCTGGGCTTCTCCGCGCTGATCGTCGAAAACCTGATCAAAATGCATTTCGGGACCGACATCAAACACGAATTCGGGGAACTGTACATTCCGGATTCTTTTGGTAAAAAACTCCCGCTGGGCGTATTTTCGCGTTTTTCGGATCAGAACCTTTGAAATCGATCCAGATTACCCAATTTTGTATTCTGGCAGAGGTTATCGGAGCAGGGCCTCATTCGTACTAAATGAAATATAGTTGTTTTAAATACACGGTGTGCATTGCATGGATCGCCCTGGCGATAGCCAACCAGGCCTGCCAGAGTGACGCCCGCACCGCCACGCGCATTCCTCCAGTGATCAAAAAAGGCAGGGCGCAATGGCAGAATGATGCCCTGGTGTCTTTGACCGACCTCATCAACCGGGGAATCGACTCCGATGCCAACTACTTCAAAAGAGCCCGCATCTACTTTGACCGTGAGCAGTATTCGGAAGCCCTCGACGACATCAATGAGTCGATCTACGAACAGGACAATGTCAGCGAGTATTTTCTATTGCGGGGGAAGATCAACCGGGAGCTCGGAAAAATCGACAATGCGCTTGAAGACGCCCAGCGGGCAGAGGCTTTGCAGCAAAGCAGTCCTGAATTGTATGTCCTGCTTGCGGACATTCTGCAAGCCAAAAACCGGTTTGGTGAAGCGGCCGGTTATCTAAACCAGGCATTGAAGATGGCGCCTTATGACGGCTCGGCTTATTTTGTCAAAGGAGTATTGCAAGCGCGGCAGGGCGATTCATTGGCAAGTTTATCGAGCTTTAACTACGCAATGAACGTCAATCCGCGGCTCCTGCGCGCGTACGAGCAGAGCACATTGATCAACCTGAAACTCAAAAACACGGCCGAAGCGCTTGCGATCAACGAACGGGCGCTGAAACGCTTTCCCGAACGTGCGACGCTTTTTTTCGGAAGAGGCGAAATCCTGAATGCATTGGCTCAACCGGACACTGCATTGATTTTCTATCAAAAGGCCGTTTCAATACAGCCTGACTATGACGAAGCATTGAACCAGTTGGCCGCCGTTGCCATGCAGCTGCGTGCATACCCACAGGCAATTCCGGCTTTGAAAACACTTTTGAGAAAGAAACCGCAGTCGAAAGACATCAATAACATGCTGGGTTACGCTTATGAAAAAAGCGGCGAACTGGACCTGGCCAAAACCTACTACACCACGTCATTGACGATCGCGCCCGGTGACCAGGATGCCCGTTATGGCATGTACCGGATCCGGAAAATCGAATCAGAGGGTGTCTACCCCTCCTTCTATCCTGAGGAAAATACCAATTCAGGATACAAATTGCTCGACACCACGCGGGTCAAAATTAATATAATCCAACCCCGTGGCACCACAAATATCCGTGTAGACTCATCACGAAAAGCTAAAATTGAATAGATTTGTACTTTGCGGCTTTCCGCAAGACCTTTGAACCATAGTCATAGAATACATTTTTGAATGAAAGACGAGTCTCAAGTAAAAATTACCCTGCCCGATGGTAGCGAACGTTTTTACCCGAAAGGGGTAACCGCTCTCGAAATCGCGCTCAGTATCAGTGAAGGGCTTGCACGCAATGTGATCGCCGCCAAAGTGAACAACGAAGTCTGGGATCCGACGCGCCAGATTACGGACGATTCCCTGGTAAAACTGCTGACGTGGAATGACGAGGATGGTAAAGCGACGTTCTGGCATTCATCGGCCCACTTATTGGCCGAAGCATTGGAGGCGCTTTATCCTGGCGTAAAATTCGGCACGGGACCTTCCATCGAAAAGGGCTTTTACTATGACGTCGACCTGGGCGGACAATCCATTTCACAAGAGGATTTCCCAAAGATCGAAGCCAAAATGCTCGAACTTGCGCGCCAGAAAAATGAATACATCCGGAAGCCGATCAGCAAGGCCGAAGCCCTGGAATATTTTACCCAAAAAGGGGACGAATACAAGCTGGAACTGATCGACGGGCTGGAAGACGGGTCCATTACCCTCTACGAGCAAGGCGGCTTCACCGACCTTTGCCGTGGTCCGCACATCCCGAACACAGGCTTCATCAAGGCTGCGAAACTGACCAACATTGCGGGCGCTTACTGGCGCAACAAGCAGGAAAATAAAATGCTTACCCGCATTTACGGGATCACTTTTCCAAAACAAAAAGAGCTGGAAGAGTATGTGACCCTGATGGAGGAAGCCAGAAAACGCGACCATCGTAAGCTGGGCAAGGAGCTCGAACTTTTTGCATTCTCTGAAAAGGTAGGACAAGGCTTGCCGTTGTGGTTGCCCAAAGGAGCGATGCTGCGTGAGCGTTTGCAGGCGTTTCTGAGCAAGGCACAGTCGCGGGCAGGTTACACACCCGTGGTTACGCCCAACATCGGAAGCAAAGAGCTTTACGTGACTTCCGGGCACTGGGACAAATATGGCAAAGACTCGTTCCAGCCGATCAAGACACCGAATATCGGCGAGGAATACCTTTTGAAACCCATGAATTGCCCGCACCACTGCGAGATCTATAAAACTTCTCCCCGCTCCTACAAAGACCTGCCTTTGCGGTTCTCTGAGTTTGGGACGGTTTACAGGTACGAGCAAAGTGGCGAGCTACATGGTTTGACCCGTGTTCGTGGCTTCACACAGGACGATGCGCACATTTTCTGCCGTCCCGATCAGGTAAAGGAGGAATTCGTACGGGTGATCGACCTCGTGTTGTATGTGTTCAAATCGCTCGGATTTGACGATTACAGCGCGCAGATCTCCCTTCGCGATCCTAATGATAAAGTAAAATACATCGGAAAGGATGAAGATTGGGAGCGCGCAGAGAATGCGATTATCGAGGCGGCTTCGGAACGCGGCCTTAAAACGGTAACCGAGCTGGGCGAGGCGGCATTTTACGGTCCGAAGCTCGACTTCATGGTGCGTGACGCGCTGGGCCGCAAGTGGCAGCTGGGGACTATTCAGGTCGATTACCAGATGCCGAAACGTTTTGGTCTGGAATATACCGGCTCCGACAATCAGAAACATCAGCCTGTGATGATCCACCGTGCCCCGTTCGGGTCTATGGAACGGTTTATCGCGATCCTGATCGAAAACACCGCAGGACAGTTCCCGTTATGGCTTTCACCTGACCAGATCGCTATTCTGCCGATCTCGGAAAAGTTTGCTGACTATGCCGAAGACGTGTTCTTCCAGTTGCAGGATCACGACATCCGCGGGTTTGTCGATCACCGGGATGAGAAGATCGGTCGCAAGATCCGGGATGCCGAAGTTACCAAGGTACCATTCATGTTAATTGTGGGAGAAAAAGAAATGGCTGAGGGGAAACTTTCGGTTCGTCGCAAGGGAGAGGGTGACCTGGGTAGCTTGACTATCGACGAATTCATCGCCTTTTTCAAAAAGGAGGCCACCATTGCTTGATGTTTTTAGAACTTTTTAGTATTATTCCAGCAACAAGGCACTATTTTTGTGAAGGCTGTGTTAGCTTTTTCGATTTCCACCAAAAATAAAAAAACACCAATACGAATTATATGGCATTAAGACCCCCTAGTGGACGGTTAAGAGTTCCCGAAGAACCTTATAAAATAAACGAACGAATTACAGCAAAAGAAGTACGGTTAGTTGGTGAAAACATCGAACCGGGAATAGTAGATATCAATACCGCCAGGGCAATGGCTAAGGCGCAAAGCCTTGATCTTGTTGAAATTGCACCCACAGCGGTTCCTCCTGTTTGTAAAGTAGTGGACTATTCCAAGTTCAAATACGAGCAGAAGAAAAAACAAAAGGAGATCAAAGCGAAGGCTCAGAAGGTGGTCATCAAGGAAATCCGTTTCGGCCCTAACACAGACGACCACGATTTCGAGTTCAAGTTAAAGCATGCGATCAACTTCCTCAAAGAGGGTTCCAAGGTAAAAGCATATGTGCATTTTGTGGGACGTACGATCGTCTTTAAAGAGCGCGGTGTAAACCTTTTGAAGAAATTCTCCGAAGCATTGTCCGAATACGGCAAGTTGGAAATGGAGCCTAAGCTGGAAGGAAAGCGCATGACGATCATCCTTGCCCCCGCCCCTGCGAAAAGTAAGTAATACGCTGATTGATAAAGTATAATTGATAGGAAAATCGTGTTTCTGACACTATGTCGGAAACACGATTTTTATTTAAAAGAGATTTTGGCTAATTTTGCGCGCTGTTTTATATTTTATCAACTATTAGTTTTTTGAATTATGCCTAAAATGAAAACAAACTCTGGTGCTAAAAAGCGTTTTGCGCTGACAGGCACTGGAAAAGTGAAACGCAAACACGCTTTCCACAGCCACATCCTGACTAAAAAATCAAACAAGCGTAAGCGTGGTTTGGTTAAGACCGGTTTGATCGATGTGTCTAACGAAAAGCAAGTATTGGCAATGCTTCGGAAATAATCCGTAAAAAGCCGATCAGAAATTAAAATCTGGTTTTTTGTTCAACCCGATAAAAGGCATTAAAGACTCAGCAGAGCGCCGATTATCAAAAACAGTTAAATTATGCCACGTTCAGTAAATCACGTTGCGTCACGTGCAAGACGTAAAAAAGTTTTAAAACTTGCGAAAGGCTATTTCGGCCGTCGTAAAAATGTATGGACCGTTGCCAAGAACGCCGTTGAGCGCGGTTTGGCTTACGCATACGAAGGCCGTAAACAGAAGAAACGTAATTTCCGCGCATTGTGGATCCAGCGTATCAACGCAGGAGCACGTATCCACGGATTGTCTTATTCTGCTTTCATCGGCAAACTTAGTGCAAAAGGTATTGAGCTGAACAGGAAAGTTCTCGCTGACCTGGCGATGAACCATCCCGATGCATTCAAAGCGATCGTTGATCAGGTAAAATAAAACAGCATCCCGCCTCTCCGGCGGGATTTTTTTTGCATAAAATTTGGATATTGCAGGCGATAATCAACCATCGTACCTCAAAACCAAATGAACATGCTGGAACAACTCTTCGACCTGGTACAACAGAACTCACAGCAAGCTGTCGTACAAAATGCAGACGTCCCCAATGAGCACAATGAGGAGGTTATACAGACCTTAATGGGCTCTATCACAGGCGGTTTGCAGCAACACGCGCAAAGCGGTAACCTCGGCGGATTGATGGGCCTGCTGGCCGGGAACAGCGGTACTTCTTCCTCTTCCCTGATGAATAACCCCATTGTCGCCTCCATCGCAACCAATGCCATCGGAGCCATTATGCAAAAGTTTGGTATGAATAGCCAGACAGCCGGCAGCATCGTCAGTTCAGTACTCCCCGGCGTCCTGGGCGGGCTTATCAGCAAGGTGAGTAATCCAGGCGATTCAAGCATTGACTTCAACGACATTTTAGGCGGGCTTACCGGAAAAAGCGCCGCCCCCGTACAGGGCCAATCGTCCGGTTTCGACTTCAATCAGATCGGCTATGCAATGGCGGATGGCAAGCTGGACATGAACGATCTTGTCCGTGTCGGCGGCAGCATGTTCGGCGGCGGCGGTACGCAGGCCGGCCAATCGTCACAAGGTGGCGGCATCGATCTCGGGGGAATGCTGGGAGGCTTGTTCGGCGGAAAGTAATTGCAAAGAATAATAACAAGATAAAATCAGGGCTTCAAAACGATAGTACATTTGTTCAAAATAATGTACTATCGTAAAGCCCTTTTTCCTTTTATAACTCACCTTACCATGGACTCGAGAAGAGAATTTATCCGGAAAGCCACCATGCTCACAGGAGCAGCCGGATTATTCAGCACCTTACCCGCTTCTATTCAGAAAGCATTTGCCATTAACCCGCCGAAAGGCAGTACCTGGCAGGACGCAGAACATGTGGTGATCCTGATGCAGGAAAATCGCTCATTCGACCATTCCTATGGCTCCCTTCGGGGCGTTCGGGGCTTCAACGACCCCAGGGCGATCAGCTTGCCCAACAAAAACCTGGTTTGGTTGCAAACCAATGTATTTGGAGAAACCTATGTGCCTTTCCGGCTCAATATGCGGGAATCGAAAGCAACCTGGATGGGCTCATTGCCGCATTCCTGGACAAACCAGGTGGATGCCCGTAATGAGGGCAGGTACGACCAATGGCTGATTGCGAAGCAGCCCGGACACAAGGATTATGCCCGCATGCCGCTTACGCAGGGTTTTTATAACCGCGAGGACATTCCTTTTTACTACGCGATGGCCGATGCGTTCACGGTATGTGATCAGAACTTCTGCTCTTCCCTCACCGGTACTACTCCCAACAGGCTTTATCTCTGGAGTGGAACGGTCCGCGAGAATCCGGATCCGAAGCATTATGCCAATGTTCGTAACGAAAACGTGACCGACGACCGGGAAGCATCCTGGACCACGTTCCCGGAAAGGCTCGAAGACCACGGTGTGTCGTGGAGGATTTATCAGAATGAGTTGAGTATCTCAACCGGCTTTACCGGCGAGGAAGACTCATGGCTGGCCAATTTCACGGACAATCCCATCGAATGGTTTTCCCAATACAACATCCGGTTCCATACCGGCTATCAGAACTATCTCAAAGAGAGGCAAAAAGCCCTGCCAGGTGAGATCGCTACCGCCGAGGCCAAAGTAAAGACGCTGACTGGCAAAGAGGCAACGGATCTCGAAAAAGTCATCAGGGAAAAGAAGGCCCTTCTCAAACTGGCAGCCGAAGAGCTTGTGAGATGGAGCCCCGAAAACTATGAGAAGCTCTCACAGCGAAGTAAAAATATTCATAGCAAGGCATTTACCACCAACAAAAACAATCCTGATTACCGTAACATCACGACCGTCAAATACCAGGATGGAGATATCGAGCATGAAGCCAAAGCCCCACTTGGCGATATTCTGCACCAATTCAGGGCGGACGTTAAGGACGGAAAGCTTCCGACGGTAAGCTGGCTGGTTGCTCCTGAAAACTTTTCCGACCACCCTACCTCGCCCTGGTATGGAGCATGGTATGTTTCAGAAGTGCTCGACATTCTGACTGCCGATCCGGAGGTTTGGAAAAAGACCATATTCATACTTTGCTACGATGAAAATGACGGCTACTTCGATCACGTGCCGCCTTTCTCGGTTCCCAACCCCTATAAAGAGGATACCGGTGCGGTATCGTCGGGAATCGACTGCAAAACGGAGTACGTTACTTTGGAGCAGGATATGACCAAAAAGGATAAAAAGGACTCCCGAGAAAGTCCGATCGGGCTCGGCTACCGGGTCCCGCTCGTCGTCGCTTCACCCTGGAACCGCGGCGGCAAGGTTTGCTCCGAGGTTTTCGACCATACTTCCATTCTGCAATTCCTGGAAACCTTTGTAAGTCACAAAAGCGGCAAGCCTATCCGGGAAACCAATATCAGTGCATGGCGGCGGACGATCTGCGGCGACCTTACTTCGACGTTCGCTCCCTATGCCGGTGAGCAGCTTCCCCTGCCCACATTCCTGGAAAGGGACGAGTTCATGGAGGGAATTCATAATGCCAAATTCAGAAAGCTGCCCAATGGCTACAAGGCATTGTCGAAGGCCGAGATCGATGAGGTGAATAAGAATCCGTTGACATCCCCTATCCTGCCGAATCAGGAAAAAGGGACCCGCCCTGCCTGCCCCATTCCCTATGAACTTTATGCAGATGGCGGCTATAATCCTGCCAAAAATGCATTTCAAATTAAGCTCGAAGCCAGAAATGGCATATTTAACGACAAATCAGCCGGGGCACCTTTTATGATTTATGCGCCCGGGAAATATAAAAATGAGCAGGTGAAAGTCTGGAACTATGCCGTAAAGGCGGGCGACGCCATTCATTGCGCCTGGAACCCGGCCGATTTCGAAGGCGGAAAATACCATTTGCGGGTATACGGACCTAATGGATTTTTCCGGGAATATGCCGGGAATAAAGATCAGCACGATATCCGGTTCAGAACCCGGTTGGAGTTGGACGGAAACAGGAGGCCGACCGGTAATATCCACCTGGATATCGATAACACTAGTTCGTCCAGAGAATACCGGGTAACGGTAAAAGATAACCTGTACGGAGCTGAAAATCAGACCGTGGCCGTTCAAAAAATGGATAAAGATGTGGTAAAAGGAAGGGTGGTGACCATTAATGCTTCCAAAAGCGCAAACTGGTATGACTTCTCCATCGTCGTTGAAGGCCAACCAGACCTGATCATCCGTCACGCGGGCCACGTGGAAACCGGTAATGTCAGCGAAAGTGATCCTTATATGGGCCAGGTCATCGGCTAAATTGAAAAGCTCTCCGTCAGGCCGAACCTTCGGCCTGACACTTTGTCACTCCCATTTTTTATAGGTGTTTCTGGTACGGGGTTTTTAGTAAAATTCCCAGTGACCGTCGAATTGGGGCGGTTCAGGTTCCAGAATCAAATTATACTTAACTTATAAAATAGAACAATGGGAAAAATTATTGGCATAGACTTAGGAACAACGAACTCCTGCGTGGCTGTCATGGAGGGTAACGAGCCGGTTGTAATAGCCAACAGCGAAGGTGCCCGCACTACTCCTTCTGTGGTTGCATTCATGGATAATGGTGAACGCAAAATCGGAGCACCGGCCAAACGTCAGGCGATTACCAATCCCAAGCATACTATTAGCTCCATTAAAAGATTTATGGGCAAAAAATACGATGACACAACCTCAGAAATGAAGACGGTTGCGTACAGCGTAGAAAAAGGCCCTAACAACACGCCACGCATTCCAATCGGCGACAGGCTTTATACGCCGCAGGAAGTATCCGCTTTCATTCTTCAGAAAATGAGACAAACTGCGGAAGACTATCTGGGTCAGGAAGTTACAGAGGCAGTTATCACGGTTCCAGCTTATTTTAACGATGCGGAACGTCAGGCTACCAAAGAAGCTGGTCAGATTGCCGGTCTCGACGTAAAGCGTATCATCAACGAACCAACCGCTGCTGCACTAGCCTACGGTCTTGACAAACAGCACATGGACATGAAGATCGCTGTATTCGACTTAGGTGGCGGTACATTCGACGTATCCATCCTGGAATTGGGCGATGGCGTTTTTGAAGTAAAATCTACCGACGGTGATACACATTTGGGTGGTGATGACTTCGACCAGGTGATCATCAACTGGCTTGCTGACGAGTTCCAGAAAGACGAAGGCGTAGATCTGAAAAAAGATCCGATGGCATTGCAGCGTCTGAAAGAGGCAGCTGAAAAAGCCAAGGTTGAATTGTCGAGCTCGACGCAGACTGAGATCAACCTGCCTTACATCTTCCCTGTTGACGGTATCCCCAAGCACCTTGTTCGCACTTTGACACGTGCCAAATTCGAACAACTGGCTGACACATTGTTCCAGAGAATGATGGAGCCTTGCAAGAGAGCCATGAAAAACGCAGGGTATTCCAACAGCGATATCAATGAAGTAATCCTTGTGGGTGGATCTACGCGTATCCCGCGGGTACAGGAAGAAGTTGAGAAGTTCTTTGGTAAAAAACCTTCGAAAAACGTAAACCCTGACGAAGCTGTTGCAGTAGGCGCGGCAATCCAGGGTGGTGTACTCACAGGCGAAGTAAAAGACGTGCTTCTTTTGGACGTTATTCCTTTGTCGCTGGGTATCGAAACGCTGGGCGGTGTTTTCACCAAACTGATCGACGCGAACACCACGATCCCTTCGAAGAAAACTGAAACTTTCTCGACCGCTGCTGATAATCAGCCGTCTGTGGAAATACACGTGCTGCAAGGCGAGCGCCCGATGGCTAATCAAAACCGTACGCTGGGACGCTTCCATCTCGCTGACATCCCGCCTGCACAGCGTGGTGTACCGCAAATCGAAGTTACGTTCGACGTGGATGCAAATGGTATCCTGCACGTATCTGCGAAAGACAAGGGAACCAATAAAGAACAGAAGATCAGGATCGAAGCTTCCAGCGGTCTGACCGACGCAGAAATCAACAAAATGCGTGAAGAAGCGAAGGCCAACGAAGCTGCTGATAAGGCAGAGCGTGAAAAGATCGAAAAAATCAACGGTGCCGACAGTCTGATTTTCTCAACTGAGAAGCAGCTGAAAGAATACGGCGATAAACTTTCGGATGGTAATAAATCCAACATCGAAGGCGCTTTGGCCGAACTGAAATCTGCTCACCAGTCTCAGGATCTCGCCGGAATTGATACCGCTATGGAGAAACTGAATGCAGCATGGCAGGCTTCCGCTCAGGAAATGTATGCGCAAGGTGGTGAAGGTCAGCCTCAGCCAGGAGCTGAGGGCCCAACCGGTAATCCCGGAGCCGGTAACAACGGAGCTACAGACGATGTGACGGACGTCAATTTTGAAGAAGTCAAATAAGCCTGAATTCATAAAAAATCCCCGTCCTTAAACAGATGGGGATTTTTTTTACCCGCAGTGTTACAATTTGGGGAGCTTGCACGTATATATAAATGGGAAAGCTGCCGTTGTATAACTGGCATTAAATTTTAACCAAACTAGTCAATCATCATCAATCAAATCAAAACCACTTATCAAACTTCAGACTCTATGGACGCAAGAATCGCATTGCCAGAATTGATGTACTTATCTCCTACTACCCGCGAAAAAGCGGTCTCTATCGCGCAGGAGTTATTGAGATCAACCAATATCTCACCGCGTGAAGCTGTTTCCAAGGCAATTCTGATTGCGAAAAACTGGGCGGTCAAAAACGTGAACCGCCGCGTTTGGAAAAAATTAAAAGCTGTCGAACAAGAAATGATATGATTGATCAAAAATTCAAAGATCAGGTCGTGATCGTCACCGGATCGAGCTCCGGAATCGGCAAGGCCTGTGCATTGCATTTTGGTAACAGCGGCGCCCATGTAGTTGTAAATTACAGTTCCAATGCAGCCGAAGGTCAGAAAGTGGTCGATGAAATCCGTTCCAACGGCGGCAGTGCCATTCTCGTGAAGGCTGATGTGAGCAAAGAAGTAGAAGTGAAGGCTTTGTTCAGTGAAACGGTCAATCAATTCGGTCGGCTCGACGTGCTGGTAAGCAACGCAGGCCTGCAAAAAGACGCGCCGTTCCTGGAAATGACTTTGGAGCAGTGGCAGAAGGTAATCGACGTTAATCTGACGGGTCAGTTTTTGGCTTGCCGGGAAGCTGCGAGGCAGTTTGTCGCTCAAAAAGAGGCGGTTACAGCTATTGACCACAGCGAACTCGCCATCGGCAAGATCGTACTCATGAGCTCCGTGCACGACGTAATTCCCTGGGCGGGACATGTAAACTATGCAGCGTCCAAGGGTGGCATTATGATGTTTATGAAATCGATATCGCAGGAACTTGCACCGCATAAGATCCGCGTGAATTCGGTAAGCCCCGGGGCCATCAAGACGCCAATCAACCAGGATGTTTGGTCTGATCCCGAAAAATACAAGGATCTGCTCCACCTGATCCCCTACAAAAGGATCGGTACCGCACAAGATGTCGCAAAGGCAGTGGCCTGGCTCTCATCGGACGATTCCGACTATGTCAATGGCGAGACACTCTATATTGACGGCGGGATGACACTCTATCCGGAGTTTGCGGATAATGGATGAACGGAAATGGGCTGTAAGCAAAAGGCTATAAGCCATAGGCTATAAGCTGTAAGTAAAAGAGAAAAGGCTGTATGTAAAATGGACATCATAACCACCTTTCATACAGCCTTTTAACATACAGCCTATTGCTTATGGCTTACAGCTTATAGCTAACTGCTATTTCTCCACAAACTCCCCTTTTTCCACCGACCAGTCGTTTCCAAAGAATCCGGCCATCTTTACTTCCTTAATTCCGTTCTTCAACATATCCGCAGAAAAGATCATCAGATCCGGAAACCCACTGCCGCCACTGAAATATTGGTTAGCATTAGCTGCCTGAAAGCCCGGCTTTCCGGTCCCCGAGATCACAGTAACCGATGCAGTCCTGCTATCAGACCTGGGGTAAATGAAATAGGTCGCAAGGTCGGTTCCCGTGAACTGCTTTCCTCCTACATCGATCTTGCCGTTCGTTACAGTCACCGGGCAGTTTTTCAAGACTTTGTCCCAGACCAGGTTGGTCGATTTGTTACCATACAGGATCACACCTCTGTCTTTAAACTGCTGAGGATCAAAATCTTTGTCCGCAACGATATCAACTGCCCCGTTCCCGCGATAGTACCATGATTCCGCGTCAAAAGTTGCCTTTTCCAATGCCCAGGTCTTATCTTCAGCGCTTCCGCCTGTCGCGTACACATACACCATCCGGTTTCTGAATGCATCCTTCAAAGTACCGCTTCGTTCCGCATTCTTCTCCGCAGCTCCCGCCATTGCCGAAAGTTTCCAGCTGCCGTCATTTTTAAGGTAAATCGTTTCGTTGCCCTTCACCTCATATTCGATAGATACCTGGCCATCCAATGCGATCTTTAATTTCGAACCGGTTGCAAATGCGCCGAGATCCAGTGAAAGCAGTGCCACGTTTTCGGTTGTACCATCGATTCGAAGGCTCGTCTTGCTGCTATTCAGTTTAATATGGCTGTATTTCAATGCATTGATCTGCTGATGCACCGCTGCCCAACGCATGCGTGACGAGATGCCCGGGTTTGCGGTCATAAAGTTGATCGACGTAACCGTCGTGTCTTTCGGGATGGAATGCCAGCCGAAAAATTGAAAGATCGGTGGCCAATCCACGCTGATGTCGCCATACCAATGCTCCCCTCCCACGTGTTCATAATAACTGAAATCCCGGTGGAATTTTCCGAGAATATCCCGCATCTGGCGCGCATAAGTCACAGGTACCGTTCTATCGGCATCACCATGAGCCACGTAAACACCCAGGCTCTTGTAGTTCGAAGTCAATGCCAGTACATTACTTGGATTGCTCGCTCTCAGCAACATAGCTTCTATCGGCGAGCCGGCGCTGTCGGGAATCATGCCATCGTGGGAGCCGTAGGCAGCCAGCGTTGGATATCCGGCCGACGGGGCTATGGCAGCCCATTTGTCCGGGTAAGTCGCACCGAGGAACCAGGTTCCATGCCCTCCCATCGAGTGTCCGGTCAGGTATATACGTGACGGATCAGGATTGAATTGTTTTTTTGCGATGCTTAGCACTTCCATAGCGTCCATTCGTCCCCAGTCCTCCCAATTGAACCCGCGCGGCCGGCGGTTGGTAGGCGCAACCAGCACTCCCCAATCTTTCGGCTTATAAGCTCTGGCCTGACTAATAGCCTGAACCTCTGCACCATGCACAGAGAAAAACAGCGCTGGCTTTTCAGATGAATTGCCTTTGATTTGTGGTGAAACGGCAAAATACTGCACACTGCCGTCCAATTCGCTTACAAACGTCCGGCTATATTGCTTACCCGCTTCCACCGACTGGATCGAGATCTTAGATTGATCCGTCAACTTGCCGTTCTGCATCAAGTTCAGCACCACTTCATTTTTCCCGGCACCACTTATCGCGCTGCCATCAATGATCACTCCGACTTTCCTTAATGTCATGGCAGGTACCGAAGGCAACCTGGTCACAATTTCTTTCCCAGCCACGACCGTTTTCAT